>NZ_JBAGKF010000002.1:0-902768 GCF_037034185.1 Amycolatopsis sp. VC5-11 | reverse complement strand
TCCTCCGCCGCCGCTGCCGCCGAACATCACTAGGCGTTGCGGGTCGAAGCGCAGGGCGTTCGCGTTGGCGGCCGTCCAGCGCAGGCCCGCGTAGCAGTCCTCGACGGGGACCGGGTCGGGATGTTCCGGGGCCAACCGGTACTCGACGGTGACGGCGACCGCGTCGTACTTCAGCACCCATTCGATCAGCGGGCTCGCTCCGGCGAAGCGGTCTCCCATCACCATTCCGCCGCCGTGGAGGTAGTAGATGCCGGGGCCGGAGGTCTCGTGGTCCGCGCGGGACAGGACGGAGACCGCAATCTCCGCACCGTCGTAGCCGGTGATGGTGTGGTGGGCGCAGCGGACCGGGCGGTCGCCGATTTGTTCTTCGATGCTGGGGAAAGGGAGGTTCCGGTAATGCGGCAAGCGGTCCGCGGTCATGCCGACCGGCACGTGGTCGGCTAGTGCGGGCAGCATCGCGGCGAGTTCTGGGTCGAATGGCGGACGCGGCGAATCGTGCGTCATGAGTGCTCCTGAAGGTCATCGTCCCCGCGACCAGCGCACAGCGGAGCGCACGCCAAGGGCGCGAAGGGGGAATTGGTGGGAAAGAGTCGGGCCAGGGCACTCGTCGGCCGGTACGCCGCCGAGAACCCGGCGGCTAGCCTCTGTCCACCTCGATGAGCATGCGGTGAGATTACCCTACTGCGGCGACATTCCCGGGCAGCACAACTGAATTCGCTGTCGGGCAAGGATATTGCTCGGTCCGTATTCGGGCGCGACACGTCTGGGCGGTGCAGAATGGAAAGTCGTGACCGTCCTTCTCCCCATCCCCCGGACCACATTGCGACTGCGCCCGTGGCGGTCGGAAGATCGGCAGGTGTTGGTTGACGCACATCGCGATCCGCTGTTGCGCCGCCGGTTGACGACTTCCCTTGCCAACGACGCCGAGGCTCAGCGGTGGCTGGACGCACAGGCATCCGGCTGGGACTCCGCGACGCAATTCAGCTTCGCGGTGGCGGCCGTCGACGACACGCCGGTCGGTCACGTCGTAGTGAAGGTCCGGGACGCTGGTGCCGCCGAGGTCGGCTACTGGACGGCTGCCCAAGCTCGCGGGCGGGGCATCGCTGCCCAGGCGCTGGAAGTCACGTCGCGGTGGGCGCTCGACACACAGCAGATCGTCCGGGTGAACCGCTTGGACTTGCTGCATGCCGAAGACAATCCGGCGTCCTGCCGGGTCGCGGAAAAATGCCGCTACATGCTCGCTGAATTGCTGCCGCCCGCGCCTCCGGACTTCCCGGCCAGGGGGCACCGGCATGTGCGCACGTCGGGCTGCTGACTGACCGGCGTTTCGTGCGTCGACGCCCCTACCGCAACTCATCCCGTCGACGAGACAGCGCAGCAGTCTCCGCGGTGTTGCCCGCCAGCTCGATCGCCCGGTCATAAGCCGCGCGCGCATCCTCGTCGCGGCCTAACCGGCGGAGCAGGTCAGCGCGGGTGGCGTGGTACGGGTGATATCCGGCCAACCGGTCCCCGAGACCGTCGACCAAACCCAGCGCCACCGAAGGGCCGTCGAGTTCGGCGACGGCGATGGCGCGGTTCAGGGCGACGATCGGCGACGGATCGACGCGGACGAGTTGGTCGTAGAGGGCGAGAACCTGCGACCAGTCGGTCTCGCGCATGTCCCGCGCGGACGTGTGCACGGCGTTGATCGCCGCCAGGAGCTGGTACCGGCCGGGAGCGACGCCGGTGGCGAGGCGTTCGCGGACCAGGCGGTGGCCTTCGGCGATCAGCGACACATCCCAGAGCGCACGGTCTTGTTCGTCCAGGGCTACTAGCTCACCGTCGGCGGACACTCGGGCGGGGCGGCGGGCTTCGGTGAGGAGCATCAGCGCCAGCAGGCCGGTCACCTCGCCGTGGTCGGGGAGCAGGGTGCGGATCAGGCGGGTCAGCCGGATCGTTTCGGCGGTCAGGTCCTGGCGCACGGGGTCGGTGTCGGGGCCGGTGGCAAGGTAGCCCTCGTTGAAGGCCAGGAACAGCACGGTCAGGACACCGGAGACGCGCGTCAGGAGGTCTTCGGCGGCGGGCACTCGGTACGGGATGCGGGCGGCCTTGATTTTGGCTTTCGCCCGCGTGATCCGTTGTCCCATAGTGCTTTCCGACACCAGGAAGGCACGGGCGATCTCGGGCACGGTCAAGCCGCCGACCATGCGCAGGGTCAGGGCCACCCGGGATTCGGCGGCCAACGCCGGGTGGCAGCAGGTGAAGATCAGGCGGAGGCGGTCGTCGTCGATGAGGTGGGGAGGCGTCGCGTCGTACACCGGCTGGGCCTCCCGTTGCTTGTCGTCGCGTTTGTTTTCGCGGCGGATGCGGTCGATGGCTTTGCGGGTGGCGGTGGTGGTCAGCCAGGCTCCGGGGTTGGGCGGCACGCCGTCGGACGGCCATCGCTCCACCGCGGTCGCGAACGACTCGGCGGCGGCTTCTTCGGCGATGTCCAGGTCGCCGAAACGTTTGGTCAGACCGGCGACCACCCGGGCCCACTCCTCGCGGTGGGCGCGGGTGATCGCCTCCCGGACGTCGCTCACTGGAACGGTCGCACCTCGACCTTGCGGTTGCACGCCTTCGAACCTTCGGCGGCGAGCTTGAGCGCGACGTCGAGGTCCGGCGCCTCGATGATCCAGAAGCCGGCCAGGTATTCCTTCGATTCCAGGAACGGGCCGTCGGTGACCATTCCCGCCGCGTCCCGGTTGTCGATGACGGTCGCGGTTTCCGGCGCGGCCAGACCGCCCGCGAACACCCAGTGGTTTTCGGTCTGGAGACGCTCGTTGAAAACGTCGATCGCCGCGTCCTCCTCCGGCGTGACGGAAGGGGGCTGGTCGTGGATCACGGAAATCAGGTACTGCATCGCAGGATCCTTTCTGAGGTCAGCGGCCCGCGTACTGCGGACGCCCGGCCGGGCGCCAGACCTGCGTCGTCACGCCCTTCGTGTCCACTCGTGACTCAACCAGATCCAGGGCCAGATCCGGGCCGTTCTGCGGGAAAAGCCGCTGGCCCTGTCCGACGATCACCGGGATCACCAGGAAAATCATCTCGTCGACCAGGTCCATTTCCAGCAGCCGCCGGACCAGGGTGCCGCTGCCGTGCACCTGCAGTTCGCCGCCGGGCCGGGCCTTGAGGTCCGCGACGGCGGTCGCCAGGTCGCCGGACAGGACGCTGGTGCCGGACCACGCCGGGGCGGTGAGCGTCTTCGAGGCCACGTACTTCGGCCGCTCGTTCAGGGCGAGCCGGATGCGTTCGCGGCCGGGGGCGGCGTTGGCGCTCATCATGCCCCACGAGGCCGCGAACAGGTCGTACGTCCGGCGGCCGAACAGGAAGGCGTCGGCGCGGTGGTAGGTGTCGTTGATGAACGCGAGCGTGTCCTGGTCGCCCTTGCCCAGCGCCCATCCGCCGCGGTCGAATCCGTTTCGGCGGTCCTCCTCGGACGCGCCGCCGTTGCCCTGCACGACTCCGTCGACGGTCAGCTGGGTCACGGTCGTGAGCTTCATGGTCGGTTCCTTCGCTTCGGTGCTGCCCCTTGCGGGCGGCTTCACTACTGCTACGAACACCGGCGACCCGATCCGACAGCGCGGCCGAAAATTCTTGAGAAGATTTTTAGCGGTGGGTCTCCAGCCAGGTCACGACGGCGCGGACGAAGCCATCGATGCTGGTCAGCGGCTTTTGAGCGAAGAGTGGGTGGAGGTGTTCGACGCCGATCGGGTCGTTCCAGGCCCGGGCGCGGCGGCAGGTCTCCTCGTCGGTGGCCGCGCGGAGGACGTCCCAGCCGTGCCAGGTCGCGACGAGCGCGGCGTCGATTGCCGGGTCGGCCAGGACCGCCAGGTCCCAGTCGAGGACGCCGGTCAGCTTGCCGTCCGCGGTGAAGTGGACGTTGGCGCCGCCGAGGTCGCCGTGGACGAGTCTTGCCGGGACGTCTTCGAGCGCGAGCAGCGTGTCGAGCCGCTGCCGGACGTCGTCCTGCCACTTCGCCGGCAGCCGGGGAATGACGTCGTGCAGGACCTCCGCCCAGTCCGAGCTGCGCGGGCGGTGGAGAACGGCTTCCAGCGCCGGGGAGATCTCGACCTCGCGCAGTGCCGTCAACAGCGGACCGAACGCTGCTGGATCGCCGACGCCTTCCGGCAACCCCTCGCCGTCGATCCACGAAACCGCGACGGCCGCGCGATCGCCGAAGCTGGTGACCGGGGTCAGCGGCTCCGGTATGGCGAACGGCAGGCCAGCCGCCGTGATCGCGTGGAGGATCTCGGTTCGGCGTGGCAGCTCGGCGGCGGAATCGGGACGCTTGCTGATCCGTACCGCGGCGACGCCGGGCAGCAGCACCACGTGGTGCATATTCCCTTGCGTGGCAAGGCGAGCGGAGCCGACCGGGGCACCAGGGACGAGCGCTTCGGCGATTTCCAGCAGGTCAGCGGGGACCGGTGGCACCATTCCACTCCTCACCGGCGCGGCGGCAGCGGCACCACGTCCAGATCCCGTGCCACGTGGATCTCTCCGTCGAACACCTTCGCGGCCTCGTCGCGGAACCGGTCCGCCTCCTCGTAGGGGTAGCGCTGCGAGAAGTGCGTCAGCAGCAGTTCCCGGGCACCCGACTCCGCGGCGAGCCGTCCGGCGTCGGTGCTGGTCAGGTGGCCGTAGCGGTAGGCCAGCTCGGCGTCGGCGGCGCGGAAGGTCGATTCGGCGATCAGCAGGTCCGCCTCTTGTGCGCAGGCGAACGCGCCCGCGCACAGGCGGGTGTCCATCACGAACGCGACCACCTGGCCCCGGCGCGGCACGCTCACGTCTTCCAGCCGGACCAGGCCGTTCGCGGTCTCGAGTACGCCGTCGGCCTGGAGTTTTCGGACCGCGGGGCCCTGGACGCCGGCTGCGGCGAGAGCGTCGGGCAGCATCCGGAGGCCGTCCGGTTCGGCATAGCGGTAGCCGAAGCAGTCGATGCGGTGTTCCAGCGGGTACGCCGACAGCGCGCCGCCGAGCGGGCCGGGGGCGGAGATCGGCAGCGGGACCAGTTCGGCGCGTTCGTGGAACGACGTCGAGTGCCGCAGGCGGTCGAAGTACTCCTGGCCGGACGCCGGGTAGTGACAGCGCACCGGGTGCGCGACGGCGTCCAGGGACAGCCGCTGGATGATGCCGGCGAGGCCGAGGCTGTGGTCGCCGTGGAAGTGGGTCACGCACAGGTGCGTGAGTTCGTTCGCCGTCGCGCCGGCGTACATCATCTGCCGCTGGGTGCCCTCGCCCGGATCGAAGAGGACGCCGTCGGTGTCGAAGCGCAGCAGATAGCCGTTGTGGTTGCGGTGCCGGGTCGGTGTCTGGCTCGCCGAACCCAGCACGACGAGCTCGCGTCGGGACATGACGATCATCTTCGCGCCGCGCCCGGGTCCGCCGCCACCGAAATGAACTCCGCGGAAACGGCGGCGGCCGTCCGGGACGAATTTCCGGAGGGCCGCCGTCGTTTATCGCCGAATGAATTCGCCCCGATCAGACCGGCGCGGGAATTGCCAGCGTTTCCCGATACCAGTTCCGGGCTTGGGCCAACCGGACGCGCAGCCCCGGTCCCGGCGGCACTCCGGTGAGTTTCCAGACCTTTTCGCTGTCGTACCAATGATCCCGGGTGAGCAGCGACCATTGGTGCTCGCTGAGCCACGGCGTGCGCGCCCGGTGCTCGGCAAGCGGCAGGTCCGCATCGGGAACCGGCAGGTCGAGCGTGCCGCAGACGGCTTCGAGCAGCTCGCGCATCCGCACCGGTTCGGGGTCGGCCACGTGGAACACCTCGCCGGGGCTGCCCAGTGCCGGGTCCAGCGCGAACGCACTGAGCACGGCAGCGAGATCCCACGACGACACCACTGATGTCCGAGCCATGCCGCCCGCGGCCCACGCCGGCACCGCTCGCAGCCACTTCGCCAGCGCGGGGACCACGTGCCGGTCTCCGTCGCCGTACACCAGGTGCGGCCGCAGAACGATCCCGCCCGCGGCGCGGACCCGCTGTTCTCCGGCCAGCCTGGTGCGGCTGGTGGCCGAGGCGGGCCCGAGGTCGAGCGTGTCCTCGGGCGCGCCTCGATGCTCGCCGTCGCGGTAGACCGCGCAGGTGCTGAGGTACACGACGCGCCGCGTGCCCGCGCGGTGTGCTTCCGCGAGCAGCCGGGCCGTGCCGCGGTCGTTGACCTCGGCGCATTCCTCTTCGGTGCCGCCGATCCGGGACGCGGCGTGCACGAGCGTCGCGACGCCCGTGCACGCCCCGGCCAGCCCGGCGGCGTCGGTGAGATCGCCTCGGTGGATCCGCGCGCCGGATCGCGTGATCCACTCCGGCACCGCACCGCGCGCCAGCACCCGCACCGCGGCGCCGCGGGCGAGCAACGCCCGCAGCACCGCCGAACCGATGAACCCGGTCGCTCCGGTGACGAGGATGTCCCCGGTCGTACTGTCCGCCCCCAGGCCGGCAGTCATGACCTGCGCATCGCCAGGATGCCGGTGGCGGCCGCGCGGCCCTTCTGCTCCAGCACCACCCGCACCACGCGGCAGCCGTCCGCGTCCGGTTCGAGTTCCTCCGCCACCAGCAGGCATTCGGAATCGAACTCGACGTAGGCGGAGAACTCGAAATCCGAACGCAACGGAAGCGCGTACGGATCGCCGAGCGTCAGCAGCGCCGCCTGCCGCGCGCCCTCGATCAGCACCATGCCCGGGACATGGTCCACCGAGTGGTCGAACAGCACCGGATGGTCCGGGTCGAACTGCAGCGACCACGTGCCCGGCACCGCGGTTTCCGCGACCAGCACGTCCTCCCCCCGGTCCCGGCCGACGAGCGCCGGGGCCACCGTGGGCAGCGCACGGGCCTGGAACGGCGTCGCCGCGAAATGGTCGCCGCGCAGCCGGCGGTAGACCGCCGGGGACACGCAACGCCAGGTTTCCGAAGCGGTGCCGACCAGTTCGTCGTCGCGGAAGCAGCCGAACTCGGTCCGCATCCCGATGAGATTCTTGCCCCGGAACACCGGGTCGTGCGCGCTCGCCCGCAGCACCACGTCGATCGGCCGACCTTCGGTGACCAGCCCTTCGGGGGCGATAGAGCTGGTCTTCCAGTCGGAGATGAACGCGTTGCCGAGCGAAACGCCGTAGGCGCGGTGCGCGATCAGCAGCGACGCCTGGCGGGTGGTTTCCGCGTACAGCATGGGGTCGTGCGACCCCGCGGTGCGCGGGCCGAAGAAGCCGTGCCGGCGCGGCCACTGCGCGCCGACCTCGAACTGCCCCTCGCCCACGATGTTCAGATCAGTGACGAAAACTTCCGAGACGGCCGCGCGGTGCACGAGATTGCGCGGGATCGTCTGCTGGAAGTCGACCGGGCGTCCGCCCGGCGAACTTTCGCCATCGGTGATGAAGGTTCCTCGGACAGACTCCTCTAACAACATACCGACCATGTCGGTCCTCCCAGAAAAAAGAACTTCCCCAGTACCCCCACACCATGTTTAGCGGATACGGCCGGACAAAACCATACCTACCTACCGGTTTTTTTCTTCTGGATCCGATGGCCGGGACGGAGGTAGACTGGCGTGCCTGCGCGGCCGTTCCGGGCCCGCGGCTTCCCGAAAGGAGTGTGCGCAGTGGCTCGCCAGGAACGCGCGGAGCAGACCCGCAAGGCCATCCTCGACGCGGCCGCGTCCAGGTTCGACGCGGTCGGCTTTCTCGGTGCGAGCCTGTCGGACATCCTCGCCGAGGCGGGGGTGACGAAGGGCGCGCTGTATTTCCACTTCAAGTCCAAGGAAGAACTGGCGGACGCGTTGATCCGCGAGCAGTTCATCGTGTGGGACCCGCTGGCCGACGTCGAAAACCCGGGTCTGCAGACCGCCATCGACCTCACCCAGAACATGGGCCACAGCCTGCGCACCGACGTGCGCGTGCGCGCGGGCATCCGGCTGGTCATCGAACAGGGGTCGTTCGTCGCCCCGGCCGCGAACGCCTACAAGCAGTGGAACGACACCGTGCACGGCCTGCTGCTCGCCGCGAAAGCCGCGGGCGACGTGCGGAAAGAGGTCAACGCGCACGATCTCGCGCAGTACGTCGTCGCGTCGTTCACCGGGACCCAGCTCAGTTCGCAGGTGCTGACCGGGCGGACCGACCTGCACGAGCGGATCACGTTCATGTGGCAGACGATCCTGAACGCCGTGGTCCCGCCGCGGCGGCTGCACAAGTTCGATCCGGCCGGGACTCCTCCCGCCGACACGGTGTGAGGCTGGGGAAACCGGGCGGTCGGTCTTCTCGGTGAACCCGTTGCCGCGCAACGGGTTTTGGCGGATCCGCGCGGTTCGCTTGACTGGCGCAGTGCAGGGAATTCTCGACCCGCAGACGTCGCGGCCACTCAGGTGCCTGTTGCCTCGGCGGCGGACGAATCCGCGGGCTGCGCCACCTCGATCACCCGCCAGAGCTCGGAAAGCGTGTTCGCCAGATCCGTGCCCGCCGGGATCGTGCCGCTCGCCGAAGCCGTTTCGAGGCCGACGCAGGTCACCACGACCAGCAGCGCCGCGAGGTCCGGGCGGACGCGCGGGCTCAGCTCCCCCGCCCCGTGCGCCGCGGCGATGTGCGCGCGCACCTGGCCCATCCACGCGCGGACGAAGGCGACGAACCGCGGGTCGTTCGAGCCCATTTCGCGGGCCAGCCGGAAGCTCGCGCCCACCTTGGCGTCCTCGGCGAGCCAGCCCATCAACGCCCGGCTCAGGCCGGCCAGCCTGCGCAGATGCGGACGGCTCCCGCGCGCTCGCGCGACGTGCCCGTGCAGCACCGCGACGGCCGCCGACTGCACCTCGTCGCAGACCTCGTCCTTCGACGAGAAGTGGAAGTACAGGCCGCCCTTGGTCACGCCGGCCTCGCGGGCGATGTCCACCATGCTCGTGGCCGCGTAGCCGTCGCGGTAAAACAGTGTCGCCGCGGCGTCCAGCAGCAGGAGCCTGGTCAGCTCCGCACGGGCCTGTTTAGTCACCGTCTTCCCCATCGTCTCGCGCCGGGAACGGCACGGCGTGGGTTCCCGGCCTGCTCATCATGACATACCGACCGCCCGGTTTACTAGTCGGCAGGGCCGATTGCCTGGCCGTATCCGGCAGGTCGCGACCGGAACAGACCAACCACCCGGTTTTACCTTGAAAACCGACCTCCCGGTTTGCTATGGTCCTGTCACGGACCCGGCTCGGACCGGCAGGCAGCGGCGCTGGGGGCGCCGCCGGACGGGTCCGGCGCGAGAGACATCGGAGGGCAGTTATGCTCAACTACGAAATTCTCGGACAGATCAGAGTGAGCGGCCGGCCCGGCGTCTGCGCCCCGCGGGCCCGCAAGATCGAGACCCTGCTGTCCGTGCTGCTGGCCAAGAACAACCAGGTCGTGACCGCCGAGCACCTGATCAGCGAGATCTGGGGCGAACATCCGCCGGCAAGGGCGAGCGCGGCGTTGTACGTGTACGTGTCGCAGCTGCGGAAACTGTTGCGCGGCACGAGCAAGGATGCGGAAGAGAGCCCGGTGGTCACCAGTCCGCGGGGGTATTCGCTGCACGTCGGCATCGGCGAGCTCGATGCGGACCGGTTCACCCGGCTTTACGAGCAGGGGCGGACGTTGCACTGGGACCGCAGCTACGGGCAGGCGGCGAAGGTGCTGCGGGAGGCCACCAACCTTTGGCGCGGTGCAGCGTTTGGCGGATTCGCCGACTCGCCGGACGTGCAGGCTTACGCGACGCTGCTCGAGGAGAGCCGGCTCGGCTGCCTTGAGCTGCTGATGGAGACCGAACTGTTGATCGGGCGGCATCGCGAGGTCGTCGGGCAGCTGTCCGCGCTGGCTAAGGAGCACACGCTGCGGGAGACGTTCACCGAGTACTTGATGACCGCGCTGGCCCGGTCCAACCGGCGGGCCGAGGCGTTGGAGACGTTCGCTTCGGCTCGGCAGAATTTGGTGCAGCAGCTGGGGATCGAGCCCGGGAGCTCGTTGCGGAAGCTGCACCACAGCATTCTTGTCGGCGAGATGTCGGACGCGGTCTGATCCTGACCGCGCCGGATTCGGCCCGGTCTTCCGCCACAAGCGGGAGACCGGGCCGTTCTATTTGTGCTGCGGGGCTGGGGCAAAAGCCTCAGCTGCGGTAAACCGACACTACGAAACCGCCGCCCGTGACTGGTTCTCCGTACCAACCGCCCCAGCGGCTGTCCAAGGCCAGGCCCGCCAGTTCGGCCATCAGGTCCAGTTCGGCGGGCCACACGTAGCGCAAGGGCAGCGACGCGTCAGTCAGGTGCACGATTTGCCGGACGTCGTCGACCGCGCGCACGCGGGCGTCCGCGGTCCAGCAGGCCGGGTCCGGATGGCGGCCCTGGACTACCAGGGCGCCGCCTGGGCGCAGGAGGCGGCTGTAGCGGCCGATCGCGCGCAACTGGTCTCGCTGGTCGGGCAGGCGGGACAGCACGTCCGCGCCCAGGTAGCCGGTGTCGAAGCGCGAGCCGGGCTCCAGATGGACCTCGTAGCCTTCGCCGGCCAGTGCGTCCGCTACCGGGCCGCCGCCGGGGACCAGGACTCTGCCCGAGCCGTGGCGCCGCGACACGCGGTCGGTCACTTCGGAGAGGAACGCGACCGCGCCCGCCGGGTCGTCCGCCAGCGGGGCCAGCCACGCTGCCACTGGATCGACCGGCTTTTCCATCACCCGGGTCGGCATTGCCGCCACCTCACTTCACGCAGTGGTCCTCTCTACTCCACAGAGAGTGCCGGAGCGATCTAAAGCCGACCTAGCGGGAGCAGGGGGGCGACGACCGCGCGAGGGGCCGGTAACGCGGCTACCTCAGCACGCAATGCGGCCGCACCGGCGCGAAGTGTGTCGTCGGTGAGTCGGGAGATCTTTTCCGCCGAACCGGTAAGCCCCGCGCCCGCAGCGGTGACGCGGGTACCGAAGGCGGACTCGGTTAACGACAGCTGCGGCAGCCCGTACGCCACTGCGGCAAGGGCCAAGGTCTCGTCGCCGTCGTGCACCACCGCCGCGCAGGTCGGCAGCACGGCGGAAGGAGGCGCGGAGTCGACTAGTTTCACGCTCGGCGGCAGGGTGAGCCCGGCTGGCAGTTCCGCCTTGCAGACGAACTCGGCGTCTACATCGGACAGTGCACTGAAGACTGGCTCATACCAGGAAGGATCAGCCAGCGACAGCAGAATACGAGTGCGGCATGCCTTGCGACGCAGCCAGTTGGGGATCTCGGCCGGACCGAAATACGGCATGTGCCGTATCGGAGTTCCCGGAGAGTCCTTGTCTCGCAATGAAGGAGGGACGACGTCGAGTGCGTGGTCCGCGGTGCCGTCGAAGTCCGACGGTCCGAGCACGCGAACTGCCTTGGCGTTGACCTCGCGGGCGGCGGTGATTCCGGCGGGTGCGTTCGACACGACTACAGCGGGCCGCCACAGTCGCGCGAACTTGACCAGTGCGGCGGATTCAGTCAGTTCCGCGTCGCCGTCTTCGAGTTCGGCCGCGACGCAGCCGGTGCGGAGGATGTTCTCGACGAACGCGGGGCGTCCGGCGATTTTCACGTCGTGTCCGGCGGTCCGCAGCGCCCAGGCCAGCGGCACCAGGGTGTGCAGCCGGGCGGTCGAGGACGGCGCGGCCAGGAGTACACGCATGGGATAGCTCCAGAGACGGCAAAAAGCCGGGCCGGGGTGGACAGTCCTTTCGAGACTATCCACCCCGGACCGGCCCGGCGTACCCCTAGAAATCGTTACTGGCCGGGCATTTTCACCGCTTCGACGGCGTTGCGGCGCATCGCCAGCCTCGCCGAGAGCGCGGTCGCCGGCCACACGATCAGGAAGATCGCGAGCACCACGGCGAGGAACACCCAGACCGGTCCGGACGGGATGATCTCGCCGGTGGTCAGGGCCATCGGCACCGCGGTGAAGAGCGAGATCACGATGCCGAGCACGAGCCCGGTCACCGCCACGATCCCGCCTTCCACGAACAGCATCCGCTTCACCTGCCCGCGGTCGGCGCCGGCGAGCCGTTGCGCGCCGAACTCCCGCCGGCGGGCCAGCACCGCCACCGAGAGCGTGTTCACCGCGGCGATCGCGGCGTACGCGATGGCGAGCACGGCCAGCAGGTAGTTGATCAGCGCCTCGACGTCGGCACTCGCCTGGAAACTCGCGGCGAGCGTGCTGTCGTCGCCGACCGTGACCCCGGGCCAGTCCTTCGTCCGGTCGGACAGTGCCGACACGATCGCGCTGGCGTCGCCGCCCCGCACGAGCACCTGCGACGCCAGGCCGCTGGTGGTGTGCGCGGCCAGTAGATCCGCGGGCAACACCATGCTTGCGTAACTGGACGGGCTGTCCAGCAGCGCGACCACGGTCACCGGGACCTGCGCCCCGTCGCCGAGCCGCATTTTGATCTTGGCGCCGACCTTGATCTCGAGACTGTCGGCGACCGACGCGGGCAGCGCCACCGAATCCCCGCGCAATGCCGTCAGCGAACCTTCGGTGACCTCGGTGGAGAGCACCGTGCCGCCCTGGTCCTGCGGGGCGACGCCCAGCAGCCGCAACGGGTCGCTTCCGTTGCCGTCGTACGGATCTTCGATCCAGCCGGAGCTGGTGACGAGCGGCGACGAGGTCGAAACCCCTTGCGTGCTGCGGATCTGCGCGAGCTGGTCCGGCGAGAACCCGCCCGCGGTCGAGGTGAGCACGGCGTCCGCCTGCAATTGCCCGGCGTACGCGTTGACCTGCGCTTTCTGCGCGGTGGTCTCGGAATACACGTTGCCGAGCGCGACCGCGCTGGCGAGCGTGATCGGCGTGAGCACCGCGGCGAACGCGACGGCCCGCGCCCGGGTGTTGATGACCGCGAGCGTGGCGTCGCGGCCGGCGACCCGGCGCACGAACGGACCGAACCGGTCCACCACCCACGCGATGATCTCCGGACCGAGCAGCGCGACGCCGATCGCACCGGTGAGCAGCGCCGGACCGCCGATCGCCGCCGCGCTGTCGGCGGGCATGAAGATCGTGGTCGAAGCCAGCAGCACGGTGGCCGCACCGCAGATCAGCGCGCCCATGCGGCGCACCGCGTTCACCTTGGCCCCCGGGATCGCCGCCTCGGCCAGCGCCTGGATCGGCCGGGCCCGTGCGGCGGCCAGCGCGGCGAACCACGCGGCCCCGAAGGTGATCGCGAGCGTGACGACGATGCCCGCCGCGAACGCGATGATGTCCTGGGTGAAGGCGAGTTCGTCCGGCACGATGCCGAGCGAGCCGCTGGTGCTGAAGATCCAGTTTCCGAGCAGGCTGCCCAGGAACGCCCCGCACACCGCGGCGAGCGCACCGACCGCCATCGTCTCCATGACGACCATGCGGTGCACCTGTTTCGGCGTCGCCCCGGTCGCCCGCAGCAGCGCGAGTTCCTGCTGCCGCTGCCGGACGGTGAGGCTGATCGTCGCGGAAACGACGAGCGCCATCACGACCAGCACCATGCCGCCGAAGATCGCCGCGAGCAGGATCAGCGGCAGCTGGCTTCCGCTCACGCCGACGAATTCGGCCGAACCGCGGTCGTCGCCGGTCAGCACCGTCAGCGCCGGAACCTGCTCGGAGATCTTGCCCGCCAGCTCGGTCGCGTCGACCCCGTCGGCCGGGAACACGCCCACGAGCCCGACGGTGCCGGGATGCGGGTTGAACCGCTGGGTGTCCGCGACGGAGAAGAAGAACGCGGGCGCGCGCACGGCCTGCGAAGGCTGTGCGACGCCGGAAATCTGGAACGACTGCCGCTGTCCGTTCACCGCCAGGTCGACGGCCGAACCCGCGTGCAGGCCGGCCGCGGACGCGGTGGCCGCGTCGAGCACGACCTGGCCCGGCGTGTTCGGAGCCGCGCCCTCGGTCAGTTTGTATCCGCCCAGCGAAGCGGAATCCCAGCCGTGTCCGGAAAGGACAGACGCACCCGGCTCGGGCGCACCGTCGTGCAGCAGCACGGTCGCGAACGAAACGTCCGGCACCGCCTGTCCGACGCCCTGCACCGCGGAGATCTTGGCGACCTGGTCCTCCGGCAGCACCGCACGCTCGGCGTACGGGACGACCTGCGATTCCTCGTCCGGCAGCTTGAACCCGGCGGACCCGCCGACGACCAGCGGCGCGGCGGACAGCCGTTCCGGGGCCGCTTTCAGCACGATCGCCGTCTCGAACAGCCCGGCGCACGCGATCAGCAGACCGCAGCCGACGAAGATGGCGATGAACGACGCGAGCGACGCCGCCGCGCGGTACCGGAGGCTCGACAGCGCGAGCGCGAGCACGACTCGCCGCGAACTCACCGCTGCCTCCTCGCTTGCTCGCCGAGGTGCGCCAGGGTGCTCGCCACCGCGTCGACGCTCGGGCTCGCCATCTGCGTGACGATCCGGCCGTCGACCAGGAACAGCACGTTGTCCGCGTGGGACGCGGCGACCGGGTCGTGCGTGACCATCACGATCGTCTGGCCCGCGCTGACCAATTCGCGCATCAGGCCGAGGACCTCGAGCGCGGTGGTGGTGTCGAGCGCGCCGGTGGGCTCGTCGGCGAACACCACCGCCGGGCGGGCGGCGAGCGCGCGGGCGATCGCGACGCGCTGCTGCTGCCCGCCGGACAGCTCGCCGGGCCGGTGCTTCACGCGCTGGGACAGCCCGACGCGCGCGATCACCTGGTCCACCCACGCCTTGTCCGGCGTGCGGCCGGCCAGCAGCGTGGGCAGCGTGACGTTCTGCTCCACGTTCAGCGCGGGCATCAGGTTGAACGACTGGAAGATGAACGCGACGTGCTCGCGGCGCAGTTCGGTGAGCTTCGTTTCGTTCTTGCCCTTGAGGTCGGTCCCGACGAGGGTGACCGTGCCCGAGGTCGGCGTGTCCAGCCCGGCCGCGCAGTGCAGCAGCGTGCTCTTGCCGGAACCGGACGGGCCCATCACCGCGGTGAAGGTGCCTGCCGGGAAGGCGACGGACACGCCGGCGAGCGCTTCGACCGCGCTTTCGCCGCGGCCGTAGGTCTTGTGCACCGCGTCCAACTGGACCGGCGTTGCCACGGAAGTGGTGGTGGTGGACACGTCGTTCACTCCGATCCGTTCCCGGAACCGCGGCGGTCGAGCGACCACCAGACCCCGAGCACGATCACGCCGCCGCCCAGCGTCCACAGCCAGAACGGCCATTTGAAGGACATGCTGATGAGGCACATCAGCAGCCAGATGACGAACTGGACGCCGAGGACGGCCGCCCAGGCGATCGTGACGATCAGGCGAGCGGATCCGCTCCCCGAACGGGTCTTCTCGGTGCTCTCCGACATGAGAGGCCCCCCAATACGGCTTCGGCGGAGTCGGGATTAATTGTGTAAGGCTTGCACAGTTTAGCGGACCCCGGATGATCGGGAAACCCCAGGCCCCGGCAACAGGGCCTCGGAGCAGCTCGGACGGCACCGCCGGACAGGGTGCGAAACAGCCGCGGCGGGTCCGGATTCCCGCCGATGCCGAACCAGGTCAGCGCGCTGGCCGCCGCGAAACCGAGGTGCGCCGTTCAGCCTCGGCGGCGCTCCCGGCCCCGGATCGATTGGTCTCGCTCACGTTGGCTCGCCCCCAGGCCAGATCGGTGTAAGACTTGCACAGTTTACTGAAAGACGTCCCGGAGCGAAAGATGCCGATCGAGCCCGACCCCCGCGCCCTGCCCCCAGGTCTGTCCCCGGCATGGCAAGGCGGCCCGCGTCCCCGTCGCGGGCCGAAGCCGTCGCACACCGTCGAGGCGGTGGTGGCGGCCGCCGTCGAACTGGCCGACACCGAGGGCCTGGCCGCGGCGTCGCTGCCGAACATCGCGTCCGCGCTCGGGCTGACGACCAACGCGCTTTACCGCTACGTGAGCTCGAAAGACGAACTGCTGATCCTGCTGGCCGAGACCGGATTCGGCCCGCCCCCGAAACCCGCCGAGGGCCTGGAGTGGCGCTCCGCGGTCCGGGCCTGGGCGGACGCCGCCGCCAAACGGTACGCCGCCCGCCCCTGGCTGCTGGACGTCCGCGAGAGCCTGACCCCGCACCGCCTCCGCTGGACCGAACAGCTCCTGGACATTTTCACCGGGGCCGGTTTGTCCACTGTGGACGCATTGGGGTGCGCGGAGCTGGTTTCGGCGGTCGTCCGGGCCACCGCGGACCGCCGCCGGACGGCGGCCGACCCGGATTCCCCCGAATCCGCCGAATACTCCGCCGAAGTACGAGCTTTCCTGCAACCGCGACTGTCCGAAGGCGGCTATCCGCACCTGGCCGAACTGGCCGAATCCCACGGCTGGCCGGTCGCCGCGCCCGAAGACTTCGCGCTGGAACGAGTCCTGGACGGAATCGCCGCCCTGCTCCCCTGACCGGCACCCCTGCTCCCCCGCTGAAACCATACCAACCGAGCGGTTTTTAGTGGCTTTCCGGGCCGCCGGGACGTAGACTGTCCTTCTGGGCGGGGGTCTGCTGTGGACCGAGCCGCCAAAGCGAGAGGGGCCGCCGTGGCTCGCCAAGAGCGTGCGGAGCAGACACGGAACGCGATCCTCGAGGCGGCAGCCTCGCGGTTCGACGCCGTCGGCTTCCTCGGCGCGAGCCTGTCGGAGATCCTGGCCGAAGCCGGGGTCACGAAGGGTGCGCTGTACTTCCACTTCAAGTCGAAGGAAGACCTGGCCGACGCGCTGATCGAGGAGCAGTTCACGGTGTGGGAGCCGCTCGCGGCGATCGAGCGCCCGGGGCTGCAGACGGTCATCGACCTGACGCAGGGGATGGCGGCCAGCCTGCAGTCCGACGTGCGGGTCCGGGCGAGCGTCCGGCTGGTCATCGAGCAGGGTTCGTTCATCGCGCCGGCGGGTGCGGCGTACAAGCGGTGGATCGACACGATCCACGGCTGCCTGCTCGCGGCGAAGGCGGCGGGCGATGTGCGCAAGGAGATCAACGCGTACGACCTCGCGGTGTACGTGCAGGCGTCGTTCACCGGGATCCAGCTGAGCTCCCAGGTGCTGACCGGCCGCAACGACCTGCTCGAGCGCACGGCGTACATGTGGACGTTGATCCTCAACTCGGTGGTCCCGCCGCGGCGGCTGCACCGGTTCGATCCGCGCGGCGCGGAGCAGGAGACGGCCGCGGTGTGAAGCTTCGGAAAAAGGGCGGCCCGGCGGTGCGGGGTCGCCCTTTTCGTGCGGCGCACTGTGATCAGCAACCAAACCGACCGGCCTGTTTTACTGGGAAAACCGGGGAGTCGGTTTAGTACGCTGCCCAGGGCGCCAGGCCGGGCGGCTGCTCGCTGCACATCTCCGACGGCGAACTCGACGCCGACCGCTTCACCCGCCTTTACGAGCTAGGCCGGTCCCGGGTTGTGCCGCCGTGCGGAAGCTGCCCCACAGCAACCTGGGCGGTCTGACGCAGACCGCGTCTCGGGTTCAAGAAAAAGGCGGCCCGTGCTCGGGGGCACGGGCCGCCTTCGCCACCGCGGCGAGGGGGTCAGCCGCGGGCGCGCTGGTGGAACTTCCGGATCGCGAGGTACGCGCCGATCGCGGTGAGGACGACCGACCAGGCGAACGCCAGCCACACCGTCGAAGCCACCGCGGTGCCGTTCATCAGGCCGCGGACGGCGTCGATCACCACTGTCACCGGCTGGTTGTCGACGACGGCCCGCAGCACCGACGGCATCGACCCGGTGGGGACGAGCGCGCTGGTGGCGTACGGGACGAACACGAAGATCATGCCGAGGCCGCCCGCTCCCTCGACGGTCTTGGCGATCGACCCCACCAGCGTGGCGAGCCAGAACACGCCGGCGGCGAACAGCACCAGCAGTCCGGTCGCGGCGAGCCAGCCGAGCACGCCGCCCGCCGGGCGGAACCCGATGGCCAGGCCGACCACGACCATCACCACGAGCGAAAGCATGCTGCGCAGCACGCCGGAGACGACGTGGCCGACAAGCACGGCCGAGCCCGCCATCGGCATCGAGCGGAACCGTTCGACCAGGCCTTGGGTCAGGTCCGCGGCCACGCCGACCACGGTGGTCGTCGAGTTGAAGCCGATGCTGACAACCACCAGTCCGGGCACGAGGTAGTCGACGTAGGCCATGCCGGGCAGGTTGATCGCGCCGCCGAACATGAAGCGGAACAGCAGCAGCAGCACGATCGGCAGCGAGAACGCCTGGATCAGCATCTCCGGGTTGCGGACGATGTGCTTGACGTTGCGCGCGACCAGCACCCGGCAATCGGACAGGGCGAGCGCGAACGACGAGCGGCTCGGGGAGCCGGGGATGTGCGTCCCCTCGATCTCCCTGGACAGGGTCTGGGTCATCAGTTCGCTCCCGCGGTTCCGGTGAGGGTGTGGAAAACGTCGTCGAGGGTCGGCTCGGAGAGCTCCAGCCCGGTGGTTTCGAGGCCCGCGTCGTCGATCCGGTTGAGCACCTGCCGGACCTGGGCGGGCTGGTCGATCGCGACGCTGACCGTCTCGCCGGTCAGCACCCCGCCGGCGACGTCGTGCGCGCGCGCCGCGTCGGCGGCGGTGGCAAAGGTGAGCTTCAGCCGCTCGGTGCCCACCTTGCGCTTGAGCTCGGCGGCGGTGCCCTCGGCGACCACGCGGCCCTTGTCGATCACCGCGATCCGGTCGGCGAGCTGGTCGGCCTCCTCGAGGTACTGCGTGGTGAGCAGGATCGTGGTGCCGCCGTTGAGCAACTCGCGGATCGCGTCCCACATCGCCGAGCGGCTGCGCGGGTCGAGACCGGTGGTCGGCTCGTCGAGGAACAGCACCGGCGGCGAGGTGATCAGGCTGATCGCCAGGTCGAGCCTGCGCCGCATGCCGCCGGAGTAGGTCTTGACCTGGCGGCCCGCGGCCTCCACGAGGTCGAACTGCGCGAGCAGTTCGGTGGCCCGCGCCTTCGCCCGCGCGGCGGGCAGGTGGAACAGCCGGGCCATCATCTCCAGGTTCTCGCGGCCGGTGAGCAGTTCGTCGACCGCGGTGTCCTGTCCGGTCAGGCCGATCTGCTCGCGCACCGTCCGCTTGGACCCGGCGAGGTCGTGCCCGTTGACGGTCACGGTGCCGCCGTCGGCGTCCAGGAGGGTGCTGAGGATCCGCACCGTCGTGGTCTTCCCGGCGCCGTTGGGGCCGAGCAGCGCGAACATCGTGCCGCGCCGCACGCTCAGGTCGACGCTTTCCAGCACTTTCACGTCGCCGTAGGACTTGCGCAGCCCCCGTGCTTCGATTGCGTAGCCGGTGACCATGGGGTTACCTCTCCTCGTTCGGGTCTTGTCAGTGGGCCACACCCCGGCAGGGCCGGACAACAGTGGCCGGGGCCTGCCGGGTTAGGGGTTCCCGCCCCTCGCGCCCGGTGCGCTCAGTCGTCGCCGGCGCCGATCGCCATGCTGATCAGGGCGTCCGTGTCGAGGTCGTCGATCGACGCCTCCTCCACGGCTTCCGGCTCCTCGGCGCGGTCTTCGGCAAGGCGCACGCCGGCCAGCTCCAGCAGCCCGTCCAGCAGCCCGGCCGCGCGCAGCTTCTCCAGCGGGATTCCCGCCAGCGCCTCCCGGACTCCTTGCTCCGTAACGGTTTCTTCGGCAGGTGCTTCTTCGGCAGGAGCCAGTTCGCCGACGAGGAACTCGGAAAGGATCCGCGGCGTCGGGTAGTCGAAGATCAGGCTGACCGGCAGCTTCAGCCCGGTGACGAGGCTGAGCTTGTTGCGGAACCCGGTGGCGGACAACGAATCGAAGCCGACCTCGTTGAACGAACGGTCCGCTTCCACCGCCTCCGGACCGGCGTGGCCCAGCAACGCGGCGGCGTGCGTGCGCACCAGGTTCAGCACCAGCGGGACGCGCTTGTTCGCCGCCAGCCCGGCCAGTTTCTTCGCCAGGGATTCGGTGTCCTCGGCCGTGTCCTGCGCCGCGCGGCGGCCGGGCGTGCCTGCCAGACCGCGCAGCACGGCCGGGAGGTCGTCGCCGCCGGACGACGCCAGCACGCGCGTGTCCAGTGCGATCGGCACCAGTTGCGCCTCCGCCGCGCCGACCGTCGCGTCCAGCAGCCGCAGACCGTCCTCAGTGGACAGTGCGGTGATGCCGGTCTCGCCGATCCGGTGCGCGTCCGCGTCTTCCAGCGTCGTGCCCATGCCGTCGCTCCACAGGCCCCACGCCAGCGAGGTGCCGGTGAGGCCCTCGGTGCGGCGCCGGGCGGCCAGTGCGTCCAGGAACGCGTTGGCCGCCGCGTAGCTGCCCTGCCCCGGTGCGCCGAGGACCCCGGCGGCCGACGAGAACAGCACGAACGCGGTGAGGTCCAGCTCGCGGGTCAGCTCGTGCAACGCCTCCGCCGCGTCGACCTTCGGGCGCAGGACCTTGTCGAGTCGTTCCGGGGTAAGGGAAGTCAGCACCCCGTCGTCCAGGACGCCGGCCGCGTGCACCACTGCCCGCAGCGGCGCGTCGGCCGGGATTCCGGCCAGCAGCACCGCCAGCGCGTCCCGGTCGGCCACGTCGCAGGCGGCGAACGTGGCCTCGGCGCCGAGACCGGACAGTTCGTCCCGCAGTTCGGCCGCGCCCGGTGCGTCCGCACCGCGACGGCTCACCAGCAGCAGGTTCCGCACGCCGTGTTCGGTCGCCAGGTGCCGTGCGACGGCCGTGCCGAGCGCGCCGGTGGCTCCGGTGACGAGCACCGTGCCCTCGGCGTCCCATACCGGGGCCGCCGCCGCGTCGGCCGCCCGGACCAGGCGCGGCACCAGCACCGCGCCCGCTCGCAACGCCACCTGCGGCTCGTCCGAGGCCGACACCGCGGCCAGCGTCCGGCCGGCCGGGGTGCCCGCGCCGAGGTCGGCCAGCGTGATCCGGCCGGGGTGTTCGGCCTGTGCCGAGCGCACCAGGCCCGCGACCGCGGCGCCGGCCGGGTCGGGGTTCTCCCCCTCCTCGGCGGCCACCGCGCCCCGGGTCGCCACGATCAGCGAACCGGTGGACCCGGCGAGCCAGTCCTGCAGCAGGCCGAGCACGCGGTGCAGTTCGGCGTGGACGTCGTCGGTGCCGCCCGCGGGAAGCACGACCAGTCCGCTCGCCTCGGCGACCGTCCCGGCTGCCTTGGCGCCCAGCGCTTCGGTGAGGCCGAAGGCGTCCGGGCCCAACACGGTCCAGTCGGTGACCTCGGCGACCGCGTCGAGGTCGGCCTGTTCCCAGGCAACGCGGAACAGCGAGTCGCCACCGCCAGTCGGTGCCGCCTGCGGTACGGCCGACATCGGGCGCAGCAGCAGGGATTCCACCGATGCGACCGGAGCCCCGGCACCGTCGGCGACGTCGAGCGAGACCGCGCCCGAGCCGACCGGGCGGACGTGGACCCGCAGCGTCGTCGCACCGACGGCGTGCAACCGGACGCCTTCCCAGGCGAACGGCAGCGCCGGTTCGTCCCCGGCCGCGCCGGAGACACCGATGGTGTGCAGCGCGGCGTCGAGCACGGCCGGGTGGATGCCGTAACGGTCCACATCGGACACCGAGGCCGGGAGCTGGATCTCGGCGAACGCTTCGCCGTCGCGCTTCCAGGCCGCGACGAGCCCGCGGAACGCCGGACCGTAGGCGAGCCCGTCGGCGGCCAGCTCTTCGTAGGTGCCCTCCAGGCGGACCTCCTCGGCGCCGGCGGGCGGCCACTCGGCCAGCTCGAACTTCCCGGCCTTGCCCGCCTTGGCGAGCTTGCCGATCGCGTGCCGCGTCCAGGCGGCGCTGTCGCCTTCCGGCCGGGAGTGCACGCTGAACGTCCGGCTGCCGCTGCCGTCGGGCGCGCCGAGGGCGAACTGCACGCGGACGCCGGAGCGTTCGGGGACGACCAGCGGGTACTCCAGGGTCAGTTCCTCCAAGCGCGGGCAGCCCGCCTCGTCGCCCGCCCGGATCGCCATCTCGACGAAACCGGTGCCGGGGAACAGGATCGAGCCGCCGACGACGTGGTCGGCCAGCCACGGGTGCGTGCCCACCGAAAGCCGTCCGCTGAACAGCAGCCCCTCGGCGTCGGCGAGTTCCAGTGCCGTCCCGAGCAGCGGGTGGTCCTCCTCGCCGACCGCGCCGGAGGTGCTCTCCAGCCAGAAGCGCTGCCGCTGGAACGGATACGTCGGCACCGGCACCGGACGGGCGCCGGTCGGCTCGTAGATCGCGGACCAGTCGACCTCGACGCCGCTGACGTGCAGCTGCGCGACACCGGTCAGCGCGGCCACCGCCTCGTCGTTCTCCTTGTGCAGCAACGAAGCCAGCGCCTCAGGCTGCTCGTCGAAGCAACCCGCGGCCATCGCGGCGAGCGTGGTGTCCGGGCCCAGCTCCAGGAACCGGGTCACGCCGTCCGCGGCGGCCCGAGTGACCGCGTCACGGAACTGCACGCCTGCGCGGACCTGGTTCACCCAGTACTCCGGCGAGGTCAGGTCCGCCGGACCGCCGGTGACCGTCGAGATGACCGGGATCCGTGGGTCCGCATAGGACAGTCCTTCCGCAACAGTGCGGAACTCGGCCAGCATCGGGTCCATCAGTCGCGAGTGGAATGCGTGCGAGACACGGAGTTTCTTGGTGCGCTCGAACTTCGCCGCCACCTCGGCAACCGCTTCTTCAGCGCCGGAGATCACCACCGAGGTCGGACCGTTCACCGCGGCAATGTCCACAGTGTCCCCAGCGGCTTCGCGAACCGCCTCGGGAGTCCCGTCGATCGCCACCATCGCGCCACCGGTCGGCAGTGCCTGCATCAGCGCACCGCGAGCGACTACCAGCTTCGCCGCGTCCTCAAGGGAAAGCACGCCAGCGCAGTGGGCCGCCGCGATCTCGCCGATCGAATGCCCCGCGAGCACGTCCGGTTTGATGCCCCACGCGCGGACCAGGCGGAACAGCGCGACTTCCAGAGCGAACAGCGCGGGCTGGGTGTAGCGGGTCTCGTCGAGGCCCTCCCCGCTGTCGATGATCGGCCGGATGGGGCGGTCCAGGTGCCGGTCGACCGCGGCGCAGGCCTCGTCGTACGCGGCGGCGAATGCCGGGTACTGCTCGGCGAGCCGCGCCCCCATCTTCGCGCGCTGCGAACCCTGGCCCGCGAACAGGAACGCGGTGCGCCCGCCCGCGCTGGCGGTCCCGCTGACGACCCCGCGCGCCTCTTCCTCGTCGACCAGCGCCGCGAGACCGCGCACGAACTGCGGCGACCGGCTGCCGATCAGCACCGCCCGGCGGTCGAACGCGCCGCGCGTGGTGGCCAGCGAGACGCCGATGTCGGCGAGGCTGCCTTCCGGCTCTTCGTCCACATAGGACATCAGTTGCTCGGCCTGTGCCCGCAACGCCGCGGCACCGCGGCCGGAGACCGGCCACGCGACCGGGCCGTCGTACTCCGGACCAGTCGAGGCGGTGACCTCGCGCCGGTCACCTTCCTCCAGGATCACGTGCGCGTTGGTGCCGCTCACGCCGAAGGAGGAGACGCCCGCCCGGCGGGTGTGGCCGTTGGGCAGCCACTTCACCGGCTCGGCCAGCACTCGCACCGCGCCCGAGGACCAGTCGATCTCGCTCGACGGCTTGCCCACGTTCAGCGTCGCGGGGAGTTCGCCGTGCCGCATCGCTTCGATCATCTTGATCACGCCAGCGGCGCCGGCGGCGGCCTGGGTGTGCCCGATGTTCGACTTCACCGATCCGATCCACAAGGGACGGTCCGCCGAGGTCTGCGTGCCGTAAGTGGCCAGCAGCGCCTGGACTTCGATCGGGTCGCCCAGCTTCGTGCCTGTGCCGTGCGCTTCGACGGCGTCCACATCGGACGGTTCCAGTCCGGCATCGGCCAGCGCCGCGCGGATCACCCGCTGCTGCGCGGGACCGTTCGGCGCGGTCAGGCCGTTCGAGGTGCCGTCCTGGTTCACCGCGCTTCCCTTGAGGACCGCGAGCACCGGGTGCCCGTTGGCGCGGGCGTCGGAGAGGCGCTCCAGCACCAGGACGCCGACGCCTTCGGACCAGGTCGTGCCGTCGGCGTCGTCGGAGAACACCTTGCACCGGCCGTCCGGGGCCAGTCCCTTTTGGCGGCTGAACTCGACGAACGTCTCCGGGGTCGCCATCACCGTGACGCCGCCGGCCAGCGCGAGCGAGCAGTCCCCGCCGCGCAGCGCCTGCGCCGCCATGTGCATCGCGACCAGCGACGACGAGCACGCCGTGTCCACCGAGACAGCCGGGCCCTCGAGACCAAGGGAGTAGGACACCCGGCCAGTGACGATCGAACCAGCGCTGCTCGCGCCCGCGTAGTCGTGGTACTGGACGCCCGCGTACACCCCGGTCGGGCTGCCCTTGAGCGAAACCGGGTCGATCCCGGATCGCTCCAGTGCCTCCCATGACGCTTCGAGCAGCAGCCGCTGCTGCGGGTCGATCATCGGCGCTTCCTTCGGCGAGACACCGAAGAACGTCGGGTCGAAATCGCCCGCGTCGTAGACGAACCCGCCGCGTGCGACATACGTCGTGCCGGGGCGGCGGCCGGTCGGGTCGAGCAGGCCGTCGACGTCCCAGCCGCGGTCGGCCGGGAAGTCGCCGATCGCTTCGCGGCCCTCGGCGACCAGTTCCCACAGCTGTTCCGGCGAGGTGACACCGCCGGGCAGGCGGCAGGCCATGCCGACGATCGCGATCGGCTCCTCCGAGTTGTCCTTAGTGGACACTGTGCTGATCTCGACCGCCGTGCCGGCCAGCTCGGCCAGCAGGTGCGCGGCCAGCGAGGTCGGTGTCGGGTAGTCGAAGATCAGGGTCGCGGGCAGCCGCTGCCCAGTGGCCGCGGTGAGGCCGTTGCGCAGCTCGATCGCGGTCAGCGAGTCGAAGCCGAGCGACGAGAACTGCGCCGACGACTCGATTTCGTGCGCGCCGCTGTAGCCGAGCACGGTCGCGGCGTGTCCGCGCACCAGTTCCAGCACGGCGTCGCGGCGGTCTTCTTCCGGCAAGCTCAGCAGCCGTCCGGCGAAGGAGTCCACTGAGGACCCGGCCGTGGCGGCGACCCGGCGCGCGGTGCGGCCGACGAGCTGTTCCAGCGTGCGCGGGAGCCGGTCGAGTTTTCGCAGCACCGGAAGGTCGAGCTTGGCCGGGACGGCGGTCGGTTTGCGGACCGCGAGCGCGCGGTCGAACAGCGTCAGACCGTCCGCAGTGGACAGTGGCACGATGCCGCTGGCCGCGAGCCGCTGCACCTCCTCTTCGGTGAGCGTGCCGCCCATGCCGCCGACCTCGCCCCACAGGCCCCAGTCGAGCGATAAGCCCGGCAGACCGTGCGCGACGCGGTGCGAAGCAAGGGCGTCCAGGTACGCGTTGGCCGCGGCGTAGCTGCCCTGGCCGGGCGCACCGAGCACGCCGGAGACCGACGAGAACAGCACGAACGCGGACAGCGCGGTCTCGCGGGTGAGTTCGTGCAGGTTCAGCGCGCCGTCGACCTTCGGGGCGAGCACCGCGTCGACCCGCTCCGGGGTGAGTGCGGTGACCACACCGTCATCGAGAACGCCGGCGGCGTGCACGACCGCGGTGAGCGGGTTCTCCTCCGGCAGCGACGCCAGCACGGCGGCCAGCGCCTCGCGGTCGGCGACGTCGCAGCGCTCCAGCCGGACGTCGACCTCGCTTTCCCGCAGTTCAGCGGCCAACTGGTCGAGCGCGGGCGTGATCCGGCGGCTGAGCAGCAGCAGCCTGCGCACCCCGTGCTCGGCGACCAGGTGCCGGGCGAGCTTTCCGCCGAGCGCGCCGGACGCGCCGGTGACCAGCACCGTGCCGTGCGGGCAGAAGTACGGCCGGTCCAGTTCCGGAGTCGTGCGGACCAGCCGGGGCACGAGGACCGTGCCGAGCCGGACCGCTGCCTGCGTTTCGCCCGAAGCCAGCACCTGCGGCAACACCGCTTCCGGCGTGGTTTCGGCGTCGAGGTCGAGCAGGACGAAGGCGTCCGGGTTCTCCTCCTGCGCGGAGCGGACCAGGCCCCAGACCGCCGAGGCGGCAAGGTCGGTGACGTCTCCGGCGGCCGGGACCGCGCCGCGCGTGACCACCACGAGCCTGGCTTGCTCGGGGTGTTCCTCGGCCAGCCAGGTCTGGAGAGCGGCCAGGACGCGGTGCGTGAGTTCGTGCGTCTCGGCCGCGGTGCCGGATTCGCCGACGCACTCCAGAACCTGGACGTCGCCAGTGTCCACAGTGGATTCGGTTTCCGCGGACCGCTGCCATTCGATCCGGTACAGCGGAGCGACCTGCTCGGCGACCGGCGCGGCGAAGGCGCGGAACACCGTCTCGGCGACGGTCGCGACTGGCGCGCCAGTCGGGTCGGCGAGGACGATCTCGTAGCCGTCCTCGGTGGTCGGCTTGAACCGCACGCGCAGCGCGGACGCACCGGTGGCGTGCAGCTCGACGCCGGTCCAGCAGAACGGAACCAGGCCGACGCCGCCGTCCCCGCCACCCGCGACGCGCAGGGCGTGGGTGCACGCGTCGAGCGCGGCCGGGTGCAGGCCGAAACGGTCAGCGTCGCTGTCCTCCGGCAGCGCGACTTCAGCGAAGATCTCGCCGTCGCGTTGCCAGACCGCTTGCAGGGAACGGAAAAGCGGGCCGTAGGTCAGTCCGGTGTCGGCGAAGTCGTCGTACACACCGTCGATCCCGACCGGCTCGGCACCGGCGGGCGGCCACTCGGCCAGCTCCACTCCGCCACGGTACGACGGTGGCGTGACCGTGCCGCTCGCGTGCAGCGTCCACGGTTCGCCGTCAGCACCTTCCGCGCGCGAGTGGACCGTCACGGCGCGGACGCCGTGCTCCCCCGCTTCGCCGACGGTCACCTGGACCTGCACGCCACCGCGCTCCGGCACCACCAGCGGGCTGCTGAGCGTGAGTTCCTCGATGCGGCCGCTGCCGACCTGGTCGCCGGCGCGGACCACCAACTCCAGGAACGCCGTGCCGGGCACGGTGATGACCTCGCCGAGCCGGTGCTCGGCCAGCCACGCGTGCGTCTCCGCCGAAAGCCGCCCGGTGAGCACCACGCCGTCGGTGTCGGCGAGGGAGACGGCGGCACCGAGCAGCGGGTGCCCGGCCGAGGCGAGTCCGGCCGCGGTCACCTCGTCGCGGTTGGCGCGGGCGTCGATCCAGTAGCGCTTGCGCTGGAAGGCGTACGGCGGCAGGTCGACGCGCTGGGCGCCGCGGCCGGCGAAGACCGCGGACCAGTCCGGGACGAGCCCGCTGACGAACAGTTCGGCGAGCGCCGTGAGCGCTGCCTGCGGCTCCGGCCGGTCCTTGCGCAGGACCGGCACGATCACCGCGTCGAAGCTCTGCCGGGCGAGCGCGGAAAGCACGCCGTCCGGCCCGACCTCGACGAAGCGGGAAACGCCCTGTGCGCTCAGCGCGGTCAGCCCGTCGTGGAACCGGACCGCGGCACGGACGTGCGAGACCCAGTACTCCGGCGTGGCGATCTCGGCCCCGGCGAGTGCGCCGGAAACGTTGGAGATCAACGGGATTTCGGGGCGGGAGTAGGTGAGCGTGCGAGCGACCGCGGCGAACTCCGCCAGCATCGGCTCCATCAACGGCGAGTGGAACGCGTGCGACACCTTCAGCTTCGAGGACTTGCGGCCCGCGAACTTCGCCACCACCGCGGCGACCGCGTCTTCGGTACCGGAAAGGACCACCGAGTCCGGGCCGTTGATCGCGGCGATGCTGACGTCGTCAGTCAGCTGCGGGGTGACCTCGTCCTCGGTCGCCTGCAGGGCGACCATCGAGCCACCGGTCGGCAAGGCCTGCATGAGCTTCGCCCGTGCCGCGACGAGAGCGCAGGCGTCGGTCAGCGACAGCACACCTGCGACGTGCGCGGCGGCCAGCTCGCCGACCGAGTGGCCGAGCAGGAAGTCGGGCTTGATGCCCCACGACGACAGCAGCCGGTACAGCGCCACCTCAATCGCGAACAACGCGGGCTGGGTGTAGCCGGTCTGGTTGATCAGCCGCGGGTTCTCGAAGACGACTGTCTTCAGTGGACGGTCGAGGTGCGGGTCGATCGCGGCGAAGACCTCGTCCAGTGCTTCGGCGAACACCGGGAACGCGGCGGCCAGCTCGGCGCCCATGCCCGCGCGCTGAGCGCCCTGTCCGGAGAAGAGGAACGCGGTGAGCCCCTCGACGGCGGTGCCGGTGACCAGCGCGGGCGACGTCGAGCCGTCGGCGAGGGCGGCGACCCCGGCCTTCCCGTCGAGCACGACGGCGCGGTGGCTGAGCGGCGAGCGGGACGTCGCGAGTGAGAAACCGAGGTCGAGCGGCGTCGCACCGTCCACAACGGACAGTAGCTGGGCCGCCTGCGCCTTAAGCGCCGCGGTCCCGTGCCCGGCGAGCGGCCACGGGACCGGAACGCCTTCCGGCCAGCTCGGCGTCACTTCTTCTGCTTCAACAGCAGGGGCTTCTTCAACGATCACGTGTGCGTTGGTGCCGCTGACGCCGAACGACGACACGCCCGCGCGCCGTGGGCGTTCCCCAGCCGCCCACGGGCGCTCCTCCGTCAGCAGCTCGACCGCGCCGGAGGTCCAATCGACCTCTGTGGACGGTTCGGTGACATGGAGGGTGCGAGGCAGCAGGCCGTTGCGCATTGCCTGCACCATCTTGATCACCCCGCCGACACCGGCCGCCCCCTGCGCGTGACCGATGTTCGACTTGATCGAACCGAGCCACAGCGGACGGTCCCGGTCCTGGCCGTAGGTGGCCAGCAAGGCTTGCGCCTCAATGGGATCGCCGAGGGTGGTGCCGGTTCCGTGGCCTTCGACAGCGTCCACATCGGACGCCGAGAGTCGCGCGTTCGCCAGCGCCTGCCGGATGACCCGCTGCTGCGAAGGGCCGTTCGGTGCGGTGAGCCCATTCGACGCGCCGTCGGAGTTCACCGCGGAACCACGCACGACAGCGAGGACCGGGTGACCGTTGCGGCGCGCGTCGGAAAGCCGTTCCAGCAACAGGGTTCCCGCGCCCTCAGCCCAACCGGTGCCGTCCGCGCTGTCGGAGAACGCCTTGCACCGGCCGTCCGCGGCGAGCCCGCGCTGACGGCTGAACGCCAGGAACGGACCCGGCCGCGACATCACCATCACGCCGCCGGCCAGCGCCAGCGAGCAGTCGCGCTGCCGCAGCGCCTGCACGGCGAGGTGCAGGGCGACCAGCGACGACGAGCACGCCGTGTCGACCGTGAGCGCCGGTCCTTCCAGCCCGAGCGCGTAGGCGACCCGGCCGGAAATGACCGACGCGGCGTTGCCGGTGCTCAGGTAGTCCGCGACCTCGCCCGCGAGCACGGACGGCGGCAGCTCGTCGTAGTAGTCCTGGTCGCCGCTGCCGACGAACACCCCAACCTGCTGTTTGGCGAGCGAGTGCGGCGCGATGCCGGCCCGCTCGAACGTCTCCCACGCCAGCTCCAGCACGATCCGCTGCTGCGGGTCCATAGCCAGCGCCTCGCGCGGGGAGACGCCGAAGAACGGCGCGTCGAACTCGCCGACGTCGTGCACGAAGCCGCCCTCGGAGACGTAGCTCGTGCCCGGGCTGTCGGGGTCGGCGTCGAACAGTGTGTCGAGGTTCCAGCCGCGGTCGGACGGGAACGCGCCGATCGCGTCCCGGCCGCCGGCCACCAGCTCCCAGAGGTCCTCCGGCGAGCGCACGTCGCCCGGGTACCGGCAGCCCATCGCCACGATCGCGATCGGCTCGGCCTCCGCCGCCTCGACCGCGCGAAGCCGCTCACGCGTCTCCTGCAGGTTGGCGGTCACCCGCTTCAGGTAGTCGACCAGCTTGCTTTCGTCAGTCATCGCCAGAATCCTCTTGTCGCTGGGTGGGTGCGCTCAGGCGCCGAGCTCGTTGTCGATGAGGGCGAACAGCTCGTCCGTGGTCGCGGTTTGCAGGACGTCGGCGGCCTTGGTGCCGGCCAGGGTCTGGTGCAGGGCGGTCACCATCGCCTGCAGGCGGACGACGATCCGGGACCGGTCGATCTCCGCGGCGTCCAGAGCGGACGCGACCGCCTCGAGCCGGTCCAGTTCCGCCTCCAGCGGGACCGCCGCCTCGCCGCCGCCCAGCTGGGTCCACAGATGCTCGGCGAGCGCCTGCGGGTTGACGTGGTCGAACGCGACGGTGGCCGGGAGCTTGAGGCCGGTGGCGGCCCCGAGCCGGTTGCGCAGGTCGACCGCGGTGACCGAGTCGAACCCGAGTTCCTTGAACGCGCGGGCCGGTTCGACCGCCGAGCCGTTGTCGTATCCGGCGACCACGGCGACCTGGCCGCGGACCAGCTCCAGCAGCGTCCGCTGCTGTTCGGCGGGCGTCAGCGACGCGAGCTTCCCCTTCAGGTCGCCGGTGTCCTCGACCGGGCCGGTCTCCTCCTCGGCGACCTCGGCCAGCGCGCGCAGCAGCGGCCGCGGCCGGGCGAGCTGGTACACCGGGGCGAACGCGGTCCAGTCGATGTCGGCGACCACCAGGTGGGTCTCGTCGCGGTCCAGCGCCTGGCCCAGTGCCTCGGCCGCGAGTTCCGGGGCCATCTCGGCCAGGCCGATGCGGCGCAGCAGGTCGCTCGCTTCGGCGTCGACCATGCCCCCGCCGCCCCACGAGCCCCACGCGACCGCGGTCGCGGTGCGTCCCGCGGCGCGGCGACGGCGGGCGAGCGCGTCGAGGTAGGCGTTGCCCGCGGCGTAAGCGGGCTGACCGGAGGTGCCCCACACGGCGGCACCGGAGGACATCAGCACGAACGCGTCCAGCTCGGTGTCGCCCAGCAGTTCGTCGAGCAGGGCCGCGCCGGTGATCTTGGCGCGGGTCGCGGCGGCGAACTCCGCGGGCGTGACGTCGGCGAGGGCCGGCTCGTCGGTCAGCACACCCGCGGCGTGCACCACGGCCGTCGGCGGGTGCTCGGTCAGCAACGCCGCGAGCGCCTGCTTGTCGGTGACGTCGCAGGCCGCGACCGTGACGCGGGTGCCAGCCAGCTCTTCGACCAGCTCACGCGCGCCTTCAGCGTCGAGACCGCGGCGGCTGGTGAGCACGAGGTGCTCGGCGCCCCGTCCGGCCAGCCAGCGGGCGACGTGCGCGCCGACCGCGCCCGTGCCGCCGGTGACCAGCACCGTTCCCCGCGGCTTCCACTCCGCGTCGGTCGCGGGCAGCGGAGCGCGGACCATGCGCCGGGCGAACACCCCGGACGGCCGGATCGCGACCTGGTCCTCGTTGTCGGTCCCGGACACCACGGCGGCCAGCCGCGCGGCGTCCGCGGGGCCCTCGATGTCGACCAGGCCGCCCCAAGCGGCGGGCTGGTCGAGCGCGACGACCGTGCCGAGTCCCCACACCGCCGCGGCGGCCGGGTCGGCGTCGGAGAAGGCGTCCACCGCGACCGCATCACGAGTGACCACCCACGCCGGGGCGTCAACCCCGGTGTCGCGCAAGGCTTGCAGCAGCGCGACGGTGGCGGCGACCGGGGTGCTGAGCGCGGGGTGCTCCGCGTGTTCGCGGGTGTCGAGCGCGAGCAGCGACAGCACGCCGTCGAACGGCCGCACCGCGGTCGCCTCGGTGAGCTGCCCGGCCAGTTCCGCTCGGTCCGCCGTCGCGATCACCCGGACGACGTCGCCCTGCGCGGCGAGTGCGTCAGCCAGCTCGGTCGCTTCGGGAACGTCGGCGGGGACGACGACCAGCCAGGTTCCGGCCAGCTCGCCCGCGACGCTCACCGGTGCCCAGGAGACGCGGTAGCGCCAGGATTCTATTGTGGACAGATCGGTGCGGCGGCCGTGCCAGGCGGCCAATGCCGGGACGACCTCGGCCAACGGGGCGGTTTCGACGCCGAGCCGGGTGGCGAGCGCGTCGACGTCGCCCGCGGCGATGTCCTGCCAGAAGTCCTGGTCGGCGACCTGCGCTCCGGTCACCGGAACCGCCGCGGCCTCTTCTTCGTGCCAGAAGCGCTTGTGCTGGAACGGATACGTCGGCAGTTCCACGAGCTGTGCGCCAGGAACCAGCGAGGCCCAATCCGCCGCGCCGCCGCGGACCGAGTGCTCGGCCAGCGAGGTCGCGAACCGGGTCAGACCGCCTTCGTCGCGGCGCAGGGTCCCGGTGACGGAACCGTTGTGGCCGCCTTCGTCCAGGGTCTCCTGGATGCTCATGGCCAGCACCGGATGCGGGCTGATCTCGATGAACCGCGTGTAACCCGCCTCGGCGAGCTTCGCGACCACCGGCGCGAAGCGGACCGTCGTGCGCAGGTTGGTGAACCAGTACCGGGCGTCCATAGTGGACTCGGTCACCGGCTCCTCGGTCACCGTGGAGGTCATCGCGACCATCCCCGCGCCGGGGGTGATCGGGGCAAGGTCGGCCAGCAGCCGGTCGGCGAGGTGCTCGACATGTGCGGAGTGCGACGCGTAGTCCACCGGCACCCGCTTGGCGCGGAATCCCTCCTCGACCAGCTGGTCGCGCAGCTCGTCAAGGGCGGTGCCGTCGCCGGACAGCACGGCCGACGTGGCGCCGTTGTCCGCGGCCACCGAGATCCGGCCGTCCCAGGCGTCGAGCCGGGAGCCGAGGCCGGAGGCGGGCAGGCCGACGGCGAGCATCCCGCCGCCCCGGCTGCCGAGGACGTCGCCGATCGCCTTGCTGCGCAACGCGACCACCCGGGCACCGTCCTCAAGGGACAGTGCACCCGAGACGCTCGCGGCGGCGATTTCGCCCTGCGAGTGGCCGATCACCATGTCCGGCTCCACGCCGTGCGCCCGCCACAGCGCGGCCAGCGAGACCATCACCGCCCACAGCATCGGCTGCACCACGTCCACGCGGTCGGCGGGCGGGGTGCCGGGTTCGCCGCGCAGCACTGCGAGCACTGACCAGTCCGCGAACTTCCGCAGTTCCGCGTCGCACTCGGCCATCCGCTCGGCGAACACCGGCGACTGCTCCAGCAACGCGGTCGCCATTCCGGTCCACTGCGAGCCTTGGCCGGGGAACACGAACACGGTCTTGCCGCGTGCGTCGGCGGTACCGGTGACGACGTCTGGGCGCGATCCGCCGGAAGCCAACGCCCGCAGCGCTTCCGCAGCCTGTGTGGAATCCTGCGCGACAACTACCGCGCGGTGGTCGAGCCGGGCTCGTCCGGTGGCGAGGGTGTGCGCGATGTCGGCGAGCACGTCGGCGTGACTGTCCACATGGGACGCGATCCGGCCCGCTGCCGCGGCGAGCGCGGCGGGGGTCTTCGCCGACAGCACGAGCGGGTGGACCACCGGCGCGGGCGGTTCTTCCCGCTCCTGGCTCGGTGCCTGCTCCAGGATCACGTGCGCGTTGGTGCCGCTCACGCCGAACGAGGACACGGCCCCGCGGCGCGGCCGGTTCATCTCGGGCCACTCGCGCGGCTCCGTCAGCAGTTCCACCGCGCCCGCGGTCCAGTCGACGTGCGTCGACGGGGTGCCGACGTGCAGCGTCTTCGGCAGCTTGGCGTGCCGCAGCGCCTGCACCATCTTGATCACCCCGGCGACGCCGGCGGCGGCCTGCGGGTGACCCATGTTCGACTTGATCGAGCCGAGCAGCAGCGGCTCCCCCGTCGTGCGCTGCCCGTAGGTTTCCATCAGCGACTGCGCTTCGATCGGGTCACCCAACGCGGTTCCGGTGCCGTGTGCCTCGACAGCGTCCACATCGGACACTGAGAGTCCGGCGTCGGCGAGCGCCGCCTCGATCACCCGGACCTGCGAGGGGCCGTTCGGAGCGGAGAAGCCGTTGCTCGCGCCGTCCTGGTTCACCGCGGAACCGCGCAGCAGCGCAAGGATCTGGTGCCCGTTGCGGCGCGCCTCCGAAACGCGTTCCAGCACGAGCACGCCGACGCCCTCGGCCCACGACGTGCCGTTCGCGTCGTCGGAGAACGACTTGCTGCGGCCGTCCGCGGCCAGACCGCGGCGGCTGGAGAAGTCCACGAACATCTCCGGCGTGCCCATCACGGCGACGCCGCTGACCAGCGCGAGCGTGCAGTCGCCGCGACGCAGTCCCTGGGCGGCCATGTGCAGTGCCACCAGCGAAGACGAGCACGCGGTGTCCACCGACACCGACGGTCCTTCGAGACCGAGCGTGTAGGAAACCTGACCGGACACGAGGCTGCCTTCGGGGCTTCCGCCGCTGTAGTCGTGGTACATCACACCGGCGAAGACACCGGTGGGGCTGCCCTTCAGCGCGTGCGGGTCGAGCCCGGCGCGCTCGATGGCCTCCCAGGACGCTTCGAGCAGGATCCGCTGCTGCGGGTCGGCACGACGGGCGTCGCGTGGGCTGATGCCGAAGAACTCGGCGTCGAAATTCGCCGCGTCGTAAAGGAAACCGCCGTGGCGCGTGTAGGTCTTGCCGGGCCGCTCGGGCGTCGGGTCGTAGACGCCCTCGATGTCCCAGCCGCGGTCGGCCGGGAACTCGCCGATCACGTCGCGGCCCTCGTCGACGACGTCCCACAGGTCGTCCGGCGTCGCGATGCCCCCGGGGTAGCGGCAGCTCATGCCGATGATCGCGATCGGCTCGGTGTCGCGCGCCTCCAGCTCGTGCAGCCGGCGGCGGGCCTGCTTGAGATCGGCCGTCGCACGCTTCAGGTAGTCGCGGAGCTTGTCCTCGTTGCTCATGGTCTGCCCGTTCATGAGATGCCCAATTCGTCGTCCAGCACGGCAAACAGCTCGTCGTCGGTGGCTTCGTCCAGACCGGCTTCGGTTTCGGCTCCCGCGTGCGCGTCGGTCCACTTGCGCACCAGGGCGTCCAGTCGCGCGGCGACCTTCGCGGTCGAGCCGTTCAGCGTGCCGGCCGCGCCGCCGAGGAGGGTTTCCAGGCGGTCGATCTCGGTCAGCAGCGGCTCCGCGGCGCCGCGGGCCGGGCCGAGCAGCTCGTGCAGGCGCCGGGCGAGCGCGGCGGGTGTCGGATGGTCGAACACGATGGTCGCGGTCAGCTTGAGGCCGGTCAGCGCGCCGAGCTGGTTGCGCAGCTCGACCGAGGTGAGCGAATCGAACCCCATTTCCTGGAAGGCCCGCTCGGGCTCGACGGACGCGGCCGAAGCGAAGCCCAGCACCGCCGCGACCTGCTCGGCCACCACGTTCAGGAGGTAGGCCTCGCGCTCGGACTCGGGCAGCGTGCCCAACCGGGCGGCGACCGCGGCTCCGGAGCGGGCGGCCGGGCGGCGGCTCGGCGCGGGCCGCACGAGCCCGCGCAGGACCGGCGGAAGAGCGTCGCTGCGGGCGCGCAGGGCCGCGAGGTCGAGCTTCACCGGCGCGAGCACGGCGTCCTCGGCAGTGAGGCACGCGTCGAGCAGCGCGAGGGCTTCCTCGGTGGCCATCGGCGGCGTGCCGAGGCGGCGCAGCCTGCGGAAGTCGGCCTCGTCCAGTTCGCCTGCCATGCCGCCGTCCTCGGCCCACGCACCCCAGGCCAGTGCCGTCGCCGCGAGCCCTTGGGCCTGGCGGTGGCGAGCCAGCTCGTCCAGGTAGGCGTTGGCGGCGGCGTACCCGGCCTGACCTGCGGCGAGGACGGTGCTCGCGGCCGAGGAGAACAGGACGAACGCGGCCAGGTCGCCGGTCAGCTCGTGCAGGTTCCACGCGCCGTCGACCTTGGGGGCGAAGACGCGGTCCAGTTCGTCGGCGGCGAGGGCCTCGACCCGGCCGGCGGCGGGGACGCCCGCGGCGTGCAGCACGGCGGTCAGCGGCGCTTCGGCCGGGATCGCATCGAGCAGCGACCGCACGGACGCCGCGTCGGTGACGTCGCAGCTCGCGATCGTCACCTCACCGCCCAGCCGCCGGAGTTCTTCGCGCAGTTCGGCCGCGCCGGGCGCGTCGGCACCCCGGCGGCTGGTGAGCAGCAGGCGGCGCACGCCGTGCCGCGTCACCAGGTGCTTCGCGACGACCGCGCCGAGCCCGCCGGTGCCGCCGGTGATGAGGACGGTCCCGTCCGGGTTCCAGTTCAGCTCCCCGGCTGGCGGAGTCGCGGGGGTCAGGCGCGGCACGAGAACCTTGCCGCCGCGGACGGCGGTTTCCGGTTCGCCGGTGGCCAAGGCGGCTTCGGCGGTGCCGTTCCCGTCGAGGTCGACGAGCGCGAAGCGGCCCGGGTTTTCGGCTTCGGCCGCCCGCACCAGGCCCCACACCGGAGCGAGGACCGGGTCGACGTCCTCGCCGTCGACCGACACCGCGCCGCGCGTGACCACGGCCAAGCGGGTCTCTCCGTCCTCGGCGAGCAGTTCCCGTACTGCGGTGAGCACCTGTCGCGTGACCGTGCGGGCCGCTTCGGGCGGCGGACCGTCCGGAGTGGACACTTCCAGCACCTTCGCGCCCGCGGCGTTCCCGTTGTTCCCGGCGGGTTCCCACTCCACCCGGAACAGCGAATCCCGGGTCGACGCCAGCTTGTCCAGCGAGATCGGCCGCGCGGCAAGGGATTCGACGGACAGCACGGGCGAGCCCGCGTCGTCGGCGATCCGCAGCGTGATGGTGTCGGGACTGGTCGGCGAGACGTGCACCCGCAACGCCGCAGCTCCCGCGCGGTGCAGGGTGGTGCCGCTGAACGCGAACGGCAGCATCGGCTTCGCTTCGCCGTCCTCGGGCGCCGGGCCGAGCAGCTGGGCGTGCATCGCGGCGTCGAGCAGCGCCGGGTGCAGGCCGTAACCGATGGCATCGGCGGCGTCGGGCAGGACGACGTCGGCGTACACGTCGTCGCCGTCGCGCCACATCGCCCGCAGGCCCTGGAAAGCAGTGCCGTAGTCGTAGCCCAGCTCCGCGAGCCGCGCATACGGGTCGGCCAGCTCGACCTCGACGGCACCGGCCGGCGGCCACTCGGCCAAGTCGAACGACGGCGGCTCCGCCTCGGTTCCGGCGAACCCCTCGGCGTGCCGGATCCAGGCGTCCTGGCCGTCGGGTCGCGAGTGGACGGCGATCCGGCGGCGGCCGTCGTCCTCGGCGTCCACCGAAACCTGGATCGCCGCGCCCGCGCCCTCGGCGAGGGTCAGCGGAGCGTGCAGCGTCAGCTCCTCGATCCGGGCGCAGCCCGCTTCGTCGGCGGCGCGCTGCGCCAGTTCGAGGAAAGCCGTGCCGGGCAACAGGATCGTGCCGAGGACGACGTGGTCGGCGAGCCACGGTGCGGTGGTGGTCGACAGCCGGCCGGTCAGCACGAGCGTGTCGGAGTCCGGGACTCGCACGACGGCGCTCAGCACGGGGTGTCCGGCGGGCTCCTGGCCGTGGTCCGCGACGTCCCCGGCGGCGATGGTGGCGGGTGCCCAGTAGCGGGTGCGGCGGAACGAGTAGGTGGGCAGTGCGACTCGTCGGGCACCGGTGTAGAACGCGGCCCAGTCCACGGGAACCCCCCGGGCGTGCAGGGTCGCGAGCGCGGTGACGACGGTGTGGGCTTCGGCGCGGTCCTTGCGCTGAGCCGGGACGAAGGCGAGTGCGTCGTCGTCCAGCGCGGTTCGCGCGGCGGCGGTGAGCACCGCGCCCGGCCCGATCTCAACGAACGTCCGGACGCCTTCGCTGGCCAGCGTGCGCACGCCGTCGTGGAACCGGACGGCCGCGCGGACCTGGTGCACCCAGTACTCCGGGGTCGTGAGGTCGGCGTCGGCCGAGACCGTCGAGACAATCGGGATCGCAGGCGCGGCATAGGAAAGCTTCTTCGCGACGGAGGCGAACTCGGCGAGCATCGGGTCCATCAGCGGCGAGTGGAAAGCGTGCGAGACGCGCAGCTTCGAGGTCTTGCGACCCTCGAACTGAGCGGCGACGGCGGCGGTTCCTTTTTCGGTACCGGAAACCACGAGCGCGTCCGGGCCGTTGATCGCGGCGATGCTCACCTCGTCCGTGAGCAGCGGCGTCACCTCGGATTCGGTGGCCTGGATCGCGACCATCGCGCCGCCCGCGGGCAGGGCCTGCATGAGCTTCGCGCGCGCGACGACCAGCGTGCAGGCGTCGCGCAGCGAGAGGATTCCGGCGACGTGCGCCGCGGCCAGCTCGCCGATCGAGTGCCCGAGGAGGAAGTCCGGCCGCACGCCCCAGGTTTCCAGCAGCCGGAACAGCGCGACCTCGACAGCGAACAGCGCCGGTTGTGTGAAGCCGGTCTGCTGCAGTGCTTCCTCGTCTTCGAGAACCGTCCTCAGTGGACTGTCCAGGTGCTGGTCCAGTTCGGCGGCCACGGCGTCGAGCGCTTCGGCGAAGGCCGGGTACTGCTCGGCGAGCGCCAGGCCCATCGCGGCGCGCTGGGCACCCTGACCGGTGAACAGGAACGCCATGCGGCCGTTGCCCCGCCGATCGCGCACTACGCCGGGCGCGTCGGCACCCTCGGCGAGCGCGTTCAGCCCGGCAAGCAGCTCCGCGTGGTCGGCACCGACGACGACGGCCCGGTGGTCCAGCGCCGAACGCGTTGTGGCGAGGGAGAAACCGATGTCGGCAAGCGAACCTTCGGCAGCGGCGAGCCGCGGTGCCTGCGCGGCCAGGGTGTCCGCCGAGTCGGCCGACACCGGCCACGCGACGACCGGCAGCGCGGGCGGGGTCGTCGGCTCCTTCGAGGCCGCCTCCGCCTGCTCAACGATCACGTGGGCGTTCGTGCCGCTGATGCCGAACGACGACACCGCGCCACGCCGCGGCCGGGACACTTCGGGCCACGCACGGGACTCGGTGAGCAGCTCGACCTTGCCCGCCGACCAGTCGACGTGCGGCGAGGGCGCGTCCACGTGCAGGGTCTTCGGCAGCACGCCGTGGCGGATAGCCTGCACGACCTTGATCACGCCGCCGACACCGGCCGCGGCCTGCGCGTGCCCGATGTTCGATTTGAGCGAGCCGAGCCAGAGCGGCTCGCCCGCTGCTTCGGAGCGCTGACCGTAGGTCGCCAGCAGGGCCTGCGCCTCGATCGGGTCGCCCAGCTTCGTCCCGGTGCCGTGTCCTTCGACGAGGTCGACGTCCGAAGTGGACAGTCCGGCCGATTCGAGCGCCTGCTGAATGACCCGCTGCTGCGCCGGTCCATTGGGGACGGTGAGCCCGCTGGAGGCACCGTCCGAGTTCACCGCGCTGCCGCGCACCACGGCGAGCACGTCGTGACCGAGCCTGCGGGCGTCGGACAGCCGCTCGACAACGAGCACGCCGACACCCTCGCCCCAGCCGGTTCCGTCGGCGCTCGCGGCGAACGCCTTGCAGCGGCCATCGTCCGACAGGCCGCGCTGCTCGGCGAAGTCCACGAACGTCCCGGGCGTGGCCATCACCGTGACCCCGCCGACGAGAGCCAGCGCGCAGTCGCCGCGGCGCAGCGCCTGGGCGGCCCAGTGCAGCGCGACGAGCGAGGACGAGCACGCGGTGTCCACCGTCACCGCCGGGCCCTCCAGCCCGAGCGCGTACGCGACCCGGCCGGAGACGACGCTGCCAGCGGCTTCGTGGCCGAGGTAGTCGTGGTACATCACCCCGGCGAACACACCGGTGTTGCTGCCGCGCAACGTCTCCGGCACGATGCCGGCCCGCTCCAGCGCGGTCCAGGACGTCTGCAGCAGCAGCCGCTGCTGGGCGTCCATCGCCCGGGCCTCGCGCGGCGAGATGCCGAAGAACTCGGGGTCGAACTCGGCGGCGTCGTAGAGGAAGCCTGCCTCGCGGGTGTTCGTGGTGCCGGGCCGCTCGCCCGAAGGGTCGTAGAGCGCGTCCAGAGCCCAGCCGCGGTCGGCCGGGAACGGGCCGATGGCGTCGGTGCCGGTCGCCACCAGCTCCCACAGGTCTTCCGGGGAAGCGACGCCGCCAGGGTAGCGGCAGTCCATGCCGACGATCGCGATCGGCTCGGTCTCGGCCTCCCGCGCGTCCCGCAGCGCCTGCTTCGCCTCGCGCAGTTCCGCGGTGGCGCGCTTGAGGTAACCGAGCAGCTTGCCCTCGTTTTCCGTGCTCACGTCATTGCCCCCAGTCCGGCGCGGGCGAAGCAGAAATTGGCACTCACGTAATCGACCGCCTCGGGAAGTTGCCGCGATTTCCAGGTGATTCCGGGAAAAACGCTATCCAGATGTGGTGCCCCGTCCCACCCCTAACCGACGGAGTCCGGGGTCGGCGACCGGCGGACATGCGGGAGGGCCGCCCTGCGGGAAATTCATTCCCTCAAGGCGGCCCTCACGGACTTCTGCGGTGCGGTCAGCGAATCAGTTCGTCCACCACGGTGCGCGGGGCGGGCAGTGCCGCGATTTCTTCCCGCAACGCCTTCGCGGCACGGCCGAGCTCCTCGTCGGCCGTCAGCGTGCGGGCCGCTTCGCTGGAGCCGGTCTTCCCGGCACCGGCGGCCGCGATGCGCGCGGTGATCGCTGATTCGGCAAGGGAAAGCTGGGGCAGGCCGTGCGCGGCCGCCGCGAGCGCGAGGGCCGCGTCGCCGTCGTGGATGACAGCGGCGCACGTCGGCAGCAGCGCGGCCGGCGGCACGGAGTCGACCAGCCGAGCGTTGGCCGGCAGCGTGACCCCCTCCGGTACGCGGGCCGAGCACACGAGTTCGAAGTCGGCTCCCGCGACCGCGTCGAACAGCGGGCCGAACAACGCTTCATCGGTGAGGGAAAGCAGCACGCGACTGCGTCGTGCCTTGCGCCGCAACCAGTTCGGCACCACCACGGGACCGAAGTAGGGCACGTGCCGCACGGCTCGGACGGCACTGTCACCGGCCCGCAGCGACGGCGGCACGGTGTCCAAAGTGACGTCTGCGGTGTCGTCCGCGTCCGGCTCGTCCAGCGCGCCGAGGACGCGGACGGCGACAGCTCCGACCGCTCGCGCGGCGGCCGTTCCCGCCGGGGCGAGGGCGTCGGAGACCACGACCTGGGGGCGCCACAACTCGGCGAACTCGGCCAAGGCCGCGGACTCGGCGAGCGCCTCTTCGGCACCGCTTTCCAGCTCGACGGCCACGCAACTGGTGCGGAGGATCTCCTCGGTGAACGAAGGGCGTCCGGCGATTTTCACGTCATGGCCCGCCGTCCGCAATGCCCACGCGAGTGGCGCGAGATTGTGCAGCCGGGCGGGCGAAGACGGGGCGGCCATGAGCACACGCATGGAATCCACTCCAGGAAAAGGAAACCGGGGCACGCCCGGCGCGAATGGTTGATCCGAGATTAACCGCGCCGGAGATGCCCCAGTACCCCTATTGCGCAGCCGATCAGGGACACCCCGGTCGTGCTTCGCCGTCGACAGCCCAGCCTTATCCGCCCGCCCCGGACACCGCGCGCAGGCGGCGGTCCCACTCGCGCGCGGCCCATACGCCGCCCGCCAGCACGCCGCCGCCGAACAGCACCCAGAGCAGCCACGACGGATCCCAGTCCCCGTTGAGGACGCCGTCCAACAGCCAGATCACGATGTGGACGACGCTGACGAGCAGCCACAGCGCGATCGCGACCCGCGGCGCCGCCTCGAGCGCGGGCGGGATGACGTCCCCGGTCTGTCCGGCGACCGCGACCCGCAGCGCGGCTTGCGTGGTCGCGGTTTGGACGCGCGCCAGCCGCCGGGCCGCCTCGGCGACGTCGTACTCGCCTTGCGAGCGGGCGTGCTCGATCTCGGTGGCCGCCAGTTTCCGGTCCAGCTCGGTGACCCGGCCCGCGAACCGGCGGGTCGCGTTCACGACAGCGGACCTTCGGCCAGAACGCGTTCCGGCGCGGGCTTGGATGCCGCCACGACCATTCCCGTAGCCTCTCAGCTTGATTAGTGTAGGGCTTGCACAGTTTACTCGACGGGCGCTGCGGAGCGGAAGGCGGCAGCTGGGCACGATCGGGTCGGCGTCCGGTGACGCTCGGCGTGCAGCGCCGTTTCCGCGCGCGGAAACGGCGGAGGCACCCCGCCGAACGGGGCACCTCCGCCGCCTGAGTTACGCGGCTACCGCGAGCCGAGCCACTCCTCGACGGCCTGCGCGGTCGTCGCCGAACTGCTCTCGACCAGGCTGAAGTGGTCGCCCGGGACCACCGCAGTGTCGTCGGACAGGCTCCAGGCCGTCCGCCACGCCTCCGAATCCCCGGTCACGGCCTCGCCCGCGTCGAACCGGTCCTCCGGGCGCACCAGCAGACTCGGCGCCGCGATCTTGGGCAGGGTGACCTCGGGAAGCACCTCCAGGTACTTGGCGAGCGCGGTCAGCTTGGTCCGGTCGTACGGCCCGTACCGGTCCTCGTTCGCGAGCAGCCCCGAGACCAGGCCGAGGGTGGCCTCGTCCCGTTCCGCCTGGTCGCTGCGTTGCATGTCCTCGCCGCCGGCCGCGTAGGTGTCCAGCAGGACGACCGCGGCCGGGCCGGTGCCCGATTCCTCCAGCCTGCCCGCGATGGCGTGCGCGAAGATTCCCGCCGACGAGTAGCCCAGCAACGCGAACGGCTCGTCGCCCACGGCCTTGCGGACGCTCTCGGTGAGCACGTCCACGATGGCCTCGGCCGACTCGGGCAGCAGCTCGCCCGCCAGGAATCCCGGCATCGGCAACGCCGACAGCGTGCGCACGCCGCGGAAGTGCGAGGCGAACCGTGCGTACTGGTACGCGCCGCCCATCGCCGCCGGGGTGGACAGGCACAGCAGGTGCGGTTGCTGCGGTCCTTCGGCCATTCGGACCGGTGCCGGGAGCTGGTCGATGTCGGCCGACGACCGGAACGACTTCCGCAGCCGGGCCGCCGCGCTCAGCAAGCCGATCCCGTTCTCCGTCTGTCCGGAACGGACCGCTTCGGTGAACATCTGCTTGAGCCCGTCGGAAGCCGGGTCCTCCGGCGAAGCACCGCCCGCACCGTCCAATTCGGACAGCAAGTGGACGGTCAGCGCCATCGGGTTCTGGTGGTCGAAGATGACCGTCGGGGACACGCTCAGCCCGGTGGCCTCGTTGAGGCCGTTGCGCAGGCCCACCGCGGTCACCGAGTCGAAGCCCGATTCGAGGAAGTGCCGGTTCGGGTCGACCTCGGCGGAGTCGGTGTAACCGAGCACGGCCGCGGTGTGCTCGAGCACGACCTCCAGGAGGATTTTCTCGCGCTGTGCCTGGGTCTGCCCGGCCAGCCGCTTGCGGAGCACGTCTGGGTCGGCCGCGACGCCGGTACTCGCCTCGCGGCGCACCCGGACCGGCCCGGCTTTGACGGTTTCGGCCGGTGCCGCAACGGTTTCCCGCATCTCGGCGACCGGACGCACCGTCACGGCCTCGATCGAGGCGACCGGCTTGCCCGCCTGGTCGGCCAGCGTCACCGCGACCGCGTCCTCGCCGACCGGGGTCATCCGCACGCGCAGCTTCGCCGCCGAGGTGGCGTGCAGTTCGACGCCCGCCCACGCCACCGCGAGTCCCGGCTCGCCGCCGGGCAGCAGACCGAACGCCTGGATCGCGGCGTCCAGCGCGGCCGGGTGCAGACCGAACCGGCCGGCCTGCTGGCTCGTCTCCTGACCGAGGCTCACCTCGGCGAACACCTCGTCGCCCCGACGCCAGCCCGCGCGCAGACCCTGGAACGCAGGGCCGTGGCTGAGCCCTCCGTCTGCCGGAGCCTCGTATCGCACCGGCACCGGTTCGGCGTCTGTGGGCGGCCACTCCTCGAGCCCTTCCGGCCGGGCCTTCCCGCCGGTCAGCGATCCGGTCGCGTGCCGGATCCACCCGGCGATCGGGTCGTCCGGACGCGAATACACCGTCAGCGACCGCGCGCCGTCCTCGTCCCGAGCGCCGACCACGGCCTGCACCTGCACCTTCCCGCGCTCCGGCAGCACGAGCGGCGTATGCACGACCAACTCCTCGACCCGCGAGCAGCCCGCCTCGTCACCGGCGCGGACGGCGATCTCGACGAAAGCCGCGCCCGGCACCATGATCTCGCCGCCCACGGTGTGTTCGGCCAGCCACGGGTGAGTGCCAGCGGAGAGCCGGCCGCTGAGCACGATGCCGTCCGAGTCCGCCAGCCACATCGCCGCGCCGACGAGCGGGTGCCCGGTCGACTCGAGCCCGGTGGCGCCCAGGTCGCCGCTCGACCTGATCGCCTCCATGTCGACATCCGGCCAGTACCGCTTGCGGTGGAACGCGTACGGCGGCACCGGCACCCGCCGCACCTGCTGGCCCGCGAACAGGCGCGTGCCGTCGAGGGCGAGACCGTCCACATGCAACTGTCCGGCCGCGCGCAGCACCGCGGCGGTCTCGGCGAGCTCGACCGGCAGCACAGGCAGTTCGGTGACGTCCTCGCCCGGCCCGGTCAGGCACGGCCGCACATCGTGCGCGAGCGCGCCGCCGGGACCGAGGTCCACGAACCGGTTCACTCCCGCCGCTTCGAGGCTGCGGACCGCGTCGAGGAAACGGACCGGCTCCCGCAAAGTGGCGACCCAGTGCGCGGGCTCGGACAGTTCGTCCCCGGCCAGCGCTCCGGTGACTGTGGAGACCACCGGGACGCGCGGGGTGCCGTACGACAGCTCGCCAGCGATCTCGGCCAGCTCCGCCAGGACCTCGTCCATCCGCGGCGAGTGCGCGGCCTGCGGCCGGGCGGTCAGCAGCGGACGCATTTCCTCCTCGCTCGCTTCGACCTCGACCATCGCGCCGCCGGGCGTTTCCTCGAGCAGCTGCGCGCGGCTGGCGACCAGTTTGACCGCGTCGGGCAGCGAAAGCACGCCCGCGACGTGTGCGGCGGCCACCTCGCCGCCGGATCGGCCCAGCACGTAGTCGGGTCGCTGGCCCCAGAATTCGAGCAGTCGGAACAGGGCGACCTGGACGGTGAACAGCGCCGCCTGCGTGAACGACGTCCGCGCGAGTTGTTGCGCGTCTACCGAACCCTCCTCGGCGAATAGGACGTCCAGCAGCGGCCGGTCCAGGTACGCCGCGAACTTCTCGCTCACGTCGGTGAATTCCCGGGCGAACGCGGGGAAGGCCGCGCAGAGGTCCTTGCCGCTGCCGGGCCGGACGACGGCGTGGCCCGCGAACAGGAACGCCGTCTTCGCGCCCGCCCGGACGCTGCCGCGCAGCACCGTGGCGGCGGGTTCGTCGTTCGCCAGCGCGGCGAGCCCCGCGAGCAGTTCCTGCCGGTCCGTACCGACCACAACGGCGCGATGCGGGGCTGGGGCGCGGAAAGTGGCCAGCGAGTACGCGAGGTCCGGCAGTCCGGGTTCGTCAGCGGTCAGCCGGGACAGCAGTCGCTCTGCCTGCAACGGCAGGGCTTCCTTGCTGCGCGCGGAAAGCAGCAGCGGCAACGGCCCGTGCGACTCGGGTGCCGCGGGCTCGTCCTTCTCCTGCGCGGGCGCTTGCTCGATGATCACGTGCGCGTTGGTGCCGCTGTATCCGAACGAGGAGACCCCGGCGCGACGCGGACGTCCGGCGTCCGGCCACGGGATGGTTTCCGCCAGCAGCCGGACCTGGCCCGCCGACCAGTCGACCTGCGTGGTCGGGTTGTCCGCGTACCGGGTCATCGGCAGTTGCTCGTTCCGCAGCGCCATCACCATCTTGATGACGCCGGCGACCCCGGAAGCGGCTTGGCTGTGGCCGATGTTCGACTTGACCGAGCCCAGCCACAGCGGACTGTCGCCGGGCCGGTCCTGGCCGTAGACCGACAGCAGTGCGCGCGCCTCGATCGGGTCGCCGAGGGTGGAGCCGGTCGCCGATGCCTCGACAATGTCCACATCGGACGGTTTCAGCCCGCCGAGCGCGAGTGCCTTGCGGATCACGCGTTCCTGCGAGGATCCGCTCGGCGCGGTCAGCCCGTTGGACGCGCCGTCCTGGCCCACCGCGCTCGACCGGATCACCGCGAGGATCTCGCGGCCGTCGCGCACGGCGTCCGAAAGCCGCGCGACCACGAGGACGCCGACGCCTTCGGACCAGCCGATGCCGTCCGCGTCCGCGGAGAACGACTTGGACCGGCCGTCGGCCGCGGTGCCGCCGGAATCGAAGTGGGCGAACGGGCTCGGCGAGGTGAGCGCCGAAACGCCGCCGATCAGCGCGAGCGAGCAGTCGCCCTGGTTGAGCGCCTGGCTCGCGGAGTGCAGCGCCACCAGGGACGACGAGCAGGCCGTGTCGATCGAGACCGACGGCCCCTCCAGGCCGAGCGCGTAGGACACCCGGCCGGAGACCACGCTGCCGAGCACGCCGGTGCTGCGGAACAGGCCGTTGGTCTCCATGTCGCCGGCGGGCCCGGGGTCGTAGTCGGACTTCATGACGCCGGCGAACACGCCGGTGTCGCTGCCCTTGAGCGAAACCGGGTCGATCCCGGCCCGCTCCAGTGCCTCCCAGCAGGTCTCCATCAGCATCCGCTGCTGCGGCTCGATCATCGGGGCCTCGTTGGGGCCGATCCCGAAGAAGGCCGCGTCGAAGTCGGTGATGTCGTGCACGAACCCGCCTTGGGGCACCCGCCCGCTCGCCTCGACCAGGCCGAGCCAGTAGTCCATGTCCCAGGACCGGTTGGCGGGGAAGGCGGAGATCCCGTCCCCGCCCGACGACGCGAGCTGCCACAGCTCTTCCGGGGAGGCGACCTCGCCGGGGTACCGGCAGGCCATGCCGATGATCGCGATCGGCTCGTCCCCGGCAATGGCGGTCAGCGTGACCGTCTCCTGCTTGCCGTCCAGCTCGCCGAGCAGCGACTGGTACAGGTGCTCGGCCAGCTCCGCCGCGGTCGGGAAGTCGAACACGAGGGTGGGCGGCAGGGACAGCCCGGTGGCCGCACCGAGCTGGTTGCGCAGTTCGACGGCGAGCAGCGAGGTGAAGCCGAGGTCGTTGAACGCGCGGTCGACGTCGATGAGGTCCGCCGAGTCCTGGTCGAGCACCGCGGCGATGTTGGCGAGGACGACCCCGCGCACGGCCTTGAGCCGTTCGGTGGCGGGAAGCGCAAGCAGCTTGCCCCGCAAGGAATCCGGGTCGGCTTCAGCGCTGGCCTGCGTAGCGGTTTCCGGGGCGCTGGCGGTGCGCCGCGCGACGGGTTCCGGCGTGCGGCTGGGCTCCCGGCGGGGTGCGGCGGCGCGAACGGCGGCAAGCTGTTCCTCGGAGATCTGCCGCAGCGTCAATGCTTCGACCGAGGCGACCGGATTCCCCGCCACGTCGGCGAGTTCCAGTGTCACGGTGTCCGGCTCCGTGCGCCGCAACCGCACCCGCGCCGCGGCGGCACCGGAGGCGAACAGCTCAACGCCGGACCAGGTGTACGGGAACGAGATGCCTTCTGCGTCGCTCGCCAGGCCGATCGCGTGCAGCGCCGCGTCGAGCACGGCGGGGTGCAGCCCGAAGCCCGCCGCGTCCCGCTTGGCTCGTTCGGGCAGGCTCACCTCGGCGAAGATCTCGTCCGCGCCGCGCCACGCGGCCCGCAAGCCGCGGAACACCGGTCCGTAATCCAGGCCGCGGTCCGCCATTTCCTCATACAGGTCCGCGAGTTCCAGCTGCTCGGCTTCGGCGGGCGGCCAGGAAGCGGGCGCGAAGGACGCCGCACCGTTCGCGGCGGCCAGCACCCCGCTGGCGTGCCTGGTCCACGTTCCTTCGCCGGTCAGGTCGTCGGTGCGCGAGCTGATCACGAACGAACGCGCGCCGGACGCGTCCGGGGCCGCGACGTTGACCTGGATCCGGACGCCGCCTTCCGCGGGCAGCGCCAGCGGCTCCTGCAGGGTCAGCTCCCGCAGCCGGGAGCAGTCCACCCGGTCCCCCGCGCGGATGGCGAGTTCCACGAAACCCGTGCCGGGGAAGAGGATCGAGCCGCCCACGGCGTGATCAGCCAGCCAGGGATGGGTGCTGACGGAGACGCGCCCGGACAGCACGACACCCTCGGAGTCCGCGAGCACGGTGGCCGCACCCAGCAGCGGGTGGTCCACCGGTTCTAGGCCGAGAGAGACCGGGTCGCCGTAGATCTTGGCCGACTGCATCCAGTACCGCTGCCGTTGGAAGGCGTATGTGGGCAGTTCGGCGAGGCGCGCGCCGCGGCCGGCGAAGCAGGCCTGCCAATCCGGCGAGACCCCATGCGCGTGCAGCTCTCCGATCATCGCGGTCACGGCTTCCGCGGGCCGGTCGCCGCTCGGCGCGGATACGACGAGGGCGTTCCCGGTCAGGCTTTCCCGCGCGCCCGCGGGTCCGAACTCGACGAACCGGTTCACGCCCTGGGCTTCGAGGTGCCGGATCCCGTCCGCGAAACGGGCCTTCGCACCGAGCCGCCGGACCCAGTACTCCGGTGAGCGCAGCTCTTCCTCGGTCGCCAGCTCGGTGCCGCCGCCCGGCAGCACCGGAATCTCCGGCTCCGCGTAGGTCAGCGGCTCGGCCGCCTTCCGGACCGCATCGGGTCCGGCGTCGGCGGCCGCCACCAGCGCGGCCGCGTCCGCCAACGACAGTACGCCGGAAACGTGTGCGGCGGTCAGCTCGCCGATCCCTTGCCCGGTAACGAAGTCCGGGGTGATCCCCCACGACTCCAGCAGCCGGAACAACGCCACCTCGACCGCGAACGCAGTGCCGTTCTCAGAGAGCGTCGCGCGGGCTTCTTCGTACGCCGTGGCGAACGCGGGGAACGCGGCGCTCAGCTCTTGGCCGAGACCGTCGGAGGCGGTACCGGAGAACAGGAACGCCGTCGACGTCTCGCCGCGAGCTACCCCGTGCACGACCTCGTCGGAGGTCTCGCCCTCGGCGACCGCGGTCAGGCCGCTAACCAGTTCCTCGCGGCCAGTCCCGGTGACCACGGCCCGGTGCGGGAACGCCGACCGGCCGGTGGCGAGGGAGTAGCCGATGTCGAGCGGGTCGAGACCCGGATTGCCGCGAACGTGCTCCAGCAGCCGCGCGGCCTGCGCCTGCAGCGACTCCGGGTTCCGGCCGGACAGCACCCACGGGATAGCGCCGCCCGCCGGGGTTTCCGGCTGCTCGACCGCGGTGTCTTCGGGAGCCTCCTCCAGGATGATGTGCGCGTTGGTGCCGCTCATGCCGAAGCCGGACACCGCGGCGAGGCGGGGCCGGTCGGCGCGCGGCCAGTCCGCCGGTTCGGTGAGCAGTTCGACGCCACCGGAGGCCCAGTCCACCCGGTGGTTCGGCTCGTCCACGTGCAGCGTCTTGGGCAGCCGGTCGTTGCGCAGCGCGAGCACGACCTTGAGCAGCGAAGCGACCCCGGCCGCCGCCTGGGTGTGCCCGAGGTTCGACTTGATCGAGCCGAGCCGCAGCGGCCGGCCGTCCGGTCGTTCCTTCCCGTAGGTGGCCAGCAGTGCCTGCGCCTCCACCGAATCGCCGAGCGGGGTCGCCGTGCCGTGCGCCTCCACGAGGTCGACCTGGTCGCCGGACACCTGGGCGTTGGCCAGCGCCTGGCGGATCACCCGCTGCTGGGCCGGACCGCGCGGCGACATCATCCCGTTCGAGGCGCCGTTCTGGTTGACCGCGCTGCCGCGGACGACCGCGAGCACCGGGTGGCCGTTGCGGCGTGCGTCCGAAAGCCGTTCCAGCAACAGCATTCCGGCGCCCTCGGACCAGCCGATGCCGTCCGCGGACTCAGAGAACGAACGGCACCGGCCGTCGACCGACAGCGTGTCGTCGACGCTGAACTCGGCGAAAGTCTGCGGGGAGGCCATCACCGTGACCCCGCCGGACAGCGCGAGCGAGCACTCGCCCTGGCGCAGGGCCTGCACCGCCATGTGGAGAGTCACCAGCGAGGATGAGCACGCAGTGTCCACGGTCACCGTGGGCCCTTCGAGACCGAACGCGTAGGCGAGCCGTCCGGACACCACCGCGGAGGAACCGTAGTGGCCCGGGTAGTTGTGGTACATCACCCCGGTGAACACCCCGACCGGGCTGCCTTTCACCGACGCGGGCTGGATCCCGGCCCGCTCGAACGACTCCCAGGTGGTCTCCAGCAGCAGGCGCTGCTGCGGGTCCATCGTGAGCGCTTCCCGCTCGCCGAATCCGAAGAACCCGGCATCGAACTCAGGCGCGTCGTAAAGGAATCCGCCGTGCCGGGTGCGGCTGGCTCCGGGCCGCTCGCCGGTCGGGTCGTAGAGGCGGTCGGTGTCCCAGCCTCGGTCGGTGGGGAATTCCCCGACGACATCGGAGCCATCGGCCAGCAGCCGCCACAGGTCCTCCGGCGTGCGCACACCGCCGGGAAACCGGCAGGCCATGCCGACGATCGCGATCGGCTCGTGGCCGGCCCCGCTGAGCTTCTTGTTCTGCGCGCGAAGACGCTCGGTCTCCTTCAGGGACGCACGGAGGGCGTGAACCAGCTTGTCGTCGGACTTGTTCATTCAGACCTTCTCCTGAGTCGCGTGGTCGTCGGCGCGGTGCGGGCCGGTTCGCCAGGGCACGGCTGCCGGGAGGTCCCCGGGAACGGCTTCGGCGGGGTTTTCCGTGATCGCCCAATGCACCCACCTGACGCCGTACGTTACGAGCGGTGAACAGGGCATACCCACCCCTAACCGGCCGCCCGGCCCCCTGGAGCGAGCCTGGATCGCCGCACGGCGGACGGGCACGGCGACGCCGGGCTAGGGGTTGCCGGGCGCGCGAAGGGGCCGGAGACTTCCTGAACTGTGACTGCCCTGAACGAGAAATCGAGCCGATGGCTCCGGCGATTCCACGCGTCCGACGACGCCGCGGTGCGACTGGTGTGCCTGCCGCACGCGGGCGGGTCGGCCACCGCTTACTTCCCGTTCTCGCGGGCGGCCGCTGAAGGCGGACTGGACGCCGACGTCATCGCCGTGCAGTACCCGGGCAGGCAGGACCGCCGCGACGAGCAGTGTTTCGACGACCTCGAGGCGATGGCCGACGTCATCGCCGACGACCTCGGCCCGTGGATCGACCGGCCGGTGGCGCTGTTCGGCCACAGCATGGGCGCGACGCTCGGGTACGAGGTCGCGTGCCGGCTCGAGGCGCGGGGCGCCCGGCCGCTCGGCCTGTTCGCGTCCGCGTGCCCAGCGCCGTCGGTGCCGCGGCCCGAGGACGTCCACGAGCTCGGCGACGACGGCTTGATCGCCGCCCTCAAGGAGATGAGCGGCACCGGCAGCGCCGTTTTCGGCGACGACGAACTGCTGCGCCTGGTGCTGCCCGCCGTCCGCGGGGACTACACCGCCGTCGAGACTTACCGGCACGAGCCCGGGCTCGCGCTGGACTGCCCGGTCCAGGTGCTGCTGGGCGCGGACGACCCCGTGGTCGACCTCGCCGAGGCCGAAGCGTGGCGTGGCCACACCCGCGGCAGCTTCGCGGTGAAAGTGTTGCCGGGCGGGCATTTCTACCTGAACGCCCAGCTCGAAGGGGTGCTCACGACTGTAGCCGCGCGCTTGCGCGAATGGCGCGGGGAGGCACTCGCGTCCGCAACCCCTGATCTCGGGCGGCTGACGGGGGAGTAAACCCCAGGCCGCTTTCAGGTGCCGCCCCCATGGCCGGAAGGGCCCGGGTCCGCGAAACTTGGTGCAGCAAGGAAACAGACCGGACCACCGCCCCTCGGAGGCAGCCATGATGGCCATCAGACCCGCTCACGGCGTCGCCCAGCGGATGCTCCCCGACGGGCATCTCGAGCTGGTCAGCAGCAGCCGCCAGGTGGACTGCGAACCGGTCGCCGCGGCCATGTGGATCGCTCTCAAGCAGCACAACGGCGACATCGACAGCGCCAGTGCCGTCCTCGCCGAACTGTGGGAGACGGACGTCGAGGACCTCCGCTACGACATGATCGCGCTGGCCGGTTCCCTCTGCTCCCTCGGACTTCTCACCGAGGTGTGAGCACCCCCGGCCGCTCGCGGTCGTGAAGCGCTTCTCTGCCCGCCGTATGACACGAGTCCCCGCTGCGCCATTGGCTTGGCGTCAGCGGGGACTCGCGGGGTCATACCGGTTTGGTGTCCAGTTCCTCGTCCAGGAGCGCGAAGAGGTCCTCAGCGCTGGCGTTCTCGATGTCCGCCGACTTCTCGGGAGCCGAGTATGCCGCCAGCAACGCGGTCAAGCGGCTGACCAGCTTCTCCCGGTCGTCCTCGGCCAAGGCGTTGTCCCGCAACGCGGATTCGAGAGCGGCCAACCGGGAGTCCACAATGGACGGCTGGTCCGCCAGGCCCGTTCCGAGGAGTCCTGCCACGGCGCTCGGGGACGGGTAGTCGAAGATCAGCGTCGCGGGCAGGCGCTGACCGGACAGCTCGTCCAGCCGGTTCCGCAGCTCGATCGCGGTCAGGGAATCGAAGCCGAGCTCGATGAATCCCTTGCGCGGGTCGATCGCGTCCGAGCGGTCGTGCCCGAGCACCACCGCGGCCGTGCCGCACACGAGGTCGAGCAGCGCCCGCTCCCGTTCCCCGGCGGGCAGGGCCTCGATCCGGGCCCACGAGTCGTCGGCGGCCGCGGCACGCCGCCGCGTGCCCGCGCGCACCAGGCCGCGCAGCATCGGCGGCACTCGGTCCGCGGCGGACCGCAGCCCGGCCAGGTCGAGCCGGACCGGCACCAGCGCCGGCTGCGAGGTGCCGAACGTCACGTCGAACAGCTCGAGCCCGTCGGCGAACGACAGCCCGGCCACGCCGGACCGCGCCATCCGGACCAGGTCGGTGTCGCCGAGCGCGCCCGCCATGCCGCCGGACCACAGGCCCCACGACAGCGACACCGCGGGCAACCCGCGCGCCGTCCGGCGGTGGGCCAGCGCGTCGAGGAACACGTTCCCGGCCGAGTAGTTCGCCTGCCCGGCCGAACCGAACGTGCCCGCGACGGAGGAGAACAGCACGAACGCGGCCAGGTCGAGCTCCGCGGTCAGCTCGTGCAGGTGCCAGGCCGCGTCCAGCTTCGGCCGCAGCACCGCGTCCATCCGCTCCGGGGTCAGCGCGAGCAGCACCCCGTCGTCCAGGACGCCTGCCGTGTGCACGACCGCGGTCAGCGGGTGCTCGGCAGGCACGCCCGCCACCAGCGCGGCCGCCGCGGTCCGGTCGGCGAGATCGCAGGCCGCCAGCGAAACCGAAGCGCCCAGCTCCTCCAGTTCCGCCTTGAGCTCCGTCGCTCCCGGTGCCGCCTCGCCGCGACGGCTGGTGAGCAGCAGGTGACGCACGTCGTGGTCGGTCACCAGGTGCCGCGCGATCAACGCGCCCAGCGCCCCGGTGCCGCCGGTGACGAGCACAGTTCCGTCCGGGCTCAGCGACGGTGCCGAAGTCTCGGGGGCGAACTTCGCCAGCCGGTGCACCAGCACCGCCCCGTCGCGGACGGCGACACCGGGCTCACCGGCTTGGATCGCGCCGAGCACGGTGGCCAGCGGTGGTTCGCTGCCGTCGAGGTCGACCGCCGCGAACCGGTCCGGGTACTCCAGCTCGGCCGACCGGACGACGCCCCACAGCGCGGCGTGTACCAGGTCGGCGACGTCTTCGTCGGGACGCGTCGCGATGGCGTGGGAAGCGACCACAACGAGCCGGGAAGCGGCCAGCGCCGGTTCACTGACCCATGTCCGGACCAGGTCCAGCAGCCGGTGGGCGGCCTCGCGCGCCAGTTCGGGCGACGCCTCCTCGGGTGCCTTGAACGACACGGACACCACGTCCGGGGCGGCCTTCCCTGTCCCCACCGCGTCGATCAGCGTAGCAAGGTCCACATAGGACTCTCCGCCGAGGCCGAAGGGATCCGCGCCGAGCACGGCGTGCGAAACGCCGGAAGCGGCATCGCCGGAGTAAGGCTGCCATTCCACCCGGAACAGCGAGTCGCCTGCTGCCGGACGGGCGAACGCGTCGTCGGCGATCGGCCGCAGCGCCAGCGCCCCCACGGTCACGATCGGCGCGCCAGCGGGATCGGTGGCGGTGAGCGAAATGGTGTTCTCGACGTCTGCGGAGAGCACCACGCGCAGGCTCGACGCCCCGGCGGCGTGCAGCGAAACCCCGCTCCACGCGAACGGCAACGCTGGCTTGTCCTCCGTCAGCCCGGCCAGACCGATGGTGTGCAGCGCGGCGTCCAGCAGGGCGGGATGCAACGCGAAGGCCGAACCGTCGGTGTGCTCCGGCAACGCGACTTCGGCGGCGAGAGTGTTCCCGTCGCGCCAGACCCGGCGGAGCCCGGCGAAGACCGGCCCGTAGTCGAAGCCCTGGGCGGCGAGTTCGTCATAGCGGCTGGTCACGTCGATCTCGACCGCACCGGCCGGGGGCCACTCCGCGGCGGCAACGGGCGTGTCCGCCGTCGGCGACACCCTCCCGCTGGCGTGGTGCGTCCACTCCCCGGTGTCCGCGGCCCGCGAGTAAATGCCCACCGCGCGGGTGCCCGACTCGTCCTCCGCGCCCACCGTCACCTGGACCGGGACGGATCCGTGTTCGGGCAGGATCAGCGGGACCGCGAGCGTCAGCTCGTCGAGCCGCGCGCAATTCACCTCGTCGCCCGCCCGCACGGCCAGTTCGACGAAAGCCGTGCCGGGGAACAGCGGAACCCCCTGCACGACGTGGTCGCCGAGCCACGGCTGCGCGCGCAGCGAAAGCTCCCCGGTGAGCACGACGCCGCCGGTGTCGGCGGTCGCCACGACCGCGCCCAGCAGCGGGTGCCCGGCGTCGACCTGCCCGACCTCGGCGACCCCGCGGACGCGGGCCCCGGTCGGGTTCTCCAGCCAGTAACGCTTGCGCTGGAAGGCATACGTCGGCAGCTCGACCGATGCCCCGCCAGCGTAGAACGCCGAAAAGTTCACAGTGGACCCAGTGGTGAACAACGTGGCCACGGCGGCGGCTGCCGACTCGCTTTCGGGCCGGTCCTTGCGCAGCACCGGCACGAACGTCGCCCGGTCGTCCGCGCCAAGGCACAGCTGGCCCATCGCGGTGAGCACGGCCGACGGGCCGACCTCCACGAACGTCGTGACGCCAGCGTCGAGCAGCGTGCGGACACCGTCGGCGAACCGGACCGCGTCGCGCACCTGGTTCACCCAGTACTCCGGCGAAGTCAGATCGGCGTCCGGCGAAACCGTCGAGACGATCGGGATCGCGGGCTCGGAATAGGTCAGCTTCCGGGCGACGAGAGCGAAATCGGCCAGCATCGGCTCCATCAACGCCGAGTGGAACGCGTGCGACACCTTGAGCCGCGAAGTCTTCTCGAAGTTCGATGCCACCGCGAGGACCGCGTCCTCGTCGCCGGACAGCACGACCGACGCCGGTCCGTTGACGGCGGCGATCGACACGCCCTCGGTCAGCAGCGGCACGACATCGGCCTCAGCCGCCGCGACAGCGACCATTGCCCCGCCGGAGGGAAGGGCCTGCATCAGCCGGGCCCGCGCCGTCACGAGCGTGCACGCGTCTTCAACCGAGAGCACTCCGGCGACGTGCGCCGCGGCCAGCTCGCCGATCGAATGCCCCAGCAGGTAATCCGGGGTGACGCCCCACGATTCGAGCAGACGGAACACCGCGACTTCGACGGCGAACAACGCCGGCTGTGTGTACCCGGTCTCGTCGGAACCCAGCACGGTCCGCACCGGCACGTCGAGGTGCTTGTCCAGTTCGGCCGCCACCGCGTCGAAGGCCTCAGCGAACGCCGGGTAGGCCGCGGCCAGCTCCAGGCCCATCCCGGCGCGCTGGGCGCCTTGCCCGGTGAACAGGAACGCCGTGCGCCCGGTGCTCGCCACGCCTTCGACGACACCCGCCGGTGCGCGGCCCGCCGCGTACTCGGTCAGCGCGCGGATCGCGGCGGCCCGGTCGGCCACGACGATCCCGGCGCGGTGCTCGTGCTGGGTCCGGGTGGTCGCCAGCGAGAATCCGATGTCCACAGTGGACGCATCGGCAGCGCAGGACGCGAGGTTGCCCGCCTGGGCCCGCAGGGCCTCCGTGTCGTTGGCGGACAGCAGCCAGGTCACCGGCCCATCGTCCGAAGAATGCGTCACCGGGTCGCCCTGCTCGACGATCACGTGCGCGTTGGTCCCGCTGATGCCGAACGACGACACGCCCGCGCGACGCGGCCGCCCGGTTTCCGGCCACGGCGTCGGCTCACGGAGAAGCGAGACGGTGTCGGTCCATTCGACGTGCGGCGACGGCTCGTCGGCGTGCAGCGTGCGCGGGAGCACGCCGCGCCGCAGCGCCTCCACCATCTTGATCACGCCGCCGACGCCCGCCGCGGCTTGCGTGTGGCCGACGTTCGATTTGAACGACCCGACGTGCAGCGGCCGATCAGCAGTGGCCACCTTGCCGTAGGTCGCGATCAGCGCCTGCGCCTCGATCGGGTCGCCGAGCTTCGTGCCGGTGCCGTGTGCTTCGACAGCGTCCACATCGGACAGTTTCAGCCCGGCGTCCGCCAAGGCCGCACGGATCACTCGCTGCTGCGCGGGCCCGTTCGGGACCGTGATGCCGCTGGACGCGCCGTCGGAGTTGACCGCGCTGCCGCGCAGCACCGCGAGGACGTGGTGACCGTTGCGGCGCGCGTCGGAAAGCCGTTCCAGCAGAAGCATTCCGGCACCTTCGGAGCAGCCGACGCCGTCCGCGCCGCTGCCGAACGCCTTGCAGCGGCCGTCTGGGGAGAGGCCCTGCTGCTCGCTGAAGTAGACGAACATGTCCGGGGTCACCATCACGGTGACGCCGCCGGCCAGCGCCAGCGAGCACTCGCCGCGGCGCAGCGCCTGGGCCGCCCAGTGCAGGGCGACCAGCGACGACGAGCACGCCGTGTCGACCGACACCGACGGACCTTCGAGCCCGAGGGTGTAGGAGATGCGGCCGGAGATCAGGCTGCCGTCGCTGCTGCCCGCGCCGTAGTCGTGGTACATCACGCCGGCGAAGACGCCGGTTTTGCTGCCCCGCAACGTCGACGGCACGATCCCGGCGCGTTCCACGGCTTCCCATGCGGTCTCCAGCACCACCCGCTGCTGCGGGTCGAGCGTGCGGGCCTCGCGCGGGGAGATGCCGAAGAACTCCGGCTCGAAGTCGGCGGCGTCGTAAAGGAAACCGCCCTCCTTCGAGTACGTCGTACCCGGGCCGCCCGCGGGGTCGAAGATCGACTCGGTGTCCCAGCCGCGGTCCTCGGGGAACTCGCCGACCGCGTCGACACCGCCCGCGACCAGGTCCCAGAGCTGCGCGGGCGTGGCGACCCCGCCGGGGTACCGGCAGCCCATCCCGATGATCGCGATCGGCTCGTTCATCGCCGCGGCGAGCTTCTGGTTGTCCGCCTTGAGCCGTTCGTTGTCCACCATGGACTGCCGCAGCGCGGCGACGATCTGCTCGGTGGACGGTGCGGTGTTCTGCTCGTGGCCGGTCACTGGGAAGTCCCCTCGTTCGTCGGTCTCGGCACCTGCCGTCGCGGGCCGGGTCGCCCGCGCGCACCACGACCTCGCCGAAGCTATTCGCGCCTGCCCGCGAATCCCCACCCCTAACGGCCCCTAACGCCGTAATGCCGGGTCTGCCGAGCGGCCCGCCGCGATTACCGTTTCCCCAGCAGTGTTTCCCGGACCCCGGCATCGGAGAGTGCGTTGTGCGAGTCATGTTGATGGTCTTCCCGACTAGGACGCACGTCTACAGCATGGCCCCGGTCGGGTGGGCGCTGGCGGCCGCCGGGCACGAGGTGCGGTTCGTCGGCCAGCGCAATCCCCGCGAGGTCCTGCCGTTCGCCGAAACCGGCCTCGACGCGATGTGGTTCGGCGAAGACCTCGACATCGCGGAGCACCGGCGGCTCAGCGCCGGCGGCGACGACACCGCGCACAGCAAGCACCAGCTTTCCGAGAGCCGCCCGGAGCGCTACACCGAGGAGTACGTGCGCACCGTCTACGACGGCTGGGTCGACGTTTTCCGCTGGAACTCGCCGGAACCGCTGCTGAACGACCTCGTCCGGTTCGCCCGGCACTGGCAGCCGGACCTCGTCGTGTGGGACCCGCTCGTCTACACCGCGCCGATCGTCGCGCAGGCGGTCGGCGTCCCGCACCTGCGGATGATGTACGCGGCCGACCAGACGGCGCGGATCGGCGCGCAGTACCGGGACCTGCGCGCTAGCAAGCCCGAGGACACCAGCCCGGACCCGTTCGTGGAATGGATGTCGGACGCGGTGGGCCGCTACGGCGCGGACTACGACGAGAACCTGCGCTACGGCGTCAAAACCATCGACTGCCATCCGTCCTATCTCCGGTACGACGGCGTCGACGTCGACTACCTCCCGGCGCGGTTCGTGCCGTTGAACAAGCCGATGGCGCTGCCGCGCTGGGTCGTCGAACCCCCGTCGCGCCCGCGCGTCATGCTGACCCTCGGCATCTCCAACCGGCAGACGCTCGGCGAAGAGGAAACCTCGGTCTCCGCACTGCTCGACGGCCTCGCCGACCTCGACGTCGAAGTGATCGCGACGCTCAACGCGGAGCAGCTCGCGTCGGTCGACAAGGTTCCGGACAACGTGCGTGCGGTGGACTTCGTGCCGATGTACGAACTCCTCGCGAGCTGCTCGGCCATCGTGCACCAGGGCGGCGGCGCGACGATCGGCAACGCGGTGGTCAACGGCGTCCCCCAGCTGGTGATCCCCGGCACCACGTGGAGCGAGCGGATTTCCGCGCTCGCACAGGTGAAGCGCGGCAACGGCCTGATGATCGATCTGGAGGAGGTCACGCCGGGCTCCGTCCGGAATGGACTCCAGCGGTTGCTGGAGGAACCGTCCTTCCGCGAGTGCTCGCTCGAGGTCCGGGACGAGATGCTGGCCACGCCGACCCTCAACGACCTCGTGCCGGAACTGGAGCGGATCGCTCGATGCCGGTGACGCAGCGGCCCCGCGTCGTCCGCACCATCGGCTTCCTCATCGCGAGCTTCCCCCTCCGCGTCGTCGCGTTCGTGCTCGTGCTCGCCACGACCCTGCTCGGCATCGCCACCACCATGCTGTGGATCGGCATCCCGATCCTGATCACCGCGACCTCGACGGCCCGCGGCCTGGCCCGCGCGGAACGCCGCTGGGTGCGCGTCATGCTCGGCGTCGACGTCCCGCCGCCCCGCCGGCATCCGCACGGCGCCGGGCTGCTCCTGACCTGGCAGACCCGGCTCGTGGACCCGGCCACGTGGCGCGAACTGCTCTACGCCTTGCTCGCGTTCCCGCTGGGCATCGTGGAATTCGTGGCCGGGATCGTGTCCGTCGCCGTGCCGCCGTTCGGCATCTTCGTGGCGCCGCGGATCGGGGCGATGCACGGCGTGTTGGCGCTGTCGATGCTCGGGCCGGACCGGACGGCGCAGCTGGAGGCCCGCTCCCGGCAGTTGAAGGACTCGCGGGCCCGCGGCGTCGATGCCGTAGAGGCCGAGCGCAAGCGCATCGAACGCGACCTGCACGACGGGGCGCAGCAGCGGCTGGTCGCGGTGGCGATGAGCCTGGGCCGGGCGCAGCTGAAGCTCGACGATCCCGCCGCGGTGCGCGAACTGGTCGGTGCGGCCCACGCCGACGCGAAACTCGCCGTGTCCGAACTGCGCGACCTCGCCCGGGGGATCTACTCCCCGGTGCTGCAGGACCGCGGCCTGGACGCCGCGTTGTCCGCCTTGACCGCGCGGATGCCGATCCACGTGGACGTCGAGGTGACGGTGGAACCCCGGCCGCCCGCGCCCGTGGAGACCACGACGTACTTCATCGTCAGCGAAACCCTCGCCAATATCGCCAAACACGCGGGCGCGGACCGCGCGTCGGTGCGCGTTACCCGCGACGACGACACGGTGGTTGTCGAGATCATCGACAACGGGCACGGTGGCGCGTCCGTGCGCCCCGGCGGCGGATTGGCCGGCCTCGCCGACCGGGCAGGCACCATCGACGGCGTGCTCACCGTGGTCAGCCCGGCGGGCGGGCCTACCGTCGTGCGCGCCGACCTTCCCGTGCGCTGGTAACGCGCGACCAGCTTCCGACCTCGCGACGGCCCACCCCTAACGCGCTTGCCGCGCCTGTCCTCCCGCGCGGCCAAGGTCCGCTTTAGACGGTCTTTAGGGGTTGTCGCAAGCACCGCCGGATGTCAAATTTTTCTTGCGTTCCAAGCCATTTCGCACGGCTCGTTTCCGCTGGGGGTTTCACCGCCCGGACAAGGACTGGGGAATCGTATGCACACGTTGACACGCAGGCTGCTGGTGGTGGGAGCCCACGGCGACGACGAAACGCTCGGCGCGGGCGGGACCATCGCCCGGCTCGCCGACGAAGGCGTCTCCATTTCGCTTTGCATTCTCACCAACGACGACGGTTCGCGTTCGGCCGCCGGCGCCGAAGTCACCAACCGCACCGACGCGATCGAACTCGCCGCCAAAACACTGGGCATCGAACGCGTGCGAGTCCACGAATTCGGCGACAACCGGCTCGACACCGTCAGCCACCTCGCGCTCAACCAGGTCGTCGAACGCGAGGTCCGCGAATTCGAGCCGGACACCATCTTCGCGACCAGCATGTGCGACCTGAGCACCGACCACGCCCTCGTCAGCCGCGCCGCGCGAGTCGCCGGGCGGCCGGGCAAGGGCCCGGTGCGCGAAGTCCGCACCTTCGAGATCCGCTCCGCCACCGACGTCGGAGAGGCCTCCGGGCTGCCGGTCGCCTTCCGGCCGAACTGCTGGCAGCTTCTCGACGAAAGCCACCTCGAGCGCAAAATCGAAGCCCTGCGCGCCTACGGCAAAGAACTCGAGCCGTGGCCGAACCCGCGCAGCGAACGCGGCGTCCGCGCACTGGCCGAATACCGCGGCTCACAGGTCAGCGCCGGGCTCGCCGAAGCCTTCGAAATCGTCCGTTCCGTCCGATGACCGGTTTTCCCTCCGCTTTTCCCGCTCGCTTTTCCACTGCCCATCCAGAAACGGGTGACCAGGAATGACCAGTACTGTCGCTGAATTCGAGACCATCGCCGAACGGAACGAGCTGACGTCGGTCGCCGTGATCGGGATGGGCTACGTCGGCCTGCCGACCGCGCTCGGCCTGCACGCCGGCGGCGTCGGCGTGATCGGCATCGACCTGTCGCAGAACCGGCTCGACTCGATCCGCTCGGGCGAGGTCGACCTCATCGAAGCCGACCACCGCAGGCTCGAGAAAGCCGTGCATCAGGAGGACTTCCAGCTCACCACGGATTCCGCGCGGATGGCCGACGCGGACGCGGTGCTGGTCTGCGTCCCGACCGGGCTCGACGAGTACCTGATGCCCGACCTCGGCCCGCTGGAGGCGGCGTGCGCGGCACTGGTCGCGAACGCCCGCCGCGGCCAGACGTTCATCCTCACCTCGACCAGCTACGTCGGCACCTCGAACCGGCTTCTGGTGAAACCGCTGGTGGCCAAGGGATTCACCATCGGCCGCGACCTGTTCGTGGCGTCCAGCCCCGAGCGCATCGACCCGGGCAACGTCACGCACACCCAGGCCGAAACGCCGCGCGTGCTCGGCGGCGTGACCCCGGTGTGCACGGCGATGGCGCAGCGCGTGATCAACGTGCTGACCCCGAGCGTGCATTGCGTCAGCTCGCCGGAGGCGGCCGAGATGACCAAGCTGTACGAAAACACCTTCCGCGCGGTGAACATCGCGCTGGCCAACGAGTTCGCCGAGATCAGCGACGGCTTCGCGATCGACCCGATCGAGGTCATCGACGCGGCGGCCAGCAAGCCGTACGGCTTCATGGCGTTCCACCCCGGACCAGGCGTCGGCGGCCACTGCATCCCCTGCGACCCGCACTACCTGCTGTGGCAACTGCGCGCGACGCAGAGCAACGCGCCGTTGGTGACCCAGGCGATGCACGCCATCGCGGAGCGGCCGAAGCAGGTTGTCGACCGCGTACTGAACACACTGTCGCGCGAAGGCAAGGGCATGGCGGGTACGCGCGTGCTGGTGGTCGGCGTGACCTACAAGCCCGGCGTGCAGGACGTGCGCTCGTCGTCCGCGCTCGACATCATCGACCTGCTCGCCGCGAAGGGCGCGAAGGTCGGCTACTACGACCCGCTGGTCCCGAACGTCCGTGTGACCGGCGGTTCGCTCGACACCGTCCCCGAGCCCGACGGCGAGGACTGGGACGTCGCGCTCATCCACACCATCCAACCGGGCCACGACTACGAATGGCTCGCCGACTGCCCGACCGTCATCGACGCCACCTACCGCCTCGACCCCGCGCTCTTCACGAACTGAGAAAGGGACACTAACGTGCGTTACCTCATCACCGGAGGCGCCGGGTTCATCGGCTCCCACCTCACCGAACACCTCCTGGCCCGCGGCGACGAGGTCGTCGCGCTCGACAACCTCAGCACCGGCACCCTGGACAACCTCGCCGGCGTCGCCGGGCACCCCGGTTTCCAGTTCGTGCGCGGCTCGATCACCGACCCGAACGCGGTCGAATCGTGCATGGCGGGCATCGACGCGATCTTCCACCTCGCGGCCGCGGTCGGCGTGTTCACCATCCTCGACAAGACGATGGACAGCCTCCGCACCAACCTGCACGGCACCGAGAACATGCTCGACGCGGCGCTGCGGCACGACGTGCCGATCCTGGTCGCGTCGACGAGCGAGATCTACGGCAAGAACACCGCGGACGGCCTGCGCGAGGACGACGACCGGATCATCGGGTCGCCGCTGAAGAACCGCTGGTCCTACGCCGAGGCGAAGGCGCTGGACGAGACGTTCGCCCACCTGTACGCCGTCGAGCACGGCCTGCGCACCGTGATCGTGCGGCCGTTCAACACCGTCGGCCCGCGCCAGACCGGCCGCTACGGCATGGTGATCCCCCGCTTCGTCACCCAGGCCCTGGCGGGCGAACCGATCACCGTCTTCGGCGACGGACAGCAGACCCGCTGCTTCTGCCACGTGCACGACGTCGTGCCCGCGCTGGCGGACCTGCTCGCCGACGATTCCGCGTACGGCAAGGTGTTCAACCTCGGCAGCAACGAGCAGACCACCATCTCCCAGCTGGCCGAGCGCGTGATCGGCGCGACCGGTTCGAGCAGCACCATCACGAAGGTGCCGTACGAGGAGGCGTACGGCGACGGGTACGAGGACATGCAGCGCCGCATTCCCGACTGCACCCGCGCGTACAACCAGATCGGCTTCGTGCCGACGCGCTCGCTGGACGACATCATCTCCGCGGTGGTCGCCGACCGCCGATCCTGACCCGTTCCCGCCCCCGGTGAAGGGCCTCTCGCGGATCTCGCGCGAGAGGCCCTTCACGCGTTCCGGAGCTTGACGTAGACGGCGGCAAGGTGGCCGGCGGCGGTGTTCGCGGACACTCCCAGTACCTCCGCGATCACCCCGACCGGCGTGCCCTGCGCGGCCAGTTCCGCGACCCGCAGCTCGACCTCGGTCAGCACTCTCGCCCCGCATTCGGTCAGGCTCTCCGGCACGCTTTCCGTCAGCTTTTCGGTCACTGTCCGGCACCGGCCAGTTCGCCCGCCAGCCCCCGCCGTCCGGCGACGCCGAGTTTCCGGTACACCCTGGTCAGGTGCTGTTCCACTGTGGACACTGTGATGTACAGCGTTTCCGCGATCTGGCGGTTGGTCCGCCCGTGTGCCGCAAGTTCCGCGACCCGCAATTCCGCGTCGCTCAACGCGGTCGCCGCCGGTCCCTCCGGATCCGCACGCGGCGGCTCCGGTCTCGACGCCACCGGACGAGGCGCGAGCGGGCGCAACGGCTGCCGCGGCACCTGCACCGGCTTCACCAGGCCTGCCGAGCGTTCCGCGCGCTGGCCGAGCTGGTTGATCGCGCGGACGGTGCGGGCCAGTTCGAGCCGGTCACCGGATTCCTTGAACGCCTCCGCCGCCCGGTTCAGCAACCCGGACCGTGCGCCGGCGTCCCCGGCGAACGCCAGCACCCGCAGCGCCACCGCCTGCGAGAACGAGTCCGTCGTGTCCGCCAGCTGCTGTTTCGCCAGCTCGACCGCCAGGGTCGGGTTGCGCAGCCGGAGGTTCGCCTCGGCGAGGTCGGTCCGCCACGGTGCGACGGCGGGCAGGTCAAGGTCGTTTTCGCGGAGAATCCGCTGGCATTGCTGGAAATCGCTCACCGCGGAGAGCCCCCGGTTCGTGGCCAGATGGAACTGCCCGCGCGCCCGGAGGAACCGCACCCCGCCGAGCGTCGTGAACACCGATTCCGGCAGCGCGTGGCGCAAAACCCCAGCCGCGGCCTTGAACGCGCCTGCCGCGGTATGCGCGGTCAGCATCGTGGCGAGCGGATACGTGATCGCGACGCCCCAGTTCGGTTCGTCAAGCAGCGCAAGCGCTCGGCTCGCCGCCTCCGCCGCGCTGGCGGGCTCGCCGCGACGCAGCAGAAGACTCGCGCCGATCGCGTCGAGCATCGCCTTCCACGTCACCGCGCCGCGGTACTCCGCCTCCTCGGCGAGCGACGTGCACCAGCCTTCCGCTCGGTCCGCCTTGCCGTCGTACGCCAGGGCGAGAATCGCGGTGGAGAGCGCTTCCAGCGACGTGTCAGAGAGCCTGCAGTTCTGGAGAATCCGTTCCGCGCACACCGAAGTCTCTTCGCTGCCACCGACCTGCCAGACCGATGCGAGCGTTTTCGCGGTGCGCATCCAGGGATCCGAGGCGTCGACCGACAACTCCGGCGCCGTGCCGTAATGCCAATGCGCGGCGAGGGTCAGCTCAGCCGCCGTGCGCGGGTGCAGCGGCTCGAGGTCGTCGCCCAGCCGGACCAGCGCGGATTCGAAGGTTTCCCGGTCGCCGAACCACAACGACTGGCGCACCACCGCGATCCGGTCGGACTGGTCGAGCGAAGCCCCTTCGCACAACGCCGCGAGATGCGGAGCGGCCGCCGCCGGGTTGACCCGCCAGGTGATCTTGGCCAGCATCTGGGAGATCATCTGCTGTTCCCACGACGCGGTGGTCGTCGATGCCGCCAGTTGCAGGCAACGGGTCGCGAAGTCGACATCGTCGCCGAGCATCACCTGCTCCGCCGCCGCGACCAGTACCGGCAACGCCCACTCCGCCTGAGCTTCGCCCGCCGCCACGAGATGCCGCGCGACCTCCGGTGCGGGCAACCCGCGTGCGTGCTTCACCTCAGCGGCCCGGATGTGCAGCTGCACCTTCTCGGACCCGCGCAACCCGCCGACCACCGCCGCCGCGGCCGGCTGCTGCCGGAACCGCACGCCGTCGACCAGCCCGGTCTCCACGAGCAACCCCGCGGACGTCTCCGCCTCGACCGGGTCCACGCCCGCGACTGTCGCGACCGCGTCCGTCGTGACGTCGGTGTCCAGCACAGCGATCGCTGTCGCCACCTCCCGCAGCGGAGAACCGTAGCGATGCAGAAGCCGTTGTACCGCATCGGAATATGCCGGTCCGTCGTCCACCGAGCTACGGCGGGCGTCGACCAAAGCGCTGACCAGCAACGGATTTCCCGCGCTCAGCCCGTGGATCCGCTCAGCTTCGCCGTGGTCCGGGACCAGCTGTGCGATCGCCTCCACGGTGAACGGCGTGAGATGCACGTACCGGTGCGGCTGCGCGGCGAAGGTCATGCCCTCGCCGGAATACCAGCCGTCCGGCTGCGTCAGCACCAGCAACATCCCCGCCGACCGCGCCCGCCGCTGCAACCGCAGCAACAACCGCGCCGACGTCTCGTCCACGTGCTGCAGATCGTCGACCGCGATCAGCAGCGACCGCTCTCGCGCCAACCGGTGCAAGGCACTGCACAACGCGGCGATCCGGTCCTCGCCGTCCGCGGCGGCCAGCGTTTCGCGCGGCAATGCCGGGCTGGCCAGCAGTTGGTCGAGCACACCTCCGTCGACGTCGCGCTCGTCGGCCGCACCCGCCGCGGTGAGCGTGAGAACGCCCAGTTCACGGGCCCGCGCCACCACTTGGTTCTGCACTTGCGTTTTCCCGCTGGCCGGTCCTCCGCCGACCAATACCGTGTCTCCTGCCCCCGCATCGCATTCGATCAGCAGGCCCTCAAGGAGGGACACTGCTTCATTCGGCTCGGTGCGGCGGTTCTGCCCCCAGTTCACGCCCATCGCAAGCTCCTCGACCTAACGGTCATCTTCCTGCGGGTACCACGGTCGCAGCCGCCCCCTAAGCCCAGCCAACCGCGATCTAAAGTCACTCAATCAGGTGATCACGATTACCAAGCGTCGCTTTTGCTCTGGCTCCCACTGGCCTTCACCTGGAGGCGAGTGGCAGATTTCCGCTGCTGCGACTGGGCTTTGGCTCCGGAAAGTGATCTTGTGCGTGCTGCGTCGGCAGTACGGGTTGACCACTTCGAGCGATAGCGTAATCGAACGCGCGTTCGATTGAATTGTGGAGTGAGCACGACGACGACGCTCCCCGCCTGGCAATTGTCAGACCGGGACCTGACCACCAGACTCTTGACCACCCAACGACAGCAGAACATCGCCTACGCCGCGCAACTGGAGACGATCCGGGAACTGCACTCGCGCGGCGCCCTGCCCGAGGGCTACACCTCGACGTCGTCGTACCTGGCGACGATCCTGCACGTCACCCCGCGCGAGGCCCGCTCCCGGCTCGCCCAAGCCACCGGCACCCTCCCGCTGACCTGGAAAGCCCTGTCCTCGGGCGAAATCACCGCCCAGCACGCCGCGGTCATCGCCGAATTCCTCGCCGCCGCCCCGAGGTGGCTGACCCCCGAGGACTACACCGTCGCCGAAGACACCCTGGTGACCCTCGCGACGCAGGCCAACCCCAGCATCGTCCGCCGCGCCGCGACCCGGCTGAAGATCTACTGGGACAGCGATCCCGCCTACCCTGACGTGGACCACGACCTGGACCCGGACTCGGTTCCCGACTCGGACTCGCGGCCCGAGGAAGCCGCCCGCCCCTGGCGGGAATTCCGCTGGCAGTGGACCCAGAGCGGCCGTTTCCGCTTCAGCGGCAACGTAGACCACGAAACCGGCACCCTGATCGAACAACTGCTGGTCCCCCTGGCCGCACCGGACCCCGCGTCCGCACCCGACACCCCCGACCCCCGCACCCCAGCCGAACGCCACGGCGACGCCCTCGCCGCGATCGTCGACCTGGCCGCCCGCACCCCCGACCTGCCCGCCAAAGCCGGCGAACGAGCGGTCGCAACGGTGACGGTCGACTTGGAAACCCTGCAGGGCACGGCGAAAACGGTCGTGACAGGAGACGAATCCGTCCTGTCCGCCGCCGACCTGCGCCGAATACTGTGCGACGCCAAGGTCTACCCCGCGGTCCTGGGCACCGAAGGCCAGGTCCTGGACCTGGGCCGCGCCGCCCGCACCGCCACGAACGCCCAGCGCCGGGCCCTGGCAATCCGCGACCGCGGCTGCACCTTCCCCGGCTGCGACCGCGGTCCAAAGTGGACCACCCCGCACCACATCGTCCACTGGGCCCACGGCGGCCCCACCGACCTGGACAACCTGGCCTCGTGCTGCGAACGCCACCACCGCCTCCTCCACCACAGCGGCTGGAAAATCGCCCTCCACGACGGCACCGTGCACTGGATCCCGCCGTCCCTCCTCGATCCGGAGCAGAAACCGCTCCGCAACACCGCCCACAACCCGCCGCCCACCCCCTTGCGAGCCACGGCATGAGCCCGCGCGCGGGGCTATGAAGCCACCATTCCCACCCGCCCACCAAGGCCCGGGTGCCCCTGACGCGCCCGCACACCACAACCCTGACCCGCTGACAACCAGGGATCTACCGGGGATAAGGGTGGGTAAACCCCAGGGAAGCTTCAGGAGCACACCCCATGGTCCCGGCGGCCCCCCTCCGAGAAACTAGGTACATCAAGGAAACACCCCCTCTCAACCAGGAGGCCATCATGATGGCAATCACCACCGCCCCCGGCGTCACCCAGCGCATGCTCTCCAACGGCCACCTGGAGCTCACCTGCCGCACCTCCCACCGCCACATCGAGTGCGAGCCGGTAGCCGCCGCGATGTGGATCGCCCTCAAACAACACAACGGCGACGTCGACCGGGCAGCAAGCACCCTCTCCACCCTGTGGCACACAAACGAAGACGACACCCGCTACGACCTGATCGCCCTGGCCGGCTCCCTGTGCTCCCTGGGCATGGCCACCGAGTCGTAACCGGCGAGGCCTGAGCAGGCCCGTGACACCCGCGGACCGATCCCACAGCAGCACTCCCCTGCCTGGGCCGACATCCGCACCCCAGCCCTCCGACCGAACCAAACCCTCGGCCGCACTGCACAACGCACCACGCGACGCACTCGGCCGAAGCGCCCCAGCACGCCCCGGCACCGGGAAACCCCGGACTAGCCCGGCAGCTGGAACGCGGTCACATCCCCGAAGCGAAGCGAACAGCCAGCCAGTCAGGACTGGTCGAGAGCCCGTTCAACCGCACGGCGCGCCCGGCCCGCAGCCGCCCGGTGGTGCTGGAGCTACGTGGCAGCGTTCAACGCCAGCCCGGCAGCGACGATCTCGAACAGCGCCTCATCGACATCGAACCCGCCCGGCAGCTCACCGCTCGCCACCGCCGTGGTCAAGTCGGCGCGCAGCTGTTCCCGCCAGCGCGACCACACCTCGGCCACCGCCTCACGGACCCGGTTGGGACGGCCGCCGTACTCGGTGAGCGCCGCAGTCATCAGGCAGCCACCGGGAAGCAGCGGTTCTTCCCGATAGGCCACCGAGTTGGCGCAGACCGCACACAGACCTCCCGCGTCACCGCCGTCCCGCAGACGACGGGTTGGGCGACCCGCAGCTGAACTGGGCAGTCGAGGCCGACGGACCACGCGTTTTCCACGACGGCGACACAATCTTCCACGGTTCCTGGTGGCTCATCGCACGCCGCTTCAGCCCGTTCGACTCGGCATTCCTGCCCGCCAACGGCGCGGTGGTCGACGCGCCGCACCTCCAGCCGCCGAGTCCGCCGCCCGCTGCGATGGACCCGATGCAGGCCGCCGCGGCCGCGGAACTCCTCGTCGCCCAGTACGCGGTCTCGATGCATTACGAGGCGGAGCAGCCGTCCAAAGTCGCGGGCTACGTCGAGATTTCCGACCCGGAGAACGAGTTCCGCACGCACGCAGGACGACGCGCGCACGTGTCACCCCTCGGAGAATGGCTGCATCTGGCGCACGCTGGCTAATGTCGATGAACTCCGGCTCGGAATCGAGCGCCGCGCAAAGGAAACCGACTTCGTTCGAGCGGACCATGCAGGGCGAGCCGGGACGGGCCAGACCAGGCAGGTCGCGCCAAGCCAGGCGGGTCGCACCCGCCAGGAACGCCAGCAGCCCGTGCCGATCCTCGCGATCGACACGGGCTGCCAAACAACCAGCGCTAACTGCCTACAGAGCCGTTAGTTATCCGTCCCAGCCTGCCGCAACGCGGCGACAACCGGCCCAACCAAAGAAGCGCACCTACCGATCACTGAGACTCACCCGACTCCTCGGCACCACCCATCGCAGACCGGACCAAGTCGGCCAGATCCATCGAAGCCACCGCAGCCGCCGCCTCATCAGTGCCGTTCAGTTCTTCGACGACCTCCTCCGCAACAGCAGGTGCCAGCTCCTCCAACAGGTGCCGAGCCAGCGGCAACGGACTCGGGTAGTCGAAGATCAACGTCGCAGGCAGCCGCAGGCCAGTCGCAGCACCGAGCCGGTTGCGGAGCTCCAGCGCGGCTAGCGAATCGATGCCCAAGTCGGTGAAGCCCTTCTCCACCCCGACCGCTGAAGCGTCGTCATACCCGAGAACCGCCGCCGTGTGTTCGCGCACCAACTCCAGCGCCGCCGAGTCTCGCTCGTCCGTCGGGAGCGTGGCGAGCTTGTCAGCGAACCCGGCCTCCGGCGCTGCCGACGCCGACGACGCAACCGCTGCCCGCCGCGGGGCGGCAGTGGCGAGGCCCTTCAGCAGGGCCGACGCGCGGTCCGCGTCCTTGAGGTCGAGCTTCACCGGCACCAACGCCGCCGACGAAGCAGCCAACGCGGCATCGAACAGTTCCAGACCCTCAGCCGCCGACAGTTCCGCGACCCCGGACCGGGCGATGTGTGCCAGGTCCACTTCGCCGTCGGTGCCTTCCCACGGGCCCCACGCGAGCGACGTCGCCGGGAGGCCGAGGGAAGACCGGTGCTCGGCCAGCGCGTCCAGGAACACGTTGCCCGCCGCGTAGTTTGCCTGTCCGGCAGCGAGCAGCAGACCACCCGCTGAGGAGTACAGGACGAACGCCGCCAGGTCCCGAGTTGCCGTCAGCTCGTGCAGGTTCCAGGCCGCGTCGACCTTGGGCCGCAACACGTTCTCGACCTGCTCCGGCGTCAAGGCACTCAGCACCGCGCTGTCCATCTGCCCGGCCGCGTGCACCACGGCGGTCAGCCGCGGCAGCGTGTCGAGCAGCTTCGCCAGCGCGTCCCGATCGGTGACGTCGCACGCGGCGACAGTCACCTTCGCGCCCTCGCCGGCCAGTTCGTCGACCAGTTCCCGCGCCCCCGCCGCGTCGAGACCGCGGCGGCTGGTCAGGACCAAGTCACGGGCACCGCGTGCGACCAGGTGCCGGGCCAGCAGTCCGCCGAGCAGGCCTGCGCCGCCGGTGATCAGCACCGTGCCGTTCGGGTCCCATTCGACCGGCTCGCCAACCTCGGTGACCCGGGTCAGCCGCGGCACGCGCACCTCGCCGTTCCGCAACCGGGCTTCGGGTTCGCCGGAGGCGACGACCGCGGGCAGTGCCCGAGCCGACGCGGGCGAAGCGTCGAGGTCCACGATCTGGATCCGGCCCGGGTTCTCCGCCTGCGCGGCCCGCACCAGACCCCACACCGGAGCTTGCACCAGCTCGTCGCGAGTGACCACGACCAGCTTGCCGTCCCCGACCGAAAGCCAGTTCTGCAAGTGCCGCAACGTGTCCTGCACGATCTGGTGCACCTGCGCCGGAACAGAACCGGTACCGGAGCCGACCGGCAACACCAGCACCTCCGCATCGACCGGCTCGGCTTTCAGCGGCACGCCCAGGCCGAGATCGTCGGTGCCGAGCACAGCCCAGCCGTCCAGCGAGGGCACGAGCCGCACGCCCGAAGCGGGCTGCCATTCGATCCGGTACAGCGAGTCCGGCACCTTCGTGCCGAGCTGGCCTTCCGACACCGGCCGCGTGACCAGCGAAGCGATCTGCGCGACCGGAGCACCAGCGGCGTCAGCCAGGTCGAGCGACGAACCGCTCTCGGTCTTCCGCACCCGCACCCGCAGCGCGGTCGCGCCGCTGGCCTGGAGCGACACCGAGTTCCACGCGAACGGGATCGTCGTCTCGGTCAACGCCTTCGGACCGCCAGGGATCAGGAAGTCCGTCGCGCCGAGCGCCGAGTCGAGCAGGCCCGGGTGGAGGCCGAAGTCGTTCGCCGCGGTGCCTTCCGGCAGTGCGACCTCGGCGTACACCTCGCCTTCGCGCAGCCAGATCGCCCGCAGGTTGCGGAACGTCGGCCCGTAACCGAAACCGAGGTCGGCCAGGTCGTCGTACAACCCGGTCAGGTCAACCGATTCGGTGCCGGACGGCGGCCACTCGCTCAGCGAGAAGTCCACAGCCGCGCCATTGGCCAGCGTGCCCGCCGCGTGCTGAACCCAGCCCGCCTCGGTCCGCGAGTGCACCGACAGCTCCCGGCGACCGCTGCCGTCCGGCGCGCTGATGACCACGCGCAGGTCGACCCCGTCCTCCGGCAGCAGCAACGGTGCCTGCTGCGTCAGCTCCTCCAGCAGGTCGCAGCCGACCTGGTCGCCGGCGTGCATCGCCAGCTCGACATACGCGGTGCCGGGCAGCATCGTCCGCCCCATCACCACGTGGTCGGCAAGCCACGGCTGCGTCGCGACCGACGGCCGTCCGGTCAGCACCGCGCCGCCGTCGGGCAGTTCCACCAGCGCGCCCAGCAGCGGGTGTCCGGCGGTCTGGGCGCCCAAAGTGGTGACGTCACCAGTCGGCTTAGTCGCGTCGAGCCAGTACGACTTGTTCTGGAACGCGTAGGTCGGCAGGTCCACAGCGGACGCACCCTGGCCGGCGAACAGCGCCTTCCAGTCGATCTTCGCGCCCCGGGAGAACAGCGTGGCCAGCGCGGTGAACACGGTCGGCACCTCGGCCCGCCCGCGGCGCATCGCGGGCACCTGGACGACCCGGTCCGGCCGGTCGGCGACCGCGGTGTCGCATTCGCGGGCCATCCCGGTGAGCACCGCGTCCGGCCCCAGCTCCACGAACCGGGTCACGCCCGAGGCGAGCAACGTGCCGACCCCGTCGGCGAACCGGACGGCCTCCCGCACGTGGCCCACCCAGTACTGCGGCGAGCACAGCTCGGCGGCGGTCGCGATCTTGCCGGTCACGTTCGACACCACCGGGATCGACGGCGCGGAGTAGGTGAGCTTCTCCGCCACCACCGAGAACTCGGTCAGCATCGGCTCCATCAGCGACGAGTGGAACGCGTGCGACACGACCAGCTGCTTCGTCCGGCGACCAGCGTCGGAGAAGGTCGCCATGGCAGCGAGCACCGCCGCTTCCGGACCCGAGATGACCACCGAACGCGGCCCGTTCACCGCCGCGATGTCGACCCCGTCAGGCAGCGAAGCGCGCACCTCGTCCTCAGTGGCGGCGATCGCCGCCATCGTGCCTCCGGCCGGCAGCGCCTGCATGAGCCGGCCGCGAGCGGCGACCAGCGAGCAGGCATCGGCCAGCGAGAACACTCCGGAGACGTGTGCCGCGGCGAGTTCGCCGATCGAGTGCCCGGCGACGTAATCCGGCGTCACACCCCAGGACTCGACCAGCCGGTACAGCGCGACCTCGATCGCGAACAGCGCGCATTGCGTGTACGCGGTCTGGTTGAGCAGCGGCGAGTCTTCCCAGATCACCTGCTTGAGCGGGGTTTCCAGCTCGGCGTCGAAGAGCCCGCAGATCTCGTCGAACGCTCCGGCGAAGGCCGGGAACGCCTCGTACAGCCCGCGTCCCATGCCCGGCTGCTGCGCGCCCTGTCCGGTGAACAGGAACGCCGTCAGGTCGGCCGCGCTGACCGTCCCGGCCACGGTGCCCGCCGGGGTCCGGCCGTCGGCCAGTCCGTCGAGCGCCTTGAGCGCCGCTTCGCGGTCGGCCGCCAGGACCACCGCGCGGTGGTCGAGCGCGGCGCGACCGGTGGCCAGCGAGTAGCCGATGTCGGTCAGGCTGACGTCCGGGTTGGCCCGCAGGTGCGCAGCCAGCCGGGCGGCCTGGTCGGCGAGCGCCGATGCGACCGAACCGGCCAGCGGCAACGGGATCGCCGGGAGTTCCGGTGCGGTGCGCCGGGTTTCGGTGGCCGGAGCGGGCGGTGCCTCCTCGATGATGATGTGCGCGTTGGTGCCGCTGATGCCGAAGGACGAGACGCCGGCGCGACGCGGGTGACCGTTGCGCACCCACGGCCGCGGTTCGGTGAGCAGCTCGATGTTGCCCGTGGTCCAGTCGACGACCGGCGACGGCGCGTCGACGTGCATCGTCTTAGGCAACATGTTGTGCCGCAACGCCTGCACGACCTTCATCACGCCAGCCGCGCCACCGGACGCTTGCGCGTGTCCGATGTTCGACTTCACCGAACCCAGGTACAGCGGCCGGTCGCGGTCCTGACCGTAAGTGGCCAGCAGCGCCTGCGCCTCGATCGGGTCGCCCAGCTTCGTACCCGAACCGTGCGCCTCCACAGCGTCCACATCGGACGGCTGCAGGCCACCGGCGGCGAGGGCCGCGTGGATCACGCGTTCCTGCGACGGGCCGTTCGGGGCGGTCAGGCCGTTGGACGCACCGTCCTGGTTGACCGCGCTGGAGCGGACCACCGCGAGCACCTCGTGCCCGTTGCGCTGCGCGTCGGACAGCCGCTCCAGCAGGAGCAGACCCGCGCCCTCAGCCCAGCCGACACCGTCGGAAGCCGCCGAGAACGACTTCGACCGTCCGTTGGGCGAAAGCACGCCCTGGCGGCTCGAGTCGACAAACAGATCCGACTGCGACAGCACCGTGACACCGCCGGCGAGCGCCAGTCCGCACTCCCCCGCCCGCAGCGCCTGCACCGCGAGGTGCAGCGTGACCAGCGAGGACGAGCACGCGGTGTCGACCGTCATGCTCGGGCCCTCGAGGCCGAGCAGGTAGGAGATGCGGCCGGAGACGACCGCGCCGGAGCTGCCGTTCGGGATGTAGGCGGCGACGTCGGCCGGAGCGCCCGGGGCGCGGCTGCCGTAGTCGTCGTACATCGCGCCGGTGAAGACGCCGGTCAGGCTGCCGCGGAGCACGGTCGGGTCGATCCCGGCGCGCTCGATGGCCTCCCACGCGGTTTCCAGCAGGAGCCGCTGCTGCGGGTCCATCGCCATCGCCTCGCGCGGGCCGATGCCGAAGAACGCCGGGTCGAACTCCGCCGCGTCGTGCAGGAAGCCGCCCTGGTTGGCATAGGTCTTGCCGCGTTTGCCGCGTTCCGGGTCGTAGATGCCTTCGATGTCCCAGCCGCGGTTGGTCGGGAAGCCGGAGACCGCGTCGACCTCGTCGACCAGCAGCTGCCACAGGTCCTCCGGCGACCGGACGCCGCCGGGGTAGCGGCAGGCCATGCCGACGATCGCGATCGGTTCCTGCATCGACGCGTTCGTCCGGGCCGTCGTCGCCGGGGTCTTCGCGACCGCGCCGAGCAGCTTGCCCTTGACGAAGTCCGCGACGGCCTTGGCGGTCGGGTGGTCGAAGATCAGCGTCGCGGGCAGCGTGAGGCCGGTCGCGGTGCCGAGCAAGTTACGGAGTTCGACCGCGGCGAGCGAGTCGAAGCCCAGCTCCTTGAACGCCCGTGTTCCGTCCACTTCGGACTTGTCCGCGTAGCCGAGCACGGTGGCCACCTGCGTGCGGACGAGGTCGAGCAGCACCCGGTCCCGTTCGCTTTCGACCAGCGCGGCCAGTTCGTCGGCGAGCGCGTTGTCCGCCGCTTTGGCCGCCTTCGCCACGCGACGGGCCTTCGGCGGCACGAAACCACGCAGCAGCGCGGGCAGTTCGTCGGTGCGCGCCCGCAGTGCCGGAACGTCCACGCGAAGCGGCGCGATGACCGCGTCTTCGGTGGCCACGGCGGCGTCGAACAGGGCGAGCCCCTGCTCCGCGGTCACCGCGGGCAGGCCGAGGCGGGCCATCCGGGCGAGGTCGGCTTCGGCGAGGTCGCCGCCGAGACCGGTGTTCTCTGCCCACAGACCCCACGCCAGCGCGGTCGCCGGCAGCCCGGCCGCGCGCCGGTGTTCGGCGAGCCCGTCGAGGAACGCGTTCGCCGCCGCGTAGTTCGCCTGCCCGGCCGGCAGCACCTGGCCGCCCGCCGAGGAGAACATGACGAACGCGGACAGCTGCCGGTCGGCAGTCAGCTCGTGCAGGTGCCAGGCCGCGTCGACCTTCGGCCGCAGGACCGCGGCAAGCTGCTCCGCGGTGAGCGAGTCGAAGACGCCGCTGTCGGCGGTACCGGCGGCGTGCACCACCGCGCCGAGGTCCGGCAGGCCGTTGATCAGCTGCTCGACCGCCTCGCGGTCGGCAACGTCGCAGGCCGCCACCTGGACGGTCGCGCCCAGGTCGGTCAGCTCTTCGGCCAGCTGCGCGGCACCCGGTGCGTCAAGCCCGCGACGGCTGGTGAGCACCAGGCTCTGCACCCCGTGCTCGGCCACCAGGTAGCGCGCCAGCAGGCTGCCGAGACCGCCGGTGCCACCGGTGATCAGGACGGTGCCGTCCCACGCCGTGGTGCCGGTCGATTCGGTGCGGGTGTAGCGCGGAGCGAGCACCGAGCCAGCGCGAATCGCCGACTCCGGCTCGCCCGAGGCGACCACCGCGGCGATCGTCTCGACCTTCGTGTCCGCATCCGCGTCGATCAGGAACACGCGTCCGGGGTGCTCGGCTTGCGCCGCCCGGGCGAGGCCCCACAGCAGGCCCTGGGTGACGTCCACAGTGGACTCACCCGCCGAGACCGCCGACTGCGTGATGACGGCGAGCTTCGTGTCGGTCAGCCGTGCTTCGGCCAGCCACGCCTGGATCTCGGCGAGCAGCCAGGTCGCGTTGGCCCGTGCCGCTTCCGGCACCGCGCCCTCCGCGGCAGGCACCGAGAGCGTCACGAGACCGGGCACCGGCTCGCCGCGGTCCACCGCTCCGAGCAGGTCCGCGAACCCGCTGTAAGTGGCAGCCACGCCGACTCGGCCACGGCCGATCGCGACGACGTCGCCCGGCTCCGCGGCCGGGACCGGCACGGACTGCCAGCCGATCTTGAGCAGCGAACCGTCCGTGGTCTCCGCCTGCGCGGCCAGTTCGGTCCGCACCGGCCGCGAGACCAGCGATTCCACCGAAGCTACCGGGTTGCCTTCGCCGTCCGCGACCTCGATCGAGGACAGTTCGTCACCGTCCAGCCGCACGATCCGCACCCGCAGCACCGAAGCGCCGACCGCGTGCAGCGTGACGCCGTTCCACACGAACGGAAGCAGCGTCGAACCGCTCGGGTCGCCGAGCAGGTCGGCGTGCATCGCGGTGTCGAGCAGCGCCGGGTGCAGGCCGTAGGAACCCGCCGTGGACGCGGCCGGTTCCGGCAGCGCGACCTCGGCGAACACCTCGTTGCCCCGTCGCCACGCGGCGGTGAGCCCCTGGAACGCCGGGCCGTAGCCGTAGCCGCGCTCGTTCAACCGCTCGTACGCGCCCTCGACCGGGATCGGGGTCGCGCCCGCCGGCGGCCATTCGGTGAGGCCAGCGGGTTCCGGCCGGGCAGTCGCGGACAGGGTGCCCAGCGCGTGCTGGGTCCAGTCGCCGTCCGATTCGACCGGGCGGGAGAACACGGTGACCGGGCGGCGGTCGCCGTTCGCGGGGCCGACCATGACCTGCAGCGCGACCGCGCCGTCTGGCGACAGGATGAGCGGCGCTTGCAGCGTCAGCTCCTCCACCGTCGGGTGGCCCACCTGGTCGCCGGCGGCGACCGCGAGCTCGACGAATCCGGTGCCAGGCACCAGGATCGCGCCCTTCACCACGTGGTCAGCTACCCATGGCACCGACGAGGCGGACAACCGTCCAGTGAGGACAGTGGTGTCCGAACCGGACAGTGCCACGACGGCACCCAGCATCGGGTGCGCCAGCGGCTGCTGACCGACCGAAGTGACATCGCCGGACGGTGTCGCGTCGAGCCAGTAACGCTTGTGCTGGAAGGCATACGTCGGCAGGTCGAGCCGGACCGGACCGTCACCCAGCAGCGGGCCGAGCTTCACCGCGCCGCGGATGTGCAGGCGACCGGCCGCGGTGAGCGCGGTGCGCACCTCGTCCTGGTCGCGCCGTCCAAACGGGACAAACTCCGCGTCGACGCTCTGCTGGCCGAGCGCGGACAGCACGCTGTCCGGCCCGATCTCCAGGAACGTCTGGACGCCGCTCTCCGCCAGCGTCGACACCGCGGCACCGAATCGGACGGTCTCGCGGACATGGTTGACCCAGTACTCCGGCGAACGCAGCTCGTCGTCGGTGGCGAGTTTCCCGGTGACCGTCGAGACAATCGGGATCTTCGGCGCCTCGTAGGTCAGCCCGGCGGCGATCTCGCGGAACTGGTCGAGCATCGGCGTCATCAACGGCGAGTGGAACGCGTGGCTCACGCGCAACCGTCGCGTTTGGACATCGCCAGCGGCTCGCTCGATCTCGGCGACCACGTCCGCGTCGCCCGAGACGACCACGGCGGCCGGACCATTCACCGCTGCGATGCTGACCTCGTCCTCGTGGCCGCGCAGCAGTTCTCGGACCGTCTCTTCGGTCGCGGCGAGCGAGACCATCGCACCGCGACGGTCGTTTAGCGCACCCATCAACCGGCCGCGCGCGGCGACCAGTTTTGCCGCGTCCGCAAGGGAAAGCACGCCCGAGACGTGGGCCGCGGCCAGCTCGCCGATCGAGTGCCCGGCGAGCGCGTCGGGCCGGAAGCCCCACGACTCGGCGAGCCGGAACAGCGCGACCTCGACCGCGAACAGCCCGGTCTGGGTGTACTGCGTCTGGTCCAGCAGGCCGCGGTCAGCGAGCTCGGTGGTGCCGAACACGACGTCCCGCAGCGGCACGTCGACCAACGGGTCGATTGCCGCGCACACCGCGTCGAAGGCGGTCGCGAAGGCCGGGTACGCGTCGTAAAGCTCTCGTCCCATGCCGACTCGCTGCGCGCCCTGTCCGGAGAACAGGAAGGCGAGCTTTCCGTCCACGACCTGACCGGTCGGCGCGTCTCCGCCGGCCAGCGCGTCGAGCCCGTCGGCGAGTTCTCCGGCGGTCTCGGCGACCACCACCGCGCGGTGTTCGAGCGAGGCACGCGTCGCCGCCAGCGAACGCGCGATCTCCGCGACGGAAACGCCTTCAGCCAGCCAAGAACGCAGCCGCGCCGCCTGTCCGCGCACCGCGGCAGCGGACCGGCCGGACAGCGCGACCGGAACGATCGTCTGCGTCTCCGAAGCCCGCTCGACCGGAATCGCCGGCGCCTGCTCCATAATGACGTGCGCGTTCGTACCGCTGATGCCGAACGACGACACCGCGGCGCGGCGCGGCCGGTCGACCTGCCACTCCCGCGATTCGGTCAGCAGCCGGACCGCGCCGGTCTCCCAATCGACCACAGTGGACGGACGGTCGACGTGCAGCGTCTGCGGCAACTGGCCGTGCTGCATGGCCATGACCATCTTGATGATGCCCGCGACACCCGCCGCGGCCTGCGTGTGGCCGATGTTGGACTTGATCGACCCGAGCCACAGCGGCTGGTCCTCGGAACGGTCCTGCCCGTAGGTGGCCAGCAGCGCCTGGGCCTCGATCGGGTCGCCCAGCGTGGTTCCGGTGCCGTGGCCCTCGACAGCGTCCACTTCGGACGGCCGCAGACCAGCGTCAGCCAGCGCCTTGGCGATCACCCGCTGCTGCGAAGGACCGTTCGGCGCGGTAAGGCCGTTCGACGCGCCGTCGTGGTTCACCGCAGAGCCGCGCAGAACCGCGAGCACCGGGTGCCCGTTGCGACGTGCGTCAGACAATCGCTCGACGAGCAGCATACCCGCGCCCTCGCCCCAGCCGGTGCCGTCCGCCGCTTCGGCGAACGCCTTGCACCGGCCGTCGGCGGAAAGCCCGCGCTGACGGCTGAAGTCGATGAAAGTGTCCGGAGTGGACATCACGGTGACACCGCCGGCCAGCGCCAGCGTGCACTCGCCGCGACGCAGCGCCTGCACCGCCCAGTGCAGCGCGACCAGCGACGACGAACACGCGGTGTCGACGGTGACCGTCGGACCTTCCAGCCCCAGTGCGTACGACACGCGACCGGACACGACGCTGGCGAGGCTGCCATTGCCGAGGTAGCCCGCGATGTCGTCGGAAACCGTGCCGAGGCGGGTGCCCCAGTCGTGGTACATCACGCCGGCGAACACACCGGTCGCGCTGCCGCGCAGGCCGACCGGGTCGATCCCGGCGCGCTCGAAGGCTTCCCAGGACACCTCGAGCAGCAGCCGCTGCTGCGGGTCCATCGCGGCCGCCTCGCGCGGGCTGATCTCGAAGAAGTCCGCGTCGAACTCGGCCGCGTCGTGCAAGAAGGCGCCGTGCTTGACGTAGGAGTGGCCGGGCTTGCCGGGCTCCGGGTCGTACAGCGAGTCGACGTTCCAGCCGCGGTCGACCGGGAAGCCGGACAGCGCTTCCTCGCCCTCGGACACGAGCCGCCACAGGTCTTCCGGCGTCTCGACGCCGCCCGGGTAGCGGCAGGCGATGCCGACGATGGCGATCGGCTCCTCCGGGTCCACCGTGGTCACCGGAGTGATCGTGCGAGTCGGAGCCAGCCCGGCGAGCCGCGACGCCAGGTACTCGGCGAGCGCGCGCGGCGTCGGGTAGTCGAACACCAGCGTCGCGGGCAGCCGCATGCCGGTGACCGAGTCGAGGATGTTGCGCAGTTCCACCGCGGCCAGCGAGTCGAAGCCGATCTCGCCGAACGGGCGGGCCGGGCTGATCGCGTCCGCGCTGTCGTGGCCGAGCACGGCCGCGACGTGCGTGCGGACCAGGTCGAGCAGCGCGCGGTCGCGGTCGGCCTCGGCGAGGTGCGCGAACCGCTCGGCGAACTGCTGCTCGGGCGTGACTTCCCCGCTGACGACGGCGATCCGGCGGCGGCCGGCGGGTACGAGCCCGCGCAGCACGGCCGGAACGTCCTCGCCACGCGACCGCAGGGCAGCGCGGTCAACGCGGGTCGGGACCACCGTCGGAACCCCGGTGCCGAGCGCGGCGTCCAGCGCGGCAAGGCTTTCCGACACGGTCAGCGGAGCCAGCCCCAGCCGCGCGATGCGGTTTCGGTCCACTTCGGACAGTGTCGCGCCCATGCCGATCGCCTGACCGGCGTCGGGGGCCCACAGCCCCCAGGCCAGCGACGTCGCGGGCAGGCCAGCGGCGTGCCGATGCTCGGCCAGTGCGTCGAGGAAGGTGTTGCCAGCGGCGTAGTTCGCTTGTCCGGCACCGTCGGCGAGCCCCGCCGAGGAGGAGAACAGGACGAACGCCGACAGGTCCAGCTCCGCGGTCAGCTCGTGCAGCGCCCACGCCGCGTCGAGCTTCGGGGCCAGCACTGCGTCGAGCTGCTCGGCGGTCAGCGAACCGATCATCGCGTTGTCGAGCACGCCAGCGGTGTGCACGACGGCCGACAGCGGGTGCTCGGCCTTCTTGATCGCCGCCGACAGGGAGCGCTTCTTGCTGACGTCCGAGGCGACCACCTTCGCGGTCGCACCCAGCTCGGCCAGCTCTTCGACCAGCTCAGCCGCGCCCGGCGCGTCAAGCCCGCGACGGCTGAGCAGCAACAGGCTGCGGACGCCGTGCTTCGTGACGAGGTGCTTCGCGACCTGGGCGCCGAGACCGCCGGTACCGCCGGTGATCAGCACGGTGCCGTCAGAACGCCACGTCGGCTCCCCGGCCTCCGCCACGAGCCGGACCATCCGGCCGGCCGAGACCGTGTCGCCGTCGATGCGCAGTTCAGGCTCGCCCGAGCCGAGCGCGGTGGCCAGGGTCGCCGCCGTGGCCGTGCCCTCGACCAGGACCACGCGACCGGGGTGCTCAGCCTGCGCCGAACGCACCAGCCCGCGGACGGCGGAGTCGGCCAGCGAGCCGCGCGTCAGCACGACCAAGCGCGCACCGGCGTAGCGGTCGCCTTCCAGCCACTGCTGCAGCACAGTCCGGACGCGATGCGCAGTCTGCTTGGCAGCGGCAGCGATGTTGTTGCCCGGCACGGAAACCGGCAGCAGCACGACCTCGGGCACCTCGACCAGCGACACCAGCGAGTCGACCACCGGAACGTCGAAACCGCTGATCGAACCCAGCGAAGCCAGCGACGGCAGCTCGGCCGCACCGGTGACCGGGGTCCATTCGACGGTGTACAGCAGGTCGCGCGCCTGGGTGCCGAGGTCGGCCTCGCGGACCGGCCGCGAGCGGAACGACTCGACGGACAGCACCGGCGTACCGGCCACGTCCGTCACGTCGATCGAGACGCCGCCGGTGGCCGGGGACGTGATCCGCACCCGGACCTCGGTCGCGCCCGAAGCGTGCAGCCGCACACCGGTCCACGCGAACGGCAGCCGGATCTCGTCCGGCTCGCGCGCCTCGCCCGGGGCGAAGTCGGTGGCGTGCAGAACCGCGTCGAGCAGCGCCGGGTGGACGCCGAACGCCGCGTCGCGCCCGGTCGCGGGCAGCGCTACCTCGGCGAACACCACGTCATCGCGCTTCCACGCGGTGCGCAGGCCCTGGAACAGCGGGCCATAGCCGTAACCCTGCTCGGCCAGTTCGGTGTACAGCTCCGAGGTGGCCACGACCTCCGCACCGGCGGGCGGCCATTCGCTGCGCGGCGCGGGCTCGACCACCGGGCCGGCAGCGAGAACACCGACGGCGTGCCGGGTCCAGGCCGCGTCGGCGTCGTGGTCGGGACGGGAGTGGAACTCGATCGTGCGGCGGCCGTCGACGTCCGGGCCGACCAGCGTCTGCAGCGCGACGCCACCCGTCTCCGGCAGCGCGAGCGGGGCCTGCAGCGTCAGCTCGTCAACCACGCCGTAGCCGACCTGCGCGGCGGCGTGCAACGCCATCTCGACGAACGCGGTACCCGGCAGGACCGGGGTACCGGCGATCGCGTGGTCGGCCAGCCACGGGTGCGTCCGGAGTGCGACGCGACCGGTGAGGACCAGGCCGTCGTCGCCGGCCAAGCCGATCTCGGCGGCGAGCAGCGGGTGCCCGGAAGCCAGCTGACCGAGGTCGGCCGCGTCGCCGTGGCCGGTCGGCGCGGTCAGCCAGTAGTGCTTGTGCTGGAAGGCATACGTCGGCAAGTCGACAATCTGCGCCTCGCCGAAGAACGCGGTCCAGTCGATCGCCACGCCACGGGTGTGCAGGCGGCCGAGCGCGGTCGCGAGGGTGGCGGCCTCGGGCCGGTCGCGGCGCTGCGCGGGGGTGAACGCGATGGCGTCGCTGGTGCCCGCGGCCATCGCGGACAGCACGGCGTCCGGACCGACCTCGATCGCGGTCGTCACGCCTGCGTCGACCAGCGCCTGAACGCCGTCGGCGAACCGCACCGCGCGGCGGACGTGCCACAGCCAGTACCCCGGCGAGCAGAGTTCCTCGGCGGTCGCGACGCGGCCGGTCACGTTCGAGACGACCGGGATCGCCGGGGCCGCGTACTCGACCACCTCGAGGATCTCGCGGAACTCGGCCAGCATCGGCTCCATCAGCGGCGAGTGGAACGCGTGCGAAACGCGCAGCTCGCTGATCTTGCGGCCCTGCATGCGGAACACCGACACGACGGCTTCCACCGCTTCGCGCTCGCCGGAGACGACGACCGACGTCGGACCGTTCACCGCGGCCAGGCTGACCTGGTCGCCCAGCAGCGGCTGGACCTCGTCCTCGGTCGCCGCGATGGCGACCATCGCGCCGCCTTCCGGCAAGGCCTGCATGAGCCGTCCGCGGGCAGCCACGACCAGGCATGCGTCGGCGAGCGACCACACGCCCGCGATGTGCGCGGCGGCCAGTTCGCCGATCGAGTGGCCGAGCAGGATGTCCGGCCGCACGCCCCACGATTCGAGCAGCCGCGCCAGCGCGACCTCGACCGCGAACAGCGCGCACTGCGTGTACTGCGTCTCGTTCAGTTCCTCGGCGTTGTCGCCGAAGAGGACGTCGCGCAGCGGGGTTTCCATCTGCACGTCGAGGTGGTCGACGGCCTCGTCGAAGACCTCGGCGAACTTCGGGTACGCCAGGTACAGCTCACGCCCCATCGCGAGGCGCTGCGAACCCTGACCGGTGAACAGCATCGCGAGCTTGCCCGGCGTGCGTTCGCCGAGGACGACGTTCGGGTCCTGCTCCCCCGCCGCCAGCGCCTGCAGCTCGCGCACGGCGTCGGCGACGTTCTCCGCAACAACCACGGCGCGCTGGTCGTGCGCGGCGCGAGTGGTGGCGAGCGAGAAGCCGAGGTCAGTCAGATTGCTGGATTCCACAGTGGACACCAGTGCGGCAGCCTGCGCCTTCAGCGCTTCCTCGCTGCGCGCCGAGACAACGAGCGGCACGACCGGCAGCTCATCGCTGGTGGTTTCCACGGTCTCGACGGCCGGAGCCTGCTCGATGATGACGTGCGCATTGGTCCCGCTGACGCCGAACGACGAAACGCCAGCACGGCGCGGACGTTCGCTCGCGGGCCATTCCCGCTGCTCGGTCAGCAGCTCGACGGAACCCGCGGTCCAGTCGACGTGCGGCGTCGGCTCGTCCACGTGCAGCGTCTTCGGCAGCACGCCGTGCCGCATCGCCTCGACCATCTTGATCACGCCCGCGACACCCGCCGCGGCCTGCGTGTGGCCGATGTTCGACTTGATCGACCCGAGCAGCAGCGGCGTCTCGCGGTCCTGACCGTAGGCGGACAGCAGCGCCTGCGCCTCGATCGGGTCGCCGAGCCGGGTGCCGGTTCCGTGCGCCTCAACAGCGTCCACATCGGACGCTTCCAGACCAGCGTCGGCCAGGGCGCGCTTGATCACGCGCTGCTGCGACGGACCGTTCGGCGCGGTAAGGCCGTTCGACGCGCCATCGGAGTTGATCGCCGACCCGCGGACCACGGCGAGCACCGTGTGTCCATTCGCGACAGCGTCGGAAAGCCGTTCCAGTACCAGGACACCGACACCCTCGGCGAACCCGGTGCCGTCCGCGGCGGCCGCGAAAGCCTTGCACCGGCCGTCTTCCGCGAGACCGCGCTGACGGCTGAAGGCAGTGAACGTGCCCGGCGCGCCCATCACCGCGACACCACCGGCGAGCGCGAGCTGAGTTTCCCCGCGCCGCAACGCCTGCACCGCCAAGTGCAGCGCGACCAGCGAACCGGAGCAAGCGGTGTCGACGGTCAGCGTCGGCCCTTCCAGACCGAGCGCGTAAGCGACGCGACCGGAGACGACGCTAGGCGCGTTGCCGGTGAGCATGTAGCCGTCGAGACCGTCGGGAGCTTCGTGCAGCCGCGGTCCGTACTCCTGCGCCTCCGCGCCGATGTACACGCCCGCCGGGGTGCCGCGCAGCGCGGCCGGGTCGATCTTGGCCCGCTCCAACGCTTCCCACGCGGTCTCCAGCACGAGCCGCTGCTGCGGGTCCATCGCGGACGCTTCGCGCGGTGCGATGCCGAAGAACCCGGCGTCGAATTCCCCGGCGCCGGGCAGGAATCCGCCGGAGGTGACGTAGCTGCTGCCCGGCTTGTCGGGGTCCGGGTCATACAGGCTGTCGAGGTCCCAGCCGCGGTCGGTCGGGAAGCCGGAGATCGTGTGCACCTCGTCGGCGACCAGCTGCCACAACGCTTCCGGCGACACCGCGCCGCCCGGGTAGCGGCAGCCGATGCCGACGATGGCGACCGGTTCGTCGTCCGCCGCACCGCCGGCCAGCGCCGCGACGGACTCCTCCGCGCCGAACACCTCGGCGTGCAGGAACCGGGCGACCGCGGCCGGGGTCGGATAGTCGAAGGCCAGCGTCACCGGCAGTTCCAGCCCGGTCGCGTCGGTGAGCTGCGCGTGCAGCTCCACCGCCGCGAGCGAGTCGAAACCGTGGTCGGAGAACGCTTTCTCCGGGTCGAGGACGGCCGGAACCTCAGGCAGCGCGGCCTGCAGCGCCGCCCGCGTCGCGTCGTGGACCACGTCGGCGAGGAACCCCGCGCGGTCCGCCGGCGGCAGAAGCGTCAGCCGCTCCGCGAAGCCGGATTCCCGATTCTTGTCACTCTCACGCATTGCGCACTCCACCGCGGTAGCCAGGCAGCATTCATGGGTCGTCGATCGGATCGTAGGCCGGACTCGGGCCGCGCCGGATCCCCAGAAAACGTTGTTAGGGGCGGGAAATCACCAGGCGACGCGCAGCAGCGACGGGCCGCGCACGATCACCCCGTACTCCCATTTCACGCCCTCGCGCCCGTCCGCGAGCCGCAATTCCGGGAACCGCTCCAGAATCGCTTTCAGCCCCTCCTGCAGTTCGAGCCGCGCCAGCTGCGCGCCGATGCAGTGGTGCGGGCCGTGCCCGAACGCGACGTGCGGGTTCGGGCTGCGGGTCAGGTCGATGACGTCCGGATTCGCGAAGACCTCCGGGTCGCGGTTCGCCGCGTGCAGCGCGGGCAGCACCGGGTCGCCCGTCCGCACCACGACGTCGCCGATCCGGATGTCTTCGGTGGCGTAACGCGCGAACATCGCGGCGGTGTTGATCGGCACCCACCGCAGCAGTTCTTCCACCGCGGTCGGCATGATCTCCGGCTGCGCCCGCAGTTGCGCGAGCAGTTCCGGTTGGGTCAGCAGGGTGAAGATGAAGCTCGGCAGCGCCGTGGAAACCGTCTCCACGCCACCGGTAAGCAACCCCGCGCCCGCGATCGCGATCAGCTCGTTCTCAGTGAGCTTGTCACCGGCGTCCCGGGCATACACGAGCGCGCCGAGGAGATCGTCGGTCGGCTCCTCACGGCGCTGCGCGACCAACTGGGCCACATAGTTGTCCAGCTTGTCGCCGTAAACGTCGAGCACGTCGCCCTTCGCCGTGGCGTCGCCGACCAGCGCCTGGGTCCACTCGCTGAAGATCGAATGGTCTTCCTTCGGCACGCCGAGCAGCTTGCAGATCACCGTCACCGGCAGCGGCCGCGCGAGATCCTCGACGAGGTCGCCGGGCGCGCCCTTCTCGATCATCTCGTCGATCAGCTGGTGCACCAGGGTGCGGACGCTCTCGCGCATCGCCTCCAGCCGGCGCGCGGTGAACGCCTTCATCACGAGGCGGCGCAGGCGGGTGTGGTCCGGCGGGTCCATCCCCATGATGCCGTCGCCCATCTGCTGGCGACGCATCCGCGGCTGGTCGAGACCCTGTGCCAGTTCGCGGCTGAACCGCGGGTCGGCGGTCACCAGCTTGACGTCGGCGTACTTCGTCGCCAGCCAAGCCTGTTCGCCGAACGGCATCTGGACCCGGCTCATCGGCTCGTCGCGCTGCAACTGGTGGTAGGTCTCGGAAACGGACGTCTCGTGCATGTCGAACGGATACGCCCGGACAGTCCGGCGAGTGCTCATCGCGGTTCCCCTCCGATCGCGGTCATCGGCTGCTCCAATGCCTGGGTGTCATGGGTGTGCTGGACGTAGGAAAGCGCCGACATGAGCGTCGACGAGGTGATCCGGCCGCTCGGCGCGCGTTCGGCGATCCCGCGCAACGGCAGCGAACCGAGCTCGGACCAGCCGAGCCTGCCGTCCGCGTCGAGCGTGCTGCGCGCCTGTCCCGCGTTGTCCGGATGCAGGCAGTACGGCACGTCGAGCAGACCGCGTTTGAAGGCGACCACGAGCGCGCGGTCGAGATCGGCATGACTGTTCAGCACCGCGTCGACCAGGGCGTAGGCCTCGCGGTAGACCTGGTTGTCCTCGTCCACAATGGCTTTGATCCCCCTCGCCGACGCAGCCGCGTGTTCGAGCGCGGTGACGTTCTCCGCGACGGTCGGGATGCGGTGCGCTTCGGCGGCGGTCTTCACGATCAACCGCTCCGAATCGGTGCTCATCGCCAGCTCAGCGGCCTTGCCCAGCAACAGCATCGCGCCGTCGGGCGTGCGCGGGAAGAGACCCATGTACGCGTAGATCACCACGTGCCAGGTCGCTTCCGGCAACAGCTCGGCGCACAACCGGCGCAGCGCGGCGACGGCTTCGCGGTCCTGATGCAGATTCGTTTGCTGCGCGTAGCTCACCGAGATGCTGCGCAGGCCCTTGCGGTAGAAGAACAACGCCTCCAGGACGCTGATCGCCACCAGCTCGCTCGGCGGACACAGCTGTCCCAGCATGCAGCCGCCGAACGTCTCCAGATGCGGACGGCCGCCCGGATGTTCGGCATCGACCAGCAGATCGCAGCAATACGCCCAATTCCGCACGGACTCGTCGAGCGGCGTACGACTGTAGGGCAGGCAGTAGGAAATCGGTCCGCCCTCGGTGGCGTGCAGGCCGGCGGCGATCATCGCGCGGAAGATGTCCACCGGTCGCGCCGAACCGTGCCGGACCTGCACCGGGAAGTCCGGGCCCTCGAGACCGTCGAGCATCGCCCGGGTCACCTCGGGCGGATGGTTGACAATCGGGTAGCCATTGAGCGGAATTCCGTTGCGCAACGCGTGTGCCGCGGAATCGGTGTCGCGGACGCGGGTGTAGCTGTCGAGCGTGAGCGTGCCGACGGTCGCGGCGTTCGCCTGTTTCGTCGCGACCAGACCGGCGCGCATCGCGGCCGGGCTGTCGAAGCCCATGCGCGGCTGCACGACCAGTTCCCCGGCCGCGTGCCGCTGCGCGACGAACCGCTCGAAGCTCACGCCTCCTCCAACTGGCTGACGCCGCCGGGAAGCGTGGCCGCGAAATGCCGGAAGGCGGCGGCGTTCTGCTCGTCGAAGACTCCGTCGAACCCGGCGAACAGCAGTTCCGCGGTCTGCTCGTCCGAAAGCGGACCGCCGGTGCCGAGCTTCCCGCCGATGACGATCGGCAGCCGGCGCAGCTCCGGCTGTGCGCGAAGCCGCTGCACGACCCGCAGCCCGTCCTGGTAGCCGTGCCCATTGACGCTGCTCAGCACCAGCATCGCCGGACGGCGGCTGACGCATTCGGACTCCAGCAGCTCGTCCGGCACGCACGCACCGAGGTTCACCACGTCGAAGCCGAGTTCCGCCACGAGAAGTTCGAGGTAGACCAGGTTCCAGGTGTGCGAGTCCGACGCCATGCTGCTCACGATCACCGTGCGCCCGGCGGGTTCTTCGATGACGCTGCCGCTGTACGCGTGGACTTCCTCGCTCATGGCGACACCTCGTAAGCTCGCTGATAATCCAATCGCGACACCGAGATGACCTCGTCGCCGCGGACCACGACTTCGGTAGGCGCGGGGCGGCCGAGGAAGCTGATCAGGCTCGCGGTGACGCCGTACGCACCGACATTCGGCACGGTCAGCAGATCTCCAGCGGACAGCTCGGGCAGCCTCGCGGCCTTCGAAAGCGAGTCACCGGGAGTACACAGTGGACCGACGAGCTGCCCCGGGTTGTCCCCGACCTGGTCGACACCGACCGCGGCGGGCAGCAGACGGCCGATCCCGGAAAGCCCGCCGACCACGTTGATCCCGGCGTCGAGAATGACGAACCGGTGGCCCCGGCTCTCCTTCACGTTCACGACCCCGGCCAGCAGCGTCCCGCACGTGCCGGACAGATAACGGCCGGATTCGCAGGCCAGCTCGACCTCGCCGCCGCGCCATTCCGGCAGGTAGAGGTCGAGAAGCTGTTCCAAACCGTTGCGCAGCTTCGGATAGTCGGTGCGCTCGCCGGGAACCGCGTACGGCGACGAGAACCCGCCGCCGATGTCGAGCAGTTCCAGCGGCAGCCCCGTCTCCTGACGCAGCTGCGCGGCCGACTGCAGCACGAACTCGTACTCGCCGAGCAGCGCGTCCTCGTCCTGGGCGTTGCTCATGGTGAAGAAGTGCGCGCCGACGATCTTCGCCCCGGCGACCGCCTTGAACAGCGGCATCAGCTCGGGCAAGGTCTCCGCGTCGACGCCGAATTGCGAAGGGCGGCCCATCATCCGGATCCCGGTCGACGCACTGCCCTGCGTGGTGTTGATCCGCAGCAGGCACCGCGCGACGGTGTCCTGGCGCTCCGCCGCCGCACCGACATGCTGCAGGTCAGTCAGCGATTCCACGGAGAACAGCCGGACACCCGCGGTGATCGCCGCGTCCAGCTCGCCGTCAGTCTTGCCCGGGCCGGTGTAGAGGATGTCCTCCGGCGCGAACCCGGCGGTCAGCGCGTTGGCCAGCTCGCCGGTCGAGCTGATCTCCGCGCGGCAGCCGCCCTCGCGGAGTTCGCGGGCGATCTCCGGATGCGGGTTGGCTTTCAGCGCGTAATAGACCGCGAACCCCTCTGGCAGCAGGCCGAACAGCTGATCGCGCGACTGCGCGGTCACGTCAAGGTCGTACACGTAAGCCGGCGTGCCGAACCGTGCGGCCAGCTCGTCGTACTTGCTCATTTGCGGGCACCTTCCACCAGCAGGGCGAGTTCCTTCGTCGCGTTCTTGCCGTGCGCGGTGAGCGGGAACTCGTCCACGACGTGGCACAGCGCGGGCACCTTCTGCGGCTCGAGCCGCTGCGCCAGTTCCTTGAGCACCGTGGTCGGCGGCAGGTCGCTCTCCACGCAGATCGCCAGGTCCCGGGTCTCGCTCGGCGGGATCGCGCCCGCCGCGCGCACGCCGGGGATGTCCATCGCGGCCGCCTCGATCTCCAACGTGGACATCCGGATTCCCTTGCGCTTGAACATGTCGTCGCGGCGGCCCTCGAAGTAGAGGTAGCCGTCCTCGTCGAGCCGGCCGTAGTCGCCGGTGTGCAGGCGGAGCTCGCCGGTCGCCTCGTCGCGGCGGAACGCTCGCGCGGACAGCTCCGGGGCGCGCCAGTAGCCGGGCATCACGTGCGGTCCGGCGGCCACGATCTCGCCGATTTCCCCGGCGGGCAACGGAGTTCCGTCGGCAGCGAGGATGTGCACGGTCGTCCCCGGCAGCGGAAGACCCGACGAACCCGGACGCTCGGTGTCCTCCTCGGGCGGCATGACGGTGATCCGCTTGCACTCGGTCTGCCCGAACTGGCGGACGACGCGGACGCCGGGGAAAGCGGCGCGGAGCTTCGCGATGGTCGAATCCGGCAGCGCCGCACCCGTGTTGGTGAACAGCCGCACCGGAGCCGATTCGCCCTGCTCTCGCTCGGCGAGCGTGGCGATCATCGTGGCGAGCGAAGGCACGATCGGGACAACCGTCGCGCCGACCTCGCGCATCCGTTGCAGCAGGCGAAGATCGGATTCGGCGTCGGCGAGCACGATCTCGCTGCGGCCGAGCGTCGAGAGGAGAACTTTGTACAGGCCGTAGTCCCAGGACATCGGAAACCGGCAGAAGACGACGTCGTCCTGGCGGTAGCCGAGCACCGCCTGGATCGCGCCCGCCGCGAAGGTGACCTGCCGGTGCGGCCCGATGACGCCCTTGGGCGCGGCCGTGCTGCCGGAGGTGTACACGAGCACCGCGACGTCGTCCAACTCGACCTCAGTCGGCTCGACACGGGTCTGCTCGCGGTGAGCTTCTTCGACTTCCGTCCACAGTGGAGCGAACTCGTCCGGCTGGAGAATCAGCACCGGCTCGGCGTTCTCGACGACGGAATCGAAGTGGAACTGCTTCATCGCCGGGTTGATCGGCACGAACACCGCGCCCCGCCGCGAGGTCCCGTGGAAGAGCGCGACCAGCGCCCGGTCCGTCGGCAACTGCACCACGACGCGATCGCCGCGCCCGACCCCGCGCCGCGCGAGAACCGCCTCCACCGCGTGACTCCAAGCGGCCAGCTCGGCATACGTCCACACCCCCGCCCGGTCGCGCACCGCGGCGGCGTCCGGCGCACTGGCCGCCGCCGCGTCGAGCAGGGCATGGACGAGAGAACCGGATTCGTTCACGACTGCCACTCCCGAAAGGATTCGTAGAATCACCGTGCCTGCGCGGGATCGCTCCCCGACGTCCGGAAAGTTATCCGCGCGCAGGCGGTGATCCACACCCCTAACGGCCCCTAGCTGGCACTCTGCCGGGCCTCAATGCAGAGCGATGAGAGTCGTTCCCGCTCCCGGGTGCGCCTCGTGCGCGAGTGCGTCAGTTGGTCTGCAAATTTCGCAAATGGGGTCCGATGTAGCCGACGTACACCTTGCCCGTCCGGTGGACATCGTTGTAATAGTGAAGTCTGGGGCTGATCTGGCCGAACTGAGCGATCTTGAAGTGAGCGCCCATGAAGATCCTCTCGCTGGCGTCGACAGCACACGGCACAGGAAAGATGCGTTCCCTTCGCAGCTTGTCCGTCGACTTGACTGCGTCGCTCTCGTCCGCGGCGTGACGTGCTATCGAAAAGGTCCGGCAGCCAGGCGGAGTGTGCGCGAGATAGTGTTGGACGCTGCCGGAGAAGCTACCGTCTGTGATGGCTTGGACGTAGTCGTCTAGCGTGCCGAAGACATCCCAGATCTTGCCCGCCCACGCCCCAGTGTCGTACCGATCAAGGTCACGTACGGTCTCGTAGTTCCCGGTGAACTGGACCAACTCTGATCCCATGATGAGATCGACAAGCTCCTCGTAATCCTGCGGTCGGCGCTCAGTAACCACCGCAGGGGTAGTCCAGATGTCGTCCGGCTTCGCCACACGCGACAACAGCTTTTGGAGCCGACGTGCTTCGGTTTGCGCCGCAGCACGCTCCTCCTCCACATCGGCGAAGTCGAACTGCGTATCTTCAAGTTGTTTCCGCAGCTCCTGATGAGCTTGCCGAACGGACTCGAGTTCCGCCTCATATCCCGAGAGCCTCGCCTCGATAGCTGACCGGGACGCGTGAGCGGCACGGGCCGCCTCGGCTAGATTCCCCAGTTCCAGGACACGCTCGACGGTGACGTCGCCTCCGAGGATTTGGCTCAGTACTCCCGCCACCGGATCGATATGCCTCTGCACGGTCTCGTCGACTCGCGCCGCAGGTACCTCATCAGGCAACTTGTCGAGCGGAGCAATCAGGCTTGCGTTGATGATCTGCGCAAAGATCCGATCGACCCTGACCGCCGCGGTCGGCAGCGGCGTTTCCAACGCCGCCTCCCGGGCTCTCCGTCCCAGCATACGAGCAAGTCGGTGAACCGGGTCGGCAACGATCCGGTCCATGCCGAGCACGCGATGCCGCCGACCATCCTCGCTGTCGTCCAGCAGCACACCCGGTCGGAAGGTGCGAACACACCAGGGGTCGACCCGGTGTCCCTCGCCTACGGCCTTGTTGAACGCGGCGGTGGCGTCCGGCGAAAGAACGTATCCGCCTGCAAGTCCAACGCAGTCACGGAGAAGGTTACGGACGTGATCGAGCCATTGGCCGAATGGCAGCCTCGGATCTGATCCTGCGACGAACACCAGCGTTCTGCGACTTGGGTCGCGTACTGCGTCAACCAGGTCGGCAATCTCGTCCGCATCCCAGATCGGCTGTGCCTCACCATGCCGGACGCCACCCGCGTTCGCATCGAATACCTCCAGCAACGAACGTGCGAGCCGTGGAATGCCCGCCTCGATGTGGCCGGGACCGTCCAGATCGAGCCACAGCCATGGCTTCGACCGGGCATGACCAGGCACATCGATCGTCAGCTGAGTCCTCCAGTGTCCTCCTGAGTTGTGTTCTTTGATCACCGACCGCAAGGAACGCGATCCGTCGGCACGCACCGAATGGTCCAAACTCCCCGTCGCATGATCGGCCAGCGCCACCTCGGTGCCTTCTCGCAGCGCGTCAGCGTCCAGATTCTTTTCCCGCAACCATGAGTGCAGCTGCTCCGAGGCTTTCTTCTCCACGTCTCTGCGCGCGTCGTTGACCTCGACGAACAACCGGTAGCGGAGCATAGGAACCATCCCTTGGCCGGATCTGCGAGTGGGGCGTACCACACCAGTCCCGGGTCGCCAGGATTCCGTTACAAACTCCGTCAGCCCGCGGGCACCGGACTCAGCAGCTCCGCGGCCCGCGCGGCGAGCGTCTTCCGGTCGATCTTCCGATTGGAATTCAACGGGAACTCCTCGACGTGCTCGTACCGCCGCGGGATCACGCCCTCGGGCAGCACCGCCCGCAGCGCCCGCACCAGTTCGATCACCGGCCGCCGCGGACCGGTGTAGAAGACGAACAGCTCCGTCCCGCTGTCCCCTTGGACGCCGAGCGCCACCGCCTGCACCCCACACGTCTCCAGCGCGTGCTCCACCTCGGTGAGCTCCACGCGCCAGCCGAGCACCTGCACCTGCGAATCGAGCCGCCCCAGGTACGCCAGGTCGTCCCCGCCGAGCCGCCGCACCCGGTCGCCGGTGCGGTAGAACCGCTGCCCGTCGCGGTCGAGGAACCGGCCCTTCTCGTCTGCCGGGTCGAGGTAGCCCGGTGTCAGCTGCGGTCCGGCGATGGCGAGCTCGCCCTCTCCCGCCTCGTTCTCGTCGATGAGCACGTACTCGTGCCCCTCGTGCACCGCGCCGATCGGCACCACGCCGTTCACCGCGATCCGCGGGGTTTCCTCGTCGTCCCATCGGTACCCGGCAATGGTGATGGTGAGCTCCGTGGGCCCGTAGAGGTTCTCGGTCACGGAGTTGCCCGCCGCCGCCCGCCAGTCCGCGGTGTCGCGAACGGTCAGTGCTTCCCCGGCGAAGAAGCTCCACCTCAGACCGGGCATCGCAGCTGGGGTGAGCCGTCCGGTGCGACGCACCAGATCGATCGCGCTCGGCGTGGAGAACCACACGGTAAGGCCGCGCTCCTCCACGAACGCCGGCACGTTGCGGTACGCCGCTCCCGGCAGGACCACCGCTTCCGCGCCCGCGCCCCACGCGCAGAAGAGGTCGAACATGGCGCAGTCGAAGTTCAGGTCGAACGTCTGGGAGAAGACGTCGTCCGGGGTGAAGTCGTATCGCGCGTCGAGCAGGCCGAAGTAATGCTCGGTGGAGCCGTGGCCGATCCGGACGCCCTTCGGCCGCCCCGTGGAGCCCGAGGTGAACAGGATGTACGCGGAGTCCTCCGGCCGCACGGCCATCGGCTCACTGAGCGCGGTTTTCGGCTGAAGCAATCCCTTCTGACCGGCCTCCGGAGCCAGCAGCGTCTTCACCGGCGGAGCCACGGTCAGGCCGCGTTCGTCGGCGATGAGCGCGTCCACCTCCGCCGCCTCGACCATCTGCGCGGTCCGGGCCGCCGGGAAGTCCGGCCGCAGCGGGACGACCGTCGCCCCCGCGTACAACCCGGCCAGAATCCCGGCGTAGGCGGTGACGCCCTTGCCGGCCAGCACCCCTACCGTGCGGGCGCCGGACTCCGCCAGCGCGCCGCCCCACAGCAACGCCCGCTCGTGCAGTTCGCCGTAGGTCAGCGTCTGCCCGCCGACGCTGACCGCCGGCCGGGACTCGGAACGGGCCAGCCCGCGCAGAAACCGCGCATGCAGTCCCGAGGTGGTCGTCGTGTCCATCGTGGTCCTCCGCGTTGCTGTGCCGATCGCTGCTGACCCGACCCACAGTCACGGCCTCGTGGCTTCGCGGCAACGGTTCCGTGCCGGGTCGGGGGTCGGGCGGCTTTCGGCCGGATCGGTAATAGGGGTGCCGGTGCGTCGCCCGGAAGCGGCGGCGCGGGGTAAGGTTCAAAACCGAACCGGGCGGTCGGTTTCCCTGCCCGGTGAAGTGCCCGACCCAGCCACCGGAGTAGCCATGTGGGACAGCTCTTTCGACGAAGCCCTCCGCCCGTACCTTCCGTTCCTGCCCGCCGACGAGGCGCTGACCGCCGAGACCCCGCTCAAGGAGTACGGCCTCGACTCGCTCGCCACGGTGGAACTGCTGGCGGTGCTGGAGGAGAAGTACAACGTCCGGTTCTCCGACGACGCGCTGAACCTGGAGACGTTCGAGAACCCCGGACGCCTCTGGACGACGCTGTCGAAGCTGCAGCCGGCTAGCTGACCCGCGAGGGACCCGCGCCGCGCCGCCGCGGCTGCAGCGCGAGCCGCGGGTTCACCGTGGTCACCTCGAACCGGCTGGTGGTGGCGCGGACGCGGCCGAAGAGCGTGTCCGGCCCGGCCACCCACAGCTTGCGCACGCCGAGCTGTTCGAGCGACGAGACGACGTCCGGCCAGCGCAGCGGCTCGACGATGCTGTCCAGCAGCATCGTGCGGACCTGCTCGCCGGTCCGCAGCACCGAACCGTCCTGGTCGGCGATGATCGGAAGGAGGGGATCATCGAAGTCGAGGCCGCCGAGCACCTCGTCCTCGGCCTTGCGCCGCAACGCGCCGAACGCGCGCGAATGCAGCGGAGGACGCATCGTGTACAGCGACAGCCCGCCCATGCCCCGCACGGTCTGCTTGAGCCAGTCGAGGTTCCGCTCCCGCACCGAAACCATGTAGAAGTCGTGGTCGATGTAGCAGGAGATGTCCGACCATTCGCCGCGCCCGTCCAGTTCGGTCAGCGCGTCGCGCAGTTTCTCTTCCGGCGTGCGGACGAACGAGTGCGTGACGACGTCGGTGTGCTCGGTCGCGAAGAACTCGTCGAGGCACTGCGCGAGCTTCGCGGTCATCCACACCGCGTCCGGGAAAGTCAGCGAACCGGCGTACACGCTGGCCGGCTTCTCCCCGAAACTCGGGCCGGTGCAGTAGTCCGGGCTCATCCCGTACTCCTGTTCGGCCCATTCGGCGAGCGCGACGCAGGTGAGCATGAACCCGACCTGGGCGTACTCAGAGTAGTCGCCCTCGGCCTCGCGGAAGCGGTCGACCAGCGAGTAGCCCAGCCGGTCGTCGGCGTCCTTGATGAGCCTGCGCGCGAACGGGTTGATGAGCAGGAACTTGCCGAAGTCGACGAACCGGCACGGGCTCATCCCGGGGAACACGACCGCCGATCCGGCCTGGCTGGCGTCATCCATGACTGGCGACCTCTCTTTCGGCGGGGGAATGGACTTCCTGCAGGAATCCCAGCAGGATTTCGCGGAACCGCTGCGGTTCCTCGAGATGGGGGACGTGGCTCGATTCCGGGAGGATCTCCCAGCGCACGTCGTGGATCCGGTCGTAGTACGGCTGCACGGTGGCCGGGGTGGCCTCGTCGTGCGCGCCGGAGATGAGCAGGGTCGGCACCTCGATGTCGTCGAGGCGGTCGATCACCGAGTAGTCCGCGAGCGTGCCGGTGACGGTGAACTCGCTCGGGCCGTTCATCACCGAGTAGACGGTGTTGTTGTCGGCCATCTCCATGAAGGACGCGAGATAGTCGGCGGGCCACGGCAGCACGCGGCAGACGTGCCGGTCGTAGAAGACGCGCATGAGGTCGAAGTACTCCTGCGTGTCCGTCGTGCCGGCTGCTTCGTGCGCCCGCAGGCCCTCGTCGACGCCGGGCGGGAGCAGCGCGCGGAGCCGGTCCATCTCGCTGCGCCACAGCTCGTACGACGCCGGCGAGTTGGCGATCACCAGCCCGCGCAGGCCGTCCGGGCGCTCCGCGGCGTGCCGCGCGACGACCAGCCCGCCCCAGGACTGTCCATAGAGGACGTAGTTGTCCTCGATGCCGAGCCGGTGCACCAGGTTGTCCAGCTCGTCGCCGAACAGCTCCGGGTTCCAGAACCCGGGGTCGGCGTCCGGCAGCCTGCTCGATCCGCCGCTGCCGAGCTGGTCGTAGTGCACGACCGGGAATCCGTGCTCGGCGAGCTCGGTCAGGCTCAGCAGGTAGTCGTGGGTGCTGCCCGGCCCGCCGTGCACCACGACCACAGCGGGAGCCGCCCCTCCCGGTTGCCCGGTGACCCGGTACCAGGTGCGGTGCTCGCCGAACGGGACCCAGCCTTTCGCGGTGGGCGCCACGGCCATGCTCATCACCTCGTTCGCCTCCCTCGTCCTTCTCCGGCGCAGCGCGGCCGGATCCGGTTACCTGTCTATCCGCCGGAGCCCGCGCGCCACCAGCCCCTAAGGGGCATCTAAAGCCGAGCCAAATCCGCGTTCCCCGCGCCGGATTCAGGGGTCCCCTACCGGGTGGGCGGGGCCGTGCGCCGGCCCTACCGTTTCCGTTGTCCCGCCGCACCTACGAATCCCGGGAGCCGCCGCGATGCGCGTGATGCTGATGGTCCTCCCGACGAGGGCGCGCGTGTACAGCATGGCTCCGGTGGGCTGGGCGCTGGCCGCTGCCGGGCACGAGGTGCGCTTCGTCGGGCAGCGCAACCCGCGCGAGGTCGCGCCGTTCGCCGAGACCGGGCTGGACGCCATGTGGTTCGGCGACGAACTCGACCTCGCCCGGCACCGCAGGCTCCAGGTCGACGGCAACACCGCGAGGCAGGGCGACTTCCGGATCTCCGAAAGCCGTCCCGAGTGCTACACCGACGAGTACGTGCGCAACGTGTACGAGCACTGGGTCGACGTGTTCCGCTGGACCACGCCGGACTCGCTGCTCGACGAACTCGTGCTCTTCGCCCGCCACTGGCAGCCGGACCTCGTGGTGTGGGACCCGGTGGTCTACGCCGCGCCGATCGTCGCGCACGCGCTCGGGGTGCCGCACCTGCGGATGATCGACGCCGCCGACCAGACCGCCCGCCTCGGCGCGCAGTACCGCGACCGCGGAGCCAGCCGCCCCGAAAACACCTCCGGCACGTCGCCGGACCCATTCGTGACGTGGATGTCCGCCGCGGTCGGCCGCTTCGGCGCGGACTACGACGAAACCCTGCGCTACGGCGTGCGGACCATCGACTGCCATCCGTCGTATCTGCGGTACGACGGCGTGGACGTCGACTACCTCCCGGCCCGGTTCGTGCCGCAGGACAAGCCGATGCCCCTCCCGTCGTGGATGCTGGAGCACCCGACGCGGCCGCGGGTGCTGCTCACTCTCGGCAGCTCGGACTGCCAGACCCCCGGCATCGAGCAGCCCTCCATCGGAGACCTGCTGGACGGCCTCGCCGACCTCGACATCGAGGTAATCGCCACGGCGGACGCAAGCCAGCTCGCGCCCGTGCGCGCGATCCCGGACAACGTCCGCGCAGTCGATTCCGCGCCGATGAACGAACTCCTCGCCTCGTGCTCCGCTGTTGTGCACCAAGGCGACGGCGCGACGATCAGCAACGCGGCGGTCAACGGCGTCCCGCAGCTGGTCATCCCAGGCACCACGTGGAGCGAACGCTGCTCAGCGGTTGCGCAGGCGAAGCGCGGCAACGGTTTGCTGGTGGACCTCGAGAACGCAACCCCTTCGAGGGTCCGGGCGGGAGTGTGCCGATTGCTGGAAGAACCGTCCTTTCGCGAATGTGCGCTCGAGGTGCGCGACGAGATGCTCGCGACACCCACTCTCGACGACCTCGTACCGGAACTGGAACGGATGGCGCTATGCCCGTGACGCGGCCGCCGACCATGCGGGCGATCGGGTTTCTCGTGCTGAGCCTCCCGATCCGGCTCGTCGCGTTCGTGCTGATCCTGGTGACCATGCTGGTCGGCGTCGCGACGACGATGCTGTGGATCGGCATCCCCGTCCTGCTGGTCGCGACCTCGCTGATGCGTTCGTATTGCGCCTTCGAACGACGCTGGGCACGCCGGATGCTCGGCGTCACCGTCGCCGAACCGGTCCGCCGGCAGCCGGCCGGACCGGGCATGCTCGCGGTGTGGCAGGCGCGATTGCTCGACGCCGCCACCTGGCACGAGTTCGCCTTCGTGCTCATCGCTTTTCCGTTGGGCATCGTGGAATTCGTGGCGGGCGTCGTATCCATCGCAGTACCTCCTTTCGGTATTTTCGTGGCACCGCGCATCGGGGCCGTGCACGGCGAACTGGCGACGTCGTTCCTCGGCCCGAACCGCACCGCGCAACTGGAAGCGCGCACGCAGCAGCTGCAGAACTCGCGAGCGCGCGGAGTCGACGCGGTGGAGGCCGAACGACGCCGGATCGAACGAGACCTGCACGACGGCGCACAGCAGCGGCTGGTGTCCGTCGCGATGAGCCTGGGCCGCGCCCAGCTCAAACTCGACCTCGACGACCCGACCGCGGTCCGCGAACTCATCGGAGCCGCGCACGCCGACGCCAAACTCGCTGTCTCGGAGTTGCGTGACCTCGCGCGCGGCATCTACCCGCCGGTGCTCCAGGATCGCGGCCTGGACGCAGCATTGTCTTCTCTTACCGCAAGAATGCCTATCCCTATTGAGGTCGAGGTTACCGTACAACCCCGTCCGCCCGCACCTGTCGAGACGACCACTTATTTCATCGTGAGCGAAACGCTCACCAACGTGACCAAACATTCCGGCGCCGACCGCGCGTCCGTGCGAGTGACCCGCGACGACGACACCGTGGTCGTCGAGATCACCGACAACGGCCACGGCGGCGCGTCGATGCGCCCCGGCGGCGGCTTGGCCGGATTGGCCGACCGCGCCGCCACGATCGACGGCGTGCTCACCGTCGTCAGCCCCGCCGGCGGCCCCACCGTCGTGCGGGCCGATCTGCCCGTCCGCTGGTGAATCCTGTTGTGGAGGCAAGGAAAATGCGCGTCGTGATCGCGGAAGACTCGGTACTGTTGCGCGCCGGGGTGCAAAGCCTGCTCGCGGACGTAGGCATCGAAACCGCCGCCGCGGTCGACAACGGCGACGATCTGCTGGTGGCCATCCGAGACCACCGCCCCGACCTGGTGATCGCCGACGTCCGCATGCCCCCGACCTTCACCGACGAGGGCCTGCGCGCGGCTTTGGCCGCCCGCAAGGAAATCCCCGGCCTGCCAGTGCTGGTGGTGTCGCAGTACGTCGAAGGAAGCTATGCGGTAGACCTGATCGCGGAAGGCACGTCCGGCGTCGGCTACCTGCTGAAGGAACGAGTCGCCGACGTAGCGGACTTCCTGGAAGCAGTCCGCCGCGTCGCCGACGGCGGCTCAGCCATCGACCCGGACGTGGTCGCCCAGATGCTTTCCCGCAGCAGGGATCCGTTGGAGGCATTGACCGCGCGGGAAACCGAGGTGCTCGCCCAGATGGCACAAGGCCTGTCGAACACGGCCATCGCCAAGGCTTTGGTGGTGACTCAGGGAGCAGTGGAAAACCACATCAGCAACATCTTCGCGAAGCTCGGCCTGGAAGCCAGCCGGGACCAGAACCGCCGCATCCGCGCCGTCCTGACCTACCTGGACAGCACCGCGGTGCACGCCTGATTCACCGGATCGATACCGTGCAGATGTTCGACCGGCGGCGGTAACTTGGGGATATGGATCTTGGACCTGTTCCCCTGTCGTCCGTTGTGGACGAAGTAGTAATTCTGTTGTGGCGCAAGACTTCTGGCACTCGCACTGCCGGTGCGGGCGCTGCCGCCGCTCACACTTCTGTCACCCGCCGCCGATCACTCATGCCTTCGAGACTGGCTTTTCGCCCGGCCCGACTGTTTCGAAGACCCGCATTCCGCGCGGCCACCCAAGCCGGAACCGCGGCACTGCGAAAAGCCCGCATCGCCCTGCGCCGATACGGGCCTCGCTCCCTCACGCCCTGGACGAGCCGAGCTACCGCGCCCGCCAGCTCGTCGCCGGAACAAACCTTGCCAACGGTCGCCGAGGTGACGGCACAGCAATTTCCGCGCACCCAGCCCCCGCAGCCTGACCGACAGCGGCCAACGCCACCATCAACGCAGCCACTTCCACGTCATCCGGATTCCCACGCACCACACGTACTGCGGGCACTGCCGCCGCAGCGCGCTGTTCACCGTGCTCTCCAGCAGCTTCCCGGTCACCCACGCCCGCAGACGCTGCCACCGCAGCACGCCGTCCATCGCGCACCCCAACAGCTTCCCGGTCAGCCGCTGCCGCACGCCGTCCATCGCGCCCCCCGGCAGCCACATCCGGAGACGCCGCCACCGCAGCACGCCGCTCATCACGCACAGAAGCAACCCCCAAACCAGCAGCTCCCCGCGACACCGCAGGAAGCCTCGTCCTGGCCACACCTGCGTCCCCTGCCGTCCCCTCGCACCATTCACCGTGCGTTCCAGCAGCCGACCCAGCAGCACCCGGCCCGCCGGACCCACTCCGCGCGCCGTCCAACTCGCCAACCGAGGCAAGAACCTCCAACTCCGCCGCCCCCATCACATCCCCCGTCCCTAACCGCGCGACCCGGGCCGCCATCACATCGGCGGGTTCCCGTGCTTGCGCGCCGGAACGTCGGCGTGCTTGGCCCGCAACATCGACAGCGACCGGATCAGCATCTCCCGCGTCCGGCCGGGCTCGATCACGTCGTCGACCAGTCCGCGTTCAGCCGCGTAGTACGGGTGCATCAGCTCGGTCTTGTACTCCTTGATCTTCTGCCGCCGCACCGCCTCCGGGTCGTCGGCAGCGTTGATCTCGCGCCGGAAGATCACGTTCGCCGCGCCCTCGGCACCCATCACCGCGATCTCGTTCGTCGGCCACGCGAGCGAAACGTCCGCGCCGATCGACCGCGAGTCCATCACGATGTACGCGCCGCCGTAAGCCTTCCGCAGGATCACCTGCACTCGCGGCACCGTCGCGTTGCAGTAGGAGTACAGCAGCTTCGCACCGTGCCGGATGATGCCGCCGTGTTCCTGGTCCACCCCGGGCAGGAAACCCGGCACGTCGACCAGCGTCACCAGCGGGATGTTGAACGCGTCGCAGGTTTGCACGAACCGCGCGGCCTTCTCGCTCGCCTCGATGTCGAGCACCCCGGCGAGCGTCGCCGGCTGGTTCGCCACGATCCCGACCACGTGCCCGTCGAGCCGTGCCAAGGCGCACACCACGTTCGTCGCCCAACCGGCGTGCACCTGAAGAAACTCGCCGTCGTCGACGATTTCCTCGATCACCGCACACATGTCGTACGCGCGGGCCGCGTCCGTCGGCACCACCTCGAGCAGCTTGTCCGTGCGGCGATCCACCGGGTCGGCCGTCGGCTCCACCGGCGGCACCTCGTTGTTGTTGGACGGCAGCAACGAAATCAGGTACCGCACATCCTCGAGACAGCTGGGTTCGTCGTCGTAAACGAACGCGGCGACCCCCGATGTCGAGGCGTGCACATCCGCGCCGCCGAGACCGTTCTGGGTGATCTCCTCGCCGGTCACCGCGTGCACCACGTCCGGGCCGGTGATGAACATCTGCGAGGTTTCGCGCACCATAAAGACGAAATCCGTCAACGCGGGCGAATAAGCGGCACCGCCCGCGCACGGGCCGAGCATCACCGAGATCTGCGGGATGACTCCCGAAGACCGGGTGTTGCGCTGGAAAATCCCGCCGTACCCGGCGAGCGCCGTCACGCCCTCCTGAATCCGCGCACCGGCCCCGTCGTTCAGCGACACCAGCGGAGCACCGGCAGTCGCGGCGAGGTCCATCACCTTGTGGATCTTCTGCGCGTGCGCCTCGCCGAGCGCGCCGCCGAAAATGCGGAAGTCGTGGGCGTACACGAAAACCGTGCGTCCGTACACCGTTCCCCAGCCGCACACCACGCCGTCCGAGTACGGTTTGCGGTGTTCGAGACCGAAAGCCGTCGCGCGGTGCCGGCGCAAGGACTCGATCTCGGTGAACGAACCTGGGTCGAGAAGCAGTTCGATGCGTTCGTGCGCGGTCAGCTTGCCGCGGTCGTGCTGCCGAGCGGTCGCGGCGTCGTCCGGACCGCGGCGCGCGGCCTCCTTGATCTCCCGCAGTTCCTCGAGCTTGCTGTCGAATCCGACCGCCAGTGCCTCAGACATGTGCACGCCCCTTGTCGACAAGCCGATCGGTCAAGTGCTGGAGAATCACGTCCTGGTGCCGGGTCAGGAAGAAATGCCCGCCGGCGAGCGGGACCAGTTCGAAGCCCGCCGAAGTGTGCTCGCTCCACGACCGGACCTCGTCCACCGAGGCGACCGGGTCGGCAGTGCCGGTGAACGCGACCACCGGGGCGGCCAGCGGTGCGCCCGGCCGGTACTGGTAGGTCTCCACGGCGCGATAGTCGTTGCGCACCACGGGAAGGATCATCCGCACGACATCGTCGTCGCCGAGCAGGTCCATTTCGGTGCCGCTCAGCCGGCGCAGTTCGTCGATCACGCCGTCGTCGGTGCGGGTGTGCACGTTCTCGTTGCGAAGCCGCGTCGGGGCCCGGCGTCCGGAGACGAAAAGCGTGTGCACCTCGGTGCCCGCAGCCTCCAGCCGCCGGGTCACCTCGAAGGCGATCATCGCGCCCATGCTGTGCCCGAACAGCGCGAGCGGCAGGTCGTCGCGGCCGCGCAGCAGCTCGGCGATCCGGTCGGCCAGCGCGTCGACGGTGGTCAGGAACGGTTCGTGCCGCCGGTCCTGGCGGCCCGGGTACTGCACCGCCAGCACCTCGATGTCCGGCGTCAGCGCCCGCGAAACCGGGAAGTAGAACGGAGCCGAACCTCCGGCGTGCGGCAAGCACACCAGCCTTGCCTTCGCCTCGGGCGACGTGTGGAAGCGGCGAAACCAGCTGTCCTCGTCGGAATTCGCGCTACCCGTCATGTCGTCCCACCGCCTTTCCGACGTCTGCGCCGGGACGACCCGGCCACGGATCCTTCTTCGCCGACCCACGGTAACCGCGCCCTCCGCGCGCAACGACCCCTAACTCCCCCCTAGATCCACAATGGACAGTCAGGTCCGCCCCTAGGCCGAAAGGAGTCTCCGCCGAAGAACCGTCAGCGATGGCTGGCATCACGCACGCCAACCTGGTGCAGGTCGGCCACCGCGACCAACTGCACCACCCGCCGGAACCGCCGACTACAGCGAAGGAGCCCGATAAACGCCGAACTGCATCCCGCGAGCAAGCCGGAACCCCAGCTTCTCGTACAACCGGATCGCGCCGGTGTTCGTCCCGGCCGCGTGGAGGAACGGCCGCTCGCCGCGTTCCCGGATCCCCGCGGCCACCGCGAGGACCAGCCGGGCCGCCAAACCCTGCCCTTGGAACGCCGGATCGGTGCACACCGCGCTGATCTCGGTCCATCCCGGCACGTGCAGCCGCTCGCCCGCCATCGCCACCAGTGCACCGTCGCGGCGGATGCCCAGGTAGGCGCCCAGGGCGATCGTCCGGGGCAGGAACGGGCCGGGCTTCGTGCGCGACACCAGGTCGAGCATTTCCGGCACGTCCGCCTCGGTCAGGCGCACCGCTTCCGGGTCGGCGGCAGCGGGCGCGGCCGAACCGTCCATCTGCACACCGGCGATCTCGGACTCCACCGTCCAGCCCGCGGGCGGCGGCGTCCCGACCTTCCCGACCACGACGGTCGACGCGCCCGGTCCGACGAGGTCGGCGATGTCGTGCCACACGTGTTCGTCCGGCTGGTCGGGCACGGCGAGGAACGGAGAGACATCCACCGGATACCGCAGCACCTGCCCCTTCTGCTCCGCGAACGAAGCGTGCGGGCCGCTCAGCGCGGCCCAAGCGGGGTTTTCGAGCGGGGACGTGCTCATTCTCGCCTGCCATTCCAGATCCGGGGTGCCCGTCCAGAATGCGTGCCCCGGGCCGGACGCGGCCACTGCCTCCCACATGGTGAGCAGCCGAGGACCGCAGCTGTCCGCGATCGGCCCTAGCGTCGCCGCCATCACCGACGAAGGGACCCCGATGAGCACCGTCGACCGCAACCAGCCGCTCGGCACCCCGACCTGGATCGACCTCGCCGTACCGGATCTGGACCGCGCGCAGCGCTTCTACGGCGCTGTCCTCGGCTGGACCTTCGACGGCGATCAGTGCCAGCTCCGCGACCTACCCGTCGCTGGCCTGCGCCAAGGAACCGACCCGCGACCAGCCTGGACCGTCTACTTCGCGACCGACGACTGCGACAGCACCGCCAAAGCCGTCACCGCCGCCGGAGGCAAGCTCCTCGACCAACCCCACGACGACGGAGAGCACGCCCGTATCGCCGTCGCGGAAGATCCGACCGGTGCGCGGTTCGGGCTCTGGCAAGGCCGAGAGCTCCCCGGTGCCCGGCTCGTCAACGAACCCAGCACTCTGCTGCGCAACGACCTCGTCACGCCAGCCCCCAAACCAGCACGTGACTTCTACTGCGAGGTCTTCGCCTTCACCCTCGACGGCAACGACGACCTGCCCGGCGTCGACTTCACCTTCCTCCGCCGCCCGGACGGCCACGAAATCGGCGGCGTCTTCGGCGATCCGTCCGCCGCGGCACCGGCATGGGGCACCCTGTTCCTCGCCACCGACGCCGACGCGGCAGGCGCACGGGCGGTCGAGCACGGCGGCGAGGTCGTCGAGGCACAGGACAGCCCCTACGGACGCATGGTGACCATCAAGGATCCGTTCGGCACGGAGTTCGTTCTTGGCTCGTGAACCCCGACTCCCCGGAACCGGTGCTAGAACAGAACAGGTGGACCTCGAAACCCTCCCCGGCGCGGCCCTGCTCCCCGCGACCCCCGACGACGCCGCCGAGCTGATGGTGCTCCAGCGGTGTTGCTGGGTGCAGGAAGCCCTGCTCAACAACACCCTGGAGCATCCCGCGCTGAGGGAGGACCTCGCCGAGGTGCGCGAGGCGATCAAGACCTGGCGCAGCTGGATCGTCCGGCAGGGACACCGGCTCGTCGGGGCGGTCCGGGCCCGCACCGTCGAGGACGGCGGCTGGGAAATCGGCCGCTTGATGGTCGCGCCGGATCTCGCCGGGCGCGGCCTCGGGCGGTTGCTCCTCGAACACGCCGAGCGGCACGCTCCGCCGGAGACGAAGCAGTTCGTCCTCTTCACCGGCGCGTCCAGCGAGCGCAACATCGCCCTCTACGAACGCGCTGGGTACCGCCGCACGCCGATGCCGTTCGAAGCCACCGGGGTCTACCAGCTCGCCGTCTACCTGGTGAAACCGGCCTGACGGCGGCTCACAGCTCGTCGAAGACCAGCACGGTGTGCGTCGAGAGCACGTCCGGCATGTTCTGCAACCGTTCGAACACCAAGTCCCGCAGGCTGTCCGCGTCGCGGGTCCGCACGAACAGGATCAGGTCGTTGTCCCCGGACACCAGGCCGCCGTGTTCGATTTCCGGGATGTGCTTGAGCTCCGCGCTCACCGTGCGCCACGAGTTCTGCGTGACCTTCAAGTACACGTACGCCGCCAGGCCCTGCCCCATCCGGCGCGGATCGGTGACCGCCGCGTACCCCGTGATCACGCCCTCGCGGTGCAGCCGCTCCACTCGCGTGTAGCAACCGGCCCGCGAAATGTGCGCGCGCTCGGCGAGGGCGCGCATCGAGGCACGGCCGTCTTTCTTCAGCTCAGCGATGAGTTTCAGGTCGACCTCGTCCAGCGCCGCTGCCATTTGTCCACTCGGCTGGGACATCCGCGCTACCTCGCAAGCCAATCGTCCAACTACAACCCGCCATCCAGGCCATCATTCCACAGTTCTCCGTCAAGTCTGGATCCCTGATCGCCCGACAGCGAGTATCAGGGCCTACTCGTCTTTGTCGATGGGAGCTGTCGGTGACCACTACGGAACGCACTGCCGCGTCCTGTTTCCTGCCCAGCGACGAGCCGCTCGGCCTCGTGACCGCCGACGGCACGCCCGCGCCCGACCCGGCGCTCGCGATGCCCGCGGACGACGTCCTCCTCCGCCTCTACCGCGGCATGGTTTCCGGACGCCGCTTCGACACCCAGGCCACCGCGCTCACCAAACAGGGCCGGCTCGCGGTGTACCCGTCGGCGCGCGGGCAGGAGGCCGCCGAGATCGGCTCGATCCTCGCGCTTCGCCCGCAGGACTGGCTTTTCCCCACCTACCGCGACTCGATGGCCGTCGTCGCGCGCGGCGTCGACCCGGTCGAGGTGCTCACGCTGCTGCGCGGCGACTGGCACTGCGGCTACGACCCGTACCGCGCCAACGTCGCCCCGCAGTGCACGCCTCTCGCCACCAACACGCTGCACGCGGTCGGCTTCGCGCACGCGGCGCGTGTGAAGGGCGAGGACACGGTCTCGCTCGTTCTCGTCGGCGACGGTGCCACCAGTGAAGGCGACACGCACGAAGCGCTGAACTTCGCCGCTGTCTGGAAGGCGCCGGTGGTCTTCCTCGTACAGAACAACGGCTACGCCATCAGCGTCCCGCTCGAGAAGCAGACCGCCGCGCCTTCGCTCGCGTACAAGGGCGTCGGCTACGGCATGCCCTCCGTGCTCGTTGACGGCAACGACGCTGCCGCCGTACACGCTGTCGTCGAGCAGGCTGTCGCACGCGCCGCGGCTGGCGAAGGACCGACGCTCATCGAAGCTGTCACCTATCGCATGGAGTCGCACACCAACGCCGACGACGCGACGCGCTACCGCGAGAAGGCCGAAGTGGAGCAGTGGCTCACACGCGACCCGATCAGCCGCCTCAAGCAGTACCTGACCGACCGCGGCCTCCTCGACGACAAGGTGCAGCAGGAGATCGACGCGCGCGCCGAAGAGGAAGCAGCGGCGCTGCGCGAGCGGATGAACGTCGACACCGAGCTCGACCCGGCTGACCTCTTCCGGCACGTCTACGCCGAACCGACCGCCGCGTTGCGCCAGCAGGCCGCCGAACTGGCGCACGAGAACACCGAGGACCAGGCATGACCGCCACTCTGGACACGACGCTGTCGCTCGCCGGGGCGCTCAACCGCGCGCTCGCCGACGCACTGGCCGAGGACGAACGCGTGCTCGTCTTCGGCGAGGACGTCGGCACTCTCGGCGGCGTCTTCCGCGTCACCGACGGACTCGCCGCGCGCTTCGGCGACGCTCGCGTCTTCGACTCGCCGCTCGCCGAATCGGGCATCGTCGGCACCGCGATCGGGATGGCGATGAACGGCCTGCGCCCGGTGATCGAGATGCAGTTCGACGCGTTTGCCTACCCCGCGTTCGAGCAGATCACCAGCCACCTCGCCAAACTCCGCAACCGCACCAAGGGCCAGGTCGAACTGCCCGTGGTGATCCGCGTGCCCTACGGCGGCGGCATCGGCGGCGTCGAGCACCACTGCGACTCGTCCGAGGTCTACTACACGCACACGGCCGGCCTGCGCGTCGTCACCCCGGCCACGCCGGACGACGCCTACACCCTGCTCCGCGAGGCGATCGACAGCCCGGACCCGGTCATTTTCCTGGAACCCAAGCGCCGGTATTGGGAAAAGGGAACCGTTGACCCGCAACGCCGTTCGCCCGGTCTCGACAAAGCGGTGATTCGCCGCGCGGGCAGCGACGTCACCCTCATTTCCTACGGCGGCGCACTCGGCACCACGCTCGAAGCTGCCGAAGCGGCCGCCGAAGAAGGCTACGACGCCGAGGTAATCGATCTGCGCAGCCTCGCGCCATTCGATCTGGAAACAGTCGCCGCGTCCGTGCGGCGCACCGGTCGCGCCGTCGTGGTGCACGAGGCGAGTCGATTCTGCGGTTACGGCGCCGAAGTCGCAGCGCAGCTTTCCGAGCACTGTTTCCATTACCTGGAAGCGCCGGTCCTGCGCGTCGCCGGATTCGACATTCCTTATCCCGCACCGAATCTGGAACAGCACCACCTGCCGGGCGTCGACCGGATCCTGGACGCGATCGAACGCCTCCAGTGGGACGACGCGGCACCGCTCGACGGGGAGAAGTGATGGCCGTCTTCAAACTGCCGGACCTCGGCGAAGGCCTGACCGAGGCGGAGATCGTCACGTGGCACGTCGCGGTCGGCGACACCGTCACCGTGGACCAGACCGTCGTCGAGGTCGAGACCGCGAAGGCGAGCGTCGAGGTGCCGGTGCCGTTCGCGGGCCGAGTCGCGACGCTGCACGGAGCAGCGGGCGAAGTACTGACCGTCGGCAGCCCGTTGATCACAGTGGACAGTGCCGCGGACTTCACCGAACCCGGCGTCGTGACGCCGGAGGGCAGCGGGAACGTCCTGATCGGATACGGCACCAGCCAAACCCGCACTCGGCGCACGCGGCGGCCGCGCGGCAGCAAGGCCCCAGCGACCGCACCGGTTCCTGCGTCGAAGTCCACTTCGGACCGTATTCGTGTCGTGTCGCCGCTGGTCCGCCGCCTCGCCCGCGAGTCCGGAGTAGACCTTCACGTGCTCACCGGAACCGGCACCGACGGCATCGTGAGCCGCGCCGACGTCGAACGCGCGATCGCCGCCACCGAAACCCCAGCAGTCCCCACCTCGGACGAGCAGCGAATCCCCTTGCGCGGCCTGCGCAAAACCGTCGCCGACAAACTCGCCCGCTCCCGCCGCGAGATCCCCGAGGCGACCGTCTGGGTGGATGTCGACGCGACCGAACTGCTTCAGTTGCGCACCGCGCTCAACAGCGATCCGCACGCCCCGAAGATCAGCCTGCTCGCGCTCATCGGCAGGTTCGCCGTCGCGGGACTGCGCCGGTTCCCCGAACTGAACGCGCATCTGGAAGGCGACGAGATCGTCATCCCGTCCGCCGTGCACCTCGGCTTCGCCGCGCAGACCGACCGCGGTCTGGTCGTCCCGGTCGTCCAGAACGCGCACCAGCACACCCTGGAAGACCTCTCCGCCGCGCTCGCCGACCGCACCGAACAGGCCCGCGCCGGACGCCTCGCCCCGGCCGACCTCACCGGCGGCACGTTCACCGTGAACAACTACGGTGTGTTCGGAGTGGACGGTTCGGCCGCCATCATCAACTACCCGGAGGTGGCGATCCTCGGCGTCGGCCGCATCATCGACCGGCCGTGGATTGTGGACGGTCAGGTCACCGCGCGCAAGATCACCGAGCTGACACTGGCGTTCGATCACCGCGTCTGCGACGGCGGCACCGCGGGCGGCTTCCTCCGGTTCGTCGCCGACTGCATCGAAAACCCCGTGCGACTGCTGCGCACTCTCTGAGGACGGTCAGGCTGGCAACTCTGCCAGCCTTTCCGTTTTCGCCCACACGTTCCGTTTCAGGACGATCCGGAACACCGCCCGCCACGTCGCCAGCACGCCGAGCAACAGGAACGCCGGATAGCACAATCCGGCCAGCAACGCGCGGTGCAGGGGTTCGTCGCGCAACCGGACAAAGTAGACGATCGCCCACATGATCCCGGGCAGCAGCAAGGCAGCCAGCCACCACGCCACCGCCTGCGCCAGGTTCCCGGTCTCCGTGACCAAACCGCCGAACGTGTTCCCGGTCAGCAACGCCGCGGGCACGATCACCAGCAGCGCCGCGGCGATCAACGACAGCGGAACAGTCAGCCACGGCACGACCAGATAGACCAGGAAGTCGAACAATCCGGTCCCGGCAATGAATCGAGAGGTCGCGAGACTGCGCAAATGCCGTGAGCACTGAAGATTCCCTTGCGCCCACCGGGTCCGCTGCCGAAGCAGGCGGCGCGCGTCTTCCAGCCCCTGCTGGGTCACCCAAGCCCGTTGCGTGTACCGGATCCGCACTCCGGCCAGGTGCAGCCGCAGGCCCAATTCAAGATCCTCGACCAGACAATCGCTCCACGGAGACGGCCCGAACTTGCGCAATACCGACAGTCGCGTGAACTGCCCATTGCCGCCCATCCCGACACTGCCGAGCACGTCCCGCAACGACTGCGAAGCATCCGCGATCGCGCCGAACTCCAAGTCCTGCAACAACGCCAGCAACCGGTGTCTATTGTGGATTCGCACCCGGCACTGCACCGCACCGACGCCGCGGCTGCGCAGCATCGCCGCCACCTCAGTGAGCAGCCCCGTGCTGCCGCGCCCGTCACCGTCGATGATGCCCACGACAGTCTGGGAAACCGTGCCCTCCCGCTCGGCAATGGCGTCGATGTAGCGATAACCCGCGTTGAGCGCTTCGCCCTTTCCGCGTCGCGCCTGAGGCAAGTCACGCCGCAACACATGCAACCGATCATCAGCGATACCCGCGACGATCTCTGGCGTAGCGTCATCGGATCCGTCATCGATGACCAGCACCCGCACCGGCGTTTCAGGCGTTCCCAGCCGTAACGCGTGTCGCACCGTGTTGGCGATAACGCGTTCTTCGTTCAACGCCGGAATAACGATCCAGAACAGCAACGGACACGACGCGCGTTCAGTCGCGGGCCGCGGCGCGCGCCAGGCGAAGGCCGCCAGTACCAGGTTGTGGACCGGCCACCAGCACAGCAGCAGCACGAACCACCACGGCTGCGTCATGCCGCGTGCCGGCCCCGGGAACCGCTGGCACGCAGCCGGAACGAACGGACGGTGAACGCCATCGCGACGAATCCGACCACCGACAGGACAAACCACAGCACCCCGTGGAACGGCGCGACACCGACCGCGGCGGCAGACACGACGGCAGGAGCGACCCGGGTGACAGACATTTCTTTTCCTTCCAGAACAAACTCAAGCAGCGACGGCGGCCGGGGACACGAAGCGATAGCCGAGCCCCTCGATCCCTTCGACCACCTTCCGGAGGTCGCCGATGCCGAGAAACGAGTGATAGTAGAAACTGACGACGCTGTCGGTCACCACGCGATGGGTTTTCGCGTCGGCCAGGATGTCGTCGGCGGTGCGAGCGTCGTGCTGGTTGAACTTGGCCGGAGCCACGTTCCCGACGTTCTCCGGCACCACGACAGTCCCGTAGACGTCGCGGACCGCATACGGGAAGAACTGGCCGTATACCTCGCGATAAGACACATCGGTCCGTCCACAGTGGCCGCCGTCGCACTGACCGGCGTAGTAGCTTCCCCGGTCGTACCGCATCGGGAAGACCCGGCCGGCCTCCTGATAGTCCACAGCGGACCCGCCGTAATGCGGGAACTCGAACGCGTCCGGCCGAGGCAGCCCGACCCGGTCGAACTCGGCGAGGCCAGTCGCGACGCGGCCGCGGAACCACTCCGGCGAATCCTCCGGCACCGGTCCGCTGAGCCGCACGTTGTCCTGGTGGTCGACGGTCGCGCGATAGAACTCGTAGTCCGCGGCGCTGGTTCCCGAATACGGATTGTCGGTCTCGTTGTACTGGTGACTGTAGCCGTGCATCACCAAGGTTCCGCCCCGCGCGACCGCATCGCGCAGTGCCGCAACAAGTTCCGGACTGTCCACCAGTCGCGCGAACGTCGGCTTACCGCCGTTCGCCGCACCATGCGGGTCCGCGTAATACGGATACACCGCTAGCGAGAACGGCACGCCGTGCCCGCTGAGGTAGTCGGTGATCGCCCGGACTTCAACAGGCGGCGTGCGCGGACCGATGTCCTCGATCCGCACGAGAGCACGTCGACGCGCCGGAGCGTCCGGCGCGAGCACGCCAAGGAGAATGTCCGCAGCCGCCAGATAGCGATCACCCGCACCGACGTACGAATACGGCACTTCGGCGAGATAGGTGAACGATCCGCTGTGGACCGCCCACGGCGACGACACTCCCTCAGCGGACTCCGCCTGCGCCAGCACCTTCGCCTTCGGCGACGTCACCCGCACGCCCACGACATCGACGCCGGCATTGGGATCTCGCCGCAGGTCAGTGTCCCGATAGGACACCGTCGTGACTTTGTCCTCCCGGAACGGAGCCCACGTCCAACCCCACTTTCCGGCGAGCGCCGGCGTGTGGTCGAACAGCTGCCAGATGTTGCTGCCCATCCACACCACCGGCAGCCGGGTCCGGCTCAGGTCGTCCAGCAACGCGGGCGGGAGCTGCGCGCCGTAGACCGTGCCGACGTAGACGACTGCCTGGTACTCGTTCAGCTGGCCGCTCCGGTAGTCAGCGGCGGGCAGCATCCGCCAAGCAGTAGAACGGGAAATGAGGTTCGCCGTCTGGATCGCGTTGGCCTGCGCCTCCTCGGCGACCTGGGTCGCGGGCGGACTCGGCCGCAACCGCCGCCCGTCGTCGAAGAGCACCAACGTGCGCCGGTCGTCCCGCCCGCCCGGGCCGGCCAGACCGATTTTCGGCTGCCGCAGCACCGGTTCGATCGGAGACGCCGCTTCCGAACCGGAGCCGTCGTCCGAGACCACCACGACGATTCCGCCCACCAGGCTGACCACCGCGACAACAATCATCCCGAGCCGCAACCACGCCGGGAATCGTTGCTTCACTGCACGACCTCAGCCCGCTCCGGGACGAACGGCTCCGGCGCTTCATCGGTCAGGCCGAGCAGCCAGGCCACCGCCTGTTCGGTGCGTTCCGCGGCTCGGCCGTCGCCGAACGGGTTGGCGCGCGTGCTCATCGCCGCCCGCTGCGCCGGATCGGTCAACAGCTTCGACGCGGTGTCCACAATGAGGTCGGCGTCCGTTCCGACGAGCATCGCACACCCGGCGTTGACGGCTTCCATCCGTTCCGTCGTGTCCCGCAGCACCAGCACCGGAACCTTGAACGTCGGCGCTTCTTCTTGAATGCCACCGGAATCCGACAGCACGAGCGAACTCGCCGCGATCGCCGCCGCGGTCTGCTCATACGGCAACGCCGGGGTCAGCACCACGCGCGGATGGCCAGCCAGCGCTTTGCGCACCGCCTCTTGCACAGCCGGATTCGGATGCATCGGCAGCAGCACGCGAACGTCCGGATGCCGCGCCAGCAGTGTGTCCACAGCGGACAGAATGCGCGTCAACGGCTCGCCCCAGGACTCCCGGCGATGCGCGGTCACCAGAACCAACCGGCACTCGCCCCGCGTCGCCGACTCGACCACGTCGGCGACCGCACTGTCGGCAAAGGACACTCCCCGGTCCGTCACCCGCGAAATCGCGTCCACCACAGTGTTTCCGGTAACCAAGAGGACACTGTCGTCGATGCTCTCGGCACGCAGGTTCTGCGCGGCCGCCGGAGTCGGGGCCAGGTGCAGGCTCGCGGTCTGCGTGACCAGCCGCCGGTTCAGCTCCTCCGGGAACGGCGACTGCAGATCGAACGAGCGCAGCCCGGCTTCCAGGTGCACCACGGGAATCTTGCGCCAGAACGCGACCATCGCACCGGCCACAGTGGACGTCGTGTCGCCCTGCACGAGCACCGCCGCGGGCGGACGCTGCGCGGCGAGCGCGTCGAGGCCGGTGACCAGCTGCGAGAACAGCTCGGGCTGACCGCCGTCGACCCGGTTCAGGGTGAGCCGCAGGTCCGGGGTCAGCGAGAACGCGGCGAGCACCTGGTCGACCAGCTCCGGATGCTGCCCGGTCGCGACGAGCACCGGGTCCAGCCGTCCGGACCGGCGCATCTCCTGCACGACCGGCGCCATTTTGATCGCCTCCGGCCGGGTGCCGGCAATCAGCCAGACCACCGGTGCGTCACCCCGGGTCATCACGGAACCCCATTTCAGCGAGAGCGGACGCGATCCGGGAAACCGTCCCTGGATCGCGCCGACCACGCTAACTACGGCATCCGGAATCAACCTCACCCTCGCGGGTAAATCTCACCGTCAGTAGTCGCCGTCACAAGCGGTCAAGAAGACACCAAACCATTGCCCACCTTGTAGTTAAGCAGCTGCTTACTTGGCCACCCGTGAATGCACCAGGTCAGCCAACCACACTCAGTAATCACGCTGGATCGGTTAAGTCACCAATCCTGGAAAAGGGCACCCGAAACCCCGGGCGCCCTTTTTCCCTTCGCCGGGCAAACCGGCGGTATGCCGTCCCGCGATCCTGCTCACATAGTGGTCCAGACCACCAGGTCAGTGCTTCCCCGGAACATATTCGCCGGGCACCATCCGCGTCGTGACCGCGAACCGGTTCCACGCGTTGATCACGGTGATCGTCGCGATCAGCTGAGCCAGTTCGGCGTCCTCGAAATGCTCGGCGGCGCGGGCGAAGACGTCGTCGGGCACGAAGCCGTCGGTGAGCACGGTGACCGCTTCGGTCAGCTCCAGCGCGGCAACCTCCTTCGCCGTGTAGAAGTGCTTCGACTCCTCCCACGCGGAAAGCTGGATGACGCGCTCGCTCGTTTCGCCCGCGGCCAACGCGTCCTTCGAGTGCATGTCGATGCAGAAGGCGCAGTGGTTGATCTGCGACGCCCGGATCAGCACCAGCTGCCGCAGCGCCGGGTCGAGGCCGTGCCGGGTCGCGGCGTCGAGGCGGATCATCGTCTTGTAGGCCTCGGGCGCCAGTTCCGCCATCTTGAGGCGGGGCGGTTGCACCGGAAGTCGTTCTGTCGTTGTCATAACTTCGACCCTACGAGCGATTGGCACTCTGTTATGGTCCATTTCCGTGCGCGCGGAGTGGGCCAGTTCGCTGAGTGAAGACCTCCACCTCGACCTGCGCGGGCCTCGCCTGCGCGACGGTCTGATGGAGGCCCTGCGGGACGCCATCCGCACCGGACGGCTCACCCCGGGCGCGAAACTGCCGTCCAGCCGCACGCTCGGCGCGGATCTCGGAATCGCCCGGAACACCGTGGCGCAAGCGTATGCGGAACTCGTCGCCGAAGGCTGGCTCACCGCGCGGCAAGGCGCCGCAACCCGGGTTGCCCCGCGCGCCGAGATCGCGCCCGCACCGGCCGTGCCGAAGCCTGCTTCGCGACACCGGATCGTGCACGACCTACGCCCCGGCCAGCCCGATCTGTCCGCGTTCCCCCGCGCAGACTGGCTTAAAGCCGCGCGACGCGCCCTGACCGACGCGCCAGACGACGCGTTCGGCTACGGCGGTCCGTACGGCCGTCCAGAGCTACGCGAAGCCGTAGCCGCGTACCTCGCCCGTACACGCGGCGTACGCGCACATCCGGACCAGATCATGCTCTGCACCGGTACGTCGCACAGTCTCATCGTTCTCGCCGAAGTACTGAAGCAACGTGAAACGCGAGCAGTCGCCGTCGAGTCGTACGGCCTGCAGGTACATCGCGCGCATCTCGCGAAGGTTGGCCTCGACACTCCGCAGTTGCCGGTGGACGGCGACGGCGCGAAGGTCGAACGCCTCGACGACCTGCCCGACGTCGGCGCGGTGTTGCTGACGCCGTCGCACCAGTTCCCCACCGGCGTCGCGCTGCATCCGGACCGCCGCGCCGCAGTGGTGGACTGGGCACGCCGGACCGGCGGCCTGGTGCTGGAGGACGACTACGACGGCGAGTTCCGCTACGACCGCAGCCCGGTCGGCGCGATGCAGGGACTCGACCCGGAGCACGTGATTTACCTTGGCACCACAAGCAAAGCGCTCGCCCCGGGCCTCCGGCTGGGCTGGATGGTGCTGCCGCCGCGGATCGCCAGGGCCGCCGCCGAGGTCAAGGGCGACCGCGACCCGTTCTCCGGCGTGCTCGACCAGCTCGCCATGGCCGAATTCATCACTTCGGGCAGCTACGACCGGCACATCCGCGCGATGCGGCTGCACTACCGCCGCCGGCGCGACCAGCTCGTCGCGGCACTGGCCGAGCACGCACCGAACACGCGGGTGACCGGGCTTTCCGCCGGTTTGCAGGTGCTGGTGGACGTCCCGTCCGGCGAGGAAGACGCGGTGGTGCAAGGGTCCGCGTGGCAGGGGCTGGCCATGCACGGGCTCGGCGCGTTCCGCCATCCCGACGCGCCCGCGGACCGCGACGCCCTGGTGATCGGCTACAGCACCCCGTCGGCCAGCGCGTGGTCGGGCGCGCTGGCGGCGCTGTGCCGGGTGCTGCCCTAGGTCACTCGACGCCGAGCCTGACCTCGGTCGATTTCACCAGTGCGGCGACCGGGAACTCCTTCGCAACTGGACAGAACACGTTCACCGCAAAGGGAAACCCGCCGCTTCGCCGACGTCGGTTGCGAGGTTTCGAGGCGGTTCGCGCCGGGCACCGATTCGCGAGTTTGGCGCCCGGCAGAGCGGGTAGCCGAAGCGCGAGGCACGAAAGGGAGGACCCATCGTGAACGACAAAGCCGAGAACAAGGCCGAAGAGCTCAAGGGCCGCGCCAAGGAAGCCGTAGGCAACGCCACGGACAACGAGCAGTGGCAGGCCGAAGGCAAGGCGGAGCAGGGCAAGGGCAACCTCAAGCAGGCTGCCGAGAAGGTCAAGGACGCGTTCAAGAGCACGAAGGACTGACGCGTCGGCGAAGCCCGGGGCATCCGTGCCTCGGGCTTCTTCGTGCCCTCAAACTTGCGTATCACGCAAACTTTGCGCGTAGCGCAAGTAGCGCGCTATGGTGGTCTCATGACCGAGCGACCGAACCTGCGAGACCGCCGCCGCCAAGAGACCCGGGTCGACATCTCCTGGGCGGCAGTCCGGCTCACAGTCGAGCGCGGTCTGTCGAACGTGACAATCGAGGACATCGCCCGCGAAGCGGGAGTTTCGCCGCGCACCGTCAACAACTACTTCTCCAGCAAGGCCGAAGCGATCGTCGCCCGGCACCAGGACCGGGCTCGCGGGATCGCTGATCACCTCCGCGCGCGCCCGGCGTCGGAACCGCTGTGGACCGCGTTGCGGGAGGCGTCGCTCATGCAGCTCGACACCGACCGCGGCACCTCCCCCGGCGGCGGCAACGATCCGCAATGGACGGCCGGCGTCCAGGTCATGATCGCCGAACCCGCGCTGGCGGGCGAATTCCTCAAAGCCAATGTCGCGGCCGAAGAAGCACTGGCCGAGGCGATCGCGGAACGCCTCGGCGCGGACGTCCACGATCTCCGCGTCCAGCTCATCGCCACCACCGCGGGCGGCGTGCTGCGGGCAGTCATCCAGGAGTGGCTGCGCACCGCCCCGTCCGCGGACCTGACCGCCATCGTGCACCGGGCGTTCGACACGCTCGCCGAGGTGCTTCCCTGATCCCGCAAGGAGATCCCCATGTCCGACATCGTCATCGCGGGCGCCGGGCCGAACGGCCTGATGCTCGCCGCCGAACTCTGCCTCGCCGGGGTCCGCCCCATTGTCCTGGAACGGCTCGCCGAACCTGACGGGCTGCGCCGTGCCAACGGTCTCGTCGGCCAAGTGGTGCCGCTGCTGCACCGGCGCGGGCTGTTCGAGAAGCTCGCCGAGGTCCCCGAACCCACGCCGGTCCCGAGGTTCGTCTTCGGCGCGTTCCCGGTCGAATTCGCCGATCTGCCCAGAAATCCGATGTACATCCTGCCGAAGCCGCAGCACGAACTGGAGGAGATGCTGATCGAGCACGTCCGCGCGCTAGGCGCCGATCTCCGCCGCGGCCACGAAATCACCGGCTTCACCCAGGACGAGAACTCGGTGACCGTGCAGGTGCAGGGACCGGACGGGCCCTACGAACTCGCCGCTGAGTACCTGGTCGGCGCGGACGGCGGACGCAGCACGGTGCGCAAGCTCGCCGGGATCGACTTCCCCGGCGTCAGCTGGGACGAAACGGTGTCCCGCAGCGCGAATGTGCGGATTCCGCAGTCCTTCGTCGATCCGGTGACCGGCGGGCTGAAGCTGGAAACGGGCGTCATCCCGCCGTTCCAGCACCACCGGACGGAAACCGGGTTGTTCGTGTTCGCGCCGTTCGATCCGGCGAACCCGGCGCTGTCAGTCACCGAACACAGCGGTGCCGCCGATTTCGCCGAGGACGATCCGCTGACCATGGAAGAACTGCGCGCGAGCGTGCGGCGGGTGCTCGGGGTCGATCTGCCGCTCGAGCCGCCGTCCGGGCCCGGTCCGTTCCTGTCGCGCAGGCTGTCCGGCGGCAACACCCGGATCGCCGAGACCTACCGGCGGGGCCGGGTGCTGCTGGTCGGCGACGCGGCCCACGTGCATTCCGCGCTCGGCGGCCCGGGGCTCAACCTCGGTCTGCAGGACGCGGCGAACCTCGCGTGGAAGCTCGCCGCGGAGGTGCGGGGCTGGGCTCCGCCGGGGTTGCTCGACAGCTACGAGGCCGAACGCCGCCCGGTGAGCGAGCGCGTCGTGATGCACACCCAGGCGCAGAGCGCGCTCGTCGCGCCCGGCCCGGAAGTCACCGCGCTGCGCGAATTCTTCGTCGAACTGCTCGACTCTCCGGATACGCGGCAGCACATCGCCGACCTGATGTCCGGCGCGGACATCCACTACGGCACCGACCCGGACAGCGGCCGCTGGGCTCCTGACTTGCCGCTCGCCGACCCGGGTCCGCTGACCGCCGCGTACCAAGCCGCGCGCCCGGTACTGCTGGACCTGACGCCCGGCGCGGTGCTCGCCGACGTCGCCGCCCCATGGGAAGACCGCGTCACCACCGTGTCCACCACGGCGACCGGCGATGCACCCACCGCGCTGCTCATCCGTCCGGACGGTTATGTCGCCTGGTCCTCCACGGACGCCGAGCCGGACATCGAAGCGCTGCGAACCGCGCTCACGCAGTGGTTCGGCGCACCGGTCAGGTCAGCCGTGTCGTCGCCACGTTGACGAGCGCCCCGGCCGGGAGCGTGCCGTCGGGGGTCACCAGCGGGCGGGACGCCACCTTGAACGCGGTCCGCAGCCCCAGCAACTGCGTCTCGTCCAGGGCTTCGACCTGGTAGTAGGTGTCGTGGCAGGTCTGCCAGACCGAATCCGGCGTGCCGGAGAGGTCCACCCGCAGCTGGTGCCATTCGACCGGCGCGAATCCGGCCGGGCCGAGCAGCGCGTCGAGGCCTTCGCGGGTGCGGCTGCGCGGGTCGCCGGAGGTCGGCACCTGCCGGTCTTCGGCCACCACGGCGAAGAGCGGCCGGGCGACCTTCAGGAACACCTCGAGGGCGTCGGTCCCGCCGCCGCCAACGCCGATCACGAAGGCGCCGCCGGGCCGCAGCACGCGGGCGGTCTCGGCGATCACCTTCTCGACATCGGACATGAGCATCAGCGCCATGTGCGACACGACCGCGTCGTAGCTGTCGTCCTCGAACGGCAGCTCCTGCGCGCGGCCGGGTCGCAGGTCCGCGTGGGCGAGCCCAGTCCGGCCGCGCGCGACCTCCAGCTGCTTGGCGGAAAGGTCGATGCCGGCGAGCTTTCCGGTACCGCGACCGGCGAGCACCGCCAGCAGCGCGCCGTCCCCGCAGCCGAGGTCGAGCACGCTGTCCGGCGTGCCGACGTGGTCGGCGAACGCCTCGTACACCGAGCGTCCGTCGACCCGGCCCCGCTCGGCCAGTTCGGACGCGGCTGCCGGGTTCCGGTCGTGAAAATCGCGGAGGAACTCTTCGGCAGGCGTCATCATGTCCGAGACGGTAGCGCGAACGGTCACTTCAGCAGTTCCGTTTTCGCCAGGTTGACGCACAGCCCCGCCGGAAGGAGGCCGTCCTCGGTGCGCAGGTGCTCAGTTTCGGCGAAGAAGGCCGCGCGGAGCCGGGCCAGTTGGGCGGCATCGAGGGTGTCGGTCGAGTAATACGATTCACAGCACAACGTCCACACCTCGTCCGGCGCGGCGGTCAGGTCGATCTCGTACGGCTCCCAGGAAACCGGCGCGAACCCTGCCGGAGCGAGCACCTCGTCGATCCCCTCGCGGTTCGATGTGCGCCGCTCGGCGGTGTAGGTGGCCCGCCGTTCCTCCGGCACCTCGCGGAACAACGGCCGGGCCAATTCGAGAAACACCGGCGTCGCACCCGTCGATTCAGGACCGCCGACGACCACCGCGAAGGTCCCGCGCGAAACCAGCACCCGCGCGAGCTCGGCGGCGACCGCCTCGGGGTCGTCCATGAGCATGAAGGCCATGTGCGACACAGCCGCGTCGTAGCTGTCGTCCTCGAACGGCAGCTCCTGCGCACGGCCGTGGTGCAGCTTCGCGTCGACCAGCTCGGGCCGTTGCCGGGCAAGGCCCAGCTGCCCCGCGGACAGGTCGACACCAGCGAGCTTTTCCGCGCCACGGCGGGCCAAAACGGCCAGCAGCGCACCGTCGCCGCAGCCGAGATCGAGCACCCGGCGCGTGGGCGCGACCCGGTCGGCCAGCACCTCGTAACTCGTCCGGCCGTCCCCGGTCACCCGGCCGGACTCGATCAGCACGGACATCGCCTCCGGTTTGCGATCGTGGTACTCGCGCAGGTAATTCTCCGCGGCAGAGGTCATGCTCCGACGGTAGCGAATTCCTGGTACCCCTGTGGCATGAACGAAGTAGCTCTGCTCGGCATCGACGTCGGCACGACCGCGGTGAAAGTCGCGGCGTTCGCGCCGGACGGCCGGAAACTCGCGGCGCACTCGGTGCCCTACCCGATCGCGCGGCCGCGTCCCGGCTGGGCCGAACAGGACCCGGAAGACTGGTGGCACGCAACGGAAACCGCGCTCGGCACCGTCCTTTCCGGACTCCCCGCCGGTGCGGTGCGCGCGGCCGGGATCGTCAGCCAGGTCAACACCCACCTGCTCGTCGACCGAGATCTGCGGCCGCTCACCCCGGCGGTGATCTGGCAGGACCAGCGCTGCGCCGACCTCGCCGCGGAACTCGACGCACGCTTCACCGACGACGACAAAAAACGCATCTGGGGCGGGCCGATCGTGCTCGATGCGTCGTTCGCCGGGGCCCGCGCCGCGTGGTTCGCGCGCGAGCTGCCGGAGCTGTGGTCCCGTGCGCGATGGATGCTGAGCCCCAAGGACTTCATCGGCGCGCGGCTCACCGGACGCGTCGCGACCGACCTGCTGTCCGGCGTGCGCATCGCGGGCGCGTCCGGTTATCTGCCCGAAGCGGTCGCGCTCGTGGACGGACTCGGCGACCGGCTGCCGGAACTGCTCGCTCCCGAGGAACCTCTCGGCCACGCTGCCGTACTGGGCGACGCCCCGGTTGTCGTCGGGACCATGGACGCGTTCGGCGCCGTTTTCGGTACCCGCACAACAGAACCCGGCCGCGCCATGGTCACCTGCGGAACGTCGCTGGTCGTCGCGGCCGCCTCGCACCGGCACGAATCGGTCCGCGGCCTGGTCACCTTCCCGCCCCGCGGCGACCTCGTCGTGCACGCCGGACCAACGCAAGCAGCGGGCGACGCGGTGCGCTGGTGGAGCCGAGCGTCCGGACTGTCCGTGCCGGACGTGTTCGCTTCCGCCGCGGACGGCAGGCCGGGGGTGGTTTTCCTGCCGCACCTGCAAGGCGAACGCGCCCCGCTGTGGGATCCGGATCTGCGCGGCAGCTTCCTCGGGCTGACGTCGTCCACCACCACCGCGGACCTGTCGCGAGCCGTCCTCACCGGAGTCGCGTTCTCCGCACGGCACGTGCTGGAAACCGTCGAAGAAGCCTGCGGCGAAACCCTTCCGTCGGTCACGTTCTCCGGCGGCGGCGCACGCAGTGACCTCTGGACCCAGCTCCACGCCGACGCGCTGTCCCGCCCCGTCGAACGCCTCCGCGTGCACGACAGCGCCGCGCTCGGCGCCGCCCTGCTCGGCGCAGTCGGCGCGGGCCGGTACCCAGACGTCGAAACCGCTGCGGCCGCGACCGTCGCCGTCGAGCGCACCTTCACCCCGGACACGGACCTGACCGGCCTGTACGAGGCGTATCGCGCGGCGCACGAAGGGCTGGCACGAGTGCACGAACGGCTGGCGCGATGGTGATCTAATGGCCAGCATGGAGACCCTCCGCTACGGCAGCGAGCCCAGCCAGTTCGTCGAACTCCACGGCACCCCGGGCGGGCGAGGCACCGCGATCCTGCTGCACGGCGGATGGTGGCGCGCCCGGCACGACCTGCACCAGCTCGACCCGATGGCCGCCGACCTGGTCGCCGCGGGCTGGTACGTGGCGAACGTCGAGTACCGCCGCATCGACGGCGACACCGGCGGCTGGCCGCGAACCCTGGACGACGTGCGCGCCGCGATCGCCGCCGTCGACCGACCGGCCGAGCTGCCGACGGTCGCGATCGGACACTCCGCGGGCGGACACCTGGCGCTGCTGGCCGGCGGACTTTCCGGGGTCGTCGCGCTGGCCCCGATCACCGACGTCCCGCGCGCCCGGGCCGAGGAACTGGGCGAAGGCGCCGCCGGATTGTTCTTGACCGGCGACGACCCCGCGGCGTCGCCGATCCAGCAGCTCCCGCTCGGCTGCCCACAACTGGTCGTGCAGGGCGACGCCGACGTCCGGGTCCCCGCTGCGCACAACCGCGACTACATAGCCGCGGCGACAGCGGCCGGCGACGACGTAGACTACGTCGAACTTCCCGGCGTCGACCACTTCCGGCTGATCGACCCGGCCGACGAGCCGTGGCAGTCCGCCCGCGAATGGCTCGACCGGCGGTTCAGCTGACGTCCGCCTCGACGAACCGGTGCCCGGCGGTGTTCTCGATGACCACCGCCGCCACCTGCGCCGGATCGATCACCGCCGTTCCGTAGAGGTACGCGCCGTCCCGCGCCGCCCGCTCCGAGACCATCCAGCCGCCCGCGACCTGCCGCTCGCCGTTCTTGCTGAGCACGACGAGCAGGCATTTCTGTCCAGCCGGAATGCCCGTCACCGAGCCGTCCACGCGCACCCAGCCGGTTTGCGGGACGATGTTCGCGGTCAGCCGGGTCTTGCCGCTGGCATCCGCACCGGAAACGACCCGCGTGCCAGGAACCGCGCTGGTCGGCGGCGGCGTAGTCGGCACGGCCACCGCGGGCCCGGACGAACTCCGCCCCACCATCACCCCGACGCCCAACGCGACCGCAGCCACCACAACCGCGGCGACGATCGCCATCGACCGCCCCCGCCCCGCCCGCGCGCTCGACTCCGCCCGGACCTGGCCGACGGTCCGCTGCAACACCAAGTCCGCCCCCACCGGCGGCCCGTCCAGCAACGCCTCCGGCGGCAATTCGCCGAGGAAACTCTGCACCTCCCGCAGAGACGCGGCCTCCGCCCGGCAGCGCTCGCAGCCGTCCAGATGCGCCTCGACGTCGCGTTGCTCGCCCGAGGCGAGCTGACCGGTCAGGTACCCCGCCAGGTCGACGTGCTCGTCGGCTGTGTTCATCCGGCCACCCCTTCCGCTCGCCGGAACTCTTCCCGCAACGCCCGCAACCCGTAATACGAGCGGGACTTGACCGTGCCCGGCGGAATCCCGAGCCGCTCCGCCGCCTCCGCGACGCTGCGCCCCTGCAGATACATCTGCTCGAGGACCTCGCGATGCTCCGGAGAAAGCCCGTCGAGCGCGGCGAGCACCACCATCGAGTCCACGACCTGATCGGCATGATCCCGCTCGACCGGCCCGCCCGACGGCGACTCGGCCACCTCCTGCGGCCGCGCCTCCTTCGCCCGGAACCGGTCGATCACCAGGTTCCGCACGACGGTGAGCAACCACCCGCGCACCGACCCGCGCCCGTTGACCAGGCTGTCCGGACTCCGCCACGCGCGGACGAGCGCCTCCTGCACCACGTCCTCCGCCGCCGCGCGGTCGCCGAGCAGCCGGGTGGCGTAGGCGAGCATCGCCCGCCCGTGCTCCTCGAAAAGCGCGCGGACCAGCGCCTCGTCCGCAACCGCCCGCCGGTGACGGGCCCTGAACCCGGCCATGCCCCGATCATCCCCCCGGTCGGGCCCGATTGTCGCGTAGCCGAGGTGTGTTGCTTGTTGCCCGGTGCCGATGACTGCTCGTTCCTGATGCTCCGAACGGCTCTGGTGCCGCTTAGCTGATCGGCGCGGGCCCCGGCTTTCCTGGTGCCGCTTCCGCAGTGGACGGCGGCTCCGCGATCGGCGCGGGCCGGTTTTCCTGGGGACGCTTCCGCACTGGACAGCCGCTCCCCGATCGCGGCAGTCCCCCGCCCCTTCCGGCACGGCATCCGCGCTCCCGGTGGCTCACCGATCGGTGCGGGCCCGTTTTCCTGGTGACGCTTCCGCACTGGACAGCCGCTCCCCGACCGGTGCAGTCCCCCGCCTCTCCCGGCACCGCGTCCGCCCTCGCGGCGACTCCCCGATCGATACCCGCCCACCAGCGTGGTTCCGCCGACACGATCGGGGAACACGCCGCCTGCGAGCCCCGGACCTGGGCTAAGTTCGCAACTGATCCAGCCGGAAGGCTTGCTCACCAGGTCGGCGCACGCCGGTGTCGTGCACTGGGATCACCGCCCCGGCCGCCCGACCGCCCTGGAGCCGCCGGGAGCGCTGCGCACACCGCCCTCCCGGCGGCTCCGGGGCACCCTGGGCCTGTTTCGTTCCCGGCCCTCGCGGCTCCGACGGGGATGGGTTGCAACGTCCAGGTGGGCTGTACTGCAGTTCGTTCCGGAGCAGTTCGGATTGCTCGACCACGGCGACTTGCGCTGCAGTTCGCACGCCACGGCCTTCGCGGGTATTCCAGCTCCGAACGGTGGCGAGTCGTACCGGCGGCCATCGCATCAGGCCAGGTCTCGGCAGAGCACGACGGCGGTCACACACCGCCCAGCACCTTCACCCCAGCCGCCGTTCAAACCCCCAGCCCACCGGCCCGCCCCCGCGAGCCAGTCAGTCCACAAAGGACTCAAGCGGCAGCAACACCGAGATCCGTCAGCACGACCGGGCTCGCCGGCGCCCCTCGGCGGCGGGCGATTCTCACCAGGCCCCGGCGGCGCAAGCGGTCCATCGCCTGCGTCTCCCACAGCGGGACCCGCCCGCCGACCGACCACAGGTAGCACTCTCCGGCTAATCCGTTGTGGACCACCACCAGCCCGCGCCGGACGTCGTCCAGTGCGTGTACGTCCTCCTCGACGAGCACCATGACCGGCTCCCTCCGTCCCCTTCATGGTGAAACGTCCGGGGCCGCCCGCACATCCGGGAATCCACCTCAGGGGTTCCCTGGAGAAATGGGGTCGCCCCCGCCCCGCGGACCTGGCAGGATCGGGCATGTGCGGCCGCCGACGATCGCGTGCGACGAGTCCGGCTCCGAGGGCGTGAACCTGATCGGCGCGAACACCGCGGTATTCGCGCACGCCGCCGTCCGGCTGGAGCCCGCGGCTGCCGCGGAATGTGTTGCGCGGCTGCGGGAATTCATCGGTTCGCCCGCGCTCGAATACAAAGCCAACCATCTCCTGCGCGCCAAGAACCGCGCTGCCCTGGAGTGGCTGCTCACCGAACCCCTCGCCGACGCCGCCAGCGTCCTGCTCGTCGACAAAACCCTGTTCCTCGCGGGCAAAATCGTCGACCTGCTCGTCGACCGGACCCCCTACCCGGAATGCCTGCGCCACCGTCCGGACGACCGCGCCCGCGCCTTGCACCGAGACGGCCCGCGCATTCACGGCGCCCGGCGCTGGACCGAATTCCTGCGCTCGTTCACCGGCCTGCTGCGCACCTCGAACCGCCGCCTCCCCGCGACCACCCCCGCCGAATTCTTCGCCCAGACGGACGTCCTCGGCGAACTAGTCGCGGCTCGCCCGCAGGTGACCGCACTGCGCGACGAACTTCTCGCCGACCCCGGACTCGTCTCGCCGATCGACCCGTTGATGCCCGCGCTCGCCGACACGATCGCGTTCTGGCGTCCGGAACTGGTCATCCACGACGAGCAGCCGTCCCTCACTCCGGCCCGGCTCGCCCAGCTGCTCGATCCGGTGCCGCGGTGGCGATTCGTCGACTCTCGGTGCGAACCGCGGGTCCAGCTGGCCGATTTCCTGGCCGGAGTCGCCCGGCGGCTCACCGAGGAAACCCTGCACGGCGGCGGGGACCCGGAACTGGTCAAGCTGCTGCGGCCGTATGTGCTTCCGGCGTCGGTCTGGATCGGGGATCCGGCGGACTAATCCCGGTGCTGCCGGCCGGTCACAAATCCCGCGGGTTGACAACGTGCACCGCGGCTTCCTCCGCCGAGGCCGCGCCTCCGTCGATGCCGATGTCCGACGCGTACAGCTCGTCTTCGGTGTCCGGGCCGAAGCCCGCGTTGGCGGCCACCAGGCGGCCCGCGCGGAAGTCGCCGACCTCGTCGTCGACGAGCTCGCCGTCGGTGTCGTCAGTGTCGCCGAGACCGTCGCCGTCGGTCGCGCGGATGTCCGGGAGTTCGCGGGCCAGCCTGCCCGCCCAGCTTTCCCCGGCGGCTTCTTCCGCGGCGGTGGTGCCCCAGTCGCGAGTCGCGAGTGGACGTTCCGGCGGCGAATAACCCTCGTCGTAGGGGTCTCCGTCCTCCAGGGTGTCTTCAGGATCCAGCACGCCGGTGTCGGCGTTGTCTTCGATGTCGTCGTCCACTGCTCCTCCTTTCCGCGTGCCCAGGTTACTGCCGCCCGCTAGCCTGTGCGCTCACGCCGGGTGGAGGAACGATGACTCAGTGGAGCGGTCCCACGCTGATCGCCGTGTTCGCCGGGTTCGGGCTGGCGTTCGTTCTGGTGGTCCCGTACGTCGCGATCAGCTATCGCAAACGCGGCGAACTCGGCCTGCTGCGCGCGATCGCCGCGCCGGCGTTCCTCGTGTACTGCTTCGCGCTGGTCACCTACACGCTGCTGCCGCTGCCGGACGTGGACGCGGCGTACTGCGCGACACACGAAGCGCTGCGGCACCCGGTGTGGAATCCGCTCCAGTTCCTGGAAGACATGCGGCAGTTCAACACCGGGCTACTGGACAATCCCGCGCTGCGCCAGGTGTTGTTCAACGTCGCGTTTTTCGTGCCGTGGGGCGTGTTCGTGCGGCGATTGTTCGGGCGGAGCATCGGCTTCGCCATCGTCACTGGGTTTTTCGTGTCCCTTGCCATCGAGACGACCCAGCTGACCGGCGTGTGGTTCCTGATGGAGTGCCCGTACCGGCTGTTCGACACCGGCGACCTGCTGTCCAACACAGTCGGCGCGGGGGTCGGCGCACTGCTCGCGCCCGTGCTGCGGCGCTCTGGACGGCTGCGTCCGGCCGACGAACCACGCCCGGTCCTCGCCCGGCGGCGGCTTCTCGGCATGGTGCTCGACCTGATTTCGGTCACGCTGGTGGGCGTCGTGCTGAGCATGATCGCGCTCGCGGTCCAGTACGTCACGAAGGGCACGCTGCAGAACAACACGCTGATCGACGACGTCCTCGGCCGCTGGGTGCCCACGGCGGTCCTGCTGCTGCTCGTGCCGCTGGCGGGCAACGGCGCGACGCCTGGTCAGCGCGCGGTTCTGCTGACGGTGGTCCGCGCGGACGGGCGGCCGCCGTCGATGCCGCAGTCGATCGTCCGGTTCCTGATCGGTTCGGGCGGCTATTTCATCCTGGTCGGCTTGGATTCCGGGTGGACGTCGCTGTGGCTGCTGGCGCATCTGGTGTTCATGGTCTTCACTCGTGGACATCGGGGACTGACCGGGCTGGCGTGCGGGTTGTCGGTCGTCGACACGCGGGCGGTGGACCGGGAGCCGGTTGCCCCGCCAGGGTGATGTCGTTTTTTCGCGAGGTTTCGGGCGCGAGGCGAGGCAGACTGGTCGGCGTGTACGAGGACACCGAACGCTGTATCCGCGCGGTGCAGTCGAAAGACGACCGGTTCGACGGATGGTTTTTCACCGCGGTGCTGACCACGGGGATTTACTGTCGGCCGAGTTGCCCGGTGGTGCCGCCCAAGGTCGAGAACATGCGCTTCTACCCGAGCGCCGCCGCAGCGCAGGCCGCTGGATTCCGCGCCTGCAAACGCTGCCGGCCCGACGCGTCGCCCGGTTCGCCGCTGTGGAACGAACGCGCCGACATGGTGGCGCGCGCGATGCGCCTGATCGGCGACGGGATCGTCGACCGCGAAGGCGTGCAGGGGCTGGCCGCGCGACTCGGGTACAGCGTCCGGCAGGTGGAACGCCAGGTGCAGGCCGAACTGGGCGCGGGTCCGCTCGCACTCGCCCGGGCCCAGCGCGCCGAGACCGCCCAGTTGCTGATCGAAACCACGACGATGCCGATGAGCGACATCGCACACGCGGCCGGGTTTTCGAGCATCCGGACGTTCAACGAAACCGTGCGGGCAGTCTTCGCCCTGACGCCGAGCGAACTGCGTTCCCGCGTCCGCGGCGGCAAGCGGACCAAGTCGCAGGGAGTGCTATCGGTGCGGCTCCCGTTCCGTCGGCCGCTGTGTCCGGACAACCTGTTCGGACACCTGATCGCCACTGCGGTCCCGGGCGTCGAGGAATGGCGCGACGGCGCGTACCGCCGCACCCTGCGACTGCCGCACGGCCACGGCGTGGTGGCGCTCCGCCCGGAGCCGGACCACGTCGCGTGCCGCCTGAGCCTGACCGACCTGCGCGACCTGGCCGCCGCGATCAGCCGTTGCCGCTGGCTGCTGGACCTGGACGCGGACCCGGTAGCCGTCGACGAACAGCTCGCCACGGACCCGACCCTCGCTCCCCTGGTCGCCGCCGCACCCGGCAGGCGCGTCCCGCGCACGACCGACTCGGCCGAGTTCGCCGTGCGAGCAGTCCTCGGCCAGCAGGTCTCGACCGCGGCCGCCCGCACCCACGCAGCGCGCCTGGTCCTGGCGCACGGCACCCCGATCGAGGACCGGGAAGGCGGCCTGACGCACCTGTTCCCGTCGCCCGAGTCGCTGGCGGAACTGGACCCGGAAACGCTAGCCATGCCGAAATCCCGCCGCGCGACCCTGCTGGGCCTCGTGTCGGCCCTGGTTTCCGGCGACGTCGACCTGACCGCCGGCGGCGATTGGGTCCACGCCCGCGCACAACTGGCCGCCCTGCCCGGCTTCGGCCCGTGGACCGTCGAGAGCATCGCCATGCGCGCCCTCGGCGACCCGGACGCCTTCGTCGCGACCGACCTGGGCGTCAAGATCGCGGCCGAAAACCTAGGCCTGCCAACAAGTCCAGCCGCCTTGATCGCGCACGCCGCCCGGTGGCAGCCTTGGCGCGCGTACGCGGTCCAGCACCTGTGGGCGACCGGCGACCACCCGATCAACCGGATCCCCGCTGAGGAATCGGCATGACCGTGGTGCACACCGTCATCGACAGCCCCGAGGGCCCGCTGACCCTCATGGCCCAAGACGGCGGCCTGGCCGGCCTGTACATCGGCGACGAGCAGTACCGCCCGCCCCGAGCCGCCTTCGGCGACCGGGACGACCGCCCGTTCGCCGCGGCGACCCGTCAGCTGAACGAGTACTTCGCCGGGGATCGGGTCGAGTTCGACCTTCCGTTAGCTTTCAGCGGCACTCCTTTCCAAGAGACGGTGTGGCGGGCGCTCCTGCGGATCCCGTACGGCGAGACGACGACCTACCGAGAACTGGCCGAGTCGATCGGCCGCCCGACGGCGTCCCGCGCGGTCGGCCTGGCGAACGGCCGGAACCCCATCGGCATCGTGGTGCCGTGCCACCGGGTGCTGGGCAGCAACGGATCGCTGACCGGCTACGCGGCTGGGGTGGAGTGCAAGCGGAGGTTGCTGGAGCTGGAGCGGGGCAGGCGGTTGGTCGCGGGGTGAGTCGGGGCGAGTTGGCTGCGGCTTGGGTGGTTGGTTGCTTGGTGAGTCGCGGGGTGAGTCGGGGCGAGTTGGCTGCGGCTTGGGTGGTTGGTTGCTTGGTGAGTCGCGGGGTGAGTTGGCCGCGGCTGGAGTGGTTGGTTGCGGGATGAGTTGCAGTCGAGCCGGGCGGCCGGGTCGCGGTTTGGGTGGGGTGAGTTGCGGCTCGGATTGAGGGCAAGCCAGCGTCCCGCCTCGCCCGTCTGCCCCAGCTCACCTCCCCCGTCTGCCCCAGTTCGCCTCGCCGGTCTCTCCAGTTCGCCTCGCCCGCCCGTTCAGATCGCCTGCCCGCGGCACCCCACTCCAGCGGCTCCCGCCCTCCGCCGAGGGTCAGTTGAACCAGCCGTTCACCGTCCCGAAGTCCAATGCACCCGTCACCTCCCCGTAAGTCCCCTGCTTCAGCACCTCTGCCGCGGCGTGGTGGGCCAGGGAGTAGGCCGCCTGGGCGATGGACGTTCCTACGCTCACCCGGCGCACGCCAGCGGCTGCCAGGTCGGACACTGGGGGCGCACCGGGGCCTGCCATGGCGCTTACCGGGATCGGCGAGGACTTTGCCAGTTCTGCCAGGACTTCGACGTCCGTCAAGCCGGGCACGAAGATGCTGTCCGCTCCGGCGTCGGCGTAGACGCGGGCTCGGGTCAGGACGTCGTCGAAGCGGCCGGTGGGTTCGCCGATTCCGAAGAGGTACACGTCCGTCCTGGCGTTGATCCACAGCTCCGACAGACCGGCCGTCGCGGCGGCGGCGCGGGCTGCGGTGAAGCGTTCTGCCTGTTCATCGGGGGTGAAGAGGGTGGCGGTTCCGGCGCGGGAGTCTTCCAGGTTCACGCCGACTGCGCCCGCCTCCACTACGCCTCGCACGGTTTCGGCGACCGCTGACGGGGCTAGGCCGTAGCCGCCCTCAACGTCGGCGGTTACTGGGACTTTTACGGCGGAGGCGATTTGGGCGATCACGGTCAGCATTTCCGCCCGCGACAGGTGCTGGCCGTCGCCACTGGCTAAGGCCCAGGAGACGCCTCCGCTCGTGGTGGCGATCGCGGGGGCACCGGCGCGTTCGATGGCGACTGCGCTGCCTGCGTCCCAGGCGTTGGGCAGCACGAGAACATCAGCCGCGTGCAGTTCGCGGAAGAGATTTGCCTTGTCTTGCAACGAGTTCATCAGGGTCCTCCCCAGTGGCGAGCCCCGGGCGGGGCAACTGCGGAGGAACGTATCAGCGGGCACCGACAAAAACGGGCCGGCGAGAAATCAGGGGAGGTCGAAGCCCAGTTCGCGGGCGGCGTCGGCGGGGGTCGGCTGGGTCCAGCGGCGGGCGACGGCTTCGTGGGTGGACAGCGAGCGCAGTTCGGCTCGGTCCAGGTACAGGATGCCGTGCAGATGGTCGGTCTCGTGTTGGACGATTCGTGCTGGCCAGCCGGACAATTCCTCGTCCAGGGCCGCACCGGTTTCGTCGGTGCCGCGGAGCCGGATCCGCAGGGGGCGCGCGACGACGGCCTGCCATCCGCGCACGCTCAGGCAGCCTTCGAAGAACGCGGCGGTTTCGTCGCCCACTCGGGTGTACTCGGGGTTCACCAGCACGCGGAACGGCAACGGGACGATCCCGCGGGTGGCGAGCGTGGACTCAGCGACGCCGGGGCGGTCGCGGGCGCCGTCCTCGACCACCGCGATCCGGACCGACAGGCCGATCTGCGGAGCCGCGAGACCGACGCCGGGTGCCGCGTGCATGGTCTCCTTCATGCCCGCGATCAGTCCAGACAGCAGTTCGTCGCTCAGTTCGCCCTCGTACGGACGGGCGGCGGCGCGCAGCACGGGGTCGCCTGCCTGCACGATCGGCCACGGCAACGGCTGGGCGAGCAGTTTTTCGACCTGTTCGGCAAGCACCGGCGAACCCCTCTCCAAGGGCAACGGGACAGCGGCATGATCGCACCCGCGCGGAGCACGACACTCGCCCGGGGATCAGGCAAGCTGGCAGCCGTGGCCTACGACGTGAACGCGATCCGCAAGCACTTCCCCGCGCTCGAGAACGGCGCTGCCCACTTCGACGGACCCGGTGGCTCCCAGGTCCCGGACGTGGTCGGCGAAGCAGTCTCCTCGACCCTCTGCGCCGCCATCGCGAACCGCGGCACCGTCACGGCGGCGGAGCGCCGCGCGGACGGCGTCGTGCGCGAAGCCCGGCAAGCCGTCGCTGACCTGCTCGGCGCGCAACCGGAGGGCGTCGTGTTCGGGCGCAGCATGACGCAGGTGACCTACGACTTCTCCCGTACGCTCGCGAAGAACTGGGGGCCGGGCGACGAGGTCGTGGTCACCCGGCTCGACCACGACGCCAACGTCCGGCCGTGGGTCCAGGCGGCCGAAGCGCGCGGTGCGACTGTTCGCTGGGCGGACTTCGATCCCGAGACCGGCGAGTTGCCGACGTCATCGATCACGGAACTGCTCACTGATCGGACGCGCCTGGTAGCGGTCACTGCTGCCTCCAACCTGCTGGGCACTCGTCCGGACATCCCGGCGATTACCGGCGCGGTCCGCGAAGCAGGCGCGCTGAGCTACGTGGACGGCGTGCACCTGACGCCGCACGCGGTGGTCGACATCGCCGCGCTGGGCGCGGACTTCTACGCCTGCTCGCCGTACAAGTTCCTCGGACCGCACCTCGGCCTTCTCGCCGCCGCACCGGATCTTCTGGAGACGTTGCAGCCGGACAAGCTGCTGCCGTCGAGCAACGCGGTCCCGGAACGTTTCGAGCTGGGTACGTTGCCGTACGAGCTCCTCGCGGGCACTACCGCCGCTATCGACTTCCTCGCAGGGCTCGTGCCGAGTGAAGGCAGTCGTCGCGAACGTTTGCGTACGTCGCTTACGGCGCTCGAAGAGCACGAAGACGCACTGTTGCAGCGTCTGGAAGACGGGCTCGCCGCACTGCCGCGCGTCGTGCGATACGGCTCGCCGACGCGTCGCCGTACGCCGACAGTGTTGTTCTCGGTCACCGGGCTGACGCCGCAGGCGGTGTACGAGCGTCTCGGCGCGCGCGGGATCAACGCGCCTGCTTCGACGTTCTACGCCATCGAGTGCGCGCGGCATCTCGGTCTTGGCGACACTGGTGCCGTACGCGCTGGCATCGCGCCGTACACGACTGCAGCGGAAGTTGATCTGCTGCTCGCTGCTGTTGCGGAGCTGTGAATGAGCATCGAGACGACTGTCGACGGACAGATCACCACCATCACCATCAACCGTCCGGAGAAGCGGAACGCGCTCACGAAGGCGATGTACGTCGCCCTCGCGGACGCCTTCGACGCTGTCCGTACGCCGATCGTCGTACTGAGCGGAGCCGGCGGCGCGTTCACCGCAGGCAACGACCTCGGCGACTTCCTTGCGCACGAAGCCGGTGACCGTACGAAGACACCTGCGCGGGTCTTCCAAGAGGCGTTGCTCGCGACGCAGGCAGTAGTCGTCGCCTCGGTCGACGGTCCCGCTGTCGGCATCGGCGCGACCCTGCTGTTGCACTGCGACCTCGTCTACGCCACCGAACGCAGCTACCTGCAGTTCCCCTTCGTACCGCTGGGGCTGGTGCCGGAGTTCGGCAGTAGTTACGCGCTGCCGCGTCGAGTCGGCCCGCAGCGTGCGACGGAGCTGCTGCTGTTCGGAGAACGCCTGCCTGCGGTCGAAGCGGCGCAACTCGGGTTGGTCAACGAAGTGCTCCCTGACGAGACAGCGCTCAGCAAGCGCGTCTCAGAACGCGTCGCAACCCTCGCGGAACGGTCGGTACGCGCGGTGACGGCGACGCGCGCGCTGTTGCACGACCGCACCGACGAGAGCGTCGAAGCGCGCATGGAGTCGGAGTCCAAGCACTTCGCCGAACTGCTGCACGACCCGGACACTGTCGCCACGTTGCGCGCGAAGCTCGGCAGGCGTTAGCGGCGGCGGCGCTTGTCCACTGCGGCGTCGAGAACTGGACCTAGCTCCTCGACAACCGTGTCAAGCGCCGTCACCGAGTGCTCGACCCGGGCCAGCACTAAGGCTCCTTCAAGCGCGCTGATCATCAACACTGCCAGCGAAGCAGCGCGCGCCGCCGGTACGCCCATCTGCTGCAGCGCGGACACGATGGGCTTCCGCCACTGCGCGAAGGCGTCGTTCGCACGCTCACGCAACGGCTCGCTCGACGCCGCCGTGTCGGTGACTGTGGCCACTAACGGACAGCCGTAGTCGTAGCCGATCTCAAGGAACTCCGCGCGCCAGTTCTCGACAACTGCGGCGAAGAGCGCGGACGGCGTCGGGTCCGACAGAGAGTCCATCGCGCGCGTCACGCGTCGTGCGGCGTAGCGCCCTGCCCAATCGATGGCTTCGCCGAACAGCTGTTCCTTACCGCCCGGGAAGTAGTGCTGAAGCGACCCCCGCGGCGCTTCGGCATGCGCTACCACCTCGCGCATGCCAGTGCCGCTCAAGCCCTGCGTACGCAGCAACTGCGCAGCGCTGAAGACCATCCGGTCGCGCGCCGGCCGTTCCGTCATCGAGCGTCTCCTCCGTGACCGTCAGCTCGTACTCGTTCTCGCCGCCGTACCCCGGGACGAAGCGGAACCCGCACGCCCGCAGCAATCCTTCCGCAGCGACGTTGCCCTCCTGCACGGTGGCGTGCAGCTTCCAGCCGAGCCACTGCTCCGCGGCCAGCCGGACGAGGCCGCGGCCGATGCCCCTCCGCTGCCACCGGTCGGCGACGAGCAGCCCCAGTTCGACGCGGCGGTCGTCCTCCGGGACCGCGTTCAGCAGCCCGGCGGGCACACCCGAAACCTCGGCGACGAGGGCCGTGTCGACCAGGAGGAATCGCTGGTACCTGGACAGGACCGCGTCCGGCTCGATCGGGCCGCCGAGGGTGAACCGGCGGCTCAGCGATTCCGGCGAACAGGCGCGGACGAGGTCGGCCACGGAACCGGCGGTGGCCGGTCGCACGGCGATCATGACAGTCGTCATAACCCGAGGGTCGCACAGGGCCGGAACTATGACAAGCGTCATGGAAGATGTCACGCTGCCGACACGACCCGCAGGGCGCGCCGGTCCCGGCACCGGTGCGCCGCCACCGGTTTCGGGCAAGGAGAATTCACTGATCGTATCCGCGATACCCCATCGGCGGTAATTCCACCGATTAATCGGGGCTTGACCACGATGCGTGTCCGCCGGGCCTCTTCGGGTGAAAACGGTTCCCGATACCTGTCGGGAACGCGTTTCTTCCTTATATTTTCCTGGACGCTCCGGAAGGCGAGCAAAGGAGACACGGCCATGACCCAGTCGCTCGAGGTTCCGACGAAGGAATTCTGTCTCGACTGGACGATGGACGGGGCCCATGGCGGCAGGGTGCACTTCACCCTGTCCGGCCAGGTGAGCCTGTTGGACGGCAAGCGGTTCTACAAGGTCGACGGCGTGCTGTACATCGCGGACGGCAGCGCGTACTGCCGGGAGATCGGGAACCCGCGGCTGCACGTGCGGCGCAACGGCGTCGAGGAGACCGGACGGCAATGGGGCTGGGAAGCGATCAGTTCCCGCAAGAGCGCGAACCGGCTCTGCACAATGGACGGCTATTTCGTGCGCACGGGCTACTGGGCGCCCGCCGATCGCAGCATCCAACTCGGAATCGTCGCCGAACACGGGATCACCCGGCGTCGTTCGCACAGTCCGACGGCGACGATTCGACTGGTCGACTGAATGGTTCCCGGATATCGGGAGCGTTCCCCCGGTTTGTGCTTGGCGATACCCCGATTCCGGACCGGACGGCAATGAGCGTTTTCCCGAGCGGCCCGGGCGGACCTGTCTGCCCGGGCTGTCCCCGGCGGAAACGTCCGGTTGCCCGCAGGCGAACTCCCGGCACACAGTCGCACCGGCCGCCGAGGCGGCAAGATCGCTTGCCCGCCAACGCGAACCGTGCGAATCAGACGATCCACCGAGCGACCGCGGCGCCGAACCATCGATACCGCAACCCATCCGCCGCCGAACCCGGCGAAAGATCAACCCGGACAACGCGTACCGGACCCGCCAGACATTGGCCTGGACCACTCGTCGCGCCCCGCGAAACCCTGCCCCCGCAAGGCGCAACCTCCGCTCGTCGTCACCCACACGGGTAGTCCCCGGGCCCGGAGGTAAGCGAAAACACACCGGATCCCCAGGAAAAACATGAAAAACGTTGTGCGGGACACAGCGCTCGCGCGCGCGAAAGAGGACCATGAGAGGCATGCGGAACAGGACTCGGGCAGGCAGACCACCACACCCTGGTAAACGATTGCTCCGACGGCTCGGCGCCGTGCGCAACCCGCTCGTGCGACGGTCGGACCGGATCGAAGGCGTACTCGCCGGGATCGTCACGCTGCTGGCGCTCATCGCGATTCCCTTCGCGATGATGATCGGCAGCGAGGACATCGCCGCGGAGACCGCCGCGTCGGACGCGCAGCTGCAGTCGCGGCACCAGGTCACCGCCACGGTGCTGACGACGGCCGCGCAGCCGGCCGCCTCAGTCGGCGACAGCGCGCCGATCGCGAACACCGCGCGCGTGAACGCGGTCTGGAAGCCCCCGCACGGCGTGCAGCGGACCGGTGTCATCACGGTGCCCGCCGCCTCCGCGACCGAGGGCTCGACCACCGACATCTGGCTGGACGACAGCGGCAAGCAGACCACCGCCCCGCTGACGCACGCGGACGCGGTCACCAACGGCGTGCTCGTCGCGGCCTTCTGCTGGCTGTGCGCGGTCGGCGTGCTGGGCGGCGCGTTCTGGATCGCGCGGCGAGTGCTCGACCACCGGCGCGCGGCGCGGTGGGCTGACGAATGGGCGCAGTTCGCCGGTCCGGAAGCAGTTCGCTGACAGCTCTGCCAGCCACGGTGCTTGCCGGAGGTTCCGCACCGGAACACCTCCGGCCTCAGCGCGGTCGACTGCTGGACAGACGCGATCCGCCAGTCCGGCACCGGCCGCTGCCATCAGCTACGCACCGGCTCCCGAAGTTCCGCAGCCCGGCCAGCGGCGTAGTGCGCCGGGCCCGGAGGCAGTTCGCTGACACGTCTGCTGCCTCCGGACCCGGCCTCGGCGGACCGAGCGGGGCGACACCCCCAGCGTCGCCCCGGGCCGGTACTACGCCTGCCGCTCTTGCCCGGTTTGTGTGGCGAGTTAGCCACCAGCTATCTCGTTGAGGCACAGTCTTGTGGAGCCCTCCGGCGATTGTCAACTGTGAGCTAATCTGAGATAGTCGCCTTAGCTGAGAGCAATCAGCTGCAACTGGAGGGGCGTAGCAGCATGTCCGATGACACTCAGCCGGCGGATGCCCGGCCCACCCTGGCCTCCAGACTCGACGACCTGTTCCGCACGGTGCGCCCGCAGGGGAGGCACTGGACGAACGCCGAGGTGGCAGCCGAACTGAAGCGGGCCACGCCGGAGCTGAAGGTCGGCGCGGTGTACCTGTCTCAGCTACGCACGGGCAAACGGACCAATCCGTCTCAGGAACTGCTGGCCGCACTGGCGAAATTCTTCGGAGTCTCCGTCGCGTACTTCTTCGACGACGAGGTGGCCGGATCGGTGCTGTCGGAGCTGGCCGCGGTGGAGGCGATGCGCCAGGCAGGCGTCCGCGCGGTCGCCATGCGCGCGGCGGGCATGCGCGAAGAAAACCTCCAGGCGATCACCACGATCATGGACCAATACCGCAAAATGCAGGGGCTGCCCCCGGTCACGGACGAAGCGGCGCGGTGACCGGCACCCCGTCCGAAGCCCCGCAGCGGCGCGAGCAGCTGCGGCGGATGCGCGACGAAGGCGCCCAGCGAATCGCCGAACTCGACCTCCCGCCGAAGTACGACCTGGCCACCCTCTGCGCCCGCCTGGGCGAAATCCGCGAACGGCCGATCACCCTCGTGCCGCTGCCGATGCCAGCGTCGCACCCGTGCGGCATGTGGGTAGCCGCACGGGGCGAGGACCTGATCTTCTTCGACGCCAACACCACCGGGGCGCACCAGGAGCACATCATCTTGCACGAGCTGGGTCACATCATCTGCTGTCATCGCGGCTCGGGTCTCCTTGACGACGAGAGCGCCCGCTCGCTGTTCCCCAACCTGGACCCGGACATCGTCCGGGACATGCTGATGCGCGCCACCTACGACGACGCACAGGAACAGGAAGCGGAGATCATCGCCTTCCTGCTGTCGGAACGCATGGGCACGCCGTCGAAACCCATCGCCGAAACCCCCAAAGCAGGGGAGAAGCCGATGGACCGCATCGAACGCTCGCTCCTCTAGCGCGCCGGTACGTGAGGGCCACCTTCACGGACTCTGATTCCCTCAGGGTTCCCCTCACGACCAGCCGAAGTACATGAGGGGCCCCTTCACGGACTTAGATTCCCTCGAGGAGCCCTTCACGGACCACCCCGCCGGGGCTCGCAGCCGTCGGCCGGGATGCCGCCCCAATGTGGCATTGGGTGCATGGGACGCACCGAACGCCACATTGGGTGCATCTGACGCACCCAATGCCACATTGGGGCGCTAGCCCCCACCACGAACCACTCGCAGCCGATGCACCCAACCATCAAGACACCCAGCCGCAGCCGATGCACCCGCTATCGAGGCACCCAGCCCCTCCCCCGCACCCCGATACGAAGCCTCCCTGCGGGCGGTGGGTGCTTGTCAAGGCATCTTTCCCGCCTTGACAAGCACCCACCGCCCGTCAGCACAATCCAGCTTCGGGGTGCCCCACGCACGCACGGGCCAATGTCGCCGCCAGGCGACGAGCCAAAGACTCAGACAGCCCCCAACTCACCGGCCAAAACCCCCACCGCATACCGCAACTGATCCTCCCGATGCTCACTGGTGATGAAGAACCTCAACCGAGCCAACTCCTCATCCACCGCCGGATACAAAATCGGATCCACCACCACCCCCCTTTCAAACAACGCCGTAGCCAGCCTCAACGCGATCCGGGAACTCCCCACCACGCAAGGCACGATCGGCGTCCCCCCAGCCACCCCAGTCGGCACCCCCGCCGCAGCAGCCAGTTCCAAGAACAACCGGGAATTCTCCCGCAACCGCACCAATCTCTCCGGCTCTTCCTTCAACACACGAAGCGCCGCAAGCGAAGCCGCCGCATTAGCCGGAGTAATCCCCACACTATAGACAAACCCCGGCAACGAATACCGCAACCACCGCACAGTCCGAGCCGACCCAGCCAGATACCCCCCGCACCCGGCAAGCGACTTCGAAAGCGTCCCCATCCAGAGATCAACCCCGGACCGATCCACCGCGAAGTGGTCCCCAACCCCAGCCCCGCGCGGACCCATGGTCCCGATACTGTGCGCCTCGTCAACCATCAGCAACGCCCCATAGCGCTGCTTAAGCTCAATCAACGCAGGCAGATCCGCAAGATCCCCGTCCATGCTGTAAACGCCTTCAACCACAATCAGCACCCGCCGGAACCGGGACCGCGTCCGACGCAGCACGTCCTCCAGCCGTGCTGTGTCGTTGTGCGGAAACGGCTGCCGCGTGGCCCCGGACAGCGCACACCCTTGCAGAATGCTGTCGTGCGCCAGCGAATCGTGCACGATCAAATCCCCAGGCCCGACCAGATGACCGATCGCCCCGACATTCGTCGCGTGCCCGCTCACCAGGACGAGACTGTCCTCGACCCCGAGGAACGCGGCCAGCTCCGTCTCCAGGTCCCGCGACAAATCCCGGTCCCCGGCAAGCAATCGGCTGCCGGACACGGAAGTCCCGTACCGCTCGACCGCGTCGTGCACCGCCGCGGTCACCGCAGGGTGCCCGGCCAGCCCAAGGTAGTTGTAGCTGGAAAAGGACAGGTACTCGCGCCCGGACACCGACGTCGTAGCGTCCATCCGCCCCTGATGCTTGCGGAAGTACGGATTAGGCACCCCGAGATCGTCGAACTCAGTCAACCGCGCCTCGATAGCCGCGGCTTCCGGGAACTCCTCGATCGCCGCACTGGCCGGATCCCACGACGGAGCCGGAGCAGCCGGAACCGGAGCGGCAGGCACCAAATCCGTTGCCGGAGCGAGCATCCCGGCGACCGCCCCCACCGTCAGCGACCCCGACTGCTCGACCTCCACCGGAGCTCCCGGGAACCGCTTCCGCAGCCGCGCTTCCAACTCGGTGAGCATCAACGAATCGAAGCCGAGATCGTCCACCAGCAACTGCCCGGCATACAACTCGCTGACCGGAAACGCGGTCGTCCGCGCGACTTCCTCGAGCACGATCGCCAGGACATCCCGCGCGGACGTCGTCTCCTCCGTCTCCTCGACCGGTGCGGCGGCAGCTCCGAGCGGCTCCAGCGTCTGCGCCTTGGCGAGCTTCGCGTCGTCGACCACCCAGTGCCGGCGCGGGCTGAGCGGGCTCGGCGGCAGCGTGCAGCGCGGCAGGCCGTCCGCCACCGGGCGCAGCCCCGCCCCGGCGACCGCGCGGGGAGCCAGCTCGGCCGGCACCCCGTCCTCGACCGGCTCCGCTCCCGGTGACACCATACCAGCGAACACGCCCGGCACCAGCTCGCCGCTTTGGCCGGATTCGAGCGCGACCGACGCGGCGACGAGCTTGGACACCGCGTCCGCGACGTCGTCCGCGGCCACCGCGAGCCGCTCCGGGAAGAGCGTCCGGCGGGCGAGCGTGCCCGCGACGGCGGCCAGCGGCGGGTTCTCGCTGCCGAGCGCCTCGGCCACCTCGCGGGCGTGCCTGGCGAGCCCGGCCCGGTCCCGCGCGGTGAGCAGCAGCAGCCGCGGCGTCTCGGCGGGCGGCGGTTCCTGCGCCGCTTCCTCAACGACCACGTGCACGTTCGAGCCGCCGAAGCCGAACGCGCTCACCCCGGCCCGGCGCGGTCCGTCGCTGTCCCACGGCGTGGCCTGGCCCGCCACCTGCAGCCCGGCGTCCCGCAGCGGCAGATGATCGGCCGGTTCGAAATCCGGCTGCGGCAGGATCTGTCCCTTGTGGACGGATAAAATGGACTTGATCAGACCGGCGATTCCCGCGGTGCCAAGGGAATGCCCGACGACCGACTTCGCCGCCCCGAGGTACGCCGGGTTCTCCGCGCCGCGGCGCAGCTCGCTCAGCGCGCTGATCTCCACGTCGTCACCGACCGCGGTCGCGGTGCCGTGCGCCTCCAGGTACCCGACCGACGCCGGGTCGACCCCCGCGTCCTGGTACGCCCGCCGCAGCGCCCGCAGCTGCCCGGACTCCTGCGGCATCATGCCGCCCTTGACCGTGCCGTCGTTGGACAGCCCGACGCCGCGGATCACCGCGTACACCCGGTCGCCCGCCGCCCGTGCGTCCGCGAGCGGGCGCAGCACCAGGACGCCGGCCCCCTCGCCGAGCACGAATCCGTCCGCCCGGCGGTCGAACGGACGGCATTCGCCTGCGCGCGAGATCGCGCCGATCCGGCACAGGCCCACGAACAGGTCCGGGGCCAGTACCAGCTGCGCGCCGCCGGCGACGGCGATCCGGCAGCGGCCCGCGCGCAGGGCGAACACCGCGTTCGCCACCGCGGTCAGCCCGCCGGAGCAGGCCGAATCGAGCGCGTAGCTCTCTCCGTGCAGGTCGAAGACGTTGCTGATCGAACTCGGACCCATGTTGAGCAGCAGCCCGGCCATCGCGGTGGCGTGCAGGCCGCTGACCGCGGACGCCGCCTCGGCCATCGCCGGATCGCCCGCCCGGCCGAACTCGCCGCCGATCAGCTGTTTCATCCGCAGGTGCAGCGTGCTCATGTCGCGGTAGCCGCTGTCGCTGAGCGACATGATCACCGACGTGTCTTCGCGGTCGAAGCCCTCGGCTTCCCATCCCGCGTCCTGCAGCGCCTCGCGGGTCAGGTCGACCAGCAGCCGGTGCTGCGGATCGAGCGATTTGGCCCGCCGCGGCGGGATCTTGTAGTGCCCGGCGTCGAAGTCGCCGACGTCCTCCAGCAGCGCCATGCGGTCGGAGTAGACCGCGCCGCTGTCCCGGAAATCGTCGTTGTAGAACGCTTCCCGCCGCCACCGCGAATCCGGCACCCGCCGAAACTGCGGTTTGGGCTCGCTCAGCAGATCCCAGTACTCGTTGACGTTGCGCGCCCCCGGAAAACGGCATCCCATTCCGACAACGGCGATGTCCTGGCTATTTTCGGATTCTTCCCACCCAGATCTTACGGACCCCATGGCATGACTTCCTCGTGCCGATTCCCACCCAGTCGACACCGAGATTGCCCGTTCTTACCCAGTTTTTCAAGGGCATTGGGCAAGGTGCGGAGGAATGCACAGGCACCTCAACTCACGGTAGCCAAGCGATCACGCCACCAGCGCACGGTGGCCGGGAATTGATCTTTCTCGGGCGTCGGCGTAATCTCGAAAAATTCCTGTGCCGCACCGGAATCGAGGACAAACGGGCGGTCGAACTGGTAACGGACCTCCCGCAGCTCGCGCAGCATCGGCGAAACGAGCGCGGCCGCGTTCAGTAACATCGGGGAAAGCCGTTGCACAGGCACCGGAGGCACTCCCGCCGCCTCGCACAACACCGCGACCATCACCCGGGCGGACCGCGGCGGACCAGTCGGCACGTGCCACGCCTTGCCCCACGCGTTTTCTTTCCGCGCGGCCGCGACCAGCGTGCGCGCGACATCGGAAATGTACGTCCAACTGTGCGAGGCGTCCGGATCGCCGAGTACCTGCACCTTCTGCCCGCGCAGCACGTTCGGCACCACGCGAGCGGCAAGATGGCCGCCGTCGGTGACGCCGGGGCCGAAGAAATCGGAAGCCCGCACCTCGACCGCGCGGATGCGGCCCTCGTCGTGCAATGCGCACAGTTGTTCGGACAGCAATGCCCGGATCCGGCCCTTGGTTCCGGTGGCCGCGAGCGGCAGATTCTCGGTGAGCGGACCATCGACCGGACCGTAACCGTACAAATTCCCCAGCGACACCAGCAGCGCGTCGTTCGCCTCGGCCGCGGCGCAGATCGAGGCCTGCAGCGGCGGCCAATCGGCCGCCCACCGGTGATACGGCGGGCTCGCACAGCTGTAGATCGCCGTCGCGCCCTTGGTCGCTTCGGTGAGCGCGGCCTGGTCAGCGGCGTCGAGGGAGACGTGCTCCAGCCCCGGTTCGGGCTCCCGGGGCGACCGCCCGATCACCCGGACCCGTTCCCCTTGTTCAGCCAGCAGCGCGGCGGTGGCCGCCCCCGCCGGTCCGTACCCGATCACCACCTGGAGACTCATGGCGACACCCTAGCGACGGGCGCATCCCGTTGCGGCCGCTCACGACCCGGTTGCCCGCCGTTCACCGGAAGATCACCCGCGGCAGCGCTCGAGCAGGCGGCCGACACCCGGGATCCATCCGGAATTCGCCCAGGCCAGAACCAGTTTTCCGGCCCTAGTTCCGGCACTTGCGGTGGTGTATGGTCGCCGATCGTGAACAATTCCGCCAAGAGTGCCGCGCACACCGTTCCGCCCACCGGGCGCTGAGGCCGTTCCGGGGGCGCGAGTGAACACTCTGAAGATCATCTTATTCTCGCTGTCGGCGGTCTCCTCGTACGCGGCTTTGCTGTACAAGCTTTTCTCGATGCGCCGTTCGTGGCGCGACCCGGCCTACATCGTGCTGATGACAACGCTGATCCTGCAGTGCGTCACCTTCACCCTCGGCGCCCTCTCGCTCAGCATCGGCTCGCTGTTCGGGATCCCCAATCTGGCGATCTTGATCTTGCACCTGGCCGCGGTCGCGTACTGCATCAGCGCGCAGCTCCTGCTGATGCTGTGGGCGAATCCCCTGGCGGAAATCCGCACGCGGATCCGGGCGTGGATCGTTTCCGGCGCGGTGCTGTTCGTCGTGCTGACCGTGCTGTTCTTCATCGGCAACAAACCGGGCACCCCCGGCACCGCTTTCGCGGTGGGCAGCAGCGACCCGGTGATCCTCACTTACCTGCTGTTGTTCATCATTTCGCAGGCCGTGCCGTGCGTGACGATCTACCTGCAGTGCCTGCCGTACGCGCGGAGCACGTCGCGGGTGTGGCTGCGCCGGACGCTGCGGACGCTCGCGGTCGGCGCGGTCGTGCTGTTCTGCTACTGCGCCACGCGCGCGGTGAACATCGTGAGCCCGGCGCTCGGCTGGCATCTCGGCGCGTGGGCGATCGCCCCGTCGGTGTTCAGCGCGCTGGGCATCGTGATCGTGTCGTTCGGGCTGACCATGCCGTCGTGGGGCGAGCACGTCTCGTCGGTCGCCCGGTGGCAGCGCAATTACCGTTCTTATCGCGCGCTCTACCCGCTGTGGCATTCGCTGTACGAATCGTCGCCGGGAATCGCGCTGGAACCGCCGGCCGAGGGAGACACCGACCGGCGCTGGTCGGACCTGCACTACCGGCTGCATCGCCGGGTGATCGAGATCCGCGACGGCTGGCGCGCGCTGCGCCCGTACATGGACCGCGCCGACACCCCGGACAGCGACCAGGCGATGGCCGAGGCCCGCAAGATCCGCCAGGCGCTGGAGGCGAAGACCTCCGGCCTGGCCCCGGCGGAGAGCCAGGACAACGGCGCGTTCGACGCCCACGACGCGAAGACGTTCGCCGCCGAGGTCGCCTGGCTGACCCAGGTGTCGGAGGCTTACGGCAAGCTGGCCTGAGCCGCTGGCCGCGGCTGCGGCTGGTCGCCCAGCAGCGTCTGGCCCTTCGTCAGCCACGCGAACCCGAACGCGAACACCGCTAGCGACTCCAGCCAGAGGGTCGGGTGCAGGGCCGCGGTGGCGGCGCTGAAGAACAGGCCGTTGACCACGATCAGCACCAGGCACGCGAGCATCACGATGCCGCACGTCCGGTAGATCGCGTTGCGCGAACGTTTGCGCTTGGTCGGCGCGCCGTCGTCCTTGGTGAACAGGAAGAGACAGAAGAACGCGAGGGTGAGGAAGAAGATCGCGGCGAATACCAGGTGCGCGATGCCGATCGCGTGCTCGGTGGGCGTCGGCGAGACCGGCTGGGTCGGGAACAGCGCGACGCCGATGCCGGCGATCGCGGCGACGTTGGCCGCGATGTCGTCGACGCGGCCGTAACCGCGATAGGCGATCAGAAAGACGCCGATCGCGCACAACGTGCCGACGAAGACGTTCCGGAGATCGCTGTAGTAATAGCCGCTCAGCGAACCGAGCAGGCCGCCGCCCTCGAGCAGTTCCTTCCCGACGATCACGACGATCGGCAGCAGGATCCCGAGCACCCCGATGGCGCGGCGAAGGAACAGGTAAGAGCGCACGAAAGCGGTCATGGCACGGCCTCCCCGAAAGTCGTGCACTCTTTGTACCTGCTCCGTCACCCGCCCACCGGGCAAACCGGGAAGGCCACCGGTTCAGCCCAGCAGCTTGTCCAGTTCGGCGAGCAGTTTCGCCTTCGGCCGGGCGCCGACGAACGACGCGACCGGGGCACCGTCGCGGAACAGCATCAGCGTCGGCAACGCCATCACCTGGTACGCGCGCATCGTTTCGGGGTTTTCGTCGGTGTTGAGCTCGCGCACGGTGAGACCGGGCCGTTCCGCGGAGATCTCGGCGAGCACCGGCGCGATCATCCGGCACGGCGGGCACCAGTCGGCGGTGAAATCGACCAGGACGGGCTGGTCGTGGTCCAGGACGTCGGCGGCGAAGGTGGCGTCGGTGGTCATCGGGACTCCTCGGGTTCGGCGGTGCACGGGTCGGCCGGATGCGTGGTGGCGGCGGCGAGCTTGTCGAGCAGGGCGGCCCGGACCGCGGCGAGGTCGCGCATGCAGGCCTCGACCTCGTCCAGCTTCCGCCGGTACACCTCGACCGACGCCGGGCACGCGTCGCCCGCGTCGTGGCCGGTGCGGAGGCAGTCGACGAACGGGCGGGTGTCGTCGAGGCTGAATCCGACCGTGCGCAGGGTCTGGATTTCCTTGACGAGCCGCAGGTGGTCCTCGTCGTACTCGCGATAGCCGTTGGCCGCGCGCGCCGCCGGGAGCAGGCCCTGTGCCTCGTAGAAGCGCAGGGCCCGCGTGGTGGTCCCGGTCCGCTGAGCCAGTTCGCCGATGCGCATGTCTGCGACGCTAAACGTTGTCGTCAGCGTCAAGGCAAGGCGTGCGCGCGGGGCTGGGGGTATTCGCGGTATTTGACCGCGTTCGCCGCGCGGTTGCCCATGTATTCGAAGAGGCGGCGGCCGATCGGGCCGGTCAGCTTGCGGTACATCCGGTTGCGCTTGCGCAGCTTCTCCTCGGTGGCCGGGACCAGGAAGTCGCCCGAACCGGCTCCGTTGCGCTGCCCGACGCGGGCGGGCTTGCGCAGCCGCTGCTCGTAGCGGGCGAACGCGGTCACGTGGTCGCCGCCCGCCGCGGCCAGTTCTCCGGCCAGCACCTGCGCGCCCATCATCGCGAGACCGGTGCCGGATCCGCCCGGCCCGGCGCACCAGGCGGCGTCGCCGAGCAGTACGACCCGGCCGCGCGACCAGCTGTCGAGCTTGATCTGGCCGACGGTGTCGAAGTACAGGTCAGGCGCGTCGGCGACCGCGGTGAGCAGCTGCGGGAGTTCCCATCCGGCGTCGGCGAAGACCTCGGTGACGATGTCCTTCTGCCGGGCAAGGTCGGGACGGCCGTACCCGTCCGGGTCGCCGCGGAAGGTGAGGCCGACGGTGACGGTCTCCGGGTCGCGGTGGCTGGTGACGATCGCGCCGAGACCGGGTTCGTTGTAGAGCAGGCCCGCGTGGTCGAGGCGCAGGTGGTTGGGCGCGGTGAACCCGGCGACGTGGTAACCGAGGTCGGTGCGGAATTTCGCCTCCGGGCCGAACGCGGCCGTCCGCACGCCGGAGTGGATCCCGTCCGCGCCGACGACCAGGTCGAACCGGCGCGGGGCACCGTGGCGGAAGGTGACGTCGACGCCGTCGGAAGTCTCGGTCAGCGAGGTGACGCGGTCGCCGAAGACGTACTCGGTGTAGTCCTTGGTGTGGTCGTAGAGGACGCGGGCGAGGTCGCCGCGCAGGACCTCCAGCTCGCCGTTGGTGAACCCGCTCGGCAGGGTGAAGGCGGGCTGTCCGGACGGGTCGAGCTGCACCTGCTCGCGCAGCGCGGTCTCGTGCTTCCGCAGGTCGTCGAGCAGGCCCATCGCTTCGACGAGCTTCATCTGCTCGCCGCGGAAGTCGACGGCCTGTCCGCCCGGCCGCAGCTGCGGCGCGGCCTCGACGACGGTCACCGAATAGCCGTAACGGTGCAGCCAGTAGGCGGCGGACGGACCCGCGACGCTGGCGCCGGACACGAGAACTGTCTTGCTGGTCATCTCTGCTCCCCTGGGTCGGTAGGCGATGCGGCAAGACTGCGGCGCACCGCTTACCGCGCCCGCACGGAGCGCTGACGATCTCCGTCAGTCCTGCGCCAGCCGGGTGAGCATCCGGGAGAAAACGCGGCCGAGCAGCTCCAGCTCGGGGCCGCTGACCTGGTCGAAGAAATACCGGCGCACGAGTTCGCCGTGCTGCTCCCTGGCCGCCGCGACCGCCGCGCGACCGGCCTCGGTGAGCCGGACGTTCGCCCCGCGCGCGTCCTCGGTGCAGTTCTCCCGCGTGACCAGCCCGCGCTTGCACATCCGGCTCACGTGATGCGACAGCCGGCTGCGGTCCCATTCGACGGTCGCGCCGAGTTCGCGCATCCGCAGCACGCCGTCCGGTTCGTTGGCGAGCGGGACGAGGAGGGCGTAGTCGGCTCCGGAGATCCCGGCGTCGCGCTCCAGCTGCCGGTCGAGCGCGCTGCCGAGCGCCCGCTGCACGCGCTGGTAGGAACACCAGACCTCAGCCTCGCGCCGATCGGGCACCACGTCCGCCATCCGCTGATTCTACAAACAGAGGGCGGGATTTCGCGCCGGTGCGTAAGTTGGGAGAGTGACCAGGTCCGCTCAAGAAACCTTCTTTCGTGCCTTCCACGCAAGCCATCCGGCGGTTACGTCGCGCGCGTTCGGCGACGGCCGAAGCGCCGACGGACGGTCGAGTTACGAGCTTCTCCGGGACGAGATCGCTTCTCCGGGACGCGTACTCGATCTGGCCTGCGGCGACGGATTCCTGCTCGAACTCCTTGCCGCGGCGGGACATCAGGCGATCGGAGTCGACCTGTCGAGGGTGGACCTGGCCCTCGCCCGGCAGCGTTCGGCAACGGTCGCGGAAGGCCTGGCACAGCAACTTCCGTTCGCGGACCACTCTTTCGATTCCTGCGTGTCGCACATGGCGTTCATGCTGATGACTGACATCGACGAGGTGGCCGCGGAACTGGCCCGCGTGCTCCGGCCGGGCGGACAGCTCTCGCTCGTCCTCAGCGGCGGGGCGGCCGAAGGCGGGGCCCGCGCCCTGTTCGGCAAGCTGCTGCGGGAAATCCTCGCCGACGTCCCGGCCGAGCAGCGATTGCCTCCGCTCGGCGACAAGCGCACCCGCACTCAGGCCGGGCTGGACGACATCCTCGTCCCGGCCGGGTTCGCTCCCGTTCAGTGGCGCACCGAGGAGATCGACTTCAGCGGTCCGCTCGATCAGGTCTGGGAGTTCGTCTCGACCGTCTACAACCTCTTCCCGCTCGGCGAACCCGCTTGCCAGGCGCTGAAAACCGCCTTTCTCTCCCAGGCTCCGGCACTGGCGCGGCCCGACGGGCTGATCCCGCTCGACTTCGCCGTGCACCTGGCCAGCACCCGGACTGTCCACAAAGGACGGTAACCCGCACTAGTGGCTCCTGTCACCTTCTGGCAAGATCGAGGGCTCCGACGTCTCCAGTTCACGCCGAAGGGGCAGGGCATTGGGTCTGGGCAGGAAACTGGCCGCCGCCACCACCGCGGTCACCGCGGCGACGGCGTTGTTCACCGCGGCACCGGCGACCGCCGCTCCCGCGGCCATCGACTGGAAACCGTGTCCTACCGGGCAAGGGGCCGAATGCGGCAAGCTCACCGTGCCGCTCGACTGGGACCGTCCCGGCGACGGCACGATCCAGCTCGCGCTCGCGCGGCGCAAGGCCACCGATCCCGCGCACCGGATCGGTTCGGTGCTCATGGATCCCGGCGGGCCGGGCGGTGCCGGCGCGGGCGAGGTGCAGAGCGGCTGGACGCTGTCGCCGAAGGTCACCGCGCAGTTCGACACGGTCGGGTTCGATCCGCGCGGGGTCGGGGAAAGCACCGCGATCCAGTGCGGGCTCGACGAGCTCACCGCGAAAAACCCGGTGCTGCCGAAGGATTCCGGCGAATTCCAGCAGCTGCTCGCGTACAACCGCGCGCTCGGGCGCAGCTGCGACCGGATCACCGGGCCGCTCGCCAGCCGTTCGGACACCCTCAGCGTCGTGCGCGACATGGACGCGATCCGTGCCGCGCTCGGCGACGAAAAGCTCACCTACTACGGCGTTTCGTACGGCACGCTGATGGGCCAGCAGTACGCCGAGGCTTATCCGGACCGGGTGCGCGCGCTCGTGCTCGACAGCAACATGGACCACTCGGTCCGCAGCACCTGGGAATTCCTGAGGACGGAAACCGAGGCCACGCAAGAGTTGTTCGAGCAGTTCACCGACTGGTGCGACCGGACGACGTCGTGCGCGCTGCACGGCCAGGACGTCAGCGCGGTGGTGGCGGACCTGTACGCCCGCGCCGAACGCGGCGAGCTCGGCACCCCGGACGACCGGCTCGACCCGATGGCGTTCGTCGGGCTGATCTCGCAGAACTTCTACGGCCCCACCTGGGACAAGCTCGCGAAGAGCCTGGTCGACCTGCGCGACGGGAAACCGGCCGAGGCGTCGTTCGGCAAGGACGACATTCCCATTCCGAACCCGTTCAACAGCATCTTCTGCTCTGACTGGCGGCTGCCGGTCACCAGTTACCCGCAGCTCGACAGCTACCGGCGCGCGCTCGCCAGGGTGTCGCCTGACCTGCACTTCTCGCCGCTGGGCTGGAGCGCGGCGACGGGCTGCGCCGGCTGGCCGAGCCCGGTGCGCAACCCGCAGCATCCGCTGTCGGTCCGGGCAGGCGTGCCGCTGTTGATGCTGAACAGCCGTTACGACCCGGCCACGCCGTACAGCTGGGCGGTGCGCGCGTCGCAGCAGTCGGGTGCGCCGCTGCTCACCTACGAGGGCTGGGGCCACGGCGCGTACTTCAAGAAGAGCCAGTGCGTCATCGACGCCGCGGACGCCTTCCTGATCGACGGCACGAGCCCGGGCCGCGGCAAGCACTGCCCGGCGGTCGAGCCGAGCGTTCAGTCCAGGATGGACGGTGTGCGGCCGCCGGCCACGCAACCGTACTGAGCCAACGAAAAGCGGGGCCCCGATCGGATCAGGGCCCCGCTTTTTCGTGGCTGCCGCCGCTCAGTAGTCGTCACGCCCGGTGAACTGCTGTTCCAGCAGCTCGGCCGAACCGGCGACGAGTTCGAGCGGATCGGTGAACTCGTTGAGGTCGAGGTTCAGCAGCGGCAGCGAATGCCGCAGCACGAGGTGCTCGCCCATCACCACGAGCCCGCCGACCACCAGCGTCTGGCCTACCTCCGTGAGCACGGTGTGCAGATCGACCTCGTCCACGCGGGCGAACGGGGTCGCGATCTGCACCCAGTCCTCGCGCTGGTCGAAAATCTCCCTGGCGATCACCACGACCTGCGCGCGCCCCGTCGTCTCCGCGTCGTCGCCGAACAGGACCCGGATCCGGATTTCGCCCGGGTCGTCCCGGATCACCCGGTAGGTCTGCCTGATGTAGGCGACCAGGTCATTCCACTGCGCCACGCGCTTCCTCCCGTTGGTAGGCAACGAAGATCAGCGTAGCGGGACAACCCGGGCGGCAGCGGGCGTCAGAGCAATTTCCACGCTCCGGTGAGCGCCTCGCGCAGGATCTGCTCCATCTCGTCGAACTGCGGCTGGTCGCAGATCAGCGGCGGCGACAACTGGACCACCGGCTCGGCGCGGTCGTCGGCGCGGCAATAGAGACCGCCCTCGAACAGCGCGTTCGAGAGATAGCCGCGCAGAATGCGTTCCGATTCCTCGGCGGTGAACGTCTCCTTGGTCGCTTTGTCCTTGACGAGTTCGATGCCGTAGAAGAAACCGGTGCCGCGCACGTCGCCGACGATCGGCAGATCGGTCAGCCGGTCGAGGGTCGCCCGGAAGGCGGTTTCCTTGTCCAGCACGTGGCCGTAAAGGTTCTCGCGCTCGATGAGGTCGAGGTTGGCCAGCGCGACCGCGCACGAAACCGGGTGTCCGCCGTAGGTCGAGCCGTGCATGAAGGTCGCCTCGCCGCCGGCGAACGGCTCCATCAGGCGGTCGCTCGCGAGCACCGCGCCGAGCGGGGCGTACCCGGAGGTCAGGCCCTTGGCGGTGGTGATGATGTCCGGCTGGTATCCGTATCGCTTGGCCGCGAAGTCGTAGCCGACCCGGCCGAACGCGCAGATCACCTCGTCGGACACCAGCAGCACGTCGTGTTTGTCGCAAATCTCGCGGACCCGCTCGAAATAGCCGGGCGGCGGGACAAAGCAGCCGCCGGTGTTTTGCACGGGTTCGAGGAATACCGCGGCGACGGTGTCCGCGCCCTCGAATTCGATCGCCTGCTCGATTTGGTCAGCGGCCCAGCGGCCGTAGGCCTCGTAATCGTCGGCGTGCTCGGGCGCGCGGTAGAAGTTCGTGTTCGGCACCCGCAGCGTACTCGGCACGAGCGGCTCGAAATCGGCCTTCGCACCAGGGATTCCGGTGATGGACAGCGCGCCCTGCGACGTGCCGTGATACGCGAGCGCGCGGCTGATCACCTTGTGCTTGGTCGGTTTTCCGGTCAGCTTGAAGTACTGCTTGGCGAGTTTCCACGCCGTTTCCACGGATTCGCCGCCGCTGACGGTGAAGAACACGCGGTTGAGGTCGCCCGGCGACGCGGCGGCAAGGCGTTCGGCCAGTTCGAGCGCCGGCGGATGCGCGTGGCCCCACAGCGGGAAGTACGCGAGCTGTTTCGTTTGCCGCGCGGCGGCTTCGGCCAGTTCCTCGCGACCGTGGCCGACCTGCACCGCGAACAGTCCGGCGAGGCCGTCAAGGTAACGCTTGCCGGTGTCGTCCCAGATGTAGGCACCCTCGCCGCGCACGATCACCGGGAAGTGCTCGGCCTGGCTGTGCCGCGTGAAATGCAGCCAGAGGTTGTCGTGTGCGGCGGCGCCCTGGACGGTGGCGATCCCGGCGGGTTCGGCGGTCGTGGTCATGGCTCCTCGAAACGGGCCTCGAAGCTGCCGGCACGCACCGTGGCGCACCGGCCGGACTTCTCGGTTATCGCATGAGCCGAGGCCGCTTGGCAAGCGGATCAGTCGCCGTGGCCACCCACAACGACTAATTTCAGCTGTCTCATCGGGACAGACCTTCGGATTTCGTCGTCACCGGCGGTGCGTGCCCCACTGGTACGACTGTTTCCGCAGCTTGAGGTACACGAGCGTCTCCGCGGTGCGCACGCCGGGCAGCGTCCGGATGCGGTTGGAGATCACGTCGAGCAGCGCCTCGTCGTCGGCGCAGAGCACCTCGCACAGCACGTCGAAGCGGCCGGCGCACAGCACGACGTAGTCGATCTCGTCCATTTCGGCCAGTGCGTCGGCGACCGGATCGAGCGGTCCGTCGACCGTGATCGCGACCATCGCTTGCCGGAAAAGCCCGACCTGCAAGGGATCCGACACCGCGACGATCTGGATGACGCCCGAATCGGACAGCCGCTGCACCCGCTGGCGGACCGCCGCCTCGGACAGCCCGACCGCCTTGCCGATCGTGGCGTACGGCCGCCGTCCGTCCTCTTGCAACTGGGCGATGATCTGCTTCGAAATGTCGTCGACCACCGGCGGCACCGGCCGGTTCGGGTCCTGGCTCTGCATCCCGGGATCATCTCGGGTCGACCCTCCCGCGGGCAACCGGGGGCGTGGCACATCGTCGCCCTGAGTGTCCAGATGGCCTGTCGCCCGGCGTGCCCGACAACGGATTTCGTCGTCTTTCCGACGTTGACAACGGCAAACCCGTCCTGTTCCATCCGTCGAATTCCAGCGCCGCCGACGGAGGGATCCCCATGCCGCCTCATCCGGTCCCCGTCCAGACCGACACTGCCGCCGGTTCGCCCGCGCCCCGCTCGCTCACCAGATCGATCGGCGTCGGCGGCGGTACCTTGCTGACGCTGAGTTGCGTGACTCCCGCGTCGTCCTTGTTCGTTCTCGTCCCGCCGTTGTTCGGCTCGCTCGGCACCGGCACCGCGCTGGCCATCGGGCTCGCCGTGCTGCTGTGCGTGGGCATCGCGTTCTGCTATTCCGAACTCGGCACGCTGGTGCCCAGTTCGGGCGGCGAGTACGCCATGGTGTCCACAGTGGTCAGCCGGTTCGCCGGGTGGATCACCTTCATGCTGTCGTTCATCGTGATCCTGGTGGTGCCGCCGATCATCGCGATCGGGGTGGCCGACTACCTGTCGGTGATCGTGCACGTCGATCCGTCCGTGGCGGGTGCGCTGGTGATGCTGGCGTCCACCGGGATGGGCCTGGTGAACCTGCGGTCGAACGCCTGGCTGACCGGGATCTTCCTGGTGATCGAAATCGTCGCGATCGTCGTGGTGTCCGTACTCGGCTTCGCGCACACCGACCGGCCGGCCGCGGCGCTCGTGCGGCCCAGCATGGACGGCGTGCATCCGATCGCGCTGGTCTCGGTGATCGCCGGGCTGGCGGTCGCGTTGTTCGTGGTGCAGGGCTTCTCGACCGCGGTGTATCTGGCGGAGGAGATGCGGGAGCCGCACAAGACGGTGTCGCGGACCGTGTTCTGGACGCTCGGCGTCAGCGCGGTCGTGATCCTGGTGCCGGTCATCGCGATCACGCTGGGCGTACCGGATCTCGCGACGCTGCAGAACCTCGACCTGACCGCGCTCGTGGTGAGCTGGAGCAGTTCGACGTTCGGCACGATCATCAGCTTGTGCATCGCGGCGGCCATCGTGAACGCGGTGATCGTGATGGTGATCCAGAACTCGCGCGTGCTGTACGCATCAGGCCGGGATCGCGCTTGGCCGGAGCCGGTGAATCGCGCGTTGAGCGTGGTGAGCCCGCGGTTCGGCGCGCCTTGGGTGGCGACGCTCGTGGTCGGCGTCTCGGAAGCGGTGCTGTGTTTCGTGCCGGTGGAAACGCTGAGCGGCGTGACCGGGGTGGCTGTGGTCGCGCTGTACCTGGCGATTTCGGTGAGCGTGCTGTGGGCGCGGCGACCGGCACACCGGCGCCCGCAGGTATGGCGAATGCCGGGGTGGCCGGTGGTGCCCGTGGTCGCGGTGCTGGCGCTCGGCTACGTACTGGTGTCGCAGAGCCTGCTGGACCTGGCGATCACGGCCGGGGTGCTGGTGGTTTCGGCTGCGTATTGGTGGGGCTACCTGCGCCGGCGGTCGGATCGGTGGCTGGTGACGATTCCCTGACCCTGGCTCCGGTGAGGACGGACAGGTTGGTCGGGCGCAGTGCTTCGGTCGGCTCGAGGAGATGGTCGTGCGGGAGGGGCGGCCATCTGCTCACGACTGAGGATGGTTCGCCGTTTTCTAGGCGGGGCTGCCGAAGGAGATTGCGTAGAGCGCGAAGGGCTCGCCTCGGTGCGGGAAATCGTGGCGGTAAGCGAAGCCGAGCCGTTCCATCACCGCGCGGGAACGGGCGTTGTACACCTCGGTGAAGGCGACGACTTCCGCTGCGCCGAGGTCTCGTGCGCGGGCCAGGCCAGCGAGGCCGATCTCGGTCGCATAGCCGTTTCCCCAGCGCTCCTCGCGCACCGCCCAGCCGATTTCCAGCCGTCGCGCGCCGTCGACGTCCTGATAGGACAGTCCGCCTCGGCCGAGGAGTTCTCCCGATTCTCGGTGGTATGCCAGCCATTTGCCCACGCCGTCGCGTTGCCAGCTTCGGCCGATCTCCGCGGCACGGGCTTCCGCGTCGGCGCGGGTCCATTGGCCGTACCAGCGGGCGATGCCAGGATCCAAGTGAAGCCGGTACAGCTCGTCGGCGAGAGCCGGGCCGATCGGGGTGAGCCGGAGGCGTTCGGTCTCCAACTCAGGCGGCCGCAGTAGTCGGAACAGCCAGGGAAGCGTTCACCCGGGCGATGAATTCCGCGTTGGACTTCGTCGTGCGGACCTGTTCCAGAAACTGTTCCGCGGCCCGCTTAGGGTCCTGTGTGGACAGTGCGCGGCGCACCTCGTTCATCACGGCCAGTTCCTGCGGCGGGACGATCAGCTCGTCGCGGCGAGTGCCGGAGCCGAAGAAATCTACCGCGGGGAAAACGCGGTGGTCGGCGAGCATGCGGTCCAGGCGGAGTTCCGAGTTGCCGGTGCTTTTCAGTTCCTCGAAGAACACCGTGTCCGCCAAAGAACCCGTGCCGACCAGTGCGGTGGCGATGATCGTGAGCGAGCCGCCGCCTTCGATGTTCCTTGCCGCGCCTAGGATTTTCTTCATCGGGTGCAGTGCGCTGGCGTCGACGCCGCCGGACAGGATTCGGCCTGAGGTGCGGGCTGCCAAGTTGTACGCGCGGCCCAGGCGGGTCAGGGAATCCAGCAGCAGCACGACGTCTCGGCCGGTTTCGACCAGGCGTTTCGCGCGTTCCAGAGCCAGTTCGGCGACGGCGGTGTGTTCGGCGGGCTTGCGGTCGAAAGTGGACGCTACGACCTCGCCTTGCACCGAGCGGGTCATGTCCGTGACTTCTTCGGGGCGTTCGTCGGCGAGCAGCACCATGAGGTGCGCCTCGGGGTGGTTGACCGCGACCGCTTGCGCGATCGCTTGCAGCACAGTGGTTTTTCCGGTGCGCGGCGGGGCGACGATCAACGCACGCTGGCCTTTGCCCAGCGGGGCGACCAGGTCCAGGACGCGCGTGGTGAGCTGGTGCCTGCTGGTTTCGAGGACCAGTCGCTGATCCGGGTGAACGGGGGTGAGCTGGTCGAAATCGGGACGGCGTTCTCCGGGCGGACGGCCGTTGACCGAGACGAGTTCGCCGTCGTCGAGGACGAGTTCGTCGCCGCGGCGCAGGCTGTGCGTGCGGATCAGGGACAGCGGCACGGACGGGCCTCCGGGGGCGTAGCCCAGGGTGGCGGTCTTGCCGTGGATATCGAGAATTCCTTGCTGTGTCATGGTTTGTGGCTCCTTGAGCAGTGACAGTCGACGCGGAAATGCGGACCGCCGGATGAGACGAAGCGGGTCAGGCGACGGGCTTCGGGAAAGACGCCGATTCACGTCGCGTTGACTCACGCTGACGAAGAGGGCGGAACCCCGGGGCGGCGGGGCCGACTTCCTGGGGTATGCGCCGAGAGTAGCGCATCGGTTCCGGCCGCACAACTGGCACTGCACGCGAAGAGGGGCCTCGTGAGCGACTGCCGTCGAAAAAACCGGCGCTCACAAGGCCCCAACAAACCTGCCGGCGGGTCTATTCCCGCGCGCCGGTCACGGCATCTCCCATGGCGCCTGCGGCAGCACGTGCCCGGTCTCCAGCAGCGACTTCAGGTTCGACAGCACGGCCGCCCATCCGCCGGACACGTCCTGGTGCGCCTTCTCGTCGGGCAGGTCCTCGTGCGTCACGGTCAGCCGGACGATGCCCTCGTGCTGTTCGATGTCGAACGTCGCGCGGGACGGCTCCTGGTCCTTCGGGCCGTTCGGGTCGTACCAGGTGGTGACCAGGCGCTTCGGCGGGACCGACTCGATCACCTCGCCCTCGACGTCGGCGATCCCGGACCCGTCGGTCCGCACGTGCGCCCAGCGCGAACCCTGCTTGAAATCGGATTCGTTGCGGTGGCCCCAGTACTGCCCGGTCAGGTCGGGGTCGGTGAGCGCGTGCCACACCTGCTCCGGCGTGCTCTGAATGTAGGTCACGTACACAAAACTCGGCTTCATGGCTTCCTCTGCTCGACGTTTGACGGCACTGAGCATCCGCAGCCGCGGCTGCTCGAACCGGTCCACCCACCGCTCCTGCATCTCGTGCAGCGGCACCGGATTCAGGTAGTGCAGCTTTTCCCGGCCGCGGCGCACGCTGCTCACCAGATTCGCCGCCTCCAGCACGGCGAGGTGCTGGGTCGCGGACTGCCGCGCCATCTCCAGCCGGCGGCACAGCTCGCCCAGCGTCTGCCCGTTGTCCTCGCGCAGCTGGTCGAGCAGGTACCGGCGGGTCGGATCCGCCAGCGCCTTGAACACTTTGTCCAGGTCAGGTTGCACACTTACAGTAAGGCAGGCAAATGCCTGCCTGTCAAGCCAGCAGAGGGAAACACAGGTCAGCGCCGAGGCGAGTTACTGACCGCCTCGGCGCTGGCTACCGAGAGTGTTTAGAAGACCTCTGGGGTGAGCGAGGGGGCCGCCATGTCGGCGTCAAAGGGGAACATCGGGCGGACGATGCCGGAGTGGCCGAGCCGGAGCAGGTTCTGGTCGACGCCGCCGGGGGTGAGGGCCAGCAGCCAGTCCGCGGCCATGTCGTACAGCTCCGGTTCGAGGTAGCCGATCTTCACGATCACCACGTCCGCCTCGCGCGGGCGCAGGCCGAGCGCGTGGAAGTCGGATTCGAGGTGGTACGGCTTGCGGCGGGCGGTCACGATCACCCGAAGGCCGCCGACGGCCAGCGCCACCGCGGTTCCGGCGACCGGGTCGTCGGCGTCGATCGCGGCCACCTGTGCGGTGAGCGAGACCGGGCCGTGCGGTCCGGAGTCGACTTTTCCGCCCAGTTCAACCGAAATCGTCGCACCGACGCCGGCTTCGACCGCCGTAGCGACGGCTTCGGGGTCCACAATGGCCGCGTACAAAGTGCTCAGCGAAGAGTCCACAATGGCCGATGTATTCAGCAGGACGTCGAGGCTCCACGAAGTGTCCCCGGCACCGCCGGCGGTCGGGTTGTCCCCGGAATCACTGATGAAGAACGGCCTCGAGGTCGAAGCGACCGCCTGCGTGAGGCATTCCGGCAGGGTGCCGGTCGGGGCGACGAAAGCGAAGTCGTGGCGAGCGTCCCAATAGGACTGAGCCAGTCGCTCGGCTTCCTTCGTGATCAACGGAACGTCGTCGCCCATCACTACCACCGCGGCCTGGCAGCGCGGTTCGTCCGCCCACGCGTAGCCGACCCAAATCGCCGCGTCCAGAACTCCGTCCAGCGCTTCGACGGAATCCACTGCCGCGTAAACGCTCTTCGCCGGTTCGAGCCGGGTGCTGGTCTTCTCCCCCGGCAGCAGAACCGGAACCTGCACCCATGCCTTCTTCGGCCGACCGCCGGACCGCAACCGCGACACCAGGTTCCGCGCGGCACGTTCGCGGGTCTCCCACGCGTCCTCGTGCGGAGCCATCCGGTAGCAGGTGATCAGGTCCAGCGCGGTGACGAGTTCCCGAGAAACGTTGCCGTGCAAGTCCATCGACGCCGACACCAGCACGTCCGGACCGAGGATCGAACGGATCTCCTGTGCGAGCGAAGCCTCCACGTCGGACCGTCCGACGACACTCATCGCGCCGTGGATGTCGAAGAACAGCCCGTCCAGCTCACCCGCCGAACGCAGCCGGTCCAGGATTTCCCCGGACAGTTCGGCATAAGCCTCCTCGGTGACCGCACCGCCCGGGAGCGACCGCGCGTCCATCAGCGGGACCCATTCCACCTCGGCCGCCCAGTCCGCGTCGAGAAAGTCGTAGCGGCCAAGCAGATCGTCCCCGCGCAGCACCCGGAAATCGTCCACTGTGGACCGATGCGGCGAGAAGGTGCTCGATTCGATGGCGATTCCGGTGATCCCGACCCGCAGCTTCTTCATCGTCCACTCCGTTTGATCGCTTGCTCGAACACCGCGTCCAGCGCGAGCGCGCCCGCGCCGCAGAGTCCCGCGTCCGCACCGAACCGCACCCGGTCGATCCGCAGTTCCCTGGTAGCCAAGGGAAGGCACCGTTCGTACAACGCACCGCGCACGGCCGCGACGAACGCTTCCGAACCGGACAGCGCGCCGCCGAGCAGCACCTCGTCCGGGTTGCTGAAGTTGACCACCGTGGCCAGCACCTCGCCGAGCCGCAGCCCGGCGCGCCGCACGGCCGTGGTCGCTTCGGGATGTCCGTCTTCCGCGGTGGCCATCACCTGCGCGGTGGTCTCCAGCTTCAAACCCTGCGCCCGCAACTGCGCGACGAGCGCGGCGCCGCTGGCCACCACTTCCAGACAGCCGCGGTTCCCACAGGTGCACGGCCGGTCCTCGGCGGCGGGCACGCGCACGTGGCTGATGTCGCCCGCGACTCCGGCCCGGCCGCGGTAAAGCTCGCCGCCCAGCACTATTCCGGACCCGATGCCGGTACCGGCCTTCACCACCAGCAACGTCCGGCCGGGCGCGCCGGCCACGGATTCGCCCAACGCCAGCAGGTTCGCGTCGTTGTCCACGAACACCGGCAGCTCGAAGTGCTCCGCCAGCGCGTCCCGTACCGCGAACCCGCGCCAGCCGGGCATCCGTGACGGCAGCGTGATGGTGCCCGCGTCGACATCCACCGGACCCGGGAACGCGACGCCGAGACCGAGCGCACGGCCCGGGCAATCCGCGCCCGCCATCACATCGCGCACCGCGGCGGCGAGCCCGGCGACCAGCTCTCGCGGCTCCTGGCTGATGTCCAGCGGACGCTCGTGCACTTCCAGGAGGTTGCCCGCGATGTCGAGCGCGCCGATCCGCACGTGCCGGGAGCCGACGTCGGCGCCCCAGACATGGCCGAACTCCGTGTTGACCGACAGCAGCTTCGGCCGCCGCCCGCCCGCGGACCGGCCCTCGCCGGATTCGCTCAGCACGCCGGCGGACATCAGCGCCTGCGTGCGCACCGACACCGTCGATTGCGGCAAGCCCAGCGCACGCGCCAGGTCCATGCGCGACCTCGCGTGGCCGTGCGCGACCAGCCACAACACCCGCAGCGGTCCGGCCGGATCCACCGCGTCACCTCTTTCATCACCATTGATGTAACTAAACTGTGCGAAAGGACTCTTGGCAATTCCCGTCTCGCGTGCAAGATTACCCGACAGCCAGGACGCGGCATAGCACCTGGCACTGGTCTTTCATCAGAGTTGTTGGAAGTGATGCGAATGGCTCGACGCCCGTGGCGCGCCGCGCTCGGGGTCACGCTCGCCGCCGCGCTGGCGCTGTCCGGCTGCGCGGCGAGCCGGGAACCGCACGGCGGCGGTTCCGGCACCCCGAAAACCGGCGGGACCGTGCGGTTCGCGCTGCCCCCGTCGGCGACGCCGAACTGGATCATGCCGCTTTCGCTCCCCGGCTACGGCGGGTCGTACAACGGCATGATCCGGTCGACCATGTACGTGCCGCTGTACAGCTACGACGGCAGTTCCGGCTCGGTCACCCTCGACGACGCCGCGAGCGCCGCGAACGTGCCGAGCTACTCCCCCGACGGCAAGACCGTGACCATCACGCTCAAGCCGCTGACCTGGTCCACCGGCGAGCCGCTGACCAGCCGCGACGTCGAGTTCTGGCTCAACCTCGCCCGCGCGGGCAAGGACAAGTGGGGCAAGTACTCGAAGGGCTCGATCCCGGACAGCATTGTCGGCTTCCACGCCGTGGACGACCGCACCTTCACGTTCACTCTGGACAAGGCATACAACCCGGACTGGTTCACCGCCAATCAGCTCAGCCTGATCGTCCCGATGCCGCACGCGTGGGACCGCACGAGCGCCGCGGGTCCGGTCGGCGACCACGACCGCACCCCGGACGGCGCGAAACAGGTCTTCGATTTCCTGGTCAGCCAAGCGAAACAACTCGGCACGTACGCGACGAATCCACTGTGGAAGGTCGTGAACGGACAGTTCACGCTGGCCGGGTTCAGCACGTCCGGCGAGGTGACGCTGCGCAAGAACCCGAAGTACACTGGACCGGATCCGGCGAAGCTCGACACTGTCCGGTTCCTGACCTTCACCAGTCCGTCGGCGGAGTACAACGTGCTCCGCGCCGGTGGCCTCGACTACGGGTACCTGCCGACGTCGAACCTCGGCCAGCGCTCGAAGCTGGAGGAGCAGGGCTACCGGGTCGAACCGTGGAACGGCTGGTCCATCACGTATTCGCCGTACAACTTCAATAATCCGAAGCTGGGCAAGGTGTTCTCCCAGCTGTACGTGCGGCAGGCGATCCAGCACGCGGTGGACCAGGACGCCATCACCTCGGTGATCTGGCGTGGCGCCGCGCGCGTCGGCTACGGCCCGGTGCCGCAGGACAACGACACGAAGTACCTGTCGCCCAAGCAAAAGACCAATCCGTACCCGTTCGACCTGAACAAGTCGAGGCAGCTGCTCGCCGACCACGGCTGGAAACCCGGTTCCGACGGCGTCCTCCTCTGCGCGGACCCGGCGAAATGCGGCGAGGGCATCGCCGAAGGCACCCGGCTGTCGCTGACCATGCTGACCGAGTCCGGTTCCGACGAAACCGACGGCACCATGCAGGAACTGCGCTCGCAGCTGTCGAAGGCCGGCATCGAGATGAAGATCAACGCGCAGCCGCTGAACACCGTGCTGGCCAACGGAACCACGTGCAAACCGGAGGACCCGTCGTGCAGCTGGCAGCTGTCCTACTTCGGCACGCAGGGCAGCTGGTACTTCCCGGCGAACCCGAGCGGCGAGGAGCTGTTCGCGACCGGCGCGGGCACGAACTTCGGCGGCTACACCGATCCGAAGGCGGACAAGCTGATCGCGGCCACCAACCTGGCGTCGGACAACCGGGCGATGCTCGAGTACAGCGCTTATCTGGCCGAGCAGCTTCCGGTGCTGTGGCTGCCGAATCCGCCGTACCAGGTGTCGGCGATCGACACCGCGCTGCACGGCGTGACCCAGGACCCGATGGCCGGGCTGCTCCCGCAACGCTGGTTCTGGACGAGGTGAGGACATGACGCGCTACATCCTCCGCCGGCTCGTACTGGCCGTCGTGGTCGTGCTGCTGGTCACCGTGGTGACGTTCGTGCTGCTGCATTTGCTGCCCGGTGGCCCGGCCCGCGGCGTACTCGGCGTGAAGGCCACCGAGGCGCAGATCGCCGCGTTCAACCACGCACAGGGCTTCGACCAGCCGCTTCCGGTGCAGTACTGGGATTACCTGCTGCGGCTCCTGCAGGGCGACCTCGGCGAGTCGTACACGCAGAACTCGCCGGTGAGCACCCTGCTCGCCGAGCGGATGCCGAAAACCCTGCTGCTCACCGTGTTGTCCACCGCGCTCGCGATCCTCGTCGCGCTGCCGCTCGGCGTGTGGCAAGCGGTCCGCCGCGGCCGTACCGCGGACGTGCTCACCACGGCGATCACCTTCGTGCTCTACGCGACGCCGGTGTTCTTCCTGTCGCTGGTGCTGATCATCCTGTTCGCGCAGGTCCTGCCGTGGTTCCCGGCGCAGGCCGCACAGGGCGAGACGATCGGCGAACTGCTGTCCCAGCCAGGTGCGCTGGTGCTGCCGGTGCTCGCCGGGACCGGAGCCGCGCTCGCCGCGTTCAGCCGGTACATGCGAGCGTCCACTCTGGACAGCCTGTCCGAGGACTTCGTGCGCACCGCGCGGGCCAAGGGAACGCCGGAGCGCACGATCATCTGGCGGCACGTCTGGCCGAACTCGCTGACCTCGGTGGTCTCCATGCTCGGTTATTACGTGCCGGTGGTGTTCGGCGGTTCGCTGGTCGTCGAATCGATGTTCAACTACCCCGGCATCGGCCTGCTGTTCTGGACCGCGACCCGCACCGCCGATTTCCCGGTGCTGCTGGGCGTCGTGCTCGTGATCGCCGTGGCGACCGTGCTCGGCTCCCTGCTCGCGGACCTGGTCCAGCTGGCGATCGACCCGCGGGTGCGGGTGAAGGGAGCGCGGTCGTGACTGTCCTTTCGCGGCTGTTTGCCCGCAAATCCGCGGTCGTGGGCGCGGTCCTGCTGCTGCTTGTCGTGGCGTTCTGTTTCCTCGGACCGGTGTTCTACGGCACCGACCAGTCGCACACCGACCTCGCTTCGGCGCGCCTCGGACCGGGCGGCGGACATCTGCTCGGCACCGACGACCTCGGGTACGACGTGCTCGGCAGGCTCATGGTCGCCGGACGGACGTCGCTGATCATCGGCGTGCTCGCCGGGCTCATCGCGACCGCGATCGGCGCGGTGTGGGGCGCGGTCGCCGGGTACACCGGCGGCTGGCTGGACACCGTGCTGATGCGGATCGTCGACACGGGCGTCGCGATCCCGGCGCTGTTCCTGCTGCTGGTGGCCGCGACGCTGGTGACGCCGAGCGTCGGCGTGCTGGCGCTGCTGATCGGCGCGGTGTCGTGGCTGGTGCCCGCGCGGCTGATGCGCGCGGAAACGGTGAGCCTGCGCGAACGCGACTACATCCGGGCGATCACCGTGCTGGGCGCGAGCCGCACGCGCGTGGTGTTCCGGCACATCATCCCGAACGCGATCGGCACCGTGGTGGTGAACGCGACGTTCCAGATCGCCGACGCGATCCTGCTCGTGGCGTACGTCAGCTTCCTCGGCCTCGGCGTTCCGGCGCCGGACACCGACTGGGGAGCCATGCTCTCCAAAGGAATTACCTACACCTTCGACGGCGCGTGGTGGCTGATCCTGCCGCCGGGCATCGCGATCGTCGTGGTGGTGTGCGCGATCAACTTCCTCGGCGACGGGCTGCGCGACGCGTTCGCGGTGAAGGGGCGACGATGAGCGAAGCAGTGCTGGACATCCGCGACCTGCGGGTATCCTATTCCGGCGGTGCGGCGGCGGTCGACGGGCTGAGCCTTTCGGTCGCGCCCGGCGAGATCGTGGCGGTGGTCGGCGAGTCCGGTTCCGGCAAGAGCACGGCCGCGCTCGCGGTGCTCGGACTGCTGCCGGGTTCGGCGCGGATCACCGGGTCGATCGAGCTGGCCGGGCAGAACGTCCTCGATCTGCGCGGCGAGGACCTGCGGAAACTGCGCGGCCCGGCCGCCGGGATGGTGTTCCAGGAACCGATGACCGCGCTGAACCCGTTGCGGACCATCGGTTTCCAGCTGGCCGAGGCGATCCGCAACCACGACCCGGAGAAACTGCGCCACCGCCGCTACTACGACCGGTGCGCCGAACTGCTCGACCGCGTCGGCGTCCCGGAACCGGCCGCGCGGCTGAAGCAGTACCCGCATGAACTGTCCGGCGGTCTGCGGCAGCGCGTGATGATCGCGATCGCACTCGCCGCCGGGCCTCAATTGATCATCGCGGACGAGCCGACCACGGCGCTCGACGTCACGGTGCAGCAGCAGATTCTCGACCTGCTGCGCGACATCCGCGAACACGAGGGCACTGCGACGCTGCTGATCACGCACAACATGGGCGTCGTCGCCGATGTCGCGGATCGCGTCGCGGTCCTGCGGAACGGCAAGCTCGTCGAAGAAGCCCCGGCGACGGAACTGTTCTCGTCGCCGAAGGCGGATTACACCCGGGAACTGCTGGCCGCGGTTCCGCAACTGGGTTCGTTCGCGCACGAACCGGCGGCCGGGGAAACCCGGAAGCCGGTGCTCGCGCTGTCGAACGTGGTGGTCGAGTACGGCGGACGCCAGGTGGTGAACGACGTTTCCCTGTCCGTCTCAGCCGGTGAGATTGTCGGACTGGTCGGCGAATCCGGTTCCGGGAAAACGACACTCGGGAACTGTGCGCTGGGGCTGGTCACGCCGAAATCCGGCACCGTCGAAGTGCTCGGCGGACCGCTGCCGAAAGGCACCGGCCGCTCGGCGCGGGCGGTCCGGCGGCAGATCGGCGCGGTGTTCCAGGACCCGGCGTCGTCGCTCGACCCACGGATGACGGTCGCGCAGACCGTCGCCGAACCGCTGGTGGTCCACACCTCTGCCGGTCGCGGCGAGCGGCAGCGACGGGTGCGCGAGCTCCTCGACGCGGTGGAGCTGCCGGAAAGCTTGCTGGGCAGGTACGGGCACGAGCTGTCCGGCGGGCAACGGCAGCGCGTGAGCCTCGCCCGCGCCCTCGTGCTGGGCCCGAAGCTGCTGATCGCCGACGAACCGACGAGCGCGCTGGACGTATCCGTGCAGGCAGCGGTGCTGGAGGTGTTCCGGCGGCTGCATCGCGAGTTCGGCTTCGGCTGCCTGTTCGTGAGCCACGACCTCGCGGTGGTGGACAGCCTGTGCGACCGGGTTGCGGTGCTGCGCGCGGGCGAACTGGTGGAGGAAGGCCCGGCGGAAACGGTGCTGCGCACCCCGGAACACCCGTACACGCAGGCGTTGCTGCTGTCCTCGCCGGTGCCGGATCCGCAGTTGCAGCGGAGCCGGCGCGAGGCGCTGGCCGGCGCGGACCCCGCGGCGTGACCGGATTGCGGGCCGGAGTCGACATCGGCGGGACGAAAACCCTGGTGGTGGTGTGCGACGAGGAAGGCAGGGAACTGGGTTCGGCGTCCGCCCCGTCGCAGTCGCACCGGGGCGGCGCGGCGATCCTCGACCGCGCGGCGGAGCTGATCAGCTCGCTGGTGCCGGACCACGCGGCGCTCGCCGGGGTCGGCGTCGGAGCGGCGGGCGTTGTCGACCCAGTGACCGGAACAGTGCTGGTCACCGGGGATTCGTTCACCGGATGGGCGGGCACGCCGGTCAACGCCGAGCTGTCCGCCCGGCTCGGCGGGGTGCCGGTGCGCACCGTCAACGACGTGGACGGCTTCCTGCTCGGCGAATTGCTGCCGGGCGAGCGGAACGTGCTCGGCGTCGCGGTCGGCACCGGGGTCGGCGGCGCGCTGTTCGTCGACGGGCGGCTGCTGTACGGCGGCGCGACCGGGGCCGGCGAGATCGGGCACGTCGGCCGCTACGGGGAGGAACTCTGCACCTGCGGGCAGATCGGACATCTCGAGGCGTACGCGTCCGGACGCGCCTTGGCCCGCCGTTATGCCGAAGCGACCGGCCGGACCCGCACCGCGGAAGCGATCGCCGGGGAAGCGCTCGCCGGGGATCGAGCCGCTCAAGCGGTGTTCACCGACGCGGGCCGGTTCCTCGGCCAGGCGATCGCGCACGCGGCCGGGCTGCTCGGCCTCGCGACCTGCGTGCTCGGCGGCTCGGTGGTCCGGTCCTGGGCACTCCTGGAGAAACCGCTGCGGGAAGCGCTGGCGGAACAGCCGCTGCTGTCCGGGGAACCGGTGGCGATCCGGCTCTCCCGGCACGGGGCGAAATCCGTGGCGCTGGGCGCGGCCGGCCTCACTGCCGGTATTCACCGGCTACCGGACGTGAGCAACCCCTAAACCAGTCCTCTGTGGACCATCGAGAAAACCGTGGCCTCGGGGTATACGCTGTCGGGCACCGACGGAGCCGGGGGCAACGATGCGCGCGAAGCTGGACGGAACGGGACAGGCGAGAGACCCCGCGCGTGAGCGTGGTCTCCACCCCGCTGACAGCAGGTGACTTGGTCTATACCATTCCGGTGATCATTTCCCGTCCGGTGGCCAACGAGGGGATCCCATGCCCGTCATCAGGCGCAATATCGTCCCGCTCCGGTATTCCGACCCGAGCGTCGTCGCTTACGTGCGCAGCCCGAGCGACTGGATGGTGTCCAATTGCGGCTGGATCCGGGGCCGGGAAGGCGTTCTGCTCGTCGACACCTGCGGCACCGAACGCGACACGCTCGACCTGGTCAGCGACGTCCGCAAGTACTCGACCGTCGAAATGCCGCTCACGCTCGTGCTGACCCACGCGCACGGCACCCACCACAACGGGGCCGGGGTCGCGCTGCGCAACGGCGGCCGGATCCTCGCCGCGCCCACCGCGGTGCCGATCATCCGGTCCGGACCGCAGTGCGACGAGGAGATCTTCGCCTGCGCGAACTGGGGCAAGCTCGAGGCGCCGCGGCCCGAGGCGGTGCACGCGGTGATCGAACCGGTCGAGGTGGACCTCGGCGGCGTCGTCGTGGAAGTCGTCCCATTCCCTGGGACCGCGCACACCGACGGCGACCTCGTGCTGTTCGAACCGCGCACCGGCACGCTCTTCACCGGCGATCTGCTGTCGGTCGGGTCGACGCCGTTCGCCGTGCACGGTTCGATCCCGGGCTGGCTGACCGCATTGGACTGGCTCGACAAAATGTTCCCGGACGTCCGCACGTTCGTGCCCGGGCACGGCGGGCTCAGCCATCCGGGCAGTTTCCCGGTCGCGGTGCTGCGCACGTATCTGCACTGGCTGCTCGACGCGACCGCCAGCGCGGGCACGCCGGACTTCGCCGAACTCGCCACGATCGCCCGCCGCCGCTGGCCCACGTGGACAGTCCCGGAACGGCACATCGGGAATCTGCTGCGCGCGCACGCCGACCAGCACGGGGAACAACTCGCGTCGGCCGAAGCGATGCGCGCGATCCGCGACGCCGCGGGCGGCAAGATCGATCTGGACACGCTGCTCGGACTCGGCAAGTCTTAACGCCGGGAAATCGATTCCCCGAAGCGGTCGACGCGGCTCTTTCCCAGCACCGGCTCCGTTCCCGAAGTGGTCCGTGAAGGGCTCCTTGCGGGAATCTGATTCCTTCAAGGAGCCCTTCACGGACCTCGGTATCGCGTCGAGGCCGGGGGAACGCGCTATTTCCCCTGGCAAGCCAGAAGGGCGCCGCCGGGATTCCCGGCGGCGCCCGCACCGCTGATCAACTGCCGCGGCCCCCGCGGCACAGCTGCCGAAAAGAACGCTCAGGCGCTGGCCTTCTTGCGCGTCGCGCGCTTGCGAGCCGGCTTGGCCGGAGCCTCGGTGTCGCGCTCCTCGTACGCCTTCACGATCTCCGCCGGGAGCCGGCCCCGGTCGGACACGGTGAAACCGTTGTTCTCGGCCCACTCGCGCATCGCCTTGTTGCGCTCGCGGTCCGCGGCGGTCGAAGCCGGCCGCGGGGACTGCCCGGCGGCCATCCGGACCTTGCGGCCGCCGACCCGGCGCGAGGCGGCGACGTAGCGGGCCAGCTCTTCCCGAAGTGCGGCAGCGTTGTCTTCGGACAGGTCGATCTCGTAGCTCACGCCGTCAAGACTGAACGGGACGGTCTGTTCGGCGATGCTGCCGTCGATGTCGTCCACCATCTCGACATGGACTTTTTGCGCCATGATTCGCGTTCCTTCACCTTCTACAGGATGTGCCTGCGATTACCCTATCGTGTCGAGTGACGGTACGCGCAGCGCGACTCCATTCCGGTTCCGCCGCCCGTGCTTTCCCGGCCGGTTCCCGAACACCTTCGGCGCCCAATCCGCGACGCCGCGCACAGTTCCGGTGCACTGGAAAATTTCCAGTATCGCGGTATTCGCACGCGGTTTCCCGCTGAGCGGACGGAAGAGCGGCTCCGAAACGACCGAAGGCCACCGGGTCGAAACCCGATGGCCTTCGGCGGTGCGAGGAGAAAACGCGAGCTAGTTCCGCCCGGCGGGCGCACCCGTGCGCGGGTCGAGCGGAAGCTTGCCCGCCTGCGGCCACCAGAAGTTGAACATGTTCCAGAGTCCGCCCGCGCGAGTGTCGAACGAGCCGTTCCCGACCCGGCCGGAGAACCAGTTGTCCTCGATGAACTTCAGCACCGAGGTCTGGTCGGTCCGGGTGTGGTCGACGTAGTTCACCTTGCTGTAGGGCGAGACGACCAGCAGCGGCAGCCGCGGGCCGTAGCCGCAGCGGTCGGCGTGCCCGCCGAGCCCGGCCGGCTTTCCGGTGCACACGGCCTGGTCCTGCGACGCGTCCTGCGAACCGTTGACGATCTTCGGGTTCTCGTGGTCGTACCAGCCGTCGGAGTCGTCGTAGGCGAGCACGATCGCGGTCGAACGCCACTCCGGCGACTGCTGGATCTTGTTGATCTCGTCCACGACGAAATGCTGTTCGTCGAGCGGGTCGGAATAGCCCGCGTGCCCGTCCTGGTACTCCGGCGCCTTCAGGAAGCTCACCGCGGGCATCGAACCGGCCTTGAGCGCGGCGTCGAAATCGCTCGTGTCGTACTGGTGGTTGGCCTGGTCGGTCTGCCCGATCGCCTGCACCGAGGACGGCGGCAGGTGGTGCGGGTTCGAAGTGGACTTGTAGTACTGGAACGGCTGGTGGTGCGGGCTGTAGTCCACGGAGGACTGATTGCCGACGTTCGCGTGCTTCTGCCCGCAGACCGCGTAGCCGTTCTGGGTGCCGGTCGGCTTGAAGCCGCCCTGGAACCAGCCCCACGTGACGTGCCGGTCGTTCAGCAGGTCGCCGACGTTGCGGCCCTGCATCGCACCCAGGTTGTCCTTCGCGGTGTGGTTCTTGTCCGAACAGTCGTCCCACGCCGGGTCCGGGTCGTTGATCACGGTGCCGACGCCGTCCTGGTCCGGCGACGCGACGACATACGGGTCGCTCTTCGGCTCGTGCGTGACCGGGTCGACCGCCTGGATCCCGTGCGTCTGCCCGGAGATCAGGTTGATCGCGCCCGGGGTGGACGGGCCGAAGACGGTGTTGAACGAGTTGTCGCTCATCGAGTAGTGCTGCGCGTAGTTCCACATGCCGGTGACGGTGTTGCCGTCGTAGTAGTCCATGACCAGACCCGGCTCGCCGAACAGGACCGGCTGGCCGGTGCACTTGTCGGTCTCGGTCTTCTCGACGAACTTGTCCATCTTGCCGCCGTTGAACGCGGCCTGCTCGGCGCCGTAGCTGTGGTTCTGGTCGCAGGTGAGCGCCTGGTCCGGACCGAGCCGCTTCGGGTTGTAGGCGTTCGGGTTCCGCGTCAGCAGCTTCTCGTCGAGGCCGTTGACCTTCGGCGTGTTCTTCGCGGCCTGGAACGGGGTGCCGTTCTCGTTGGTGGCCTTCGGGTAGGTGCCGAAGTAGTGGTCGAACGAGATGTTCTCGCCAAAGATCACCACGACGTGCTTGATCGGGGTGAGCGTCGGCAGCCACGACGCCGGCAGCGGGTGCAGCGGCTGGGCCTGCGCGGACGAGGCCGCGGACCCGGTGACGATCGCGAGCACGGCCGCCGAGACGAGCGCGCCCGCACCGAGCAGGCGACGGCGCCGCCTGCCGAATGCTGTGTCCACTGAGGATTCCTCCTGGTTTCGCGGGGTGGGGATCGGGGCGCGCCTCAGGCGAGGAGCGCCCGGCCGAAGTGGTCGCCGGGACCGGTGACGCCGGGCAGCGCGAAGAAGTAGCCGCCGCCGAACGGGGAGATGTAGTCGACGAGCGGTTCGTCGATCAGCCGTTTCTGCACCGCCTCGAACTGGCGCTCGAGGTCCTGCTGGTAGCAGGTGAAGACGAGACCCATGTCGAGGTTGCCGTTGGCGTCGACCCCGCGGTCGTAGTTGACCGCGCGGCGCAGGATCCGCTGCCCGTCGGTCTGCGGGGTGCGCGGATTCGCCTTGCGGATGTGGCTGGTGAGCGGGATGACGGTGCCGATCGGATCGTCGGTGTACCGGGGTTCGTCCTGTTCGGACGCGCCGTCCAGCGGCGCGCCGGTGTCCCGGCGGCGGCCGAACATGTTCTCCTGCTCGGTGATCGAGACCCGGTCCCAGAACTCGACCAGCATCCGGATCAGCCGGATCACCTGGTAACTGCCGCCAGCCGTCCACGCGGGCTCGCCCGCCCCGGACACCCACACCAGCCGGTCCATTTCGGACCCGCCCGGATTCGCGGTGCCGTCCTTGAACCCCATCAGATTGCGCGGCGTGCCGGACGGCCTGGACGGTGAACTGAAGCCGTTGATCTTCCAGCGCAGCTGCATGCCGCCGCGCGTCGCACGGGTCAGGTCGCGCAGCGCGTGCAGCACGGTGTCGGTGTCGCTCGCGGACAACGTGAGCGACAGGTCGCCATGGCATTGCGGGGCGTCGAGCGCGTCGTTGGGGAACATGGTCATCGGCTTGAGCTTCTTGGGCTTGCGTTCGGCCAACCCGTACCGTCCGTCGAAAAGGGACGATCCGACGCCTACGATCACGCCAAGATCGCTCTGCGGCACGACCGGGCCGAGCACCCCGGAATCGGCGGGCGGGGCGGTAATCCCGAGCGCGGCCGGAGCACCGCCGTTCGTGAGAAACCGCGCGCGGTCGGTGATTTCCTGGAACAACTGCGTCAACTCGGCACGATTCTCGGCGACCACGTCGAAGGACGCGATCACGCTCTGCGCCGGCGGCTGCCGGAGAATCGCCGCCTGCCTGGGACCGTGGAAGGGAACGGTTTTGGGTTCTTCGCTCGCGCTGGCCGCCACCCCCATTCCGGCAGCCGCGGTAATCCCCGCGCCGACGACCGTACGACGCAGGAAGGACCGGCGAGAGGACTCCGCCGTCACGAGACCCTCCTCGGCTCCGCGATCGCGGCGATCGGCGCGAGCAACTCGGTCAACTCGCTGACGTCGGCATTGAGCTTCTGCCGCTGCGACGCGGACAGCTGGCTGACCGGCGTCCACGAGTCGTCCGGCTTCTTGGCACTGTCGAGCGTGGCCTTGGTGCGTTTTATCCAGCTGTCCACCTTGGACAGTCCCGGATAACGCGGAGCGAGAACCGCCTGCGCCCCGTCGAGGTTCGCCCGAGCGGTGGCTAGGAAGGACCGGCGAGAGGACTCCGTCGTCACGAGACCCTCCTCGGCTCCGCGATCGCGGCGATCGGCGCCAGCAACTCGGTCAACTCGCTGACGTCGGCATTGAGCTTCTGCCGCTGCGACGCGGACAACTGGCCGACCGGCGTCCACGAACTGTCCGGCTTCTTGACACTGTCGAGCGTGGCCTTGGTGCGCTTCATCCAGCTGTCCACCTTGGACAGTCCCCGATAGCGCGGAGCGAGAACCGGACGCAGCACATCGAGGACCGCCTGGGTCCCGTCGAGGTTCGCGCGAGCGGTGGCGAGGTTGGTGCCGCTTCCGTAATCGGTGCGGGCGGTCAGTTCGAATTGCAGGGTGTTCTCCACGATCTCGTGCGCGCGCAGACCGAGGTCGTTCGGATCGACCTGACTGTCCGCAAAGGACTTGCGGAGTTTCTGCACGTCGCTGTCCAACTGCTCGGCCACCGGTGCGAGGGCGGCGAGGTCTTCGTTGTGCCACAAGCCGGATTCGAGCCGATGGAACCCGGTGAAGTCCGGGCTCTTGATTCCGTCGGGCAGGCCGGCGGCGGTGCCGTTGATGGCTTTGTCCGAGTCGCCGAAGGCGTTATAGGCCGCGCCGAGTCGTTCGTAGTCGAGATGCGCGACGAGCCAAGCGCTCTGACTCGCGCCGCGATCATTGGCGCGAATGGCGTCCTTCACCTTGCCGACGTCGGCGGCCAATTGGCCAAGCCCTTGCGTCACATGGGCTTGATAGGACTTCAACGGCCCGAGCAGATCGTTCTGCGTCACCGGCGCGACGCCCGGACCACGTTCGGCACCGCCGCTCACCGTGACGGTCGGTCCGACAATCGCCGACGAATCCTCAGGGAGACAACGGAATGCGTAACCTCCATTGCCGAGCGTGACCTGCATCGGCCGGGTCGTCCCGCTGCCCAGTCCCTCGACCTCGCCGTAGACCACCCCGGTCGCCGGGTCGATCAAATCCACCTCGGCGGTCACGGTTCCGGTGTTGTGCAGGCGAAAGGTCTGCACCCCTGCTCGCGGATCCGCCCAGCCCTGCCCGCACGCCGACCGGGAGATCTGGATCTCCGGATCCTGCGCCGAAGCCCCGTCGGGCCAGACCGCGAACGCGATCCCCGCCGCGGCGACCGCGATCGCGACCCCACCGCCGATCCAGCGGGCACGCACAGACCCCGGCACTCTTTCCTCCACTCACACGTTCGGGCTACCGGGACGGAATTATGCGTGCGGAAAGTGAAGAAACCCTGGTCGAGAACGTCGCCTACCCGGGAATTCACCAGGACTTCAACCAAAGAACGGAAGAAGCCGGACATAGCCGCCAAAGCGCGTGGTAATGACTGCCCGATTCGCCGGAAATGAACACTCTCAAGCCATGTCCGGATCATTCGGAATGTCCGGTGCCAGGCAAGGGGAGGTCTCGCAGTGCCGGTCTCGCCAGGGTCTCCCGGACGTCCAGAAATCCCGTCAGCCTGTGTCCGTACCTGCTTCCACAGCAAAGGAACGAAGACCCATGGCGGACACTCACTCAGACCTGTTCGACCTGAGCGGGAAATGCGCACTCGTCACTGGCGGCACCAGAGGCATCGGGATGATGATCGCGCGCGGCCTCCTGCAAGCAGGCGCCCGCGTCATTGTCAGCTCACGCACAGCAGACGCATGCGCCGAGGCAGAGCGTCAACTGTCCGAATTCGGCGACGTCCAAGCCATTCCCGCCGATCTGTCCAAGCACGACGAGTGCCAGCGCCTCGCCAACCTGGTCACCGCCAGCTCGGACCGCCTGGACATCCTCGTCAACAACGCGGGAGCGATGCGACGCGAGCCGCTGGAGACGTTCCCGACCGAAGCCTGGGACGCCGTCCTCGACCTCAACCTCAAATCGCCGTTCTGGCTGGTGCAAGCCCTGCTCCCGGCACTGCGCAAGGCAGGCACCGCCGACGACCCCGCCCGGATCATCAACATCGGCAGCATCGCCGCCATCCACGTCGCCGAGGCGCCCAACTACTCCTACGCCAGCAGCAAAGCCGCACTCCACCAACTCACCAGGGTGCTCGCCAGGGAACTGGGCCCACAACACATCACCGTGAACGCGGTAGCCCCCGGCGTGTTCCCGTCACAGATGATGGCGGCCACCATCGACGCCATCGGCGACACGATCGCAGCGAAAGCACCGCTGCGCCGGCTCGGCCGCGACGACGACATGGCAGGCGTCGCCGTATTCCTCGCCAGCCGAGCCGGGTCCTACCTGACCGGTGCCATCGTCCCGGTCGACGGCGGCACCGCCACCACCGCCTCGGGCACCTAACGGGGTACTGGCAGGGCCTCCCTCCGGCCGCGGGGCAGGGCTTACCGTGAAAGGGTGGCCATGATCGATCTGCGCAGCGAGATCAAGGAGTTTCTGAGCTCGCGTCGTGCGCGCATCACCCCTGAGCGGGCCGGGCTGCCTGCCTACGGCGGCAACCGCCGGGTCAAAGGCCTGCGCCGCGAAGAGGTCGCGCTGCTGGCCGGGGTCTCGGTCGACTACTACGTGCGCATGGAACGCGGCAGCCTCGCCGGGGCCTCCGACAGCGTGCTCGACGCGGTGTCCTCGGCCCTGCAGCTCGACGAGGCCGAGCGCGACCACCTGTTCCACCTCGCGCGGCAGTCCAAGACACCGGGTGGTGCCCGCCGTCGGCGTCCAGCCGTGACGGTGCGTCCGGCGCTTCAGCAAGTGCTCGCCGCCGTCACCGACGCCCCGGCGTGGATCTGCAACGGCCGGTACGACGTGCTGGCCACGAATCGCCTTGCCCGTGCGCTGTATGCGCCGGTGCTGGCCGACCCGCGGCGACCGGCGAACACCGCGCGGTTCGTGTACCTGGATCCCGACGCGGCGAGAACGTTCTTCGTCGACTACGACCGCGTCGCCCGCGACGTGGCCGCGAAACTGCGCATGGAAGCAGGCCGCAATCCGCACGACGACGAGCTGATCGCCCTGGTCGGCGAGTTGTCCACCCGCAGCGAACTGTTCCGGCAGCGGTGGGCCTCCCAGGACGTCCGGCTCCACCGGTCCGGACGCAAACGCCTGCACCATCCGGTCGTGGGTCGTCTCGACCTCGACGTCGAATCGATGGACCTGCCCACCGACCCCGGCCTGCTCCTCAACATCTACACCGCTCCCGCCGGCACGGCCGCCGCGGACGGCCTGGCCCTGTTGGCATCGTGGGCGGCCGACCAGGAGGAACTGGCGACCGAAACTCCGGCGCTCAGCTGATCTGCCCGGCTCCCCGCTCCGCCAAGCCAGCGTCGAAAACCCGGCACCCCGCAGCGCGGATTCCCGCTAGCGTGACAGCAATTCGCACGAAGGGCGGGAGCATGAACCACACCGAACTCACCGAACGTTTCGCCACCCTGACCACCGCCCACCTGGCCGACGGCTGCCTGCGCGCCCGCCTGACCGTGCGGTGCGCCCCAGCCGGGACCAGGTCCGTCATCCCAGGCCAGAAGCTCTCCGGGCGGGTCCTGCCAGCCAGGCACGCGGGCAGCGTCGACGTCTTCCTGGAAGCGATCACCGCCGCCAGCCCCGGCGACGTCCTGGTGGCCGACAACCGGGGCCGGCTGGACGAGAGTTGTGTCGGCGATCTCATCACGGCCGAAGTCGCGGCGGCCGGACTCAGCGGGATCGTCATCTGGGGGCTGCACCGCGACACCGCCGAACTCCGCGCAATCGGCCTCCCGGTATTCAGTCTCGGCTCCCTCTCCACCGGACCCTTGCACCTCAACGACCGCGCCGCGAACGCCCTCGAATCCGCCACCGTCGGCGAATGGACCGTGACCACCGACGACCTGGTCTTCGGCGACGACGACGGTGTTCTCTTCGTTCCAGCCGCCCAAGCCGAAGAGGTCTTCCGGCTGGCCGAATCCATCCGCGAAGCCGAACACCGGCAAGCCGCGAAGATCCGCGACGGCGTCCCCCTCCGCGAACAGGTCCGGTTCAGCGAATTCCTGTCCCGCCGGGAAACCGACCCGTCCTACACCTTCCGCCAGCACCTCCGCGCGAAAGACGGCGCCATTGAAGAATAAGAAAACCGCCCTGGTCACCGGAGTCGGCAGGAAAGCAGGAATAGGCGCCGCCATCGCGACCCGGCTGCAGGAAGACGGCTGGCATGTCGTCACCACCTACTGGTCCGACTACGACCGCCGAATGCCGTGGGGCGCCGACGAAACCGTCCAGGGCATCGAAGCCGACCTAGCCGACCCGGAAACCCCGGCGAGGCTGTTCGACCAGATCGACGACGACGTGCAAGCACTGGTGCTAGCCCACTGCGAGTCCGTGGATTCCAGCCTGCTCGACACCACAGTGGACAGTTTCGACCGGCACTTCGCGGTGAACGCCCGCGCGAGCTGGCTGCTGATCCGGGAGTTCGCCCAACGCTACCGCGGACCGCACGGCGCGGGCCGGATCGTCACGCTGACCAGCGACCATGTGGTGCACAACCTGCCGTACGGGGCAAGCAAAGGCGCGCTCGACCGGATCACTCTCGCCGCGGCTGGGGAACTCGGCCATCTCGGCATCACAGCGAACGCGGTGAACCCCGGCCCGACCGACACCGGCTGGATCCCCGAAGCCCACCGCGAAGCGTTCGCACAACACAATCCCCTTGGCCGGATCGGCACCCCACGCGACTGCGCGAGTCTCGTCGCGTTCCTCTGCGGTCCGGAAGGCGGCTGGGTAAACGGTCAGGTCCTCGTATCCAACGGAGGTGCGCCGTGAACGACAAACATCTCGCCTACGTCCTGCTCCCCCGCGGCGACACCGTGCTGCTGATCCGCCGCGCTCCAGGCACTTTCCTCGGCGGGCATTGGGAATTCCCCGGCGGCACCGTCGAACCCGGCGAAGCCCCGGAGACCACCGCGGTACGGGAAGTCGCCGAGGAAACCGGACTGCGAGTACGGCTCGCGCGCGAACGGGCCCGCCAATCCTGGCCGGACCGCACCGGCAAACCGTTCACCGTGCACGCCGCCTACTACGACGCGCATCCGGAATTCCTCGGCGACCTTCAGCTCAACCCGGCCGAACACGACGACCACCGCTGGCTGACCCCCGCGGACGCGGCCGGACTCCCCCTGTCCGACCACGTCAGGCAGGTATTGCTCGGCTGAAATCCCGAGCCAGCTGCGCGGCCCGGTCCCGCAGCAGCGACCGAGCCTCGGCGACGCACCGGTACTCGTCCGGCTCCACGTCGGTCAGCGCGTACACCCCGGCGAAGCCCGCTTCCCGCCATTCCGGCGCGGACAGCAGACACCGCCCGGCCAACGCGACAACCGGCGTACCGCCCGCTGCACGGAGAACGCCCACTGGCGCTTTTCCGTGCAGCGACTGGGTATCCAGCGATCCTTCGCCGGTGATGACGAGCCGGGCGTCGCGAGCCGCGGCCGGGAAACCCAGCAGCTCCAACAACAACTCGATCCCCGGCCGAATGCGAGCGCCGAGTCCGGTGAGCACACCGAACCCGACGCCGCCTGCCGCGCCAGCGCCCGGGGTGGTGGCGTGCGCGGAGCCCACAACTTCGGCCCACCGAGCGAGCCCGCGTTCCAGCAACGCGATCTCGGACGGACCGGCGCCCTTCTGCGGCCCGTACACCGCGGCGGCGCCATCCACACCCAGCAACGGGTTATCCACATCGGACGCCAGGACAATGTCCACTTCGGGCAGTCCGGACAGATCCACTGTGGACAACTCGGTCAACGCGGCGCCGCCCGGCGGAAGCGGCGCGCCGGAAGCGTCGAGCAATCGCGCGCCCAACGCGGTCAGCAATCCGGCTCCGCCGTCGGTGCAGGCACTGCCGCCGACCCCGAGCACGATCTGCGTCGCCCCGGCGGCACGGGCGGCCGCGATCAGCTCGCCCGTGCCGTAGCTCGACGCGGTCAGCGGTTCCAGCCGGCCGCCGGGCAGCCGGTGGAGGCCGGACGCCTCCGCCAGCTCGACCACGGCGACCGTCCCGCGCAGCGCGTAGTACGCGGTGATCCGGCGGCCGGTCGGCCCGGAAACCCGCACCGGAATCCGCTGGAACCCGGCCGCGACAGCGGCGGCGACTGTCCCGTCGCCGCCGTCCGCCACCGGCAGCTGCCGCACCGGCTCGCCCGGCGCGACCTCGGCGAACGCCGCGGCCACCACCTCCGCGACCTCCGCCGCGGTGAGCGAGCCCTTGAACTTGTCCGGAGCGACCAGAACCGTCACGCCGCGGCCTTGAACGCTCGCCAGTCGCCGATTTCCGTGATGTCCCGCAGCTGCACGTGCGAGGTCTGCGGCCGCCGCAGCAGCATCGCGAACGCCGAACTGCCGTCGGCCAGCTCGATCACGCCCAGCTCCAGTTCCGGCGGTTCGGACGGGAGCACCCGGTCGCGCAGCTGGTCCAGCGTGAGGTCGTACACCTCGCCGGAGATCGCCGCGCCGCCGTGCGCTACCGGGACCAGCGCCGGGCACTGCCCGCCTACCGAATAGAACCGGTACTTCGCGGCCGTGGTCGTTTCGGCCACCAGCGGAGCGCCGTCGAGCAGATGGTGCAGAGGTTCGCCGCGCATCGCGCCGCCGTTGAGGAACATCAGAGGCATGGTGGTCCCTTTCTTTTTAGAGGATCGCCTTCACCACGTCGATTCCGAAATAGACGGTGAACACGAGCGCGAGCACGGTGAGGATCCACCCTGCTTCACGCCACTTCCCGCGGAAGGTCTTGATCAGCACGAACGCGATGAGGCCCGCGCCGACGCCGTTGGTGATGGAGTAGGTGAACGGAATGAGCGCGACGGTGAGGAACACCGGGATCGTGTAATCCGGATCGTGCCAAGGGATATTGCGGCACTGCGCCACCATCATCCCGCCGATCACCACGAGCGCGGGCGCGGCGGCCTGCGCCGGCACGATGCCCGCGATCGGCGTGAACAGCAGCGTCGCCCCGAACAGCAGTCCGGTCACGACACTCGCCAGCCCGGTCCGCGCGCCCTCCCCGACGCCGGCCGCGGACTCCAGGAACACGGTGTTCGGCGACGAGCCGGACATCCCGCCCGCGATCGCCCCGGCCCCGTCCACGAACAGGATCCGGCCCATCCGCGGCACCCGGCCGTTCTTCGACAGCCCGGCCTCGGCCGACACGCTGGTAATCGTGCCCATCGCGTCGAAGAACCCGGACAGCACCAGCGTGAACAGGAAGATCGTCGCGGTCAGCGCACCCGCCTTGGCGAATCCGCCGAACAAATCGACGTGCCCTAGCAGCCCGAAATCGGGAGCGGCGACCACGGAATGCGGCAGCGTCGGAGTCGTCAAACCCCATTCGCCGACCCCGAATCCGTCGTGCAGCACCACCGCGAGCACGGTGGCGGCGGCGATGCTGATCAGCACCGCGCCGGGCACCTTCCGCGACATCAGCACGGTCATCAGCAGCAGGCCGAAGCAGAACACCGCGATCGGCCAGCCGTCGAGATGCCCGTCGAGCCCGAGCCGCACTGGGACGGTCGAATGCGCCGCGTCCGGGGTCCGCGTGACGAACCCGGCGCTCACCAGGCCGACCAGCGCGATGTACAAGCCGATGCCGACGGTGATCGCGGTTTTCAGCGGTCCGGGAATCGCGTTCATGATGCGTTCCCGGACCCCGCTGACCGCCATCAGCACAATGCAGACGCCTTCGAGCACTACCAGCCCGAACGCCTGCGCCCACGTCATCGCAGGCGCCATCTGGAACGCGACGATGCCGTTGATGCCGAGACCGGCGGCGAGCGCGAGCGGCGCGTTGCCGACGAGTCCCATGAGGACAGTCATCACGGCGGCGGCCAGCGCGGTCGCCGTCGTCACTTGCGCGGCGCTGAGTTTCGCGCCGGTGATGTCGGCGGAGGCGCCGAGGATGAGCGGGTTGAGCAAAACGATGTAGGCCATCGCGACGAACGTGGTCACGCCGCCGCGTACTTCCCGGCCTACGCTGGTGTCGCGAGCGCGTAGTTCGAATAGTCGCTCCACAATGGACTTGCGCTGTGGTCCGGGAGCCGAGGTCACCGCTTCGTCGAGGCGTACCTGGGTCATGCGTCCTCCCCTTGCCGGTGGGTGTGCCGCACCGCATCCCTGGCATACGCACGGGACGGGACGGCGGGACGTTTGCGTTTTTCTGGTGCTCCGGTCAGCACCGGGAGGGTGGCCCGGTGGGGTGGGGCGGGGAACGCTGAAGCCGATTCTGACCGGCATCAGCACTCGCCGAGGCTCAGTACTCGATCCGGTCGGACCGGTTGAGCCAGGCGGAGAACGGGGCGAAAGCCTCCGGTGTGGACACTCGCGAAACCGGGGTCTGCCACGTTTCGCGCGGGTTCTCGAACAGCTCGTAGAAGGCCCGGTCGTCGAACCCGGCGCGGGCGGCGTCGTCGCGGTCGGCCGTGTACAGCACGCGGTCCACGCGCGCCCACAGCGACGAGGCGAGGCACATCGGGCACGGCTCGCACGAGGAGACGAGCACGCAGCCGGCGAGGCTGAACGTGCCGAGCGCCTGGCAGGCCGCGCGGATCGCGACCACCTCGGCGTGCGCGGTCGGGTCGAGCGACGGGGTGACGCGGTTGACGCCGGTCGCGACGATTTCGCCGTCCCTCACCACGAGCGCGCCGAACGGGCCGCCGCCGTCGGCGACGTTCTTCTCGGCGATCCGCACGCATTCGGCGAGCCAGGCGCGTTCGACGTCGGCATCGATGGACACGGTCATGACAGTACTGCTCCCAACAGCTCGGGTTTCGGGTTTGCTCAGGACCAGGCCGGACCGGCGGGCGGGGCGTCGTCGCGCAGGACGGTGCCCTCGATCAGGCCGTAGGGCCGGTCGGCGGCGTAGAACACCTCGCCGGGGTTGTCGAGGCCGAACGGCTCGAGGTCGACGAGGAAGTGGTGCTTGTTCGGCAGCGAGAACCGGATCTCCGCGATCTCCGGGACGGCCTCCAGCACCGCCTGCCCCATCGCGTACAGCGTCTGCTGCAGGGACTGGCTGTGCGTGCCGCCGAACGCGTCGAGCAGGGTGGCGAGCGCGGTCTCGTGCGCGTGCGTCCAGTCGGTCTCCTCGACCGAGTACCGCCAGGTCGCGGACACCGCGGTGGCCAGGATCCGGTCCTTGACCTCGACCAGCGTGGTGTATTCGTCGCGCGGGAAGCCCCAGAATTCGGATCCGGTGGAGTTGAGCACGGTCAGGTCCTCGACCCCGCCGAGCACCCAGGCCCGCTCGCCGTCGTAGGTGACGCGCGTGGTGCGGGTGCCCGCCCCGGACCGGGCGAACGAGTGATGCGCCGGCCGTCCGCCGACCTGCAGCCGCTCCCACGGATGAGCCACGATCCCGACCCGGGCGGCGTGGATGCTCTCCTGCGTGGACACGAAATGCCGGGCCAGCCGCAGCGCGAAGTCCTCGATCTCGCCGATGCCGTCGCGGGCGAAGGCGAAGACGGTGTTCTTCTGCGTGTCGGTGGCCAGCACCTTGTCGTTGGCCCCGGTCAGGTGGGTGTCGCTCATGTCGCCCGACAGCGACACGCTCACGGTGAGGTCGGTGATCCGGTGCTCGTCGCCTTCGCGGTCGACGCGGACCAGCCGGTTTTCAGCCTTCCCGTAGCGGTTGTCGCCAAGAACGATCGCCATTGGTCATCCCTTCTCGTTCGCTCGCCGAGTGAGTACACCTGCCGCGGCGTGGCCCGGGCCACGGCAGATCCACCGAAAGCGGCGACGGCGAACGGCCGGTTTTTCGTAGCTTCCGCCAAACCCCTCTGGTGTGCGGTACTGATGGGCGGAAGGAGGCGCGCATGCGGCTGGGTGCACTGCTCGACACCCCGGAGCTGGGGTTGCGGCTGCTGGCGGGCGAGAAGGCGCGCGACCGCGAGTTCGGCCGCGTCTTCCAGGCGACCCTGCAGGATCCGACGCGGTACCTCGACGGCGGCGAGATCGTGCTGTGCGGAATGCGCTGGCTGCCCGGTCCCGCGGACGCGGACGTGTTCGTCGGCAAACTCGCCGCCGCGGGGGTGACCGCGCTCGGGGCGGGCACCGCCGAGGTCGGCGGCCCGGTGCCGGACTATCTCGTGGCCGCCTGCGAGCGCGTCGGGCTGCCGTTGTTCGAGGTGCCGGTGTCGGTTTCGTTCGCGACCGTGGCCGAGCGGGTGATCCTGGGCCTCGCGGCGGAGCGCTCGGCGCCTGCTCGCGATTCGCACCGGCGGCTGGTGGCCGCGGTGACCTCCGGCCACGGACTGTCCGCGCTGGTCAAGGCCGGCGCGGAGGAGCTGGGCACCGGCTGTCTCGTGCTGAGCGCGACCGGGCAGCAGCTGGCGGGCGGCCCCGAACTGCCCGCCGCGCGCCGCACCGCGCTGGCCCGCCGCTTCCTGCGCGCCGAACGGCTGCCGTGCCAGGACGGTCCGGTCACCCTGCTCGGCGCGGCCGGACGCTCGGGCCACCGGATCGCGAGCTGGTTCCTCGTGGTGGACGGCGATCCGGCGCAGTGGCCGTCCGCGCGCCGCGAGCTGGCGCTGGAACTGGCGGCGCTGGTCGGGCTCGAACGGTCCCGGGTGGACGAGGCCAGGCGGATCGAGAACCGCACGGCCGAACCGCTGCTCCGGCTGGTGCTCTCCGACGACGCCGCGCCGGGCGAGCTGACCTCCCGGCTGTCCGCGGCCGGGTTCGCGCCGCAGGAACCGGTGACGACGCTGTCCGCCGAGGTCCGCGGCGGCGGGCCGGGCCTCGCGCAGGTGCTGGTGGAGGAGCTGCTTTCGACCACCGGACAGCCGGTGCTGGTGGCGACCGTCGACGGGGAGACCTTCGGTCTCTGCTCCTCGCGCGACACCGAAACGTTGCGGGAGGCGGTGCACACGATCGAACCCGCGCTCGGGTCCGCGCGGCTGACGCTCGGCCTGAGCCGGGCCGCGGACGCCGGCGGGCTCCGCGCCGGGGTGCAGGAAGCCCGGCACGCGCGCACGCTGGCCGCGCTGACGCCGGGCCGCGCGACGGTGCTGTCCGGCGACGAAGTGGCGTCGCATCTGTTGCTGCTCGCCGCCGTGCCGGAGGACCTGCGGCGGACATTCGGCGAAAAAGTACTGGGACCGGTACTCGCGTACGACGCGGCACACGGTTCCGAATTGATAACGACGCTCAAGGCGTTCCTGGAACATTCGGGATCTTGGACACAGACGTCGGCCACTCTGCACTTGCACGTGAACACCCTGCGATACCGGATCACCCGGATCGGCGAACTCACCGGACGCGATCCGAGCCGCTTCGCCGACCGCGTGGATCTTTATCTGGCGGGCTGCTTCACGCAGAACTGGGGGTGGTCTTGACCATCCGTCCGAAATGTCCTGCGGAAACGCCGGGCCGCAGGATTTTCCGTACCCCGTAACGGAAATCCAAGCAGTACGCTTATCCGTAAAGAGTTATTGGGAATACTTGACCATTCGATGAACCAGGACGGCACTCGGGAGGAGGATGCACCATCCGACCGAGCGTCCTACTCTGAGGTCATGTACATCGCATTGCTGTCCTACACAGCCCCTCGAAACGAAGTCGACTACGCACTGGCCGAACACGCCGAGTGGCTGCGAAGCCAGTTCGCGCATGGATTGTTCCTCGTTTCCGGAAAAGGAAACGAGGACGCCGACCAGGTCATCATCTCCCGCCCGTGCCTGCGCGGCAAGCTGGACGCCGTGCTCGCCACCGACCCGCTCGTGCTGCAACGGCTCGCGCATTACCGCGTGATCGAATTCTCCGCCACGCGCACCGCGGGCGAGTTCCTGACCGTCAACGAGGCGCTCGCCTCCTGATCGCACCCGCCAAGCCGATCGACCGAACGCCCGGACGCAGGTGGCCTCCGGACCGCTCCGCCCGCCACCTGCCGGACGTACTCCCGCCGCGAACTCGCCTATGATCACGCGAGATCTTTCGTTCCGGCCCGGGAGACCGCATGCATACGCCCGACCTCGTGTTCCGAGGCCGTCGCCTCACCAGTGACCGCGCCCTGGTGATGGCCATCATCAATCGCACCCCCGACTCGTTCTACGACAACGGTGCGACCTTCGAAGAAGCCCCCGCGCAAGCGGCCATCCGCCGCGCGCACGCCGAGGGCGCCGACCTGATCGACATCGGCGGCGTGCCCGCCGGAAAGGGCCCCGAGGTCACCGCGGCCGAGGAGATCCGCCGCGTCGTGCCGACCGTCGAGTGGGCCCGCGAGCACTTCCCCGAGCTGGTCATCAGCGTGGACACCTACCGCGCCGAGGTCGCCGACGCCGTCTGCCGCGCGGGCGCGGACCTGGTCAACGACAACTGGGCCGCGATCGAACCGGAGATCCTCGACGTCGCCGCCGAGCACGGCGCGGGCTACATCTGCTCGCACACCAACGGTCTCGTGCCGCGCACCGAAGCGCTCCGGCCGGTGTACGACGACGTGGTCGCCGCGGTGGTCGAAGGCACCACCGAACTGGCCGAGCGCGCGCTCGCGGCGGGCGTGCCGCGCGAGGGCATCATGATCGACCCCTGCATCGACTTCGGGAAGAACTCCTACCAGTCGCTCGAACTGCTCCGGCACGTCGACGCGCTGGTCGCCACCGGCTGGCCGGTGCTGATGGCGCTGTCGAACAAGGACGTCATCGGCGAAACGCTGGACCTCCCGGTCGGCGAACGCGTCATCGGCACGCTCGCCGCCACCGCGGTGTCCGCGCTGCACGGCGCGGCGATGTTCCGCGCGCACCAGGTCCGCGAAACGCGGCAGGTCGCGGAGATGGTGGCGAGCATCGTCGGCACCCGGCCGCCGGCGAACGTTGTACGGTCGGTCTGATGCGCGAGATCTTCCCCGGCAACCAAGACCGCACCGAGGCCGACGTCGAGCAGCTCTACGTCTATCCGGACGTGCCGAAATGGCTCGCGGTGAACTTCGTGTCGAGCGCCGACGGCGGGATCACCGTCGACGGCCGCTCGGGCGGGCTGTCGACGCCCGCGGACCGGATCGTCTACCGGCTGGGCAACGACCTCGCCGACGTCGTGCTGGTCGGTGCGGGCACCGCACTGGCCGAGGGGTTCGAGGGCCTGCGCCCGGACGAGAAGACCGCGGAGCGGCGGCGCAGGCACGGGCTGGCCCCGATCGCGCCGATCGCCGTGGTCAGCACCGGCCGTTCGCTGCCGCCGGACGCCCCGGTGATCACCAAGGCGCTGGTGCCGACGATCGTCGTCACGAGCGCGGCGACCGATCCGGAACTGCGCGCGGCGTGGGCGTCGGCCGGGGCGGACGTCCTGGTCGCTGGGACAGGCGACCCAACCCTGCACGAGGCCACCGGCGACCCGGCTCTGCACGCGGATCCGGACGACCAGCGCCCGCGCCCCCGGCACGGCGACGTCGACCTGCGGGCCGCAGTGGACGAACTGGCCCGGCGAGGCCTCCGCCGCATCGACTGCGAGGGCGGACCGCACCTGTTCGCGTCGCTGCTGGCCGCGGGCGTCGTGGACGAACTGCGCCTGACCGTCGCGCCGATGCTGATCGCCGGGGACGCCCCGCGCGTCGCGATGGGCGCGGCCATCGACCCGCAGCAGCTCGAACTTCTCTCTGCTCTGGTGGACGACAACTCAGTACTCTTGCGGTATCGCGTCCACTGACCCGGGGAGGGATCGTGGCGAAAACCGCTCTGCGCAACGCGCGCGTCTTCGACGGGCTGGGGCTCACCGAACCGCGCACCGTCGTGATCGACGGGGCGGTACTGGGCACGGATCCCGCGGGGGCACGGGAAATCGACGTTGCCGGAGCGGCGCTGCTGCCCGGGTTCATCGACGCGCACGTCCACCTGGAGCGGCCGGAGCAGCTGACCGATCTCGCCGCGTGGGGCGTCACCACCGGGCTGGACATGGCGTGCTGGCCAGCCGAGCGCGTGGCCGCGCTGCGCACCGCGGGCCCGGCGGATTTCCGCAGCGCCGGGCTGCCCCTGATCGGCCCGGACGGCCTGCACGCGACGATCCCGGAAATGCCCGGATCCGCGATCGTCACCACCGCGGAAGCCGCCGTCCAGTTCGTGGAAGCGCGGGTCGCGGAGGGCGTCGACTACGTGAAAGGCGTCGCCGAGGCTCCCGGTGACGGCGGCCCGCCCGCGGAGGCGTTGCAGGCGCTGGTCGACACGGCACGGAAGCGAGGCTTGGCCGCTGTCGTGCACGCAGCGACCCCCGGCGCGTACCACCTGGCGGTGGCGACCGGCGCGCGATTCGTGACGCATGTGCCGGTGGTCGGCCGAATCGCCGCCGAGGACGTCGCCGCGATGAAAGCCGCCGGGCAGACGGCGATCCCGACGCTCACCATGATGGAAGGCGCGCTCGCGTTCTTCGCCGGAGCCGAGGGCGATCACCTCGCGAACGTGGCCGCGTTGCGCGCGGCCGGGGTCGAAATCCTCGCCGGAACCGACGCCAACGGAGGTTCCGGAGCCCCTGTCGCGGTCGCGCACGGGGCGAGCCTGCACCACGAATTCGAACTGCTGGCCGAAGCCGGGTTGAGCACGGTGGAAATCCTGCGGGCCGCGACCGTCGCTCCGGCGCAGGCATTCGGCCTGACCGACCGCGGCGAGATCCGAGCCGGACTGCGCGCCGACCTGGTCCTCATCGACGGCGATCCGGTGGCCGACCTGTCCGCTACCCGCGCCATCCGCACAGTCTGGTGCGCCGGAACGGAAATCAGCCGCTAACCAAGGTCACGGACGTACCGGTCCAGCACCGTGCCGTCCTCGACCACCCGACCACTCAGCTCGAACCCGACCCGCCGAGCCACCGCGCCCGAGCTGACGTTATCCGGCTCCACCTTGATCACCGCCCGCTCAGCGCCCTCGCCGGCCGCGTACCGGACCGCCAGCAGCACCGCTCTCGTGGCGAACCCGCGGCCCCGCCAGGCCGGATACAAGCCGTACGCCACGTTCACCTCGCCCGGCGCGAGATGTTCGCCGGAGAAGCGCAGGTCGACCGTCCCCGCGAGCACGTCGTTCACTCGGATGCCGAACGCCCGCAACGGCCCGCCGGAAGCCCATTCCTCCTGGCAGTGCTGGAAATACTCCCGGGTCCCGGCGAGCGTCCCCGGCCCGCCGTTGAGCCAGCGGATCAGCTCCGGGTCCTCGCCCGCGAAGTGCGCCTCGGCGTCGTCCGGGCGCAGCGGCGACAACGCGAGCTCGCCGTCAAGACCGCTGGACAGCATCGTCGGCTTCCTCGAAAGTCTTTTGCGCCTTGGCCAGGTCGTCGGCCGCCCGGGCAGCGCGTTGCTCCGCCTCGGCGAGCCGTTCCCGCAATTCGGTCACCCGCTCGTCGGCCTGCTCGGCTGTCCGCTCCGCGCGCTGCAGGTTCCGCTCGGCCTCCGCCCGCGCGCGGACCGCTTGCCGCCGTTCCAGGGCGCGGACCCGAGCTTCCTCCTCGGCTTTCCGGTCCTTTTCGGACTGTCGGGTCTTCTTGGCAGGCGCGGGATTCGTCGGCAGGGACAGCCAGCGGTCGGCGTCCTGGCGGGCCTTCGACGTCAGCCGTCCGGCCAGTGCCAGCCGGGCGACGTCGGCGTCCGCGACGATCGCCTCCAGCGTTTCCTCCACCTCGCGTTCGACGGAATCGCTCAAGCCGGTCGCGTCCCGCACGATCCGCTGCACCAGCTCCGCGCGCTGGTGCGCCAGTTCGCGCAGCCGGGAGCCGTCGAGCTGCTCGTGCGCGTCGCGCAGCTTGTCGCCGAGCGACGCCAGCTCGGTCAGCGGAGCGGAACCGTCGCGCGCCAGGCGGTTGACGTACGCCGCGGCCGCGGTCGGCTTGCGCAGCGCGCGGATCCGGCGCGCCAGCTCGACGTCGCCCGCTTCCTTCGCCGCGCGGGCGGCCGCGGTGCGCTCCGCGACGAAGTCGGCCGGTTCACCTGCGTAGAGCCGGTCGGCGACGGTATCGAAATCCGTGGTTGCCACGTGTGCCACCGAACCACACGAGTAGTCCGAACGCGACGCAACGCGTAACGTGGACGTCCACCCAGCAAGGTCGAGTGAAGCGGGACGGTGCCCATGACGCCTCCGGGCCGGCTCGCGCTGACGGCCAGCCCCCTGGTCGCCGGCGCGCTCAAAGCACTGCAGATCGCCACCGAACTGCCGGTCGCGATGGGCGGACCGGTGTCGGCGGCTTCCCGTTCGCATGTCATCGACCAGTTGCGCGGCACCACCACCCGGTCGTTGCAGCACGTCCAGGTGGACACCGGGGCCGGGCTCGGCGGCAAAGCGGTGGCACTGGCCCGGCCGTCGACGGTGGTCGACTACCTCAGCGCACAGGGCATCACGCACAAATACGACCACGCGGTGGAACCCGAACGGCTGCGCGCGATGGTGGCGCTGCCGGTGCGCGTCGGCGAGTCCACGCGCGCCGTGCTGTACGCGGCGTCCCGGGATTCGATCACGTTCGGCGATCGGCTGTTGCACGCGGCGACCGCGGTGGCGACGCGGCTGGGACGCGACATCGAGGTCGAAGAGGAAGTGCAGCGCCGGCTGGCCGCGCCGACGGCTGTCCCCGCTGCCGAACGCGGCGACCTGCACGCCGAACTCACCGCGATCGCCGGGTCGATCCAGGACGAGAGCGCCCGGCAACGGCTGCTGGCGGTGTGCGAGCGGCTGCGCCCGGAACTGGACCTGCCGGGCGTCGCGCTGACCCCGCGCGAGGTCGACGTGCTGCGGCTGGTGAGCGAGGGCTGCACGAACGACGAGATCTCCGACCGGCTCGGGTTGCTGCCCAACACGGTCAAGTCGTACCTGAAACACGCGATGCGGAAGCTGGCTGTGTCCAATCGGGTACAGGCGGTGAACCGGGCTCGCGCCGCTGGGTTGCTGCGGGCCCCGTGAGACGGCTAAGCGGCGTCACGATCGATTGCGCCGAACCGCAGGTGCTGGCCGGCTTCTGGAGCGCGATTCTCGACCGGCCGGTTTCTGGAGAGCATGACGGACCTGACTGGGCCACGGTCGGCTCGCGGCTCGATGCCGCTCCCCGCCTGACGTTCCAGCGCGTCCCCGAACCCAAGCGCGGCAAGGTGCGGCTGCATCTGGACGTCGAGGTGGACGACGTCGACGAGGCGCGAGCGCAGATCGAACAGCTCGGCGGCCAGTGGACCGGCATCCGCCACGACTACCCCGGGGAAGGCGTCGTCCTGGTGATGACCGACCCCGAGGGACACGAATTCTGCATCGTCCGCTACCTCTGAAGTCCCGACGGCCGGACACCCTCCATGTGGGGTGGCTGGATCCGGTCCGGCGAGCGAAAATCACCCGCGCGGGCAGTGCGGCCCGCTGACGCGAAGGGATCGGCACGTGTTTTATGACCTGAGTGTCCGCGATTTCCTCGACCGCGCCGAAACGGTGTACCCGGACCGGATCGCGGTGGTGGACGAACCTGCCCAGCCCGCGCAGTCCTGGGGCGAGGTGACCTACCGCGAACTCGCCCGCCGCGCCCGCGCGCAGGCGGCGAACCTCGACGCGCTCGGCGTTCCGACCGGCGGCCGGGTCGCGATCGTCTCGCACAACTCCGCGCGACTGCTGACGTCGTTCTTCGGCGTCTCCGGCTGGGGCCGCGTCCTGGTGCCGGTGAACTTCCGCCTCGCGGCCGCCGAGGTGCGCTACATCGTCGAGCATTCCGGCGCCGAGGTCCTGATGATCGACCCCGAGCTGAAACCGTTGCTGGACAGCGTAACCGCGAAACACGTGTTCGTCCTCGGCGAGGACGACGACAAGATCTGGGGCGGCGACGGCGAACCGCGGCCGTGGTCGGCCGACGAATCCGCGACCGCGACGATCAACTACACTTCGGGCACCACCGCGCGGCCGAAGGGCGTCCAGCTCACGCACCGCAATTTGTGGCTCAACGCAACGACTTTCGGCCTGCACACCACGCTCAGCGACAACGACGTCCTGCTGCACACGCTGCCGATGTTCCACGCGAACGGCTGGGGCATGCCGTACGCGGTCACCGGTCTCGGCGGACGGCACATCGTGCTGCGCAAAGTGGACGGCGCCGAAATCCTGCGCCGCGTGCAGGACCACGGCGTGACGATCATGTGCGCCGCCCCCGCCGTCGTCACCGCGGCCCTGGACGGCGCCGCCACTTGGGACGGCGAAATCCCCGGCCGCGACCGAGTCCGCATCGTCGTGGCCGGCGCGCCGCCGCCGACCCGCACCATCGAACGGGTGCGCGCGGAACTCGGCTGGGAATTCATCCAGATCTACGGCCTGACCGAGACGTCGCCGCTGGTCACCGTCAACCGCTTCCGCAGCGAATGGGCCGACCTCGACCCGCACGAGCAGGCGAAACTCCTGGGCCGCGCAGGCGCTCCGGCACTGGGCGTCCGCGTCGCGATCGACGCCGACGGCGAGGTCCTCACCCAAAGCAACCACAACCTCGACGGCTACTGGGAAAACCCGGACGAAACCGCGCGGGTGCAAGAAGGCAACTGGTTCCACACCGGCGACGGCGGCACCTTCACCGACGGCTACCTCACCATCGCCGACCGCAAGAAGGACGTCATCATCACCGGCGGCGAGAACGTGTCGTCCATCGAGGTGGAAGACGCGCTGAACTCGCACCCGGCCGTCCGGGAAGCCGCGGTGATCGGCATCCCGGACGAGAAATGGGGCGAGCTGGTCACCGCGCTGGTGGTGACCGACGGAACCGAGGTGACAGCGGACGAGCTGATCACGCACTGCCGCCAGCACCTGGCCGGATACAAATGCCCGAAGCGCGTGGAATTCCTCGCCGAACTGCCGCGGACGGCTACCGGGAAGATCCAGAAGTTCAAACTGCGCCAGCCGTTTTGGGAAGGGCAGGGACGGCAGGTGAACTGAGCCGGGGTGCTCCTTCGGGCCGGACCCGAAGGAGCACCGCGGCGGCTCAGGACTCTCGCTCCCAGGCCTTCGTGTATTCGCGATATACGCCGTTTTCTCCCCAGAACCACAGGCGCTCGCATTCCGGACAGCGCACGACCAGCGTGGCTTTGCCGAACAACTCGATGCCAGGAGCGTCGACGTCGAATTCGGCATTGGTCAGGAAGTACATGCTGTCCTGCGGGTCGTCGTCGCGGACGATGTTCCCGCACACGCACCGAATTTTCGCCATCCAACCCCCTCAGTCGCGCCTCGCGGCCTGCTTCCTCGACCAAGCGGCGGCGTCGGCACCATACCGGGCCAGCAGTCGCGCGAACTGAACCCGCTCCTCCGCCGACCAAGCGGCAGTGATCTCCTCGAACGCTTTCCGCTGTTCGGCAGCGAACCGGTTGCGTTCCGCCTCGCCCTGCTCGGTCAGCTCAAGCACGGTCCGGCGCCCATCGGCCTGCGAGGCCGCCCGGCGCAGCAACCCATCGGCGATGCACGCGGCAACAGTCCGGCTCGCCACCGGTTGCGCGACGCCCATCTCGACCGCGAGCCCGCCGACTGTCGTCTCGTCGGACGCATCGGCGATCACGTTGAGCACGAGATTGCGGGACAAATCCTTGTTCGACGCCGGGGTTCGCCGGCGCAGCCGGGACAGCGCCGGGCCGATCTGGTCCAGCACCGGATCCTCCGGGGTCCGCTCGGGAGAGCTGCTCATGCGCTTGATCCTAGGCCCGCACCAGCACAGTTGCATACCCAGCGACAAGTACATAGCATTAGGTATGTAAATACCCTGAGCAATGAATCGAGACGACCTCCCATGACACTCACCGCGATCGCCAACGCCCGGGTCTTCGACGGGGAGAAGTCCCTCGGCGTGCAGACCGTGGTCCTCGACGGCACGAGGATCGTCCAGGTCGGCGGCGAGATCCCCGCGGGCAGCGAAACCGTCGACGGCACCGGGGCCACCCTGCTGCCGGGGCTCGTCGACGCGCACGTGCACTCCGCACCCGGCTCGCTGACGCTGGCACTGCGGTTCGGCGTGACGACCGAACTGGAGATGCAGGGGATGAACACCCGGGAAAACCGAACGCACATCACCGGCGACGACACCGTGGCCGACGTACGGTCCGCCGGTTTCGGCATCACCCCGCCCGGCGGTCACCCCAGCGAGCTGATGCCCGAAGGGTTCCGCCCGAAGTGGGACCTGCCGCCGGTGATGCCGCTGATGCCGTTCTCCACCACGCCCGAGGAAGCGGCCGCCTTCGTCCCCCAGCTCCTCGCCCGGGGCTCCGACTTCATCAAGTTCATGATCGACGACGGCAGCGTGGAGGGACATCCCGGACTGCCGTGTCTCGACCAGGCCACCGTGAACGCCGGGGTCGCGGAAGCCAAGAAGTACGGCGCTCTCACCGTCGCCCACGCGCTGACCGTCGACGCGACCAGAATGGCCGTCGAAGCGGGCATCGACGGGCTTGCCCACGTGTTCATGGACCAGCCGCACACCGCCGAGATCGTCAGCCTCGTCAAGGACGCGGACATGTTCGTCATCCCCTGCATCAGCCTCAACGCCTCGCTGATGGGGATCACCGGCAGCGCGCTCGCCGACGACCCGCGGGTCGCCTCCCGCCTCGACCGCGAGTGGGAGGAAACCCTGCGCTCCAGCTACAACCGCTACCCGCAAGGCAAGCTCGAAGACGTGTACGACACCGTGCGGGCCTTGGACGCGGCGGGCGTCGACGTGCTGGCCGGCACCGATGTCTCCATGCCCGAGACGTTCTTCGGAGGCCTCGCGCACGGAGCGAGCCTGCACCACGAACTGCAGTACCTCGTGGACGCCGGCCTCACGCCCGAACGAGCCTTGCGCGCAGCCACCGCGACCACCGCCCGCCGCTTCCGCCTCAGCGACCGGGGCCGCGTCGCCGAAGGACTCCGCGCCGACCTTCTGCTCGTCGACGGCGACCCGACCCGCGACATCAGCGACACGCTCAACATCCGCGCCATCTGGCGTCGCGGCGCCCGTCTGGCGGAATGACCCGAATCCTGCGCGGCGGGCCGGTTTTCGGGCAGGGCGAAGTCCTTTTAGGACAGTGTCAGTCGTCGGACGGCCGGTAAACCAGCCGCAGCACCCCGTTGCGGAACGCCGTCGAATCCGCCAGCTCGAAGTCCAGCTGCGGCCCCTCCGCGGGGAACAACCGGCGTCCCTTGCCGACCACCACCGGGTACTGCAGCAGGGTCAGCTCGTCGACCAGCCCGTGCGACAGGAGCCACCGCACGAGCGTCGTGCTGCCGCTGGTCATGATGTCGCCGCCCGCGCTGGACTTCAGGTCCGCGATCGCCTCGCCGAGGTCGCCGCGCAGGAGGGTCGTGTTGTGCCAGTCCGCCGCGGTCAGGGTGGTGGACGCGACGTACTTCGGCACGCTGTTCATGAACTCCGCGCCCGGGTCGTCCGTGCGGCCGGGCCACGCCTCGGCGAAGCCCTCGTAGGTCACGCGGCCCAGCAACATCGCGTCGGCGTCCGCCATGCCGTCGCCCACCGCGTGTTCGAGCTCGTCGTTCCAGTACGAGAGCGACCACTGGTCCGGCGCCTCGACCACGCCGTCGAGCGAGACGAACAACGTGGACACGATCTTGCGCATCGAGCGACTCCTTGAGGTTCGGGATCGCCGACACTATGGCGCAGCCGGACCCGCCGACGCAGCCGGTTGGCCCAATACTTGGTCTGTCAGGGCACTTCCGTTACCAACTCGAGTGCCCTGCCGAGCGTCGCCAGCCGTTTTTCCAGCGTGTCACCGGCCGGATACAGCCGGACCGTGTCGACACCGGCGGCGCGCCACACCTTCAGCCGCGCGCGGACCATGTCCTCGGTGCCGATCAGCGTCGTCGCGAGCACCATCTCGTCGGTCACCAGCCCGGCCGCGCCGTCGCGATCGCCGGACTGCCAGCGTTCCCGCACCTCCGCGGCGACCTCCGCCCAGCCTTGCCTGCTGTAGGCGTCGTGGTAGAAGTTCGTGCTCGCCGAACCCATGCCGCCCAGCGAAAACGCCAGCTCCTTCTTGCGCCCGGCGACCATCGGGCGCAGTTCGTCCTCATCGGACGCGAACGCGACCTCCGCGCCTTGGCACACCACGAGATCGCCACGGCTCCGACCGGCTTTCGCGAGCCCGGCGTCAAGGTGGCGGAAGTACGCGTCGGCGCCCTCGGGGACGAAGCTCGTGCCGAGCCAGCCGTCGGCGAGTTCGCCGGTGAGCTCCAGCATTCGCGGCGACAGCGTGGCCAGGTAGATCGGGATGTCCTCGTTCGGCGTCGTCGACAGCCGCATCGGGCGGGACTCCCCCGGCAACGGGATCTGGAAAGCCTTGCCCGCGAAGGAGATTTTCTCCCCGGCGAAAGCACTGCGGATGATCTGCACCGTCTCGCGCATCCGCGTCAGCGGCCGCGCGAACGGCACCCCGTGCAGCCCCTCGATCACCTGTGGACCGGACGGCCCGAGCCCCAGCGCGAACCGCCCGCCGGACATCTCGGCCAGGGTGAGCGCGGCCTGCGCGAGCGCGACCGGCGTGCGCACGCCGAGCTGCATGATCCCGGAACCGAGCCGGATCCGGTTCGTGCGCGCGGCCAAGTAGCCGAGCACCGACGGCCCGTCCGAACCCCACGCCTCGGCCACCCAGCATTCGCCGAGCCCCAGTTTTTCCGCCTCCAGCACGAAATCCCGGGTCTCCGGCCAGCCGGACGACGCCTCGACGGTGGTGGCCGTGCGCATCATCCGGCGGCTTCCACACGGTCCTTGATCGCGCCGAGCGTGGCGGTCATCGAGGCTTCGAACTCGCTCAGCCGGACGTGCACGATCTTCTGCTCCTTCTCCGGCATCCGCGCGATCACCTCGGTCACCCCGGACGGCCCCGGCCCCATCTGCGCCCACTGCGTGAGCCGCGTGCCGCCGTTCTCCGGGGCTAGGGTGAACCGCCAGACCGCGGTCGGATTGGCCGGATCGCTGACCGCCCAGGCGAAGACGCGCGGCTCCTCGCATTCGACGATGTAGGACGTCGTTTCCCAGTCGCCGCGCGCCTGGTGGTGGTTGCGCCCGACGAAGGACCGCCCGAGCGCCGGCGCGGAACCCTCGTCGCACCACCGGACCGACTGCAGTTCGCCGCTCAGCTCCGGCATCAGCGCGACGTCCGAGGCGAACCGCCACACCTGCTCGGGCGAGCCGTCGATCCACGCGTCCACCTGCACCGTCGGGGCGTCCGCGTACCGCGCGCCGGTCCACTCCATGGCGAGTCCTCCTCCGTTGGCGTCTCGACCAGCATAGTTGCGTAACTAGACTGACCATGTCAACGCCACGGACCGCTATTCCTGCGGCGCGAACCTCGCCTGGACGTCCGGCCGCTGCGAGAGGCGTTCCGGAAAGCCGGGCCCGCGCCGCATCCGGGTGTCCTCGGCGGACAACGGCTCGCCGCAGTCCGCGCAGACGACGGTCGCGGTCGTGTCGTGCCCGCAGGCGTCGTGGTGCAGCACGATCGGCGGGCCCGCTTCGGTGGCCAGCCACCGGTCGCCCCAGGCCGTCATCGCCGCCAGCACGCTCCAGAAATCGCGGCCCTTCTCGGTGAGCACGTAGTCGTAGCGCACCGGTTCGGCCTGGTAGGCGCGTTTTTCGAGCAAGCCCTCGTCGACCAGCCTGCGCAGCCGGTCGGCGAGGGTGTTGCGCGCGATGCCGAGCGCCTGCTGGAACTCGTCGAAGCGGCGGACGCCGTAGAAGGCGTCGCGCAGCACCAGCGGCGTCCACCAGTCCCCGAGCAGGTCCATGGTCCGGGCGATCGAGCACGGCCACTGCGCGAAGGAAGTGCGTTTCATGACGGCGAGGATACGCCGTCCCACAGTGCAACCCAGCAGGTCAGACGCGATGCCCGACGGTCACGTCGACAATGTCGGGCACTTCTTCGTGCTCGTCGCTGACCGAAAGCGTCCCGGACGGCTCCACGAGCAGCACCACCGCGCCCTCCTTCGACGACGGCTTGTGGAAGGTGCCGCGCGGAACCACGAACGCCTGTTCGCGGGTCAACGTCACGGTGCGTTCGCCGTCCGCTTCGCGCAGGCCGATCTCGATGCTGCCGTCGAGAACGAGGAAGAACTCGTCGGTGTTGTCGTGCTTGTGCCACACGTGTTCGCCGGCGAACCGGGCGAGGCGGATGTCGTAGTCGTTGACGTTGGCGACGATCCGGGGGCTCCACGGGGCGTCGAATCCGGCCAGCACGGCCTGCAGATCGAGGGGCTGAGTAGTCATAGTCCGATCTTGGGCCTGGTCTCGCGTCGCCGGGAGTGCTAGGAATCGCATATGCCGAAAGGATCCTCGCACCGCGTCGTGATGATCGTCGGCGACGGCTCGAATCCGTTCGAGATGGGCGTCGCGACGGAACTGTTCGGCCTGCGCCGGCCGGAACTGCGCCGGCCCTGGTACGACTTCGCGCTCGCGGCCCCCGGCGGCCAAGCCCGGATGCACCTCGGCTTCTTCACCCTCGCCGACGTCGCCGACCTCGACGCGGTGGACAGCGCGGACACGGTGATCGTCCCGAACCGGCCGGATCCGGCCACGCCCGCCGACCCGGAAATCCTCGCCGCGATCCAGCGTGCGGACGCCCGCGGCGCGCGGTTGATGAGCTTCTGCACCGGCGCGTTCACCCTGGCCGAGGCAGGCGTGCTCGACGATCGCCGGGCCACCACGCACTGGCAATGGGCCGACGAGTTCACCGCGCGCTACCCGCGGGTCCGGCTGGAGCCGGACGTCCTCTTCGTCGAGGACGGCACAGTTTTTACCGCCGCCGGAAGCGCGGCCGCGCTCGACTTGTCGCTGCACGTGATCCAACGCGATCACGGCGCGGAAATCGCCAACGCGGTCAGCCGCCGCCTCGTTTTCACCGGACATCGCGAAGGCGGCCAGCAGCAGTTCGTGGAACGCCCGATGCCGGAGATTCCCGACGCCTCGCTCGCGCCGGTGCTGGAATGGGCGCGTCAGCGGCTCGACCAGCCGCTCGCGGTCACCGACCTCGCCGCCCGCGCGTCGACCAGCGCCGCCACCCTGCACCGCCGGTTCCGCGCGGAACTCGGCACGACGCCGCTCGCCTGGCTCACCGCCGAGCGCGTGACGCTGGCCCGCAGGCTCATCGAACGCGGCGAACATGGTCTGGACCGCATCGCCGCCCGCACCGGGCTCGGCACCGGCGCGAATCTCCGGCTGCAACTGCGCAGGCACACCGGCTTGTCGCCGTCCGAATACCGCAAACGATTCGGCCCGGCGGCCTAATTCGCCTCAGGGTCCACTGTGGACCATACGAAGGGATTGCTCCATTCGGCCTAATCGGCGAAGTTCCGGTTAAGCCCCGATGACCGGAACCCGCCAAAGGTTTTATGCCAGACGAACGAAAGTTGGCCGGAACGGACAGAATTCCGCCGAGCCCTCACCGGATCGCGGACAGATCCGCTAGCTTGGCCGCAGACGGCAGAACGAACGGGGAGACGAGCATGGCCAGACGCCGCCCGCAGGGACGGAACGCCCGCAGCCGGGCTTTCGCCGCCCTCGCCGGAGGCGCGCTCGTGGTGCTGCCGACGGTGACGTCGTCCGGCATCCCGGTGGCGTTGCGCGCCGCTGAGCCGCCGTCGGCCGCCCAGGCCGCGCCCAGCGTTCCCGGACTGCCGCCGGGCATCACGCTCCCGCCGATCGGGGTCGACGGCAGCCTCCCGCAGCCGCCGGTCCCGCAGGCGCTCGGCGTGCCGGGCTACCCGAACGGCCCCGGCTCGGCGACCACCGCCGGCCCGCTGGGCATCCCGGACAGCATGCTGCGCGCCTACCGCAACGCGGCCGACATCATGGCCCGCGAACAACCCGGCTGCCACGTCGACTGGGCGCTGATCGCGGCCATCGGACGGGTCGAGTCGAACCACGCCCGCGGCGGCTACGTCGACGCGCGCGGCAACACCCTCGAGCGGATTCTCGGCCCGGTACTCGACGGTTCCGGCGGATTCGCCGCGATCCGCGACACCGACCACGGCCGCTTCGACGGCGACCCGGTGTGGGACCGCGCGGTCGGCGCGACCCAGTTCATCCCGTCGACCTGGGCGTCCTACGCCTCCGACGGCAACGGCGACGGCGTTTCCGACCCGAACAACATCTACGACGAAACGCTCGCCACCGCGCGCTACCTGTGCTCCGGAGGTCTGGACCTCTCCAGCGACGCCGCCCAGCGCCTCGCGGTGCGCCGGTACAACAACTCGCAGTCCTATGTGGACACTGTGATGGCGTACGCGTACGGCTACCGCAACGGCGTCTCGAAGCTGCCGGACAGCCAGGTCCCGATCGGAGCCCCGCCCGGCCCCGGAGCGGTCGAAGCCGCCGCGGGCAGCCCGGCAGGCGACGTCGCCCCGCCCGCGCCGCCGCCGGTCACCCCGGCCCCGCCGAGCCAGCAGCCCGGCACCCCGACCCAGCTTCCCGGCAGCAGCACCGCGCCGAGCAGCAGCTCCTCCCCGGCGAAGCCGACCAGCTCAGCGCCCACCACGTCTTCTACGCCTACCTCGTCGACGAGCCCCACCAGCACCACGCCGACGACGAGCACGACAACGTCCAGTTCGGCCCCGGCGAACCCGGCGACGTCCAGCACCACGACCTCCAGCACCACCACGGAGGCCGCGCCGACGCACTGACCGCGGCGTTCGTATAGTCCGGACCAAACCGGACTACGGGGGAGCGATCGTGGCGTGGAATCCTCGGCACCTGCCTGACCTGGCCGGCCGGTGCTATGCGGTGACCGGCGGCAACGCCGGGATCGGCTACTTCATCACCGAGCAGCTGGCCGCCGCCGGAGCGCACGTCGCTCTCTTGGGCCGCGACCCGTCGCGGCTGCGCGCGGCGGTCGAGATGGTGCGCACCCGAGTCGGTTCGGCTTCGCTGAGCACAATCCCGCTGGACCTCGCGGATCTCGACTCCGTCCCGTCCGCCGTCGCAGCGCTCGGCCGGCTGGACCGCTTGGACGCGCTGATCGAGAACGCCGGCATCACCGCCCCCGGACCGGTGCGCCGGACCACGAAACAGAGCTTGGAACTGGCGGTCGGCACCAACCATTTCGGCCACTTCGCCCTCACCGCGCTGGCGATGCCGGTGCTGACCGCGTCGTCCGCGCGCGTGGTGCTGGCGGGCAGCCTGATCACCCGGATGTATCCGTACGACATCGATGATCTGCAGAGTTCGCGCAAGTACTCGGACTTCCGCGCTTATGCGTTGTCGAAGCACGCCGTGCAGTCATTCGCGATGGAACTCGACCGACGCCTGCGTGCGGCCGATTCACCGGTGCGGGCGATCCTCGCGCACCCCGGGTTCAGCCTGGAGCGGACCAGCCCCGCGCGTCCGGGAATCACCCAGCCAGTGCCGGTGATGCGCCTGCTCGCGCCCTATACACACGGAAAGGACCACGGCGCCTGGCCAGCGGTCCGGGCCGCCGTCGACCCCACCGCGACCGGCGGCGCCTATTACGGTCCGGCTTTCGGCGGAGTGGGCCGCCCCCGGCTGGGCACGGCGATGGGCGCGTCCCGGGATCCAGCGCGGGGCCGTCGATTGTGGACACTTTCCGAGGAGGCGACCGGGATCCGCTTCGACGCCCGCGGTTGAGCTTATCCGCCGATCCGCGCTGCGATACCGTCCAGAAGCCGGTCCAATCCGAACTCCGACGCGTCCGAAGCCTGCTCCGCCGACGGCTTCTCGAACCCACCGGCAAGCCACGTCCGGTTCATCGCCGGATGAGACTCGACGTCGAAATACGTGTGCCAGAACGAAGAATGCTGTCCCCACCACGCCTCATTGGACTGTCCGGTGGTCCGTTCCAAGTGGACACTCTCCGCCTCGGCCGCCGCGTTCGCGTCCACATAGCCCGCGACCGAATTGGCCGCCGCGACGATTTCCCGGGCAGGCAGTCCCAGACTCTCCATAATGGACAGCAGGTATTCCTGACCGGCCAGCTGCCCCGGACCAAGGGCAGGCCGCACACGCGAACGCTCGCGCAGCCACGGATGCCGACGATAAATGTCGCGCGTGCGGTCGGCGTAAACACGCACCTGCGCACGCCAGTCCTCCGGCCGCGGTTCGCCGGGCCCGGGGAGATTCCGTTCCAGGAGAACGGTGTCGACCATGAGATCGATCAGCTCGGTTTTGCCGGGAACGTAGGTATAGAGCGTCATCGTGCCCGCCCCGAGCTCTTTCGCGACGCGATGCATGGACGTCGCGACGAGCCCCTCGGCGTCGGCGACCGCGATGGCCGCCACGATGATCCGTTCGATGGTGAGCGTCGGCCGCCTGCCGCGAGCCGAGGGTTCCGGAGCGCCCGCACAATCGCGCCACAGCAGCGCGAGCGTGCGCGCGACCTCCTCGCGCGCGGCCTCGGGACCGTCGCCCTCGTGCTCGACGATCATCGTGTCCCCTCCCGGCCTCGTACCGTCAGCGTGGGATCTTACCTGCCGTTTCAGGACCTTCGTCCCCTCCGCGACGCCGCCATGGCCGCTACGCTGGGGAGCGAGGGAGGTGGTTCCAGTGACGGAACGCAAACCACCGGGCGTGTCGTACGGTTCGTGGGTCGACCGGCAAATCGCCGCCGCCGAAGCCCGCGGCGACTTCGAAGACCTTCCCGGAACAGGAAAACCGCTGCCGCCCCCGAGCGGCCGCGACGCCGCCACCGACTGGGCGATCCGCCGCGCCCGCGAAGGCGACCTCGACGTAGCCGCGTTCCTGCCGCCGTCGCTCGCCTTGCCGCGCGAAATCCAAGACCTGCCGGGGAAACTGGCGAAAGTCCACTCCGAAGCCAAGGTGCGGCAGATCGTCGAAGACCTGAACGCCCGCATCCGCAAGGCACACGCGATGCCCCAGGACGGCCCGGTGCTGCGAGCCCGCCCACTGGACGTGGAGGAAACGGTGGCGAACTGGCGCGCGGGACGGGGAGAGTCCTGAGCCACGCGGGGTGAATGCGGGCTGTGGGCCCGGAGGCTGTGTCCGTCTCGCCGAGCCCGCGGCGGCATGATCCGGCCGCACCTGAAATCCCGCGCCACCTGATGCGCAGCTCGTTCCCCTCCGCCCGTCGCACCGCAGCAGCACAATTCCGACTGCTCGCGGCAACTCCACCGTGACCGGACGAAGGGCCCGCAGCCCGGTTCCCGTCGCACCGCAGCGGCACGAGACCCGCGCGCCCGGGAACCCCACCCACCCCAGACGCGCCGTCCGCGCCACCACACCGCACATTCCCGGCCCCTCCGTCCAGCCCCGCCACCCACTCCCCTTCACACCCCGGCCCCCACCCTCCGAATGCGGCTACGCTGGGTAGCACGCGGGCGAAGGGAAGAAAACCGTGGTCGGAGTTCGTCGGGTTGCCTTCGTGGTCGCCGCGGTGCTCTTGTTGTTCGGCGAGCCGTGGTCGGTGCTCGTGCTGTTGCCGGAGTGGCCGGTCGCCGGCACCGTCGTGGGCACGGTCGTTTTCGCCGTCGCCGCGGTGAGTTTTCCGGTGCTCATGGTGCTCGGGCACGGTCCGAAGCAGAGCGACGCCGCCGCGCGGGTCGGGGACGTCACGCTCGGCGCGGTGTGGGTGTTGTTCACCTGGAGCGTCCTCACGCACTTGCTGCGGCTGGTCCTGCTGGTGTCCGGAGTAGACGATCCCGCGCGGCCACGGATCGTAGCCGCGGTCACGCTGGCCGTCGCGGCGGTGCTGCTCGTCAGCGGGAACCGGATCGCCATGCGGGTGCCGCCGGTGAAGGCGGTCGACGTCGTGCTGCCGAAGCTCGGTCCCGGGCTCGACGGGCTGCGCGTAGCGGTCATCACCGACACCCACTACGGCCCGCTCGACCGCACCCGCTGGTCCGAGCGCCTGGTCGCGGAACTGAACCGGCTGCAGCCCGACGTCGTCTGCCACGCCGGGGACCTCGCCGACGGATCGGTCGCCAAACGGCGCAAGCAGGTCGACCCGCTCGGCGGCGTGCAAGCCCCGCTCGGCCGGTTCTACATCACCGGCAACCACGAGTACTTCGGCGAGGCACAGGCCTGGCTGGACCACATGGCGAGCCTCGGCTGGGACACCCTGCACAACAGCTCGACCCTCATCGAACGCGACGGCGCCCGCCTCCTCTTCGCCGGCATCGACGACCCCACCGGAGCCGCCTCCGGCCTGCCCGGGCACGGCCCCGACCTGGCCGCCGCCCTCGACGGCGCCGACCACGACGTCCCCGTCGTCCTGCTCGCCCACCAGCCGAAACAGGTCGCCCAGGCCCGCGAGGAAAACGTCGACCTGCAGATCTCCGGCCACACCCACGGCGGCCAGATCTGGCCGTTCCACCTCCTCGTCCGCCTCGACCAGCCGACACTGTCCGGCCTCACCCGGCACGGCCCGACCCAGCTGTACAACAGCCGCGGCTCCGGCTTCTGGGGCCCGCCGTTCCGGGTCTTCGCCCCGAACGAAATCGCCCTGCTGACCCTCCGCAGCGCCTAAACCCGCCAGCCCCCTTGCACCCCAGCAGATCCCACCGACTAATTTTTTTGTCTTGACAACTCAAACCATCGGATGCGAAAGTTCTCCTCACCAGCACCACCCCGAGGAGGAACCCCATGCCCACCGTCACGTCCGCCGACGGCACCCAGATCGCCTACTCCCGCACCGGCTCCGGCCCCGCACTCGTCCTCGTCGACGGCGCGCTCTGCTACCGCACCTCGACGCCCAACGACGATCTCGCCAAAGCCCTCGCGGACCGCTTCACCGTCTACACGTTCGACCGCCGAGGCAGAGGCGAAAGCGGCGACACCGCTCCGTACGACGTCGAGCGCGAGATCGAAGACATCTCCGCACTGGCCAAGGAAGCAGGCGGAGAGATCAGCCTGTACGGCATCTCGTCCGGCGCCGCTCTCGTACTGGAAGCCGCCCATCGCGGCGTGCCGGTCAAGAAGGTCGCGGTGTACGAACCGCCGTTCGTCGTCGACAGCACCCGCAAGCGCGTCCCGGCCGACTACCAGGCGAAGCTCGAAGCAGCCGTCGCCGCCGGAAAACGAGGCGACGCGATCAAGACGTTCATGGTCGAAGGCGTCGGACTGCCCGCCCTGATGGTCACGATGATGCGCCTGATGCCCGCCTGGCCGCGGATGAAGCGCGTGGCCCACACCCTCGCCTACGACGCCCAGGTCATGGACGACAACCAGTCCGGCCGCCCGCTCCCCGCCGAACGCTGGTCCGGAATCACCGCCCCCACCCTGATCCTCGACGGCGGCAAGAGCCCCGAGTGGATGCGCAACGGCGTCGCAGCAGCGGCTGCCCAGTTGCCCCACGCCACCTACCGCACCCTGCCCGGCCAGACGCACCTGGTGAAAACCGCCGCGCTGGCACCGGTACTGGCGGAGTTTTTCGCCACGAACTAACCCGCCACCGGCTCTCGTGAGGCAAGCTGCGAGACGTGGCCACGCGAGCATTGATCTTCGACTTCGACGGCACCCTCGCCGACACCGAAGCAGCGGTACTGCGGTCCTGGCAGGAAATGTTCGCCGGACACGGAGTCGAACTGCCCCTGGACGTCTGGCACACAGTCATCGGCACCCAGAACACCGCCGCGACGATGTTCAAGCTGCTAGCCGAACAAGTAGAAAACGTGGACCCGGAAACCCTGCGCCCATCCATGCGCGCCCGAGTACACGAACTCCTAGCCGAAGACGGCCCACGAGAAGGCGTACTCGACTACCTAGACGAAGCTGCCCGCCGCGGCTTGGCTTTAGGCGTCGCCTCAAGCTCATCCAGCACCTGGGTACACGGGCAACTGGAACGCCTAGGCCTGGCCGCCCGCTTCACCGCAGTAGAAACCGGCGACCGCCACAAACCAAAGCCAGACCCAGACACCTACCTGGCAGCCCTGCGAACCCTAGGCGTAACCGCAGAAGAAGCCCTGGCCTTCGAAGACTCCCCGCATGGCGTGAGCGCAGCGAAAGCAGCCGGAATCACCACCATCGCAGTACCAAACCCCATCACCGCAACCCTGGACTTCGCCAAAGCAGACCAAGTCCTCCCGTCCTTCACCACCACGCCGCTCAGCACATTGCTGCAACAGTTCGGTTCGTGAGGGCCACCCTCACAGACGCTGATTCCCTGAGGGTTCCCCTCACGACCAGCCACCGGACCGTGAACGACCCCAATGTGGCATTGGGTGCGCTCAACGCACCGAACGCCACATTGGGTGCGTCAGATGCACCCAATGCCACATTGGGGCGCAAGCCCCACCCCCACCCAACCCACACCGGTGCACCCACCGACCAAGGCACCAAACCGCACCGGTGCACCCAACCATCGAGGCACCCAGCCCCACTCCGCAGCCGGTGCACCCAACGAGCGAGGCACCCAGCCCCTCCCCCGCACCCCGATACGAAGCCTCCCTGCGGTTCGGGGGTGCTTGTCAAGGCATCTTTCCCGCCTTGACAAGCACCCCCGAACCGTCAGCACAATCAAGCTTCGGGGTGCCCCACGCACGCCACAGAGAGCAATGTCGCCGCCAGGCGACGAGCCGATCACTCCGGCACAGCAAGCCGATCCAAAAACCCCCGCTGCCCCTTGACCAACTTCTCCCGAGCCGCCTCAAGCGAAAACCACTCCACCCGATCCACCTCAGGAAACTCCCGCATCACCCCAGACCGAGGCGGCCACTCCATCTCGAAAACCCCCGGCACCACGACACCAGGATCAAGCTCCCCCTCCACCGCCCAAGCAGTCACGACCTTCCCGGACTGCCGAACCTCCCCCAACGAAACCCATTCCCCGTCCGGAACCGCCACCCCCAGCTCCTCAGCGAACTCCCGCCGAGCCGCGGCCTCAGGTTCCTCCCCCTCCTCGATCTCCCCCTTGGGCAACGACCAAGCCGCCAGATCCTTCTTGGCCCAAAACGGCCCGCCCATATGCGCGAGCAACACCTCGACCCCGTCCGCGCCCCGCCGATAGACCAACACCCCAGCACTCCGCTTGACCACCATCCCCCCACCCTGCCAGCCCCCCTGACCAGCCCAAACACCGCCTCGAAAAAACTTCCCGGCGATGTGTCGATCCCGGCCGGCCACGTTCGACGCATAGGCAGAAGGCAGCCAACAGCCACCCGGGAGGGACCCAAGATGACCACCACCACCGCCCCCAAGACCGCAGCCGCCACCACGACCGAGGCCACGAAGTCCCTGGCAGACCGAGTCCGCCCGACCGTACTGGCCCTCTTCCGCGCCGTGGTGTCGTTCCTCTTCCTCTGCCACGGCCTGATGGGCTTCGGGCTCTTCGGCGGCATCGACAACGCGGGCGGCGCGGTCCCCTTCGGCCAGTGGCCCGGTTACTGGGCCAGCCTGATCGAGGTCGTCGGCGCGGTCTTCGTCTTCGCTGGGCTCTTCACCCGCGTCTCCGCGACCGTGCTCTCCGGCGTCATGGCCTACGCCTACTTCACCGTGCACGCCCCGGAAGGCCTGCTGCCCCTGCACAACATGGGCGAGCCCGCCGCGCTCTTCGCCTGGATCTTCCTCGTCATCGCGGTGGTCGGCCCGGGCGCGGCCTCGCTGGACCAGCTGCGCCGCCGCTGAAAACCGCGCCGTGAGCGGCAGTCCCGGGGAATCTACCCGGGGTTGCCGCTCACGAGCATCGCCCGCCCGAGCGCATGCTCCATCAGCACCGTCAGCACCTGCTTGGTGGAATCCCGCTCCCGCGCGTCGCACAGCAGCAACGGCACCTGCGGATCCAGATCCAGCGCCCCGCGGACTTCCTCGGTCCCGTACCGGTAAGCGTCGTCGAAGCAGTTCACCCCGACCACGAACGGCAACCCGCGCTGCTCGAAGAAATCCACGGCGGGGAAACAAGATTCAAGCCGCCGCGTGTCCGCCAGCACCACCGCGCCGAGCGCGCCCTCGGCCAGTTCGTCCCACATGAACCAGAACCGGTCCTGCCCCGGTGTGCCGAAGAGGTACAGGATCAGCTCGGGGTTGATGGTGATCCGGCCGAAGTCGAGCGCGACCGTCGTGGTGGTTTTGCCCTCGACGCCGGACAGGTCGTCCACGCCCTCGGACGCGGCGGTGATCACCTCTTCGGTGCGCAGCGGCGGCACCTCGCTGACCGAGCCGACCATGGTCGTCTTGCCGACCCCGAACCCGCCCGCGACGAGCACCTTCACCGCTTGCGCGGTGAGCGACCGGCGGGGCTCAGAGTTTCCGGATGCCATCGAGAACCGCCTGGAGTACGTGGGGGCTGGGGGCGTCGGTCACCGGCGTCGCGGTGCGGAACAGCACGAGGTTGCGTTCTATCAAATCGCTCAGCAGCACCTTCACCACCGGCAGCGGGAGATCGACCCGCGCGGCCACCTCGGCGACCGAAACCGGGCGCTGGCACAGGGAAAGAATGCGCGAGTACTCCGGTTCGAGCCCGGGCGTCTCGCTCGCGGCGCGCAACGCGACGACGAGCGTGATGAGGTCGAGCCCGCGGGTGTCGGACCGGGTCCGCCCGCCGGTGACGGCGTAGGACCGCACCAGCGGACCGGCCTCGTCCTCGTACCAGGATTCGCGGCCCTGGGCCGTCATGGCGAGGTCCGCTGGACCGCTCCGGCCCGCGGCGCCGCGGTGAGCACCGCACCGACCCGCTTGACCATCAGGTTCATCTCGTAGGCGACGAGCCCCATGTCCGCGTCGACCCCGGCCAGCAGCGCGAGGCAGGCGCCCCGGCCTGCCGCGGTGACGAACAGGAACGCGTGGTCCATCTCGACCATCGTCTGCCGCACGTTGCCGCCGCCGAAGTGCCGTCCGGTGCCGCGGGCGAGGCTCTGGAACGCCGACGCGACCGCGGACAGGTGTTCCGCGTCCGCTTCGGACAGATTGCCCGACCGGCCGATCAGCAACCCGTCCGCGGACAGCACCACCGCGCGGTCCGCGCCGGCGACCCGCTGCACGAGGTCGTCGAGCAGCCAGTCGAGCTCGTTGACGCCGTTGTTCGCCATCAGTCGCGATCTCCGTACCTGTTGTCGTGCCCGGGATCGGCCTCGCGGGCCCGCCGGGTGCCCTGCTGGAACGCGCTGAGCCGGGAGCGGGCCTGCTCCGGCGAATCCTCGCGGACGTCGTCGGATTCCGGCGCCGGCCGGTCGCCGCGCAGTTGCGGGACGAGGTTCTGCTGCCGGCGCCGCTGCGGCAGCGGGGGACGTCCGGGCGGACGCGGCGGCGCGGCGCGGCCGTTTTCGACCGCCGGACGCGGCGCGCGGCTGTTGTCCGCGGGCGGGCGCTGCTCGCGGTTTTGCGACGGACGAGCCGGCGGAGCCTCGGCCACCGGACGCATCGCCCGGCGGGTCGGCAGTTCCGGCCGCTGCTGCTCGGGCGCGACCCGCGGTTCCGGTGCGACCCGCGACGGCTGCGGCAGTTCCGCCCGCTGCGGTTCCGGACGCTTCCGTTGCGGCAGTTCCGGTCGCTGCGGTTCAGCCCGCTGCGGTTCCGGCGCGGGCCGCGACGGCTCCACCGCGAGCCGGGACATCTCCGGCGTCCCGTCCGAACCCGCGTCAGCCTCGGTCTCCGAAGGTTCCGTCTCACTGATCGGCGCGAGCAAATCCTTGCGCACCAACACGATCGCCCGCGTCCCGCCGTAGGCGGATTCGCGCAGGTGCACCGAGATCCCGTGCCGCGACGCCAGCCGCGCGACCACGAACAGGCCCAGCCGCGGTTCGTCGGACAGCGCCATGATCCCGAAGTCCGGCGGGTCGGCGAGCATCGCGTTGAACTCGTCGGCCTGCTCCGGCTCGATGCCGAGGCCCTGGTCCTCGACCTCGATCACGACGCCCTTGCCGACCACGTTGCCGCGCAGTTCGACGCGCGATTCCGGCGGCGAGAACGACGTCGCGTTGTCGATCAGCTCGGCGAGCAGGTGCACGAGGTCGCCGACGACCGGGCCGCGCACCGCGACCTCCGGCAGCTTCGCCGTCTTCACCCGCGCGAAGTGCTCGGTTTCCGCCGCCGCGCCGCGGACGAGTTCGACCAGCGACACCGGATTGCGCCACTGGCGTCCGGGCTGGCCGCCGCCGAGGATGATCAGGTTCTCCGCGTTGCGCCGCGCGCGGGTGGAGAGGTGGTCGAGGCGGAACAGCGTGTCGAGCTGGTCCGGGTCCTCCTGCTTGCGCTCGGCGGCGTCGAGCACCTTCAGCTGCCGGTGCACGATCACCTGGCTGCGGTGCGCGATGTTGAGGAACACCGCCTTCGTGCCCTGCCGGGTCTTGGCCTCTTCGACCGCGGCGGCGAGCGCGGACTGCTGCGCGAGGTTGAACGCCTCGGCCACCTCGCCGATCTCGTCCGTGCCGTGGTCGAGCAGGTGCCCGCCCTCGTCGAGGTCGACCGGTTCGCCCGCCCGGATCCGGCCGACGAGTTCCGGCAGCCGCACCTCGGCCGCGTCGAGAGTGTCCTCGCGCAGCCGGGCGAGCCGGGAGATGAAGCGGTTCGACAGCCGCAGCGCGACCAGCACCACGGCGAGCGCGAAGAGCACCGCCGCCGCGCCCGCGATGATCGAGTTCCGCAGCGTGTCGTCCGCGTCGGTGATCGCCGCGTTGGTCGCGTGCGCGCTCTGCGCGGCGAACATCGTCATCAGCGTGGTGGCGACCTGCTTGGCGTCGGTCCGCCACTGCTCCAGCGGCACCGGAAGCTGTTTCGCGCCGGACAGCAAGGCGTTCTCGACCTGCGTCACGGTCGTCCACGCGGGACTGGAGACGAGCTTGTCGTAGTTCGCCCGCACCTCGGGCACCATCTGCGGCACCGATTGTTCGAGCTGCGCGTGGTACGCGCCGATCTGGCCGAGGTACGCGCGCTGCTCGTCGCCGGACAGCCCGCCCGCGGCGAGGCCGGCCGAGGCAAGTGCGTCGCTGCGCTGCATTTCCTCGGCGGCGTTGAAAATCGGGATCGCGGACAGCCGGGCGTAGGCGTTGTCCGCGCCGCGCGCGGCCTGCGCGAGACCGGCGACGCCCTGGGTGAACTGGTCGATGATCTGGTTGTAGAAGGAAAAAACCTCGAGCCGCGGCACCTGGCCGGCGTCGACCCGCTGGCGCAGCTGCGGCAGTTTCGCCTCCAGCGCGGCGAACGTGGCGATGTTCTGCTTGACGCTCGCGGGCACGTTCGAGTCGCTCGCGAAGTTGCCCTGCAGCACCGAGGTGATCTGCGCGGCGGACGCGTCCGTCTTCGGCCGGGTCGCCAGCAGCGCGGCGCGCGCGGCGTCCTGTCCGGCGAGCACGCTCATCGACAGCTGCCGCTCCTGTTCCGCGGCGAGCAGGAACGGAATGCCGGGGCCCTCCGAACCGCGAATCTTCTGCGCGTAACTTCGCGCCTGCGTCGCGTCGAAAATCAGGTATCCGGCGAGCGCGATACCGACGACGAGCAACGCCACGCTAGGAATCAACGCGATCGCGAGCACGCGAGAGCGAATCGAGGAGCCGCGGCCCTTTCGCCCGGAATTCTGCTTCACCGTGATCCGTTTTCCTTCCGGCACTGCTGTGGTATTCGGGTCCTCGGTGTTTTCGTTGCACCGGTCCGACCAGCCGGATCACAGTTCACCGTGGTCTGCGTTGCCCGCGACGACGGTAAGCAACCTTCACGGGTGAGTCAAGTCCGGACCCGCGTTGCCGTCATCCTCTTGTTACCTGCTAGTAACCCACTGTGGTGCTTGGAAAACTGATCACCACCGGACGTGACCTTGGTCGCACCGGCTCCGCCGCCGTCGGCAGGGAGCCCGCGCGTGAGGTCCGTCACGACGACGAGTCCGCGAAAACTCACCGGAAACTCATGCGCATTTCCGCATCGGCGGCGGAATCGAACGGAAAACCGAGATCGATTTCCGGAATTCAGCGCCGGACGCCATTCGGCGGCCGATGCGCGGAAAGCCGCGGCACCGGCGCGGTTTCGGTTTCCTCCGCCGCCTCGCGCCGGTCGCGCCGCAGCAGATCGTGCAGCATCTCCCGGCACGCCCACACCAGCACCGCCACGGACGCGACCAGCACCGCCACCAGCGTCGATTCGACCGGATAGCGCGCGACCAGCCCGCCGAAACGCGCGAGCACGAAGCCGATGACCACGCCGACGAGCAGGGTCACGAGGTACGAGAGCGGCACTTCCCGGCCGCGGTTCTCGATCATTTCGGCCCCTTTCGCCCCGGATCCGCGCGGCGGACACCGCTGCCCGATCAGCTTCGGCCCGCGAAAAAACAGGCACCGAGCATACCCGTCGAGCAGCGCGCGGCGCGCCCGTCGATCACCCGAAGGGGCGAGCACGACACCGATTGTTCACCCGGGACCCGCGAATCCGGCCGGATCCCCGCGAATCCGCGAGGATATTGCGCGAATTCTTTTCAGCGCACCTCGCGCAGCACGGTCACCGCCCGCAGCACCTCGGCGTAAGTCGTGTACAGCGGGGCCAGCCCGAACCGCAGCACGTCCGGCGGCCGGAAATCCCCGAGCACCCCGCGTTCGTGCAGCGCGTTCATCGTCTGCTGCCCGCCCGCGTCCCGCACCGAAACCTGGTGCCCGCGCGTGTGTTCGCGCGGCGTCGGAATGTCGGCTCCGGGAAGCAGTTCGTCCGCACACCGGAAAAAGAAGTCGCCCAGCGCCAAGCCTTTCGCGCGCAGCACGGAAAGGTCGACGCCGTCCCAGACGTCCAGCGCGGCGTCGAGCGCGAGCATCGACAGGATGTCCGGTGTGCCCGCCCGGGCGCGCGCGATCCCGGCGCTGCCGCGGTACCCGGATTCCATGCCGAACGGATCCGCGTGCCCGGCCCATCCGGCGAGCGGCTGATCGAATTCCGCCTGATGCCGCTGTGCCACGTAGACGAACGCGGGCGAACCCGGTCCGCCGTTGAGGAATTTGTACGTACAACCCACCGCGAAGTCGACGTCGCACGCGTCCAGCTCAACCGGAATCGCGCCGACGCTGTGGCAGAGATCCCAGACCGCGAGCGCGCCCGCCGCGTGCACCGCCTCGGTGACCGACGGCATGTCGTGCAGCCGCCCGCTGACGTAATCGACGTGGTTCACGAGCACCGCGGCGGTCCGCTCGCTCACGGCGCCGGGCAGCTCCGCCACCGGCACGCGCCGCACGGCGTGCCCGGTGAGCCGGGCCGCCTGGTCGGCCACGTAGCCGTCGGTCGGGAACGTCGCCGCGTCGACCAGGATCTCGTCGCGACCGGGGTTCGCCCGCACCGCCGCGACGAGCACCTTGAACAGGTCCACACTCGTCGAATCCGCCACCACGACCTGCCCGGCCGCGGCCCCGACCAGCGGCGCGATCCGCTCCCCGACGCGCTGCGGGGCTCCCCACCAGCCCTCGGTCCACGACCGGATCAGCCGCCGCCCCCACTGCTGCCGCACCACCTGGCTCACCCGCTCCGCGACGTGTTTCGGCGGCGCGCCAAGGGAATTCCCGTCGAAGTACGCGACTTCCGGGTCAAGGTCGAACTCCGCGCGCTTCGCGGCGAGCGGGTCGGCGGCGTCGAGTGCGGCGGCCTCGTCGGCAAGGCTCTCGCTGCGCACGGCGGATTCGGTCATCGACGCTCCTCGGGGCTCCGGTTCGCCCCCTTTCTAACAGGAGGCGGGCCGGTCCCTCGAGCGCCGAGGCTGGCCGGGATTCTCTATCGGCCGCCGCTTCGACGACCTAGAGTGACCTGACCAGGCACCACCGGAGGAGGTCAGCGTTGACCCAGTCGATCGCCGAACAAGCCGAGGGCCAGACCATCCCGCTGCTGCTGCGGCGCAACGCCGTCGAGTACGGGGACCGGCCCGCGCTCACGTCGCTCGATCTCGAGGGCCGTCCGACGCTCACCTGGAGCGAGTTCCGGACCGCGATCGCCGAGGTGTCGCGCGGGCTCGCCGGGCTCGGCCTCGCCGCGGGCGACCGGATGCTGATCATGGCCCCGAGTTCGCCGGACCACCTCGTCGCCGACCTCGCGGCGGTCCATCTGGCGGCCATCCCGTGCACGGCGTACGCGACGCTCAGCCCGGAGCAGATCCGCTACGTCGCGCGGCACAGCGCCGCCCCGATCGTCGTCCTCGCCGGCGCCGACGAGCTGTCGCGCTGGCTGCCGGTGCTCGACGACCTGCCCGCGCTGCGCCGCGTGGTGGTCATGGACGAATCCGCGATCCCGGACGGCGACGACCGGTTCGTCGCGTACTCCGCGGTGCGCGAAACCGGCCGCGCCGCACTTGCCGCCGACCCCGAGGCGTTCGACCGGGCGTGGCAGGGCATCCGCCCGGACGACCCGCTCGCGATGATCTACACCTCCGGCACCACCGGCGACCCCAAGGGCGTCGTGCTCTCCCACCGCAACGCGATCCACGAGGGCATCGCCGTGCACACGCTGCACAAGGCGCCGATGCACGCCACGAACATCGCGTACCTGCCGCTGGCGCACATCGCCGAACGCGAGCTGTCGATCTACCTGCCGATCGTCGCGGCGGGCCACGTGCACACGATCGGCGATCCGTCCGGCGTCGTCGCGGCGCTCGGCCAGGTGCGTCCGCAGAGTTTCTTCGGCGTGCCGCGGGTGTGGGAGAAGATGGTGGCGGGCCTGAAGAACATGCTCGCCGGCGTGCCCGAGGACCGGCGCGAGGCGCTCATCTCCGCCAACGAACTCCTGCAAGAGGGCTACAAACTCCGCAGCGCGGGCGAGGAACTGCCCGCCGATCTCGCCGAGCGCATCGCGAAGACCGACGAGACGGTGCTCGCCCCGGTGCGCGGGCTGCTCGGGCTCGACCAATTGCACATCGCGTCCAGCGGCGCGGCCGCGTTGCCGCTGGAAGTGCTGTACTTCCTCGCCGGGCTCGGCGTCGAGATCCGCGAGGTCTGGGGCCTGTCCGAGACCACCGGCGCGGCGACCGCGAACAGCGCCGACGCGTTCCGCGCGGGCACCGTCGGGCGTCCGATCGACGGCGTCGAGGTGAAGACCGGCGAGGACGGCGAACTGCTGGTCCGCGGTCCGATCGTCTTCCTCGGCTACCTGCAGCCGGACGGCACGATCGAACCGGCCACCGACGCCGACGGCTGGTTCGCCACCGGCGACATCGGCACGATCGACGACGACGGCTACGTCACGATCACCGACCGCAAGAAGGAACTGATCATCACCTCGAGCGGCAAGAACATCGCGCCGACCCGGATCGAGGGCTTGCTGAAGGAACACCCGCTGATCGGACAGGCGGTCGCGATCGGCGACGCGCGGCCGTACGTGACCGCGCTGATCGTGCTCGACGACGAGATCGCGCCCGGTTGGGCAGCGGCCAACGGCGTCGAAGCGGCGGACATCGAAACACTGGCCCAGCACGAGGCGGTCCAGGCGGAAATCGCGCGGGCCGTCGAGTCGGCCAACAGCAGGCTCGCGCGGGCCGAGCAGATCAAGCGCTACCACGTCATCACCACCGCGTGGACGCCGGAGACGGGCGAGCTGACCCCGACGCTCAAGCTCAAGCGCCGGGTGATCAACGAGCGCTACCAGCCGGATATCGCTTCGCTCTACGCGTGAAAACGGTGCGGCCGGGGACAGTCCCGGCCGCACCGCTTCCCGGCGGATCAGGCGTCGAGATCCTTGGCGATCAACTCGACCAGCACGTCCACCGACTCCCGAGCCTGCGCGCCGTCCGCACTGAGCTCGACCTCGTCGCCATGCGCGGCCCCGAGAGTCATCAGGCTGAGCACGCTCCCCGCGTCCACCGGGTCGCCGGCCGCGCCACCGGAAACCTTGGCGATCCGAACCTTCGCGGGCTGCGCGGCAGCGGTCTGCGCGACCAGCCCGGCCGGACGGGCGTGCAGTCCGACCCTGCTGGCGACGACGATGCGACGTTGGTACACGACAGCCTCCTCAGGCATTGACCGGATGAGCGGAAACAGCGGCGGCCGGCTCGGCGGAACGGAACCGTAACTGCTTGAGCAGGACCACCGACGTGGCGGCGACCAGCGTCCCGGCCACGAGCGCGACCAGGAACAGCAGCGGGTTGCCGATCAGCGGCACCACGAAGATCCCGCCGTGCGGCGCGCGCAGCGTCGCGCCGAAAGCCATCGACAGCGCTCCGGTGACAGCCGAACCGGCCATGATCGACGGGATCACCCGGAACGGATCCGCCGCGGCGAACGGGATCGCACCCTCGGTGATGAACGAGGCGCCGAGCAGCCACGCGGCCCGGCCGTTCTCGCGCTCCGCGGCGGTGAACAGCTTCTTCCGCACGGTCGAGGCGAGCGCGAGGGCGAGCGGCGGCACCATCCCGGCCGCCATCACCGCGGCCATGATCTGCAGCGAACCGGCACTGCCGGTGGTCAGGCCGCCGACGGCGAACGCGTACGCGGCCTTGTTGACCGGACCGCCCATGTCGAACGCCATCATCAGCCCGAGCAGCGCGCCCAGCAGCACCGCGCTGGTGCCGCTCAGGCTGTTCAGCCAGTGGGTGAGACCGGTGGTGGCGATCGCGATCGGCTTGCCGACCACGACGTACATCAGCACGCCGACCACGACGGTCCCGAGCAGCGGATAGACGACCACCGGCATGATCCCGCGCATCGCCTTCGGCACCCGGATCTTCTTGAGCCCCAGCACCACGCCGCCGGCGAACAGACCGGCCACCAGGCCGCCGAGGAATCCCGCTCCGATGGCGACCGAGACCGCCCCGCCGACGAAACCAGGTGCGATCGCGGGCCGGTCGGCCATCGCGAACGCGATGAACCCGGCGAGCACCGGCACCAGGAACTGGAACGCCACGCTGCCGATCTGGTACATCAGCGCGGCCCAGCCGGCGAGCGAACCGGCGTCGAAATGCTCGGTGACCTTGGGCGCGTTGGCGATCTGGTACCCGCCGAGCGCGAAGCTCACCGCGATCAGCAGCCCGCCCGCGGCGACGAACGGGATGAGGTAGCTGACGCCGGTCATCAGCCACTGCCGGATCCGGGAGCCGAGCCGGTCGTGCTCGCCGACCTTGGTGGTCAGTTCCGGTTCCGCGGCGGCGGGCTGATCGGCGGGCTGGTCGGCGGGCGGCTCCGCAGCAGCGGCCTTCGCCCGTTCGAACAGCCCGGCCGCGTCGTTGATCGCGGCCTTCACCGGGGCCTCGACGATCGGCTTGCCCGCGAACCGTTCCCGGCCGGCCACGGCGAGGTCGGCGGCGAAGATGACGGCGTCGGCGTCCGCGATGTCCGCCGCGGACAACGGTTCGGAACCGGCGGAGCCCTGCGTCTCGACCACGATCGTGTCGCCGTTCGCCTTCGCGGTCTGCTCCAGCGATTCGGCGGCCATGTACGTGTGCGCGATGCCGGTGGGGCACGCGGTGATGGCGACGAACTTCATGTCAGGACACCTCCTCGCCGATGTAGGCCGCGACCGCCGCGGGATCGGCGGCGTCCAGCAGGGTCTGCTTGAACTCCGCGCGGACGAGCCGGCGGGCCAGCGCGGCGAGCACCTTCAGGTGCGCGGAATCCGCGCCGTCAGGCGCGGCGATGAGGAAGATCAGCTTCGCCGGGCCGTCCGGGGCACCGAAATCGATGCCGTCAGTGCTGCGGCCGAAGGCGAGCGTCGGCGCGGTGACGGCGGCCGAGCGGCAGTGCGGGATGCCGATGCCGCCCTCCAGCCCGGTGGCCATCTGCTCCTCGCGAGCGGCGACGTCCTTGAGGAACAGCTCGAGGTCGGTCACCCGCCCGGCGGACACGAGCCGTCCGGCGAGCGCGCGGACCGCGGCGTTCTTGTCCGCGGCGGCGAGCTCGAGGTCGACCAGGTCGGCGGTGATCAGGTCTGAGGTGGTCATGCTGCGGCTCCGCTGAGGGTGAGGGTGGGATCGGCGGCGAGCAGGCGCACCTGGTCGGGGTGCACGTCCTGCGGGGCGGGCATGCGGCTGCCCTCCTGCGCGACCGCGGCGGTGCCGTAGGCGACCGCGGCGCGCAGGGCTTGGGGGCCGGTTCCTCCCGCGTGGAGGAATCCGGCGAGTGCGGCGTCTCCGGCGCCGACGGTGCTGCGCACGGCGACCAGCGGGCCGAGCGCGTGCCAGGTCTCGGCGCCGTCGACCAGCACGGCGCCGCGCGCGCCGAGGCTGACCAGCACCGCGCCGACGCCCTCGGCGACCAGACCGCGGCACACCTGCACCACGTCGCCGAGCTGGGGCAGCGACCGCCCGGCCAGCTCGGCCAGCTCGTCGAGGTTCGGCTTGATCAGGTCGGGGCGGGCGGCGAGCGCGGCGGCCAGCGGCGCCCCGGAGGAGTCGACGGCGACCTTCGCCCCGGCGTCGCGGGCGAGTTCGCCGAGCTGGGCGTAGAAATCGTCGGGCACCCCGGCCGGCACGCTCCCGCAGCACACGACCCATTCGGCGCGCGCGGCGAGTTCGACGGTGCGCTGCCGCAGAACGGCCAGCTCCGCCGGGGAAAGCTCCGGGCCGGGCTCGTTGATCTTGGTGGTCGTGCCGTCCGCTTCGACCAGGGTGATGTTGCTGCGGGTGGTACCGGAGATCGGCACCGCGACGACGGGCACGCCCTCCGGCGCGAGCAGGTCGGCCAGCCGCTCGCCGACCGGACCGCCGGCCGGAAGCAACGCGACGGTCGGCGACCCGGCGGCGGCGAGCGCGCGGGAAACGTTGACGCCCTTGCCTCCGGGATCAAGCCGGACCCGGGAGGCACGCAGCACCTCGCCGCGCCGAAGCTCGCCGAGCTGAGCGGTGCGGTCCAGACTCGGGTTGGGCGTGACGGTGACGATCATGCGACCACCGCCTCGGCGGCCAGCAGGACAATTCCCGGCAGCCCGCGGTCGCGGTCCAGACTCCGGTCGGGCGTGACAGCGGCACTCATGCGAGCACCACCTCAGGACCGGCCTCTTCCAGCTCCGCGACCGCGCCCGCGTCGATCCCGCCGTCGGTCACCAGCACGTCGATCTCCGACAAGCGGGCGAATCGGCTGAGCTGGTCCGCGCCGTACTTGCTGTGGTCGGCGAGCAGGACGCGACGGCGGGCAGCGGCGACGAGAGCGGATTTCACCGCGGCCTCCTCGACGTCCGGCGTCGTGCAGCCGTGTTCGGCGGAAAACCCGTTCGCGCCGAGGAAAGCGACGTCGGCGAGCAGTCCGTCGAGCGCGTGCAGCGACGCGGAACCGACCGTCGCGAGCGTCGTCCCGCGGATCCGGCCGCCGAGGATGTGCAGCGTGATTCCCGGGCGAGTGGCCAGGATCGACGCGATCGAAAGGGAGTTCGTGATGACCGTCAGGTCGCGGTCGGCCGGGAGCAGCGTCGCCAGGCGGCTGGTCGTGGTGCCCGCGTCGAGCAGCACCGAACCGCGGTCGGGGACCTGGTCGAGCGCGGCGCGGGCGATCGCGTCCTTCTCCGCGGCGTTGGTCTGGTCGCGCTGGGCGACCTCGGGCTCGAAGTCGAGCCGGTCCACCGCGACCGCGCCGCCGTAGACCCGGCGGACGACGCCCTGGCGTTCGAGGACGCCGAGGTCGCGGCGGATGGTCTCGGGCGCGACGCCCAGTTCGGCGGCGAGGTCGCCCACGTCGACCCGTCCGTCTCGGCGTGCCCGCTGTGCGAGGAGCTGATGCCGTTCGGCGGCGTACATGCCCGTTCCTCTCCGCTGTTTGCCCGTTGTCATTTGATTGTGCCCGTTGTTACCGTACTGTCAATCCCCAGTTACAAGATCCTTTGCTCCCGGAGGTCTCGCCATGTCGTTGTCCGGAGTCGGAGTCAGCCCCGGCCAAGCACAGGGCCCACGCGTCGTCGTAGCCACTGACCTGGGAAAACCCGAGCACCGGCCGGTGCCCGCCGACCTGGCGCGGGAGGCGGACCGGATCGCGCCCGCCGCCGCCCGGGTCGCTGCCCGGTTGTCCGATCGTGCCCGTTCCGTGTCCGGTGCTGCCCGGTCAGTCGTGGAGACGACCGCGGCGATGGCGGCGGATCCGGCGCTGCTCGCGTCCGCCGAACAGCTCGTCCGGGAGCAGTCGCTGCCCGCTCCGCGCGCGGTCTGGGAGGCGGCCGCGAAGTTCATGACGGCACTCGAAGCCGCGGGCGGATATCTGGCCGAGCGCGCCCGCGACGTCGCCGACGTACGGGACCGGATCGTCGCGGACCTGCTCGGGGTGACGCCGCCGGGCGTGCCCGAGCTGACGGCGCCGAGTGTGCTCGTGGCCCGCGATCTCGCCCCGGCCGACACCGCCGGTCTCGACCCGGAACTGGTCCTCGCGCTGGTCACCGAAGAGGGCGGGCCGACCAGTCACACCGCGATTCTCGCGCGGGCATTGGGAATTCCGGCCGTGGTCGCGTGCTCCGGAGTGCTCGCCGCGGACAGTCCAGGCCTCGCGGTGGACGGCTCCGCCGGAACGGTTTCGCCGTCCGACGCCACCGTGCGCGCCGCGAGCCGGAAGCCGCGCGCGGAATGGGACGGCGTCGGCGCACTCGCCGACGGACATCCGGTGAAGCTGCTCGCGAACGTCGGCTCGGCGGCGGACGCCCGCGCCGCGGCCGAGGCGGGCGCGGAGGGAATCGGCTTGTTCCGCACGGAATTCTGCTACCTCGCGGCGACGGACGAGCCCTCCGCGGAAGCGCAGCGCGAGGCCTATGCCGCGGTGCTGGCGCCGTTCGCCGGGAAGCCGGTGATCGTCCGGACGCTCGACGCCGGTTCCGACAAACCGTTGGCGTTCTTGGACATGGGCGACGAACCGAACCCGGCGCTGGGCGTGCGCGGCGTGCGCGTCGCGTTCGACCGGCCGGAGTTGCTGGACCGGCAGTTGACCGCGATCGCGGGCGCCGCCGCCGACACCGGGGCCGAGCTTTCCGTGATGGCACCGATGATCGCGACCGCCGCCGAGGCGCGCTGGTTCGCCGACCGCGCGCGGGCCGCGGGGATCGCCCGGGTCGGTGTGATGATCGAGATCCCGGCAGCGGCCTTGTGCGCCAAGGAAATCCTCGCCGAGGTCGACTTCGTTTCGCTGGGCACCAACGATCTGGCGCAGTACGTCTTCGCCGCCGACCGGCAGCTCGGCGCGGTCGCCGCGCTCAACGACCCCAGCCAGACCGCGTTGCTGCGCCTCGTCGGCATGGTCGCCGAGGCCGGGGCCGCCGCCGGGAAACCGGTCGGCGTGTGCGGGGAGGCCGCCGCCGACCCGGGCCTGGCCCCGGTGCTGGCCGGGCTCGGGGTGACCAGCCTGTCGATGAACTCCGCCGCCCTCGCCTCGGTCGGCGCGACGCTGCGCGCGATCGACCTGCCCGGCTGCCGCGAAGCCGCCGCGAAAGCCCGCTGATCACGACGCCCGGATCGAGTTCTCCGTCCACTTGCGCAGCCGCGGCGGCACGCGCTTCTCCAGTCCGTAGTTCTCCAGGTGGGCGGAGAACACCTCGTCGAACGCCTGCTGCACGGTCTCGGTATCCCAGTCGGGCCGCTCCAGGATCGGCTGCTTCAGGTACGGCTGCCCCATCACGTGCAGCTGCGGCCCGTTGCACCGGATCATCTGCCCGGTGATGCCGTGCGACCCGTCGCCGAGCAGGAACAGCACGAGCGGCGCGATTTTCGCCGGCGTGCGCTCCGGCGGGCAGGCCCGCAGCGCGCGTTCGGATTTCCACACCATCCGGGTGTGCGCCACCGGGCACACCGCGTTCACCCGGATCCCGGAATCGTCGAGGTCGAGCGCCCACGAATAGGTCAGCGACGCGACCGCGCCCTTGCTCGCCGAGTACACCCCGAGCTTGCGCTGCCCGAGCGACGCGCCGGACGAGATGTTCACGATCGACCCGCCGCCGCCCGCGCCGACCATCGCCCGGATCGCGGCCAGCCCGGTGTACATCACGCCGAGCACGTTCACCTCGACCAGCTGGCGGGCCTGCTCCGCGTCGTCCTCCCAGGGCAGCGCCTCGTAATTGAGCCCCGCGTTGTTGACCAGGCCGTCGATCCGGCCGAACTCGGCGACGCACTGGTCGACGATCGCCTGCGCCTGCGCCGGGTCGGCCACGCTGTGCCCGTTCGCGACCGCGCGCCCGCCGTGGCCGCGGATGGTCTCGGCGGTGCGCTCGGCCAGGTCGGCGTCCACGTCGTTGACCACCACCGCGCCGCCCGCCCTGGCGACGTGCACGGCGAACGCCTCCCCGAGCCCGCGTCCGGCCCCGGTCACGACCACGGCCTTGTCCTTCAACAGTCTGTCCACGCTCACTCCCCGCTGGTGCGCCCGGCGCGAGGACGGCCGCTCCGCCGGGTCTCTCCCAGTGTTGGACCGTTCGGCCCAATCGCACCGGACGATGGCGACGAACGGTGGTCGCGCTGCGCCGAACGAGGAAAGCTGATCAGTGCCACGGATACCCCGCGGCAGGTCAGTCCGAACGGCTCCGCGTTCCGGCCACCGGATTCTTCCCGACTGTTCACCCTGGTGTGATCGGCGGCATACTGAGGGTGCATGCCCTGGCCGGAGCGGCGACACTCCTGGCCAGGAGCGAACCAGGCGAAGGCACAATGCGGTACACCCGCATTCACTCGATCGGGGAGGGGGCAGTGGTCATCTCGTGACGACCGAAGCGACCTCTCGGCTTACGGCGCCGCTGCGGAATGTCGAATACCGCGTGCTCTGGGCGGCGGAGGCCATCTCGAGCGCGGGCGACCAGCTGGCGAAGGTGGCGTTGTCCATCCTCGTCTACCACCGCACCGGTTCCGCGCTCTGGGCTGCCGTCGTCTACGCGCTGACCTTCCTGCCCGCGCTCGCCGGCGGGCTCGGGCTGTCCTTCCTCGCCGACCGCTATCCGCGGCGCGCCGTGCTGAGCGTGAGCGCCGCGGCGCAGGCGGTGCTGGTCGGGCTGATGAGCCTGCCCGGGATGCCGCTGGTCGCGCTGTGTTTGCTGCTCGTCGCGGTGCAACTGGCCGCGTCACCGGCGAACGCGGCGCAGAACGCGATCACCCGGGAAGTCTTCACCGACGACCATCTGTACCTGCGCAGCCAGGACCTGCGCGGGATCACCACCAACACGGTGCAATTGCTCGGCCTAGCCGGCGGCGGCGTGCTGGTGACGGCAGTGGGCACGTCGTGGGCGCTGGCGATCGACGCGGTGAGTTTCGCGATCGCCGCGGTGATCGTGCGGGTGTGGGTGCACGACCGGCCCGCCGCCGGAGGCGACCACAGCACCTGGTTCTCCGCGACCCGCTGGGTGTTCGGGCAGCGCAAACTGCGCGTGCTGATCGCGTTGTCGTGGCTCGTGGGGCTGGCCGTGGTGCCCGAAGGACTGGCCGCGCCGCTGGCCCAGCAGCTGAACGCGCCGTCCGCGGCGGTCGGCTGGCTGCTCGCCGCCGACCCGCTCGGCTTCGTCGCCGGGGCCTATCTGCTGTCGAAATTCGCGTCCGCCGAGGTCCGGCAGCGCCTGCTCGGCGTGCTGGCGACGACGTCGCTTGCCTTGCTCGCGCTGTTCCTGCTGCAGCCGAACCTGGTGGTCGCGCTGGTGCTGCTCGCGCTCGCCGGTGCGATGGGCGCCTACATCATCACCGTGACCGCGACGTTCTCCACCTGGGTGCCGAACGAACTGCGCGGCGGCGCCGGCGGGCTCTACCGCACGGGGCTGCGCGTGGCGCAGGGCGTCGGGGTGGCTCTCGGCGGGGTAGTCGCCCAGGCGACCGGGTCTGCGGTCACCGCCATCGCGCTGGCCGGGCTGGCCGGCGTGGCTCTGGCGATCCCCACCGCGTTCTCGTGGACCCGGGTGCGGCACGCGGTCGCGGCCGGGGCCTGATCGTGGGTTGCGGGATGGAACTCTGGCCGGGGTCGAGGCACCGGCCGAATGGGTCCGGATACGCCGGACGGGAAGTCGGTTCACGCTTCACGGTCACGCACGGAACACACCTCCGTTCGCATTGTCACGAATCCGTCGTGGATCGGTCACGGAACTCACGCTTCACGGTCACGCACAGCTGTCCACCTCCGCTCGCTGACAATTCATCGGAAAATGACAACAGCTCGATTCACGCTTCGCGGTCGCGCACGGGAAAACACCTCACTCGGGGGGACGGCGGGGACGCTCCTCCGCAATTTACTTCATGGATGCAGCAGTTGTCGCGGAAGGCGTCTCCGGGTTCGGAGACTACGGCCGAATACAGCGTTCGAAGTCGGTGAGTGAGATGATACCGGCAACTGATAACGACGCAGAACCGGGAAGCTTCCGGGAACCGCATCCGACACCGGAGGAGGCACGGCCCGATGCCCGGAACCGAACCGGCGCGCGGTGACCGCCGCGGCCCCGGGGAGGAACCGCCCGCCGCGACGGGCTTCGCGGGACGGCTGCGCGCGCTGATCGCCGCGAACCCCGTTTCCTCATGGGATCTCTGGACGAAACCGCGCCGGATGGTGGCGTTCCTGCTCGCCTGGGACGCGATCGCGGTGGCGCTGCTGACCTTCGGCGTGATCGCGTCGCCGAGCCCGGATCTCGTGGACTGGGGCCGGTTCGCGATCCTCGCCGGCTGCGCGACGGTGCACATCCAGCTCACCCGGCGGCAGGAGGAACGGCGGCGCAACCGGGTCACCGCCGTCCACATCGACCTGACCGGCATCTGGGTGTTCCCGGCCGCGCTGCTGCTGCCGATCCCGCTGACCCTGCTGCTGATCGCGCTGCTGCGGATCCAGCGGTGGTTCAACTCCCGGCGGCCGCCGCACAAGTTCGTGTTCACCTCGTTCACGCATGCGGTGTCGGCATTGCTGGCACACCACCTGTACCAGACCTTCGCGTCCGCCGAACTGGCCCGGCTTTCGCCCGCGAACTCGTTGCAGGTCTTCGGGATCCTGATGCTCGTCGGCTTCAGCTACGCGGCTTTGCAGGCGATCGTGATCGGCGGGCTGCTCGCCCTTGGCGGCACGTCCGCGCCCACGCTGCGCAACGTCTTGGGCACCAAGGACGACAACCTGCTGGAGCTGTCGACGATCAGCCTCGGCACCATCGCGACGATCCTGCTCGTGAACATCCCGCCCGCGATCGTGATCCTCGTGCTCATCACGGTGCTGGGCAACCGGCTGGCGGAAATCAACCAACTGCAGTCCGAAGCGCGCACCGATCCGAAAACCGGGATCTTCAACGTGCGCGGGTGGTCGGAGTCCGCGGAACGCGCGCTGGCAAGGGCCGCGCGCGGCGGGGAAACCCTGGCGCTGCTGATGATCGACCTCGATCACTTCAAGTGGATCAACGACACGTACGGCCATCCGGCGGGCGACGACGTGCTCCGCACGGTCGCGCAAACTCTCGACGAGATAACCCGCCCCAAGGACATCATCGGCCGCTTCGGCGGCGAGGAGTTCCTGATCCTGCTGCCCGACGCGGACACCACGGCGGCGAAGGTGACCGCGGAACGGATCCGTACCGCAATCGCCGATCAGCGCATCGTGACGACCGACAAACGCGGCGGTTCGGCATTGATCACCGGCCGCACCGGGTCGATCGGCGTCGCATTGCTCGGGGTGAACGGAACGACACTGGAACAGTTGCTGCAAGCCGCCGACGCGGCCGTCTACACCGCGAAGGAAGGCGGCCGGAACCAGGTGCGCTTCGCGGATGCGGATCTGCCGTCCGAGTGATCCACAATTCCGATCACCGGCACTCTTTGCGATTAATCGCGAAACCGATTCAGCAACTGTCCGCGACGGGCCGCGCCCCGTTCCTCCGCCGGATTGAGCCGAGGGGTTAATTGTCGGCCGGACCGCTAACCGGGGCGGCCGGTTTTTCGGCCGGATCGGAACGGCCGGGATTGCCGAACCCGGACGGCCGAGGCCCGGAAATCCGCCGCGGCTCCCTCAGACTCGGCTCTGGCTCGGTCGGGGCGCGTTCCGTCCCTCGTGGATCGAACCCTCCCGAGCCACGCCGCGGCGATGCTCCCGCCCGGGCTGCGGGCTCCCCGCTCCAGCGGAGGTACGTGAGGGGAACCCTCACGGAATCAGATTCTCTGAAGGTGGCCCTCACGTACGCCCACAGCGCCCCGCACCCACCGGCCCCGCACCCGCCGTGGAGAAACCCCCAATGCCACATTGGGTGCGCTGGACGCACCGAACGCCACATTGGGTGCATCTGACGCACCCAATGTGGCATTGGGGCGCGTCGAGCAGGGCCAGCCGCGCACCGCACCTGCGCCGAGAGCGGGGGCGAAGACAGGAATCGAGCACCCCACGTAGCTTCCGAAGCGCTCAGCGCAATCAACGCCCTCGCCCGCCCCGGGGCCCGCGGCCGAGGTTGCCCCCTCCAACGGGACGACTCCGCCCCGCCCCAGGGCTCACCGCCCGACAAAGCTGCCCCTCCAACGCGACGGGCCCCCTCACCCCCAGGGCGCACCGCCGACGAACCCGCCCCCCTCCAGCAAGACAAGCCCCCTCACCCCACCCCGGGGGTTACCCCCCACCCGGGTGAGGGGGACAGCCGCCTCCCGTAGCGCGCGTCGGGCTGGCACCCTGGTGCGCATGCCAGCCACCGACGACCGTGCCCCGGCCGCCGTTCGCGTTCGCCGACCTTGGTCGACGTCCGGCTGGCTGCTGCTCGTCCTGCTCGTGGTGTTCGGGTTCGGCCTGATCGCCTCGCGGCCCGCGTCCCCGCCCGACCAGGGGCCGCCGACCGGCGGCGTGCTCGCGGCGCAGAACGCGGTCGAGGCGCTCGCCCACCCGGACGGGCAGGCCACCGCGCTGGCGCTCCTGCCCAAGGACTTCACCGCGGTCACCGGCGTCAAGCCCGGCCCGCTGCCCGCCCGCGACGGCACCGTCCGCGCGGCGCACCTCGACGGCGGCTGCTCGGCCCCGTGGGGCGACGACAACACGAAGTGGGACTTCTCCGTCCCCTGCAAGGCGCACGACCTCGGCTACGACCTGCTCCGCTACGCCAACGACAAGGGCCATCCGCTCGGCCAGTCCGCCCGCGCCGCGCTCGACGACCGGCTCGAGCAGGACATGCACCGCACCTGCGAGCTGAACCCGGTGAACTCCGAGCGCACCTGCCAGCTGGTCGCGTCGGTGTTCACCGGCGGGCTGGTGGTCAACTCGTGGCATCAGCGCTGGGGCCCGCCGGTCGGCGACCCGATCGGCCCGATGGTCGCCGGCGTGCTGGTGATCGGCTGCCTGCTCGTGATGCGCCTGCGCGGCTGGCACACCGCCCGCCGCACGACCCCGCGGCCGCGCCTGCCTCGCGGCGTCCCCCGGCCGTGGGCGGTGCTCGGCATCGCCGGGGCGGCGGCGCTGCTGGTCGGCGAGTCGGCGACCGCGCTGGCCGACTGGGCCGGCGCGCCGCAGGCCACCTGGTGGCCGCTGACCTGGCTCGCGCAGCTCACGCCGTTGCTCTTCTTCGCGGGCGGCCTCGCCAACGCGGCGGGCTGGCGGGCCGAACGCGACCGCGGCTACCGGCATTACCTCGCCGAACGGTCCAGCCCGCTGCTGCGCCCGGCGTTGATCTTCGCCGTGGTCGCCCTGATCGTGCCGCTGGCGCTGGAACTGCTCGGCATCCCGGCCGGGACCAACGCCACCGTCATGCGGATCGCGCTGCATCCGCTGTGGCTGCTGGGCGTCTACCTGCTGACCGTCGTCGGCGCGCCGATGCTGCTCGCGCTCTACCGCCGTACGCGGCTGTGGTCGGTCGCGGCGCTGACCGCTGTCGTCGTAGCCGGAGAACTCGCCGCGAGCTGGATAGACGTGTCCTGGCCGCGCTACGCCGCCACGCTCGCCCTAGCGCTCCTCGCGCAGCAGGTGGCGTTCGCGTACGCGGATGGCGTCCGGCTTCGCCGCCCAGTGCTCGCCGTCGCGGCTGTAAGCGGCGTCGCGGCCCTCGCGGTCGCAGTGTTCGCCTTCGACGCTTCGCCGGTACTGCTCGGCAACCCGGGCGCGCCTGCTGCGTTGTCCGCGCGGCCGTGGACCGTCCTGCTGCTGGGTGTGTCGCAGCTCGGCCTCGTCGGGCTCCTCGCGACACCGCTGCGTCGCTGGGCCGCCCGCGACCGCGTCACCCGCACCGCCGGACTGATGCTGCGCGCGCCGATGAGCCTGTACCTGGCGTTCCTCGCCGCGATGCTGCTGCTCGTCGCCGTCGTCTACCTGCCCGGACCGATCGCGAACGGCCTGACCTGGCTCCTGCAGCCGCGCATGCTCGCCGCCGTGGCGCTGCTGCTCGTGCCCGCGGCCCTGGTCTTCTGGTGGTTCGAACGCCATCCGGGCAAACCCGGCACCGAGGCGCCCGCCGCACCACTTCCGTACACCCCGACCGGCCGTCGTCAGGTGCTGCTCACCCGCGCCGCCGCCGCACTGGGCATCGGCTACGCGACGCTCGGCGTGTTCGGTCTCGCACTGGCCCGCTTCGGCGCTGAAGCCGCGGACGCCGACGTGCTCGGCTTGCGCCTGGACCCGGTCCAGAGCCTCGTGCACCTACTCCTGGGCGTCCTGCTGCTGCACGCCGTCCGGACCGGCGGAGCGGCGACCTCGGCCGCGACCTGGTTCGCCGCCGCGCTGACCTGTGTGCCGTCGCTCGTGGCCGCCGCCGGGGGCGAAACGCACGGCTCGGCGGTCGTCGTCCTGCACCTTCTCACCGCGGCGTTGGCGCTGGTCGGAGCGGGTTCGTGCATGGTGCCGACGAGACGGGCGGCTCCCGCGACACCCTGACGCGCGACACGCGTACCGCCGACCGGGCGAAACTGCTTCGGATACCGGACCATAGGTGGTGCGCACCACACCGCACGGGGGAGGTGCGAATCCGTCGCAACCCCCGCCCGGCACCATGCGTCTCCAGAAGCGGACGACCAGAACGACGAGAAGGAGCCGGCCCCGTGGACTACCCGCCTCGGAACGGGCAAGGCGATCGCCGCCCCGCCCGCTCGTGGCAGGACCAGCCCGGCCGGGGACCGGCGCGGCGGCCCGGGCCACCGCCCCGCTCGCGACGCGAACCGCAGGCCGGCGGACCGCCCCGGCGTCCCGGACCGCCCCCGCGCCGTCCGTACCGGGGCGCCCGCCGCGGCGGGCTGCGCGGGGCGAAAATCGCTCTGACCGTGGTGTCGCTGCTGGTCATGGGGCTCACCGGATACGCGTGGGCGTCGCTGCAGGGGCTGGTCAACGGGCTGAACTACTCCGACGTGATCGGCGACGGCGCGGGCGGCGACAAGCCCGCCGACGGTGCCCGCGACATCCTCCTGGTCGGCCTCGACAGCCGCACCGACGCGCAAGGCAACCCGCTCTCCCCGGAGCTGCTCGCCCAACTGCGCGCGGGCGAATCGGACGGCGAGCTGAACACCGACACGCTGATCCTGGTCCACATCCCGAACGACGGCAGCAAGGCTGTCGCGCTCTCGCTGCCGCGCGACTCGTACGTCGACATCCCCGGCTACGGCAAGCACAAGATCAACTCGGCGTACGCAAGGGCGATGCTGCAGGCGCGCAAGGACCTGCAGGCCCAGGGCGTCACCGATCCGAAGGAACTCGACGTCAAGGCCAACCAGGCCGGGGCGCGGCTGCTGATCTCGACGATCCAGGAGCTGACCGGGTCCACGATCGACAACTACGCGGCGATCAACCTGCTCGGCTTCAGCGACATCACGAAGGCGATCGGCGGCGTGGACGTCTGCCTGAAGGACAACGTCGACGACGACTTCTCCGGCGCGAAGTTCACCAAGGGCCAGCACACCATCTCCGGGGTGGAGGCGCTGGAGTTCGTCCGGCAGCGGCACGGGCTGCCGCGCGGCGACCTCGACCGCGTGGTGCGCCAGCAGGTGTTCATGGCCGGCATGGCGCGCAAGATCCTCTCCGCGGGAACGCTGACCGATCCGGGCAAGCTCAACGCTCTGGTCGACGCCATCAAGAAGTCCGTGGTGCTGAACCAGAACTGGGACATCTTCAACTTCGCCCAGCAGATGAAGGGCCTCACCGGCGGGCAGCTGGAGTTCCGCACCATCCCGGTCGACAACGTCGAGTACCGCACCCCGAACGACGGTGTCGCGGTGAAGGTCGACCCGGAGAAGGTGAAGGCGTTCGTGCAGGGCCTCACCGGTCCGCAGGCCGGAGCCGACGGCGCGCCGGCGCAGCAACAGCAGAAGCCGGACCAGTCGCACAAGGACACGACAGTCGACGTGCGCAACGCGTCGGACCGCACTGGTCTCGCAGCGAGCGTGTCCAAGCAGCTGGTGGACAAGGGCTTCACCGCGGGCGACACGGACAACGCGTCCTCGCGCAAGACGACTGTGATCTGGGTCCCCAGCGGCGGCGAGGCGGCCGGGCAGGCGGTCGCGGACGCGCTCGGCACCAAGGCGACGGTGCAGGAAGACAAGAGCGTGCCCAAGGGCCACGTGAAGGTGTACCTCGGTTCGGACTACCAGCCCGCCGACGGCGCTTCGAGCGGAACCGGTGCGGCGCAAGCGCCTCCGGCGCAGCAGCAGGCCGCACCGCCGTCGACGCCCACCGGTCCGGGGAGCGACGACCAGCCGATCACCGCCGACGGCGTGCCCTGCGTCAACTGACGCGTTGCTCCATTCGGGGCAAGTAGAAATTTCTCCCGAAACCCGCGTAATGAGCGGCCGCTTCGGCACTTTCACCATCGGGACGCAAGCCCGCGTCCGCGAAGTTGGTTGAGGGGCAGGGGCCGTGATCGACGCTGAGCACTACCAGCGAGTGCTGGGAGACGAGCTGCGCAAGCTCAGGCGTGGCCGGGGATGGACGCGCAAAGAGCTGAACGCGCATCTGCAGAGCGAAATCTCGCTGCAGACACTGGCGACGTATGAACTGGGCACCCGGCAGTGTTCCGTGGTGCGCCTGGTCGAACTGTGCGTGGCGATGGACGAGCTTCCGCAGGATTTGCTGGCGAAGGTGCACAGCCGGGTCTTCACCGAGGAACCGGGCCGGGTCCGCGTGGACCTGCGCCGGGTCGTCGCGGAGGCGGGTCCGGAGCTGGCTCCGTTGCGGCGCTGGGCCGAAGGACGGTTGCGGCAGAGCGGAGTCGCGATGCCCGCCCGCGCGGGAGCCGCCGCCGGCGCTTCCGTTCCCGGACCCGGATCTCCTGCCGCGCCAAGCCCTTCCGCTCCCGCGGCGTCCGGCCCGCCCGCGCCGGCGAGCGCCTCGGCCGACGAGGTGTCGTTCGACTTCGCCGCGCTGGAGCGGATGGCCGAACTGTGCGGTCTTCCGACGGCCGAGCTGGTTTCGCACCTGCGCAAGCTCGCTCCCGCCTGACCACAGGCCACGAGGGGGACCTTCGCGACTCCTCCCCTGCCGCGAACGTCCCCCTCGTACTCTTCCTTTTCCTTCTCCGCTCGACGACAACGCTGCCCGCGCACGGCCAGCGTCCACTGTGGAGCGCCGCTCCGCGCTGAACGCTGCCCTGAAACCACGAGGGGAGCTTTCGCGACTCCTCCCCTGCCGCGAAAGCTTCCCCTCGTACCCGTAGTCCACTGTGGACTACCGCAGAGACCACGAGGGGGACCTTCGCGGCTCCATCCCCCGCCGCGAACGTCCCCTTCGTGCCACCCTCAGCCGAGCAGTTCGTAGTCGTCCCGCCGGACGGTCCGGGTGTCGAGCCAGTACCGCCAGGTGAAGCCCGGCCACAGCGTCCGGTTCACGCCCTTCGCGTCGAGATACCAGCTCTTGCAGCCGCCCTGGGTCCAGATGCCCTTTTCGAGCTTGTTCTGCACCTGCGCGTTGAACCGCTCCTGCACGTCCTCGCGCGGGTCCAGCGCCCGGTCGCCGGCGAGCCGCAACGCCTGTGCGATATAGGAAATCTGCGCCTCGATCATGAAGACGACCGAGTTGTGGCCGAGCCCGGTGTTCGGCCCGAGGAGGAAGAACAGGTTCGGGAAGCCGTTGACGGTGATCCCGAGATGCGTCCGCATCCCTTCGCTCGCCCACTCCTTCGCGAGATTGCGCCCGTCGCGGCCGACGATCTCCAGGCTGTCGAACGCGTCGGTCACGTGGAATCCGGTGCCGTAGACGATCGCGTCCACCTCGTGCTCGACGCCCGCCTGGTCGACGATGCTGTGCTCGCGCACCTCGGCGACGCCGTCGGTGACCACGTCGACGTTGTCGCGGGCCAGCGCCGGGTAGTAGTCGTTCGAGATGAGCACGCGCTTGCAGCCCATGGTGTAGTCCGGGGTCAGCTTGGCGCGCAGCTCCGGATCCGACACCGCGCGGTCGATGTTGCTCTTCGCGAGCCGCTGCCCGACCTTCATGATCCACGGCTGGCCGTTGAAGCCGATCGCGCGCGCTTCCAGGGTCCAGTAAAGGAAATTCCGGTACAGCCGCTGCACCGGCGGCACCGCGCGGAACAGCCCGCGCAGCCAGCCCGGCATGTCGCGGTCGGCCTTCGGCATCACCCACGGCGGCGTGCGCTGGAACAGCGTCAGCTCGGCGACCTCCGGCGCGATCTTCGGCACGAACTGGACCGCGCTGGCCCCGGTGCCGACGACGGCGACGCGTTTGCCTGCGAAGTCGAAGTCGTGCTCCCACTCGGCGGAGTGGAACGCGCGCCCCTGGAACCGCTCGATGCCCGGCAGGTCCGGGATCATCGGCCGGTGCAGCGCACCGACGCCCGCGACCAGCGCCGGAGCCACGAACTCGTCGCCGCCGCGGGTGCTGACGTGCCAGCGGTTCTCCTCGGCATCCCAGCGCGCGCCGGTCATCTCCTGCCCGAAGCGGATGAAGCGGCGCAGGTCGTACTTGTCCGCGACGCCGCGCATGTACTCGTAGATCTCCGGCTGCGGCGAGTAGGCGCGCGACCAGCCGGGGTTCTGCTCGAAGGAGAAGGAGTACATGTGCGACGGGATGTCGCACGCGCAACCGGGGTAGCTGTTGTCGCGCCAGGTTCCGCCGACGTCCTGGGCCTTCTCGAGCACCACGAAGTCGTCGCGGCCGTCCTTGCGCAGCTGAATCGCCATGCCGAGCCCGGAGAACCCGGTGCCGACCACGATCACGCCGGTCTCGGTGCGGTTGCCCATGCGTCCTCCCGTTAACTGTTACCCGAAGTCCAGCTTACTCGGAGTAGGTTACTGGCGGTAGAGTGTGCTCCATGACCACCGCCAAGCGCAAGCGCATGCCCCGAGCCGAGCGGGAACGGCAGATGATCGAGGTCGCCGAGCAGGTCTTCGGCGAGCGCGGCTACGCGATGGCGTCGATGGACGAGATCGCCGAGCTGGTCGGCGTGTCCAAGCCGATGCTGTACGAGTACTTCAACTCGAAAGAGGGCCTGCTGCTGGCGTGCATCCGGCAGTCGCGGTCGGCGTTGCAAGAGGCCACCGAGCAGTCGATCGTCGGCGCGGACTCGGCACAGGAGGCACTGCGGCGCGGCTTGCTGGCGTTCTTCGTCTTCATCCGCGAACGCCGCCAGGCCTGGTCGCTGCTGCGGCACGAGATGGCCCTCATCGGCACCCCCGCCGCGGACGAGATCGAAGAAACCCGCCGGCAGCAGACCGACCTGATCACCGCGTTGATGAGCGGCTATTTCGACAGCGAGGACACCCTGCGCGCCGAAGCCTCGGCCGAGTTCGTCGTCGGAGCCTGCGAGCGGCTCGCCATCTGGTGCGAGCGCTTCCCGGAGGTGACTCCCGAGAAGGCCACCGAGTACGCCATGGATTTGCTGTGGGCCGGGTTGTCACAGCGTGCGATCTAGCGTGCACGTGAAGATGACCGTGCATTAGGCCATTCGGTCGTCACTCAGCGCACATCTCGTCCCGTTACTTGTGACACAGAGTTTTCTTACGGTATCGATGACACGGTAGAAAGACACACTGAGTGTCGCGCCAGCGGCCGGCAAGCAGGAATCGCGTCATGAGTTTGCGGTGGCCGGGTCTCGACCTGTGACGCATGCTGATGACGAGAGGGGTGAGGCAGTGGTGGAAACGATCACGGCGACGTACAAGCACGACAACGACGACTGGACGATCACCGTCAGCGGCCGCGGCAAGGAGCTGACCGGCAAGGCGCCGGGCATCATCGCCGCCCGCGACCGGGCCGACCAGCTCGTGGAGAAGCTCGCCCCGAACGAGCGACCCACGGTCGTGCACCTGCTGAACGGCAACGCACTGGAGTTCACCAGCGCGTACATGGCCGCCCGCCTGACGCTGCCGGACATCGAACCGCTGGAAATCCCGCCGTCGGGCGGTGCCAAGGCGGCCAAGGACGCGACTGCGGCTTCCGAGCCCGAGGCTCCCGCTGCTCCTGCGGCGGCGTCCGCGTCTGCGTCCGCGTCTGCGTCCGCGGAGAAGGACAAGGCCGCCAAGCCAGCGCTGCCGCCGAGCAAGCAACTCCCGAAAGAGGTCGAAGACCGCAAGCCGGACGAAGCGAGCCGCCCCGGTGTGACAGCGGGCGCGTCGGCCACGCCTCCGGTCGCACGCGCCTGATCCCGCAGTAGCTCTTCGTTCAGCTCGCGCTCTCGCGGGCTGGCTTGTCTACGTTCCGCTCGGGTTTCCGCGGCCGGTTTGTCTGGTTGTTCAGCTCGGGTTTCCGCAGGTCGGCTCACCTGGGCGTTCCACGGGGCCGGCTTGCCTGCGCGTACAGCTAGGCTCTCGCGGGCCGGTTCGCCAGCTCGCGCAGCTCTCGCGCGGGGCTGTTTGCCCGCTCGCGCAGCTCTTTCACAGGCTGATCTGCCTGCTCCTCCAACTCTTTCGCAGGCTGGTTCGCCTGCTCGTTCAGCTCCCGCGTCGCGGCCGGGTTTGCCAGCGCGTTCAGGCCACGTTTGCGCGGCCTGGTTTTGCCTGCACGCACCCCTGCTTCGCCCTCGCCTTAGGGTCCCTTGAGCGCCGATACCTGCCCGCCGAGCGGTATCACCCGTTCACACCCGCAAACAGTTGGCCACGCCCAGCACAGCGGCGAAAAACCACCGCGTCACCCCAGCGGGGTAGCCCGATTCGGCGAACGTGATGCCCCCAACCGACCCAGGTGAGGGACCACCAAACAGGTGACCCCTGGTTCAGTGGCACTTCTCACGAAGTTCACCGGGCGTAGCGATCACCGCTGTCCATCCGCCATCCAGGGCGGAAACAGCCAGTATTCGGCGACCCGTCCGCGCGCGACCGAAGCAGCACCCGGCGTAACCGGAGGCGTGCCTGTCAGCGACGCGAATCCGTCAGCGGAACAGCTTCCGCACCAGCAGCGCGGCCACCAGCACGCCAGCCCCGATCAGCGGGTACTTGACCTTCGGGTTGTCGAGCTTCGCGCGCACGCCGTCCTTCGCCTGCTCGGCGAGTTTCTGCGGATTGGCCTTCGTGCCCAGCTGGTCGAGGGTCGCCGCCAAAGCGGTCCTCGCCTGCTCGATCTCACGCTCGATGGTCTCGGGGTCGCGAGCCACGTGCCCTCCTCGCCGCAGTCGGACTGTAGGCGGTCCACGGTAGAGGACAACCCACGCGAGACGACGACTGGCCACGCCGAGCGAACCCGAACGTGGCGCGCGCTACGATCACACCTGGTTCCTGGGGGCCGTAGCCCAATTGGCAGAGGCACACGGTTTAGGTCCGTGCCAGTGAGAGTTCGAGTCTCTCCGGCCCCACCCGCACGCGCTGACCAGCATCGCGGCGAGACCGGTCGATGGTCCGCATCGATCGCGTACCGCAGAAATGCCGCAAGTCAGACGCTGCGCCGCGGCTACGGTGACCGGCATGGCCGACCACCTGCTCGTCATGACGACCAGTCCGGATCGTGAATCGGCAGCGCGGATCGCGTCGAGCGCGGTCGCGCTCGACGGCACAGGTCCGCGGGGCGGTGTCGTCGCACTTCTGGCATCTCGGCGACGCGTCCGCTACGCCGAACTCGAGGCACACATCATCGCCGAGCACCCGTGGGACAAGCCGGAGGTCACCGGGATCGAACTGGCGCGCGGGTCCGCGGCTTACTTCGCGTGGATGGAGACCGCGACGGCGCCGGAAGGCTGAGCCAGGCACGGACCAGGGCACCGGCGGCGCCTACCCAAAGCGCATCAATCGCAACCAACCTCGCCCCGCGCAGCACTCGCTCGCGACGACAGTCTCTCCCGTGCCCGGCTCAGCGCGGCGATCCGCTCATCCAGAACAGCCAACCGCCGATCCACCAGCGCCACCGCGCTCGAGGACAACCTTCGCGAGGGCAAGTCTCCCTGCAGGCATGAGCCCAACGGCCGGATGTCTTCCATCGTCAGGCCGGAATCGAGCAGGTAGCGGATGTTCGCCACCCGCTCGATCGCGGACTCGTCGTAGTGCCGGTAACCGTTGTGGGAGCGGGCCGCGGTCAGCAAGCCCTGCTCCTCGTAGAACCTCAGCGCCCTGGTCGTCACGCCGGTGGCTTTCGCCAGCTCTCCGATCCGCACGACCCGAGCGTACGCCGCTAAGCGATCACTGCGCCGCCGTCGACGGGGATTACCGCGCCGGTGATGTAGTCGGCGCCGGGGCTCGCGAGCTCGACGATCCAGTGCGCGACTTCTTCCGGCCGGGCGAGGCGGCCCAGCGGCACCATTTCGCGCAGGGTTTCGTGCTGTGCTTGGGCTTCTTCGGCGGTCAGGCCCTCGCGGGCGTAGATCTCCGTGGCGACCGGGCCGGGGGCGACCGCGGTGACGCGGATGCCTCGCGGGGCGAGTTGCACTGCCCAGCTTCGGGTCAGCGACTCCAGTGCGGCTTTCGTCGCCGCGTAGAACTCCCGGCCTGCCATCGGCCAACCGCGTTGGCCGATCGCGGTCGTCACGTTGACCACCGCGCTCAGGTGCGGCATCGCGGCTTGCACGAGGTAAACCGGCGCGAGCAGGTTCGTCGCGACTACTCCGTCGAACGCTCCGGGCTTGATTTCGCCCAGCGCGGCCGGTTCGACGATGCCGGCGTTGTTCACCAGCACGTCGAGCCGGCCGAATTCGGCAAGTGCCGCAGCGACAATCTCCTCCGCCGCACCGGGAGAGGTGATGTCGGCGGCGAACGGGCGGATCCGCGGGAAGCCCTCCGCGGTTTCGGCGAGCCGTTCCGCGGTGCGGCCCACGACGAGGACGTCCGCGCCTCGCCGGGCGAACTCGCGTGCGGTGACCTGTCCGATGCCCGTTCCGCCGCCGGTGACGATCACGGCCTTGCCGGCAAACTGTCCTTCACTCATGGAATCGACGCTAAACATTGCCGTATGCGTGAAGGTCAAGCCGCTCAGCGCACGCGGTCGTAAACCAGGGCCACTTCGCCGAGGTCGCCGGTCTCCTGGTGCGCGACTGTCCACTTGGTACCCGGCAGGCCGTCGTCGAACAGGCGCGGGCCGCCGCCGGCGATCTGCGGGCAGATGGTCAGGTACAGGCGGTCGACCAGGTCCTCGGCCAGCAGCGCCTTGATCACGCTGACGCTGCTGTTGACCAGGATGTCGCCCTCGCCGTCGGCCTTGAGCGAGGCGACGACCTCGGCGGCGGGCGCGTTCACGATGCGCGTGCGCTCCCACGGCGGCTCGGTGAGCGTGCTCGACAGGACCACCTTTTCCGTGTCCACCAACCATTTCGCGTAACCGCGGTCGCGCGGGTCGGCGTTCTCGTCGGCGGCGACGGTCGGCCAGAAGCCGAGGAAGCCTTCCGCGTTGCGGCGGCCGAGCAGCGCGGTCGTCGCGTTCTCCCAGATGCGGGACATCTGGTTGCGGGCGGTTTCGGTGGTGACGTACGGGATGATCGCACTCATGTCGCCGGGGCCTTCCGGACCGTGGTAGCGGCCGTCGAGGGTCAGGGCGAGGTTGGCGGTGACGCGACGCTCGGTCATGGCTGGATGTCCTTTCGGGTGATGACCTCGGTGAGGTGGTCGAGGACCTGTCCCCAGCCGGTTTCGATTCCGGCGATGGCGGACACGGCTTCGACCGTCGTTGCGCTGATCTCCAGACCCAGCCGCAGCCGGGTGCCGCCGTTCGCCGCGGGGGCGAGGGCGAGGTCGTAGTGGCCGCTGAACGCGACGGCTCCGGCCGCGTCCAGCACCGACAGGTCGAACTCGAGCCGCTCGGTTTCGCGAGCGGTCCGGACCTGCCCTTCCGAGCGGTAAGTGCCTTCGGCGTCGCGGTAGGCGAGAACGACGCGCCCGCCCGGCTCCGGTTCGAGGACACACTCGGTGACAGTCAGGGACGGCGGGACCCACCACGACGCCAGCAGCCCGGCGTCCGTCCAGTACCGCCAGACCGTTTCCGGCGGCACCGGCAGCACGCGTTCGAAGGAGAACGCGCGGCCGTCGGCCCAGCGATCCCGGTTCGCGGCCGCGGTGTCGGCCTCGATCGCGGCGCGGTAGCGGTCCAGCACGTCGCGCTCCCCCGCATGCGCCTCGATCGTCACGGCCAGCTTCTGGAGCTGGTCCGCGAACTCCCGCAGCGGAGCCGCTTCGGCCGCGTAGACCCGCCGTTGCCCGAGCGGGGCCATGGTGACCAGGCCGGCGCGAGCGAGGGTCTGCAGGTGCTTGGTCGTCTGCGGCTGCCGCAGCCCGGTCAGCTCAGCCAGCTCGCCGACCGACCGCGGCCGTTCCGCGAGCAGTGCGACCAGCTGCCACCTGGTGGTGTCTGCGAGTGCTGAGGCGATCCCGTCCATGCACTGAAGTATTCACTACGTCGAATATTCGTGTCAAGGAATTCTTTTGGCCAGTCTCAGCCGGGCAGCAGCCGGGCGGCGAGGTTGCGGACCGCAAGCCCCCGTTTCGTGCGCGGGACCAGCACCGATGCCGCCGTCCCGACCCCGCGCTGCTTGGGCTTCACGCGCGCTCGATGGGTCGCCTCGTAGCGCGCGAACGCCTCGGCGGGGGTGCCGTCAGCGAGCGCCGCGGCGAGGGTGTGCGCCCCGACGATCGCGAGACTGGAACCGTCGCCGAGCAGCGAGACGCACGAGGCGGCATCGCCGACCAGCGCGACCCGGCCGCGGTGCCACGTCGGCGGGTCGACGACGGCGACCGCGTCGAAGAACACGTCGTCGGCGGCTTCGAAGCGGGCCACCAGCTCCGGGACTCGCCAGCCGAGCCCGCGATAAGCCGTGGACACGATTTCCTTGCCCTGCCCGGGATCCGGCGCGCGGAAGATGAACGCGACCCCGGAATTCCCCCGCACCGGATGGATCGCCACGAGCCTGCCCGGGCTGTTCAGCATGACCACGTCCTCCGGATAGTCCGACGCCTCGCCGAGCGACACCGTCCCGACGTACAGCCCCGCGTGCCGGACGAACTTCTCCTCAGCGCCGAACACCAGCCGCCGCACCGCCGAGTGCACACCGTCCGCGCCGATCACCAGGTCGAACCGGCGCGGAGCAGCGTGCTCGAAGGTGACGTCGACCCCGCCGTCGTCCTGCTGCAACGCGGTGATGGTGTCCCCGAAGAGAATCTCCGCGTCGGCGCGCGCCGATTCGTACAGCGCGGAGGCGAGGTCGGCTCGCGGGACCTCGATCTCCTTGCGCACCGCCATCCGCACCGTGGTCACCGAACGCCCGCGCGCGTTGAGCACTCGCAGCCGCTTCGCGTGCGTCGCGACCTCTCGCAACCGCGGCACGACACCCATCGCGTCGGCTACCTCCATCGCGCCCGCGCGGACGTCCACCGGGTTGCCACTGCTGCGCTGACCAGCCGCCCGTTCCACCACCGTCGGCCGGAAACCGTTGCGCGCCAACCAAAAGGCGAGCGTTGAACCGGCAATCCCGGCACCGCACACGAGCACGTCACGAGTCATGCACCCCAAGGTAACCGCACTCAGTGCATATTTGCAATGAGTGCTGGTTTGCACTCGGTGCCGTATGCTCGCGCCATGTCGCTCCGTGAACGCAAGCGCGCCCGCACCCGCCAGGCCCTGATCGACGCGGCCACGGATCTTTTCGAGCGCAACGGCTACGACGAGACGACCATCGCCGACATCGCCGCCGCCGCCGAGATCGGCACGCGCACGTTCTTCAGCTACTTCGCCAGCAAGGAAGAACTGCTGTTCCCGGACGCCGAGAGCCGGGTGCAGGCGTTGCTCGAGGCCCTCTCGAACCGCGCCCCGGACGACCGGCCGATCGACCTGCTGGTCCGCGTCCTCGCCGACGGCGGCGAGGTCAGCGACGACATCATCGGCAAGCTGACCCCGTTGCGGATGCGGCTGCTCCAAACCGTGCCCGCCGTGCAGGGCCGGGCGCTGCAAATCCAGTTCAACGCCGAGCGCCGGATCGCCGAAATCCTCGCCGAAGCCTTCCCCGACGAACTCGACGACCTCACCGCCCGCACGTTGACCGGCGCGTTCGCCGGTGCGGTGCGCGGAGCGTCGCAGGCGATGCTGGACCGCGCCGACGAACTGACCCCCGAACAGCGCGCCGAGGCGACCCGGCAGGCCATCGTGAAGACGCTCGGGCCGCTGCTCAAGCGTGACTGACGTGCTCCGCGCACAGGCACGCCACCGCGGTGTCGATCCACTCGCGGCCTTCCCACTCCGGATGCCGCTTGATCAGCTCCTCCCGCACTTCCGCGACCACGGTCGCCTCGTCCATCCCGGAATCGCGGCGGCGCCAGGTCTCGTCGCGCAGCAGTTCGAGGTAGACCCGTAGGTCGTCGAGCAGTTCCGGACCGCTGATGTCCCCGTGGCCGGGCACGACGATGTCCGGACGCTGCTGCGAAAGCTTCCGCATGACCTCGATCCAGCGGATCCCGGACACGTCGGTGTCGTGCGGCGGGAACCACGGGAAGATCGCGAACTGGCCGGTCTCGGCGAGGTCGCCGGTGAACAGGACGCCCGCGTCCGGGACCGTGACGACCTGGTCGCCCTTGCTGTGCGCGCGACCGGTGGCGCGCAGGTGCACGACGCGGCCGCCGAGGTCGAGGTCGTGCGACGAGTCGTAGACGACGTCCGGGGCCGGCAGTTCGACCCCCTCCAGCTGCCGCGCGACCGGCTCCCCCAGTCCGCTGAACATCCGCAGGTAGCCCGGGCCTTTCGCGGCGAGGTCGGTCGCCTGCGCGCGGTTGACCAGGTAGGTCGCGGCTCCGGCGAAGGTTTGCGCGCCGAACGCGTGCTCGGGGTGGAAATGCGTGGTGGTCAAGTAAATCCGGCGGCCGCGCGCGTACTCGGTCGCGAACTTCAGCACGGTTTCCGCGTTGCGCGGCCCCATGCCGGTTTCGACGACGAGCACGGAATGAGTCCCGCCGATGACGCCGACGTTCGGCACCAGCTGCACGCCCTGGTTCGGGACCACGACGAGGTCGCGGGCGAGTTCGCGCACCTGGGAGGTCTGCACGACGGGATCGGGATACGGGTAGTCGGCCATCGCCTGGGGCTCCTCGGAAAGCGCGGGGATCAGTGACCGTTCCAGTCCAGCGCCGCGCCCGCGCGGTGTCCAAGACCGATCCGCTTTTTCCGATACCGCAAGGGTATTGTCGCTGGTTGTGGATCTCCGTTCGCTCCGGTACTTCGTCGCGGTCGCCGAGGAACGCCACTTCGGCCGGGCGGCGGCGCGGCTGCACATGACCCAGCCGCCGCTGAGCCGCGCGATCAAACAGCTCGAAACCGACCTCGGCGCGATCCTGCTGGAGCGTTCGCCGTCCGGGGTCGCGCTCACCGCCGCTGGGACGGCGCTCTACGACGAGGCCCGCACCCTGCTCGCGGGAGCCGACCAGGTCCGCGCGCGGGTCGCCGCCGCGGCCGGGCCGGGAACGCTCAGGCTCGGCACCCTCGCCGACAGCTCGGAACCGGTCGGGATCCGGCTCGCCGGCGAGTTCCGCGAACGGCATCCGGGCGTGCGGATCAGCGTCCGCGAGGCCGATCTCACCGACCCGACCACCGGCCTGCGCGCCGGGCTCGTGGACGTCGCGCTCACCCGGATTCCGTTCGACACCACCGGAATCCGCACGCGCGTGCTGCGTTCCGACCCGATGGGCGTCGTGCTGCGCGCGGACGATCCGCTGGCCGGACGCGCCGAGGTGCGCCGGGAGGAGCTCGCCGACCGGGCGTGGTTCCGGTTTCCCGACGGCACCGACCCGCAGTGGCAGGCGTTCTGGAGCGGCGGCGGCACCGGCGGCCCGGTCGTGCGGACGGTGCACGAATGCCTGCAAGCCGTGCTGTGGAACGGAACCGTCGGGTTGGCCCCGCTCGCGCACTCGTTTCCCGAGGGCGTCACGACGGTCCCGCTGGCCGGCTGCCCGCCGAGCCGGCTCGTGGTCGCCTGGCGCGAGGACTCCGCGCCGCCGCTGGTCCGCTCGTTCGTCGAACTCGCCGTGCGCATCGCCGGGCTCGACGGCCGCGAAACCCCCGCGAACCCGTAGGCTGGGCCCGGACATCGGGGAGGTGCAGGCGGTGCCGGAACGCAATCCGCTGCGGATCCTGCGCAAATGCGCGGACTGGTTCGAAAACCGCGGCGTGTACATCCCCGGCGAGGAAAGCCGCGCGGTCGACCCGGTGCGCGACTTCGGCTGGCTCATGGTCGCCTGGGGCGCGGGAGTCGCGGTGTTCATCCTGTTGTTCGCGTTCGCGGTCTGAATCCCGACCTCCGGCCGTTGACATCGGGGTGACGACTGTCACCCGGTGTGCTCTTTCGATCACGGATCGGCCACGGGTGTACACCAGGTCCGCGTCTTCCGCACCGTGGCGGCATTAGTGCCGCCAGAGTGGAGCGGGTCCGCCCGGCAACTACGCCGAACGGCACACCGCCCCACCCCGACTGGAGTACCCCCGCGATGGCGCCCCCGCGCACCCCGAAGCTGTTGTTGACCGCCTGCCTGCTGTTCTCCGTGGCAGCCTGCGGCGGCGTCAACGCTCGGGAAGGCTCCGCCGCGATGGGCGTCGGCAACCCGGCGGCGCAGCCCGCGGCCGCGCAAGCCTCCGGCGACCTGCAGTTCGGCGCCAACCACCGCTTCGCCAGCGGGATCACGGTCTCGCTGTCGGCCCCGCAGTCCTTCCAGCCGAGCCCGGCGGCGTATCCGCGCAGCGCTCGCGCGGCGGCGTTCTACATCCAGGTCACGAACAACGGCACCGACCCGTACCGCGTTTCCGCGCTCTCGGTCACCGCGACGGTCGCCGGGAAGCCGGCGAAGCAGGTCGTGGACGCCACCCAGGGGCTCGGCGGCGTTTCCGACGCGGGCAAGGACCTGATGCCGGGCCGGTCTACGCAGGTCACGCTGGCTTTCGCGGTGCCGGCGGAGAGTGCTCGGATGGCCGTGCAGGTGCGGCCGAGCACGGGCGAGCCCGCCGTCGTCACGTATTGCGGAGACGCCTGAATTACTCTCGTCCCCATGACCGACCAGCGACTTGCCGTGGGCGACGAAGCGCCCGGATTCACCCTGCCGGACAGCACCGGCAAGAACGTCTCGCTCAGCGACTTCCGCGGCCAGGCCGTGGTGGTGTACTTCTACCCGGCCGCGAGCACGCCGGGATGCACCAAGCAGGCTTGCGATTTCCGGGACAACCTCGCGGAACTGAACGACGCGGGGTACCAGGTGCTGGGGATTTCGCCGGACAAGCCGGAGAAGCTGGCGAAGTTCGCCGAGGCGGAGAAGCTGACGTTCCCGCTGCTGTCCGATGTGGACAAGGAAGTGCTGTCCGCGTGGGGAGCGTTCGGGGAGAAGAAGAATTACGGGAGGATCGTGCAGGGCGTGATCCGGTCCACGTTCATCGTGGACGCGGAGGGGAAGATCGCCAAGGCCGCCTACAACGTGCGGGCGACCGGGCACGTGGCGAAGTTGATCCGGGATCTGGGGATCTCCGCCTGAATGAGTTCCCGAAGCGCGGAGAGGCCGGGCTGGCCTCTCCGCGCGATCGGTCAGCGACGCACCGGATAGCGCAGGTGCAGCACCCGATCGCCCTGGACCACCTCGGGGTTCTCCAGCAGGTGCTGTGCGTTGACTGAGCCGAAGTAGCGTTTGCCGGATCCGAAAACCACCGGCACCACGTCCATGCGCACCTCGTCAACCAGGCCCGCGGCTAATGCTTGGCCGCCGACGTCGCCTGCGGCGATCTCGACGATGCGATCGCCGGCCAGCTCTTGTGCTTTGGCCACGGCTGCCTTGACGCCGTCGACGAAGTGGAACGGCGCTTCTGCGTCCCAGCCTTCGGGTGCTGGGCGGTGGGTCACGACGACCACGTGGTCGATTCCGCTCGGCGGTTTTCCGTCCCATCCCTCAGTCAGGTCGAAGACGTGGCGGCCCGCGACGGTCACCCCGATCTGGTCCCAGTACGCACGGGTGTAGTCGTACGAGGCCTGCGACACCTTCAGCACGCCGCTCTCGTCCAGCGGGACGTCGCCGCTGGTCAACCAGTCGAACAGCGGACCGGGCTGGTCGTTTTCGCCGGCGATGAAGCCGTCCGCCGACACCGAGCTGTACATGACGACCTTGCCCACGGGGGTTCTCCTCTGCTTCAGGTGGCCCCAAATTAGCGGGTCGCGCGCGGTCGTTCTTGTAAGAAATCAATCGGCGGGCAGCGGCCAGCCGTCCAGCGTGTGGCCGGGATGTTCGCGCAGGAACCGCCGCCGGACTTCGAGGTACCGGGTCGGCGTGAACCCGGTGAACTCCCGGAACTCGTGGCTGAAGTGGGCCTGGTCGAAGTAGCCCGCGCGATCGGCCAGGTCGCCCCAGTCGACCGGTCCGGCCGGGTCGATCGCGAACACGGCGGCGGTGAAGCGGTGCGTGCGGGCCAGCCGCTTCGGGGTGACGCCGACGAGTGCCTTGAACCGTTGTGCCAGGTGGGTGCTGCTGACCCCGGCTGCCTCGCTCAAGCCGCCGATCGCCACCGCGCCGCGAGTGGCCGCGATGATGCTGCTCATCTGGCGGACCAGGCCCAACCCCGTGGTTTCGGTCAGCCGTCGCATCAGTTCGGCTTCAAGGAGTGCCAGCATTTCGTGCGGTCCGGTTGCCGTGGCTAGCCGGTCTCGCAGTTCGGCGATGGCGGGTCGGCCCCAGACCTGTTCAATCGTCACCGGCCGGTCGCACAGTTCGGCGGCGGGCATCGGCAGGAAGGGCGCCAGCCCCCACGGTTTGAAGTGCACGCCGACGGAGCGGGTCCCGGGCGGATAGCCGAATTCGTAGGCGCGGGTGGGCATGGTGATCACGCAGCCGTCGGCGTACTCGGCTGTCTCGAGACCGGTGCGGATCCGGAACGGTGCCCCGAGGTTGACGATGAGCAATGCCGACGGTGCCGGCGGCAGCGTCAGCCGGGCGTACGGCGGCGTGCCCGCCAGGTAGTAGAGGTCGTCGATCAGGCCGTCCAGCGGCGGTCGCGGCACCTGGGACACGTACTCCACGCAGCAAGCATTGCCGAGAGCCGCCAGCCAGCGCTACTCCCGAGGGAATCGCAGGGTGAAGGTGGTGCCGCGGCCGGGCGTGCTCGCGGCGGTGACTTCGCCGCCGTGGGCTTCGGCTAATTTCCGGACGATCGCCAGGCCTAGCCCGCTGCCGCCGGACGCTCGGCTTCTGGAGGGATCCGCGCGCCAGAAACGATCGAAAACCCGGGGCAGATCTTCGGCGGCGATACCGGTTCCGGTATCGGTTACTTCGAAAATCGCGTCGTTTTCGGCTTGCCTCGCGGTGACGGTTACCGAGCCGCCGGGCGGGGTGTGGCGGATGGCGTTCGAGACCAGGTTGTCCAGGGCTTGGCGCAAGCGCACTGGATCCGCTGTGATGGCGGGGTTTTCCATAGGCGGGACGGAAAGACGGACGTCGGCGGATTCGGCGCGCGGGGCGTGCGCGGCGGCCAAGTGGGTCAACAGGGTGTTGGCGTCAATGGGTTCGGGGTGGACGCGCAGCGCACCGGCGTCGGCCAGGGCCAGGTCTTGCAGGTCGTCCACGATGTGTTGCAAGTGGACGGCTTCTTCCAGCAGGGAGGCGACCAGGTCGTCGTCGAGCTGGCTGATGCCGTCCTGCGCGGCTTCCAGCCAGCCTCGGATCGTGGACAGCGGAGTGCGCAGTTCGTGCGCGACGTCGCTGACCATCGCCTTGCGGGCGTTCTCCAGCTCTTCCCTCGCCCGCGCCATCTCGTTGAACGCGGTGGCCAGGCGGGCGATCTCGTCCTTGCCTTTGACGCGGACCCGGGCGCCCGTCTCGCCTGCTTTGAGGCGTTGTGCCGCACCGGTCAACGCGCGGAGGGGGCGGATCAGGCGGATCGACGCCAGTGCGGTGACGATGACCGTCAGCAGCAGGATCGCGGCGGTGACGGCGATCAGCTTCGTGCGGTTTCCCGAGGAGAGGGTGAAACCGGTCGGGGGCTGGTCGGTGCCCTTTTCGGTGATGTAGAGCCAGGCCGCGGGGGCGACGTAGGGGGTCAGCTGCTCTTTGCGGGCCGAGGTTACGCAGTTGGTGATGGTCTGGTCGGTGGCTTGGACGACGGGGCCGTCGAAGGTCCACAAGAGACCCAGTTTGGCGACCGGGATCGTGCTGTCGTTCCGGCCGAGGCAGGCGTCGATCAGGCCGGACAGCTTGTCCAGGGCGGCTCGCTCGGTCTCGGTGGGGCGTTCCAGGAGAGCGGTGCCGCATTGGGCGGTGCCCGCGGGCGCGATCACCCGGGGGTGGCCGCTCGGGGAGATTTCCAGGCTGCCCAGGCCGGTTCTGCGCTGAGTGCAGGACAGGACCTTGTCGGCGATTTCCTGCAGTTCTTCGCGTTCGTCGGCGGGGAGCCGGTAGGGGCCGACCGCGTCGGGGTCGATGCGGTCGGGGGTGGATTTGATGCCCAGCCGGGTGTCGACCGCCAAGGGGTCGATGACCGCGGACGGCTGCGGCGGGAGCTTGCCCGGGTTTTGTTCCGAACTCGCGATCAGCTTGCCCTGCAGGGTGGTCAGGACGATTTTGCGGCCGGTTTTCTCCGCGTAGTCGTTGATGGTCTTGGCCGCGCCGGACCACGTGGGATGGGTGGCCGCGTACGAGAGGAGGGCCTGGTAGATCGTGCCGTCGTCGGCGAAGAGCTGGCCTTGTTCCCGTTCGATGGCACCGGAAGTGGTCCGGGAGGCCAGCCAGGCGGTGGCGGCGATGGCGCACACCGCGATGGCGGCGGTTACCGCGAAGAGGCGGAAGAGGAGGCTACGGGGCATCGGACTTCGCGGTCAGTTTGTAGCCGACGCCGTAAACCGTCAGGAGTTTCGCGGGTTTTCTCGGATTGGCTTCGATTTTCTTCCGGAGGTTCATGACGTGCACGTCAATGGCGCGCTGCGTGATGTAGCGGTCGAAGCCGTGCAGATGTTCCAGGAGTTGCGCCCTGGTGAAAACCTGGTCCGGCCGAGCGGCCATGATCTCCAGGATCCGGAATTCCCCCGGAGTCGTTTCGATCGGGTTTCCGCTTACCGCGACCTCGTGCCTTTCCTTGTCGACGGTCAGCGTGCCGACTTTGAGCGGACCGTCTTTCGCCGAGTTCGTTCTGCGGAGCAGGGTCCGGACCCGCGCCATGAGTTCGCGCGGGCTGTAGGGCTTGGTGACGTAATCGTCCGCGCCCAGGTCGAGGCCCTGGAGCAGGTCGTCCTCGGTCGAACGGGCCGTGAGCATGAGAATCGGCAGGTCGGAGGAGGCCCGGATGGTCCGGCAGACGGTCAGCCCGTTCATGCCGGGGAGCATCACGTCCAGGATCAGGAGATCGGGTTCCGCCGCGCGGATTTCCGCCAGTGCGGCCTCGCCGGTGGGCGCGACGATCACGGTGTGCTGCTCGTGTTCGAGGTAGCGGCGGACCAGTTCCGCTTGTTTCGGATCGTCTTCGGCAAGGACGATATGGGCGCACATGCTTGCCGAGACTAGCCCGAGTCCCGTCCCGGAGCCACCAGCGCGGCTCCGGGACGGACCCGGCGGTTATGCGTCGGCCAGTTTCCGCAAGGCCGGCAGAAGTGCGCGCAACGCCTTCCCGCGGTGCGAAACGGCGTCTTTTTCCGCCGGGGCCAGTTCCGCGCTGGTTTTCGTTTCGTTTTCCGGCACGAAGATCGGGTCGTAGCCGAAACCGTTGGTTCCGCGCTTTTCCCTCGTCAGCGTGCCGCGCCAGTCGCCGCGGACGACGGTGGTTTCGCCGGACGGAAGGGCCAGTACAGCGGCGCAGACGAAGGCCGCGCCCCGGCGCTCGTCCGGGGTGTCGGTCAGCTGCGCCAGCACCAGGTTCAGGTTCGCTTCGTCGTCGCCGTGCTTGCCGGACCAGCGGGCCGACAGGACGCCCGGCATGCCGTTCAGCGCGTCGACGGTGAGGCCCGAGTCGTCCGCGATGGCGGGCAAGCCGGTGGCGGCCACGGCGTCGCGTGCTTTGGCCGCGGCGTTGCCTTCGAAGTCGGGAGCCGTTTCCGGGGCTTCCGGGAACTCCTCGACGTCGTTCAGGCCGAGCACCTCGATGCCCTGGATGCCTTCCGCCTCCAGGATCCGCCGCAGCTCGCCCAGCTTCTTCGCGTTCCGGGTGGCCAGCAGCAGCTTGGTCACTTCTGGCCCTTCTTCTTGTCCGGCCGCGGTTCCGGCAGCTCGCCCGGGTACGGCAGCGCCAGCGCTTCGTTCTGCAGCCGGGTCAGTTCCGCGCAGCCGCCCAGCGCCAGGTCGAGCATGGTGTCCAAAGTGGACCGCGCGAAAGTGGCTCCCTCGCCGGTGCCCTGGACCTCGATGAGGGTTCCGGCGTCGGTGGCGACCACGTTCATGTCGACCTCGGCGCGCGAGTCCTCCTCGTACGGCAGGTCGAGGCGCACCCGGCCGTCCACGACGCCGACGCTGACCGCCGCCACCGAGGACGACAGCGGCTGCGGGTCGTTGAGCCGGTTCGCCGCGCCCAGCCAGGTGATCGCGTCCGCGAGGGCCACGTACCCGCCGGTGACCGCGGCGGTGCGGGTGCCGCCGTCCGCCTGGATCACGTCGCAGTCGATGACGATCGTGTTCTCGCCGAGCGCGGCCAGGTCGATGCACGCGCGCAGGGAGCGGCCGATCAGCCGGGAGATCTCGTGCGTCCGCCCGCCGATCCGGCCCTTGACCGCTTCGCGGTCGCTGCGGGTGTTGGTCGCGGACGGGAGCATCGCGTACTCCGCGGTCACCCAGCCGAGACCGGACCCGGCCCGCCAGCGCGGCACGCCCTCGGTCACGCTTGCCGCGCACAGCACCCTGGTGTTGCCGAACTCGACGAGCACCGACCCGGCAGGCCACTTCTGGAACCCGCGGGTGAGCTTCACTTCGCGGAGCTGGTCGTCGTTCCTGCCATCTTTTCTCACCACGGGGAGCACTCTAGGACGTACCTCTGACACTTTCCGATCAGAGGTCGTAGATCGCGCCCTGCGTCACCAGCTCGGCGTCCGGGAACACCGCTCTGGCCTCGGCCAGGACGGCGTTGCGGTCCGTCCACGGCGCGACGTGGGTCAGCAGCAGACGGCCGACACCGGCGTCCTTGGCCAGTTCACCTGCCTCTTTCCCGGAGAGGTGCACGCCTTTCGGACGGTCGGCGGCATCGGTCCAGGACGCTTCCGAAAGCAGGACATCGACACCGTCAGCCAGTTCGCCGAGGCCACGGCACAGTCCGGTGTCGCCGGTGTACGCGAGAATAGTGCCGCCGTACGCGATGCGTAGGCCGAATGCAGGCGTCGGGTGATACACGGCGACCGCGGTCACGTCGAAGGGACCGATCTCGATCCGCTCTTCGCGCAGCTCGTGGAACTCGTACACGTCCGACAGATCCACGGCGGCTCGTTCAGCCGCGTCGGCTGCGTACGCGTGCGCGAGGCGCGAAGGCGCGTCTGCTGGTGCGTACAGCGGCAACCGTCGCGGCCGCGCGGGGTACGGCGGCGCGGGGTGGTAGCGGCGAAGCACGGTGAGGGAGTTGACGTCGGCGCAGTGGTCGGCGTGCAGGTGCGATAGGACGAGCGCGTCCAGGTCGAACGGGTCCAGCACGGTCTGCAATTGGGCGAACGCGCCCGAGCCCAGCTCGAGACCGAGCCGGTAGCCCTCCGCCTCCAGGAGGTACCCGGACGCGGCGGCGTTCGGCCCGGGGATGCTGCCCGAACACCCGAGGATCGTCAGTCGCACCCCGTCACCCTAACTCCGCTCAGCAGCGCCGCAGCGTCACGCGCTGACCGGGTCCAGCGCACCCGGCGCGAAGCCCATGAACCGCTGCGCCAACCGGGCGAACGGCTCCGGCGAACCGGTGGCGAGGAACTCGTGCTTCGGCGGCTCGTCGCGTTCGGCGAGCAGGTCGAGTTCGGTCAGCACGCGGTAGAGGTCCTTGGCGGTTTCGTCGGCGCTCGAGACGAGCGTGACGTCCTGCCCCATCACGATCTGCAGCACGCCGGACAGCAGCGGATAGTGCGTGCAGCCGAGGATGAGCGTGTCGACTTCGGCTTCGAGCAACGGCTGCAGATAACCCTGTGCCAGACCGAGGATCTGTCGGCCGGTGGTGATGCCGCGCTCCACGAAGTCCACGAAGCGCGGGCAGGCGACGCTAGTGAGGCGTACATCGGGCGCGGCGGCGAAGGCGTCGTCGTACGCCCTCGAACGCACAGTGCCCTCGGTGCCGATCAGACCGACGCGTCCGCTGTGCGTGGCGACGGCGGCTCGGCGCGCGGCCGGGAGGACCACTTCGATGACAGGCACGTTGTAACGTTCGCGCGCGTCGCGAAGGCAAGCTGCAGACGCTGTGTTGCACGCGATCACCAACGCCTTCACACCGCTCTCGACCATGTCGTCGAGAGCAGCCAACGCGTACTCGCGAGCGGTGGCGATGGGCAGCGGGCCGTACGGGTTGCGCGCGGTGTCGCCGACGTAGCGCAGCTGTTCGGCAGGCAGCAGTTCGAGAATCGAGCGTGCGACAGTGAGCCCGCCGACGCCGGAATCGAAAACACCGATGGGCGCGCCTGGAGAACTCACATCCCGAGGTTACCCGGGGCCGTCGGCTCGCTCTTCGGGGATTTGACGCGTTCCCCGCGTGAGGTCAGCCACGCGGCGAGGATGCCGGCGAGCGCGCCGAAGAGGTGGCCCTGCCAGGAGATGCCGGGGTTGCCGGGCAGCAGGCCCCAGAGCATCCCGCTCCAGATGCCGAGCAGCACGACGGCGACCGCGATCTGCGCGAGCGACCGGTGGAACAGGCCGCGCACCAGCAGGTACGCGAGCCAGCCGAAGGCGAGCCCGGACGCGCCCACGGTGTAGGCGCCCGACGGTCCGACCAGCCACACGCCGAGCCCGGAAACCAGCCAGATGATCGCGGTGACCACGGCGAACCGGCCGATGCCCGCCGCCATCGCGAGGAACGAGAAGACCAGCACCGGCACCGTGTTGGAGAACAGGTGCGACCAGCCCGCGTGCAGCAGCGGCGCCCAGAGGATCCCGTCGAGACTGGACGCCTCCCGCGACAGGATCCCGCCGTGAGTGAACTCGCCGGGGAGGATCACGTCGAGCAGTTCCACGAGGTACAGCACCGCCACGAACCCCAGCGCGACGAACGCCGCGGCCTTGGGATGGGGCGGCAGGATGCGCTTCGCGGCGTCGACCGGCTTGCCGCTGCCAGCAGCGGGCGGCGGCGACGTCGGCGGGAGGGGAGGCAGTGTGCTCACGACCTCAGGCTACGTCGGGGGCGAGCTGACGGCCTCGGGAGAAATCCCTGAACTTGGGCTCCGGGTGACGCGGCCGTGAAGGACTCCCTGAGGGAATCTAAGTCCGTGAGGGGCCCCTTCACGGACTTGCCGCTTCCGGAACGTCCGTGAAGGACTCCTTGAGGGAATCTGATTCCCTCAAGGAGCCCTTCACGGACCTCCCGGCGGCGGCTCGGTCGTGAAGGGCCCCTTCACGGACCGCCAGTCAGACCATTGCGGGCTTCCGCAGCAAGTTTCCGTAGGCGGCGGCGAACAAGGCGGAAAGCAGCGCGGCCACCGCCGCCACCCCGAAGCTCCATCCCGGACCGCCCGCCGACAGCACCACCGCGCCCACCGCTCCGGCGAGGCTGCTGCCCACCACCCGGACCAGCGCGTTGATCCCGCCCGCCGCGGCCGTCTTCGCGGGCTCGACGTGCTCGACCGCCATCGTGCCCAGCGCGGCGTAACCGAGCCCGATGCCCAGCCCCAGCACCGCTGCGACGGCATAGAGACCCAGTCCGTCGCCAGGCAGCAACGTCAGCCACAACGCGGCCACCAGCACCACCGCCGAACCGCCTGCGACCAGGGCGGGCGCGCTGAACCGGCGCATCAACGCACCGGCCAGCACGGAAACCACGAGCATCAAGATCGTCGTCGGCAAGAGATAAAGCCCCACCTGCAACACCGACGCCCCGAGCATCCCCTGCGCGTACGCGGAAAGCGTCATGATCGTGGCGAACAAAGCGAAACCGAGCAGGAAAGACGCCACTGTCGCGCCGACCGTTTTTCGGTGCAGCAGCATGGGAATCTCAATCAATGGCGTCTTCGTGCGCCGCGCCGTCGCCACCCACACCGCCGCCAGCACCACGGCCGTGACCAGGAGCCCGACGGTCGCCCAGCCCCATTCGGAACCCTTGCTGATCGCCAGCAGCAGGCAGATCAGCCATCCCGACACCAGCACCGCGCCCAGCAGATCCGGCGAACCGCTCCGGGCCTCGGCCGTCCGGTCCTCCCGGACCGCGGCGACCAGCGCGAACGCCACCACGCCGAGCGCCGCCAGCACCCAGAACACCAGCTGGTGATCGCCGCCGGCGAGCCCGGCGAGGATCATCCCGCCGCCGCTGCCCGCGCCGATCGTCGCGCTCAGCACGCCGATCGCGGTCGGCAGCGACCGAGGCGGCAGCACGTTCCTGACCTGGCCGATCGCCAGCGGCAGCAACGGCGCGGCGGTCCCTTGCAGGATCCGGCCGACGACCAGCAGCGGCAACGATTCCGCGACCGCCCCCAGCACCGATCCCCCGACCAGCAACGCGAGCACGACCAGCGACATCGTGCGCCTGCCGTAGAGGTCGCCCAGCTGCGCGACCAGCGGAATCGCGACCGCGCCCGCCAGCAGCCCCGCGGTCAGCGCCCACGACACCGAGCTCAGCGGCACCCCCAGCTTGAGCTGCAGCTGCGGCAGCAACGGCACCACCACGGTCATCTGCAAAGTCCCGACCGCCACCGCGAACGCCAGCGCGGCGACCGTCCCCCAGTAGTTTTTGTACATGTATAAAAAGTAGCATGGCGGCATGCCAGCGCGCACCGGCCGACCGCCGAAGATCTCCAAGGCCGACATCGTGGCCGCCGCACACCGGGTCATCGACTCCGAAGGCGTCGACGCGCTGACCATGCGCCGCCTCGCCCGGGAGGTCGGCAGCACGGCGATGGCGCTGTATCACCACGTGCGCGACAAAGAGGGGCTGCTTCTTCTGCTGCTCGACGACTACGCGCACCGCGAAATGCCTCGGCCGGAGAACCTCCCCGAGGAACCGTGCGACCGGATCGTGGCGGTCGCGACGGCGATGCGGGACGGGCTGGCGAACTGCCCGTGGATCGTGGAAGTGCTGCGCTCCGACGACCTGCTGTCAGTCGGCGGGCTGTGGTACCCGGAGAAAATCGTTGCGGCGGCGGGAAAAGCCGGGCTGCCGATCGAGGCGGCGGTGGAGGTCTACCGAGCGGTGTGGCACTACACGCTCGGCGAGATCAGCTCACGCGCGGCCGCCGCGCGACGGCGCGATCAGGGCGGCGACACCTATCGCCAGCGAGTCTTCGCGGAACTGGACGCGACGGAATTCCCAGCGCTCGCCCAGATCGGCCCGCGCTGGGAAACCCTTACCGCACAAGACAATTACGAACGAGGCGTGCACGCGCTCGTCAAGGGATTGCTGCCGTGAGGGGAACCCGCCCGGGCTCCCCTCACGAGCGCTAGGTCAGGCCCAGAGCTGACCGTCAAGCCGTTCCGCCGCTTCGTCCAGCGACCCGGAATACGCGCCGGTCGACAGGTACTTCCAGCCGGCGTCCGCGACCACGAAAGCCACGTCCGCCGTCTCGCCGCGGGCTGCGGCCTTCTCCGCGACCCCGAGCGCGGCGTGCAGCACCGCTCCGGTGGAGATCCCGGCGAAAATGCCCTCGTGCTCCAGCAGCTCCCGCGTCCGCCGGAGAGCGTCGTACGCCCCCACCGAATAGCGTCCGTTGAGCACACTTTCGTCGTACAGCTCCGGCACGAACCCCTCGTCGAGGTTGCGCAGGCCGTACACCAGCTCTCCGTACCGGGGCTCGGCCGCGATGACCTGGACGTCCGGCTTGTGCTCGTGCAGGTACCGGCCGACCCCGACCAGCGTCCCGGTCGTCCCGAGGCCGCCGACGAAATGCGTCAGCGTCGGCAGGTCCTTCAGCAGCTCCGGCCCGGTCCCGCGGTAGTGCGCGTCCGCGTTGGCCGGGTTGCCGTACTGGTAGAGCATCACCCAGTCGGGGTTCTGCTTCGCCAGCTCCTTGGCCCGCCGCACGGCCTCGTTCGAGCCGCCCGCGGCGGGCGAGAACACGATCCGCGCGCCGTACGCCTGCAGCAGCTGCTTGCGTTCGGCCGAGGTGTTCTCCGGCATCACGCACACCAGGCCGTAGCCCTTGAGCTTCGCGGCCATGGCCAGCGAAATCCCGGTGTTGCCCGAGGTCGGCTCGAGGATCGTGGACCCGCGCCGCAGGATGCCGTCCCGCTCCGCCGCCTCGATCATGGCCAGCGCGGGCCGGTCCTTGATCGAGCCGGTCGGGTTGCGGTCCTCGAGCTTCGCCCACAGCCGCACCTCGTCGGTGGGCGACAGGCGGGGCAGGCCGACGAGCGGCGTGCCGCCGAGCGCGTCGAGGAGGGACTCGTAGCGGGTCATCGGCTCAGCGCGCGCCGCCCGCGACGGCGGGCAGGATGGTCAGGGTGTCGCCGTCCTTGACCTCGGCGTCGAGCCCGCCGGAGAAGCGCACGTCCTCGTCGTTGACGTAGACGTTGATGAAGCGGTGCAGCTTCTCCTCCTTGACCAGGCGCGCCTTCAGCCCGGCGTGCCGCGACTCGACGTCGTCGATGATCTCGAGGACAGTCTTGCCCGACGCCTCGACGGACTTCTCGCCGCCGGTGTGGGTGCGCAGGATGGTCGGGATGGACACGGTCACGGCCATGGTTTTCTACCTCCGGGTGGGTTCCTACACGCTGACGTATCGGACGCCGCGCTTTATTCCGCGAGAGTTCAGTCGACGATCTCGACCGGCTCCTCGGTGATCTCGGCGTCCACGATCCGGTACGAGCGGAACTCGTGCGAATCGGGCTCTCTTGTCGAGACGAGCACGTAGTGCGCGTCGGGTTCGGCGGCGATGTTCGCGTCGGTGCGCGACGGATAGGCCTCGGTCGCGGTGTGCGAGTGGTAGATGACCACCGGGACCTCGTCGTTCGCGTCCATCTCGCGGTACAGCTTGAGCAGGTCGCCCGAGTCGAACTCGTAGAACGTCGGCGAGCGGGCCGCGTTCAGCATCGGGATGAACCGCTCGGGGCGGTCCGAGCCGGCAGGACCGGCCACCACCCCGCACGCTTCGTCGGGGTGGTCACGGCGGGCGTGGGCGACGATCTCGTCGACGAGTTCACGGCGGATCCGGAGCACACGGACATCTTAGTTCGTGGACCGAACGAGTCCACACTGTGAGAGCTACCGCTCATCCGCAGGTCAGGGCACAATAACGGGATGCCGGTGTCGTCGAAGATCCGCGAACGCTGCCGTGGCCTGCTGGCCGAAGGGGACGTCGTCCAGTACGTGTTCCCCGCCACATCGCTGATGGTTTCGATGATGGCCGCGCACCGGAACTTCGTCGTCGTGGTCACCGACCGGCACGTCACGGTGCTCGCCTGCAGCACTTTCCGCCGGTGGAGGCCGGTTTCGGTGTGGGCGCACTTGCCGCGCTCGACCGAACTGGGCCCGGTGGACCTGCATCCCTCGCTCGGGCCGACGGTGTCGTTCGGCGGCTTGGTGCTGGAGATCGACGACGAGTACGTGGCCACCGTGCGCGCCGCCGACCTCGAGCGGAGCGAGGACGCGCTCCCTAAGGACCCGTTCTGACCGTCAGCGCCTCCGGCCACACATCCCGATAAGCCGGGATACCGGCCGCTGAGGTCGCCGCCAGCAGTCCGTGCACCATCGCCCGCGCGAACACCCGCGCCGCCGCCGAGCACAAGGCGTCCAGTGCGCCCGCTCGCGCCGCCACGGCGAACGACCCGGGCTCCCCCGGCAACTGCTGCGCGCCCGTCGCCAGCGCGAACACAGTGTCGCCGTCGAACATCGAGTGCGCCGGACGCACCGCGCGCGCCAATCCGTCCTGCGCGGCGACCGTCAACCGGCGTGCCTCTGCCTTCGTCAACGCCGCATCGCAAGCCACCACACCGATCGTGGTGTTCAGATCGGTCCGCTGCCCCGGCACCTCACCGGGCCGATCCGGCCAGCGGACGCCGAACTCGCCGTCCACCTCGTGATCAGCGGCAAAAGCCCGCCCCGTCGCGAAATCCACGGCCTGGCCCGCCGCGTTCACCGCGGCGATCGCGCCGACCGTCACGTCGCCGACGACCTCGCTCGCCGTCCCGATGCCGCCCTTGAGCGAACCGACAACGGCACCGGAGCCCGCGCCGACAGTGCCCATCGCGAAGGTCTCCCCGGCGGCTTCGCAAGCGGCGTAACCGAAATCGGCGTCCGGCCGATTGCCCCACGCGCTGCGCGGCAGGTCGAACAGCACCGCCGCGGGCACGATCGGCACCACCTCATACGGCTGCGCGCCAACGGGAAACCCGTAGTTCCGCTCGGACAGCCACCGCATCACGCCGTCCGCCGCAGCGAGCCCGTAGGCGCTTCCGCCGGACAGGCAGACCGCATTCACCTGCTGTACCAGGTTTTCCGGCTCCAGCAGGTTGGTTTCGCGAGTGCCGGGCGCGCCGCCGCGCTGGTCGACCGCGCCGGTCGCCCCGTCCGGCACGAGCACGACAGTGGTTCCGCTCGCCCAGCCGTCGCCGAGCCGTTGGTGATGGCCTACGAGAACGCCGGGAACGTCGGTGATTTTCCCGCCGGTCAGGCGGTCAGCGCTTGGATCAGCGTCTCCTGCACCCATGTCAGCCAATGGTAGACGCCGAGATGGGGTGCGCGGGGGTCGTCTTCCGGCAGTTCGTCCGGCATGTCCTCGGTGACGTCGAGCGCCGTGCCCAGCGCCAGCCGGACGTCGTTCAACGCGCCGAGCCAGGCGTCGGCCTGCTCGAACGACAGCTTGACCGAACCGCCGTCGCGCGGGAGCGTGTCCAGCACGATCTTCGCGACGCCGACCTTCTTCTCCAGCAGCTCCGGTTCGTGCAGCGACCGCATCGCCGCCGCCGAATCGAGGTCCTCGCGGCTCGGGTTGTCCGGGTCGAGCCGGTGGAAGTCCGGCAGCAGCCGCGACAGCACCGGGTCGTCCGGCGATTCGGCGGGCCCGGTGCGGATCCCGGTCAGCTCGGCCAGTTCGTCCTGCGGGGCCTCCTCGGCCCGCGCGGTGAGCATGTCCTCGAGCTGCCCGACCAGGCCGCGCAGCACCGCGGCCTCCTGCTGTTCGAACCCGGCGAGGATGGCGTCCCCCTTGCGCCGCCAGGCCTTCACGAGGGCTGTTCCATGGTCGCCCACAGGCCCGCCGCGTGCAGCTTCGCCACGTCGGTCTCCACCTTCTCCTTCGAACCGGACGACACGATCGCCCTGCCCTTGTTGTGCACGTCGAGCATCAGCTTCGTGGCGTGGTCCCGGCTGTAGCCGAACAGCTTCTGGAAGACGTACGTCACGTACGACATCAGGTTGACCGGATCGTTCCAGACGATCGTCCGCCAGGGCTGGTCGGATTCGGCCAGCTCGGCCCCGAGTGGATCGACCTGCGTCTGTTCGGATGCGACAGGCGTGGACATGCACACCATGGTGTCACGGGGCCATCCCGGTACGCCGCGCCAGGTCCGTCCATGTGAGTGAATAGGCTGCTCCCATGGGTTCCCCCGAGCCGGTCACCAGCGCCAGCACGGCGCTGCTCACCGACCATTACGAGCTGACCATGCTGGCGAGCGCGCTCGCGGACGGGACGGCCGACCGGCCGTGCGTGTTCGAGGTCTTCGCGCGAAGGCTTCCCGACGGCCGCCGCTACGGCGTCGTCGCGGGCACCGCGCGCGTGCTCGACGCGATCGCCGACTTCCGCTTCACCGACGCCGAACTGGCCATGCTGGAGCAGACCGCGGTCGTCGACCCGGAAACGCTGGCGTGGCTGGCCGACTACGAGTTCCGCGGCGACATCGACGGCTACCGCGAAGGCGACCTGTACTTCCCCGGTTCGCCGATCCTCACCGTGACCGGCAGTTTCGCCGAAGCGGTGGTGCTGGAGACGGTGGTGCTGTCGATCCTCAACCACGACAGCGCGATCGCCTCGGCGGCGGCGCGGATGTCCGGCGCGGCGCACGGCAGGCCGATCATCGAGATGGGCGGACGGCGCACGCACGAGTACGCCGCGGTCGCCGCCGCGCGCGCCTCCTACCTGGCCGGATTCGCCACCACGTCGAACCTCGAGGCGGGCCGCCGCTACGGGATCCCGACCCGCGGCACCGTCGCGCACGCCTTCATGCTGCTGCACGACAGCGAGGAAGCCGCGTTCCGCGCCCAGGTCAGCAAAATGGGTCCGGACACCACGCTTCTGGTGGACACCTACGACATCACCGCGGGCATCGAGGCGGCCGTGCGCGTCGCCGGCCCGGAGCTGGGCGCGATCCGGATCGACTCCGGCGACGTCGGCCCGCTCGCCCGCAAGGCCCGCGACCAGCTCGACTCGCTCGGCGCGAAGGACACCCGGATCGTGGTGTCCGGCGACCTCGACGAACACGCGATCGCGGCGCTGCGCGCGGAGCCGGTGGACGCGTACGGCGTCGGCACCTCGGTGGTCACCGGATCCGGCGCGCCGACCGCCGGGATGGTGTACAAGCTGGTCGAGGTCGACGGCCGCCCGGTCGCGAAACGCAGTGCGCACAAGGAATCCCGCGGCGGGCGCAAGCACGCGCTGCGCCGCCACCGCAGCACCGGGACCGCGGTCGAGGAAGTGGTCTGGACCGCCGCGAGCGGCCGCCCTGAACCCGGCGAGAACGATCTCGACCTGCAGATTCCTCTGGTGCGAGATGGCGCGCCGGTGGAGGATCTGCCCACACTGGACGACGCGCGGGCCCGGTTGCGGCGCGCGCAGGTGAGCCTGCCGTGGGAGGGCCTCAAGCTCTCGCACGGCGAGCCCGCGATACCGACGACTTTTCTGTAGGGAGCCGACCATGGGAACCGCGCTGATCGTGGTGGATGTGCAGAACGACTTCTGCGAGGGAGGCTCGCTCGGCCTGCCGGGCGGGGCGGCTGCCGCGGCGGCCATCTCGCAGAAGATGGCCGAGGGCGGCTACACGCACATCGTCGCCACCCGCGACCACCACATCGACCCGGGCGACCACTTCAGCGACACGCCCGACTTCAACACCAGCTGGCCGCCGCACTGCGTCGCGGGCACGGCGGGCGCGTCGTTCCACTCGGCGCTGGATGTCGTGCCGGTCGAGGCGGTGTTCTCGAAGGGCGAGTACACCGCCGCGTACTCCGGTTTCGAGGGCAAGTCCGGCGACGGCAAGACGCTCGAGGAATGGCTGCGCGCGCACGAGGTGACCGACGTCGACGTCGTCGGCATCGCGACGGACTTCTGCGTGCGCGCCACCGCCCTCGACGCCGCGGGCGCCGGGTTCAACGTGCAGGTGCTGCTGGACCTGACCGTCGGCGGTTCGCAGCCGACGGTGGACGCGACGCTGAAGGACTTCGACGAGGCGGGGGTGCGCTACACCGGCACGCCCGCCCTGCCGCCCGCCTGATCGGTTATTGCTGGGGCGCGCCGCCCTTGCCGTACGGGTTGCACGCCGCGGTGCCGAGGTAGATGTCCCCGCTCGCCGGACCGCCTTGCGGGAACAGCTTCACGTGCACCGCGTGCGTGACCAGGCTGCCGTCGGCGGGCTGCGGCGTCACGGTCTCGTTCAGCGTGATCGTGGCCAGCGCCGTGCCCGCCGCGCCGCCGGGGATCGTGACGCGGTAGTTCGCCGGGATCGACGACGGCACGGTGAAGCCGGAGACCTCGCCGATCGACATCGAACCGGTGCTGCCCGAATCGGTCGTGGTGGCGCAGCCGACCGAGTACGTGCGGACCTTCAGCTCCGGCCCGCCGTACCGGGTGAGCAGGTCGGATTCGAACCGCTGCCCGCCGGTCTTCACGTCCGCGACCGGGCCCTTCCGTTCGCAGGTGGTGCCGCCGAATCCGAACACCGCGACGTCGCCGGCCGCGCCGCCGGGGGTGCGCGCGGAGGCCGGTCCGTCGGCGTCGCACCGGGCCAGTTCGCCGGTGACGACGTGTTCGTGGTCCACCAGCACGTCGAGGCTGCCCGCCGAACCCCAGCCGGTGGAGGTCGGCGGATCGGCGTGCGCCACCGCCGGAGCCGTCGCTAGGAAAACCCCGGTGACCAGCAGGATCCGTCCGCGCATTCGCCCTGTCTCCCTTCGCCCGTGCTTCGACATCGGCAGCGCGGCAGGGGTCCCAAACGTCGACGGTCGCAGCTCACCCGGACGTGTGGCGGAAGACAGGGGTGGTGAGGAACGCAACTTGTCTCGTTCCGCCGCCTCGCTCGACGATAACCTGCCCGGACGTCCGTTTTCCGTGGTTGGAGGTCCCGTGTCGTCACTGTCTCTCCCGGCCCGCCGTCAGGTGCTGGCCGACCTCGTGCCCGGCACCCTGGTGCGCGACCTGGCGCTGGTCGCCGGCGGCGCCGTGCTCACCGGCGCGGCCGCGCAGCTGGTCATCCCGCTTCCGGGCACGCCGGTGCCGATGACCGGCCAGACCTTCGCCGCGCTGCTCGTCGGCGCGACGCTCGGCATGCGCCGCGGTGCGGCTTCGATGCTGCTGTACTTGCTCGTCGGCGCGGCCGGCGTCCCGTGGTTCCAGGGCGGCACGTCCGGGCTGTCCGGGGCCTCGGCGGGTTACATCGTCGGCTTCGTGTTCGCCGGTGCGCTCGTGGGCGCGCTCGCCCGCCGCGGCGGCGACCGCACCCCGCTGCGCATGGCGGGGACCATGGTGCTCGGCAATGTCGCGATCTACGCCTTCGGCGTGCCGTGGCTGATGGCCGCCACCGGCTTCGATCTCGCCACCGCTTTCGACAAGGGCGTCACGCCGTTTCTCATCGGCGACGTGCTGAAGACCGTGGTCGCGGCCGGCGTGCTGCCGCTCGCGTGGACCGCGGTTTCGCGCTTCCGCAAGGAAGACTGAGCCGGATTTCCGGGAGCTTCGATCCGGCGCGAGGGGTCCGTTCGCGCCGGATCGAAGATCCTGTCGGACCTGGCGGCTATCGTGTCTCGCTGTGCCCGCCCGAACCGATTTCCCCGGCGTCCTCGAACTCCTCACCCACGCGGTGGAGTCCGTCGGCGGCGCTGAACGCCCCGGCCAGGTGAAGATGGCCGATGCCGTCGGCCACGCCATCCGCACCGGCGAACACCTCGCCGTGCAAGCGGGAACGGGCACCGGCAAATCGCTGGCGTACCTCGTGCCCGCGATCCGGCACGCGGTGGAGAAAGACACCACCGTCGTCGTCTCCACGGCCACCATCGCGTTGCAGCGCCAGCTGGTCGACCGCGATCTCCCGCGCCTGGCGAAGGCGCTCAAGAAGCCGCTCGGGCGCGAACCGACTTTCGCGATCCTCAAGGGCCGCCGCAACTACCTGTGCCTGCACCGGCTCGACACCGGCCCGGCCGACGAGCCCGAGGACGCGCAGCTGTTCGACCCGTTCGCGGTGTCCCGGCTGGGCAAGGAAGTCACGCGGCTGCACGAGTGGACGTCGGACACCGAAACCGGCGACCGCGACGAACTGGTGCCCGGCGTCTCCGACCAGGCATGGCGGCAGGTTTCCGTCACCGCAAGGGAATGTCTCGGCGCCGCGAAGTGCCCGGTCGGCACCGATTGCTTCGCCGAACGCGCGCGAGCCGAAGCGGGTCGCGCCGATGTCGTGGTCACCAACCACGCGCTGCTGGCCATCGACGCGTTGCAGGGCTACCAGGTGCTGCCGGACCACGACCTGGTGATCATCGACGAGGCGCACGACCTGGTCGACCGGGTCACCTCGGTCGCGACCGGCGAACTCACCAGCGCCATGGTGTCGGCCGCCGCGCGGCGCTGCGGAAAGCTGATGGACGCGGGCATCGCGGACCGGCTGCTGGAGTCGTCCGACGGCCTCGCGCTGATCCTCGACGACATCCCGGCCGGAAGGCTCGACGCGCTGCCCCGCCCGTTGCAGGGCGCGATCCCGGCGGTGCGCGACGCGGCGAAGGAATGCCTCACCGCGCTGGGCTCGGATCGCAAGGAAGACGTCGGCGAGGCCACCGCGCGCAAACTGGCGCGGTCGCTGCTCGAAGAAGTGCACGACACCGCGGTCCGGCTGCTCGACGCGTACGACGAGGATCTGGCGCACCAACGCGACGTCGTGTGGCTGACCGGCGACAAGTATTCGGCGAACCCGCGTCCGCCCGCGTTGAAGGTCGCGCCGCTGGGCGTCGCGGGGCTGTTGCGGGAGCGCGTGTTCAACCAGCACACCACCGTGCTGACCTCGGCGACGCTCACCCTCGGCGGCGAATTCGACACGATGGCACGGCAATGGGGCCTCCCGCCGAGCGGCCCGCGCGTGGTGAAGTCGCCAGGCACGGCCACCGACAAGGAAGCCCCGTCGGACGAGGACAGCGGCCCGAAGTGGACCGGACTGGACGTCGGCTCGCCGTTCGACCACCGCCGCAACGGCATCCTCTACCTCGCCAAGCACCTGCCGCCGCCCGGCCGCGACGGACTCGCGGAGTCCACAATGGACGAACTGGCCGGACTGGTCGAAGCCGCGGGCGGCCGTACGCTGGGTCTGTTCTCCTCGATGCGCGCGGCGAAACAGGCCGCGGAGGCCATGCGGGAACGGCTCGACCACCCGATCCTCTGCCAGGGCGACGACGCCACGCCGTTGCTGGTGCGGCAATTCGCCGAAGACGCGCGCACCTGCCTGTTCGGCACGCTCACGCTGTGGCAGGGCGTGGACGTGCCCGGGCCGTCGCTGCAGCTCGTGGTGGTGGACCGGATCCCGTTCCCCCGTCCGGACGATCCGGTGTCCTCCGCACGCCAGCGCGCGGTGGAAGCCCGAGGCGGCAACGGATTCCTCACCGTCGCCGCGACGCACGCCGCGTTGCTGCTGGCACAGGGCACCGGACGGCTGCACCGCTCGGTCACCGACCGCGGCGTAGTGGCCGTACTGGATTCCCGGCTGGCCACCGCCCGCTACGGCGGTTTCCTGCGCGCGTCGCTGCCGCCGTTCTGGCCGACAACAGATCCGCAGGTCGCACGCGACGCACTGAAGCGCCTCGACGCGGCCGCGCCCGCCTGACCGAGCGAACCGGACAGGCGGGTACGGTGAATGGAACGAACACGACAGGGAGCACCGTTGACCCAGGATTCGTCCAGCGCCCAATCCCGGACCGTCAGTGTTGACGACACCGGGGTCCGGCGCCGGCTCGCCGATGGCAGCGAAGAAGCTGTGACGTGGTCGGACCTGCAATCCGTCATGGTGAGAGTCATCCCGGACGGCCCCTGGAACGAAGACGTCTTCTTCATGCTGGTCGGCAACGACGGCAAAGGCACCGCGGTCCCGAGCGGCGACCCGGCCGCGGACGCCCTCATCGAACGCCTGCAGACCTTGCCCGGCTTCGACAACGAGAAGTTCATCGAGGCGATGACCACGGACGCCGACCAGGCGTACGTGGTGTGGCAAAGCTGAGCCGGATCAGCTCGACGCCGGGTTGCCTTTACTGGTAGCGACCCGGCCGGGAAGCCTTGCTGGGCAAGGGTTGGCGGTCCGCGGGTTTCGGTTTCAGCGGCTCTGCTGTGGTCGGCGGGAGCGGCTCGGCAGGCATGACCTTCCGCGCCGCTCCACCGCAGACCTTCGTCGGCCGCTTGACTGCGCGACTCACGAACCGCCCGTCGCGGCCTGACATCCTTGCCACGAAGCGCCCACTAGCGCGATTCGACGGCCCACCGCTGAGACTCAGGCAGTCGGGAAAGTCTCCGTCACCGGAATCGCCTTCTTCAGCGTCCGGCTCACCGTGCACAGCCGCTCGATCGCCCGGTCCACCGCGCCCGCCAGCGCCTCCCGCTGGGTTTCGTCCAGTGCCGACACGTCGACGTCGAACGCGACGTGCACCGCGTCCAGTTCCGAGGCTCCCTCGCGCCGGTCTGCGGTCACGGAGACCCTGAACTTCGAGTCCTCGCCCACTCGCCGCGTGATCAGCTGTTCCGCCGTCACCGCGGAGCAGCCCGCCGCCGCGATCTGCAGCAGTTCTGCCGGGGAGAACGCGCCCTCCGCGCCGGCCCGGCCCAGCCGTACTTCCGCGCCGCGCTCGTTGCGGCCTACGAAACTGTGCGTGCCTTCGCGCTGTACTTCCAAGGTCATCCGAGACGCCTTTCCACCCGTCGGGTCACTGCATTGGCGCAACCGCGCGGGTCACGCCGATGTTCCGGGCTGCTGCGCCAGCACGGTGATCGTGCCGGGATCGACCTCGGTGAATCCCGCGTCGCGGACGGCGATGACGCGGTTGTCCCGCCAGCCCGCCTCCGGGTCCTCGACCGGGCACAGCTCCTTCCACCGGGCCGGGCTGGGCGTGCGGACCGCGACCCGGTAGTCCTTCGCCGCCCAGGCCGCCAGTTCGTCGTCCGGCAGCAGTGCCGCGAGGATCATCGTGGCGTGCCCGACCTGCGCGGACGCCTTGCCGACGGTCATCGGGACGTCCGGGTTCAGCATCACCAACGGGACGTCCGCCGGGGCCGGGCCGGGCGTGTCGGCGGGCAGTTCGCTGCCGGAGATCTGCAGTCGCGAGACCTCTTTCGGGGCCTCCCTGACCAGCCCGGGCACGAGCGCACGCGCCTGCGCGCCGTCGACCTCGATGGTGATTCCCGGCTGGTCGAGCACCGCCTGCCAGTGCGCGCCACGAGCCCGGCGCGCGACCTTCCGGATGCGGTTGTCCAGCCACGCGTGCACCGGCTCGGCCCATTCGCCGCCGGGCTGGACGCGGTCGTCCAGGCACACCGCCAGCGCCGCCGCGGCCGCCGCTTCGAGCAGCGCGGTGCGGCCGGGCGGTTCGGCGCGTTCGATCCGCAGGATGATCGGCATCGCGCGGACCTCGTCCGGGTTCTCGTCGGACGTGTCCGAGGTGTCCTCGGCGGGCAGCCCGAGCCACGAGGCGTACCGGGCGCGCAGCGGTTCGAGCAGCGGGTTCACGGGCGGGCCAGTTCGAGTCCGTCGGCCGCGTCCGCCGCCTCGACCTCGGCGCGCGTGACGCCGAGGACGAACAGCACCGCGTCGAGGTACGGGTGCGAGAGCGCGGTGTCGGCGACCTCGCGCAGCGCGGGCTTGGCGTTGAACGCGACGCCCATGCCGGCCGCGGCCAGCATGTCGATGTCGTTGGCTCCGTCTCCGACCGCGACGCACGCGCCCAGCGGGATCCCGTACTCGCCGGCGAACCGGCGCAGCGCGGTCGCCTTGCCCGCCCGGTCCACGATGTCGCCGACCACGCGGCCGGTGAGCTTGCCGTCGACGACCTCCAGTTCGTTGGCCGCCGCGAAGTCGAGGCCGAGGTCGTCCACGAGATGGTCGATGACCTGGGTAAACCCGCCGGAGACGACGCCGCAGCGGAAGCCCATGCGCTTGAGCGTGCGGACGGTCGTGCGGGCCCCCGGGGTCAGCTCGAGTTTCGCCGCGACCTCGTCCATCACGCTGGCGGGCAGCCCGGCGAGCAGCGAAACGCGCCGCTCCAGCGACTCGGCGAAGTTCAGCTCGCCGCGCATCGCCGCCTCGGTGATCTCGCGGACCTGCTCCTCGACCCCGGCGTACGCACCGAGCATCTCGATGACCTCGCCCTGCACGAGCGTGGAGTCGACGTCGAAGACCACCAGCCGCTTCGCCCGGCGCGTGATGCCCGCGCGCTCGACGGCGACGTCAATGTTGGCCTCGGACGCCGCGTCGGCCAGCATGGACCGCAGTTCGGCGTCCGTTTCCTCGGTGTCTTCGCGCACCGAGACGTACAGCTCGAGCCCGGTCACCGGGTAGTCGGCGACGCTGCGGATCGAGTCGATGTTCGCCCCGACGCCCGCCAGCCGCCGCGCGATCTCGGAGAACGCCCGCGCGGTCACCGGACGCCCGAGCAGGACGAGCACGTGCGACGAATCGCGCCGGCCGAGCGCGAACGGGTCCGCGCCGATCGCGTCGCCGATCCGGACCTCGACCTCCATGCCGACGGTCGCCATCGCCTGCTCGACGGACTCCTGGAGCCCCTCCGGGTCGCGGTAGACGCCGGCGAGCACGCCGAGCACGAGCTGCCCGCGGATGACCACCTGCTCGATGTCGAGCACGTCCACGTCGTGCCGGGTGAGCACGGCGAACAGCACGGACGAGACCCCGGGCTTGTCCGGACCGGTCGTGGTGATGAGGACGGGAGTCTGGCTCACTGGTTCGGTATCCCTCGTTCGTCTCGGCACCGACGCTTAGGCCACGGCGAGTCGGCACGCCCAGTCTGGCCTCCAGCGGCGGCGGGCAGAACGCCCCCGTGCCGTGCTTCACACCGCCGGTGCCACGAACGGGCGATGAACGGCGCTGGGGGCCGATCGGATGAGGCCGGGTTGAGCGGCTGGGTCAGGTGCGCGCGGCGGACGGCTAAGGGTCCACGAGCGGTCCTCAGCGGCAGCAGGCGGGCGACTCAGGCCGCCGAGAGGTCTCTGACGAGAGCAGGCCGAGCGGCAACGGATCGGCCGCGCGAACGGTGCTCGGGCTAGGTCTGGCGGCCCAGTCGGTCCTCGCGGGCCTTTCACGCCGATTCCAGCCACGGCACCCCGGGAACAAAAACGGCGCGTGCCCGGCCGAGAGAAACCTCGACCGGGCACGCGCCGGGCACATCCTGCGAGCGCTGGTTACTGCTCGCTCGCGTTGTCCTTGCTGTGGTCGCCCGGCATGGTGGCGTCCACGAGCTTCTGCGACGGGGCCCCGACGTGCTTGGCCTTGCCGAAGAAGCCGATCTCGCCTTCCGCGTGGAGGCGTTCGACCATGTGCGGGTAGTGCAGTTCGAACGCCGGCCGCTCGGAGCGGATCCGGGGCAGTTCGGTGAAGTTGTGCCGCGGCGGCGGGCAGGACGTGGCCCACTCGAGCGAGTTGCCGTAGCCCCACGGGTCGTCGACCGTGACGATCTCGCCGTACCGGTAGCTCTTGAACACGTTCCAGATGAACGGCAGCGTGGACGCACCGAGGATGTACGCGCCGATCGTGGAGATCGTGTTCAGCGTGGTGAACCCGTCGCTGGCCAGGTAGTCCGCGTAACGCCGCGGCATGCCCTCCGCGCCGAGCCAGTGCTGGACCAGGAACGTGGTGTGGAAGCCGATGAACGTGGTCCAGAAGTGCCACTTCCCGAGCTTCTCGTCCATCATCCGGCCGGTGATCTTCGGGAACCAGAAGTAGATCCCGGCGAAGGTCGCGAACACGATCGTGCCGTAGAGGACGTAGTGGAAGTGCGCCACCACGAAGTAGCTGTCCGACACGTGGAAGTCGATCGCCGGGGCGGCCAGCATGATGCCGGTCAGACCGCCGAAGAGGAACGTGACGATGAAGCCCATCGAGAAGATCATCGGCGTCTCGAAGGACAGCTGGCCCTTCCACATCGTGCCGATCCAGTTGAAGAACTTCACACCGGTCGGGACCGCGATGAGGAACGTCATGAAGGAGAAGAACGGCAGCAGGACCGCGCCGGTCGCGTACATGTGGTGCGCCCACACCGCCACCGACAGCGCCGCGATCGACAGCGTCGCGAAGACCAGGCCCTTGTAGCCGAACACCGGCTTGCGGCTGAAGACCGGGAAGATCTCCGACACGATCCCGAAGAACGGCAACGCGACGATATAGACCTCGGGATGGCCGAAGAACCAGAACAGGTGCTGCCACAGGATCACCCCGCCGTTGGCCGGGTCGAACACGTGGGCGCCGAGGTGCCGGTCCGCCATCAGGCCGAACAGGGCCGCGGTGAGGATCGGGAACGCGAGCAGGATCAGGATGCTCGTGATCAGGATGTTCCAGGTGAAGATCGGCATCCGGTACATCGTCATGCCCGGTGCGCGCAGGCAGACCACCGTGGTGATCATGTTGACCGCGCCGAGAATCGTGCCCAGACCGGACACCGCCAGGCCCGCGATCCACAGGTCGGCACCGACGCCGGGCGAGTGGATGGCGTCCGAGAGCGGCGTGTAGGCGAACCAGCCGAAGTCGGCGGCGCCGCCGGGCGTCAGGAAGCCGGACAGCACGATCAGGCTGCCGAACAGGAACAGCCAGTAGGAGAACGCGTTCAGCCGCGGGAACGCCACGTCGGGCGAGCCGATCTGCAGCGGCAGGACGAAGTTCGCGAACCCGAAGAGGCTCGGCGTCGCGTACAGCAGCAGCATCACCGTGCCGTGCATGGTGAACAGCTGGTTGTACTGCTCCTGGGACAGGAACTGCTGCCCGGGCTGGGCGAGCTCCGTCCGGATGAGCATGGCCATCGCGCCGCCGATCATGAAGAAGGCGAACGACGAGACCAGATACATGATCCCGATCTGCTTGTGGTCCGTCGTGCGGAACAACCGCAGCAGGTACGAACCCTTTGCCGTCTCGCGCGCGGGATACGGGCGCGTCGCGATCGGCTTGGGGGCTACGGCCGTCACTCCTGCCTCCAACACTGCAACCTTGTGGTGGTCAACTTCGGGGCGCTCGGGCTCAGGCGGGCCTGATCCGGGCGGTCAAGGGGATCGTAGCCCTCGGTACCGACAGTCGCTCGCACCGGCTGCTTAGATCACCGCATGACCGACCCGTTCCGCGCCGCGGCGGTCTCCTCCGCGCTCGCCGCCGGCCGCCGGTTCGGCCTGGCGACGGGGTCGGCCGAGGTGCTGCACGAGCGCTCGAACGTGCTGGTGAGGATGGGTCCGGTGGTGGCGAGGGTCCCGGCCACCACGCGGTTGCTGCGGCCGGACGCGACGGCGTGGCTCGAACGGGATGTCGCCCTTTCGGCCTACCTCACCGAACGTGGTGTGCGCGTCGTCTCACCGACCGCGGATCCCCCGGCCGGACCGCATTTCGCGGAGGGGTTGCCGGTCACGCTCTGGCACTGGACCCCGCACGATCCGGACCTTCGGCACAGGCCGGACGAGACCGCCGCGTCGCTCGCCCGGGTCCACGCCGCGTTGCGCGGCTATCCCGGCGAACTGCCGTCCCGCGGCCCGGTCGGCGAACTGCTGTACACCGTCGCCCGCAGCGGCTCGCTGCTGGACGGCTTCGCCGACCGGATCGGCGCGGAAACCGAACGGCTCGCCGCGCTGCTGCCGTCCGGCCCGGTCCAGGCCCTGCACGGCGACGCGCACCCCGGCAACCTCATCGAGACTGCCGACGGCCCGTGCTGGCTCGACTTCGAGGACACCTGGCGCGGACCGCTCGAATGGGACCTGGCGATCCTCGCGCGACAGGGCGGCTCGGAGTTCCTCGCCGCGTACCCGGGCGAAGCGGACGAAGCCGTCCTCGCGACGTGTACGCAGCTTCGCTCGCTCTTCGCGGTCACGTGGCGGTTTCTGATCGCACAGCGCTTCCCGCACCGCCTCGACGAAGCGCGCGCCGCGGCCGTCGACTACTTCAGCTGACCCAGCCGAGGATCGCTTCGACCACCCCAGCCGGGTCTTCCAGCGGCGTCAGGTGCCCGACGTCCGGGAGAACGGCGAGGGTCGCGTCGGGCAGCGCCTCGACCATGGTGTTGGCGGCGTCGAGCGGCGTGATCGCGTCGCGCTCCCCCACGATGACGAGCGCCGGGACGTCCGTTTCGCGCAGCAGGTCAACGGAATCGGGCCGGTTGCGCATCGCCCGCGCGGCCCAGGCGATCCCGGACGGCGGCTGCGCGTCGATCAATTCGCGCACGCGCGCGCGAACGTCGGCGGACGCGGTGTCGGCCAGCAGGTTCGGCAGATTCGCGTCGGCCAGCCAGCCTTTGACGCCTTCGGCCTCGGCGCGATTCGCGACGTCGAGCCGGGTTTGCGCGGCTTCGGGCGTGTCCGCGGCGGCTTTGGTGTCGATGAGGACCAGCCCGCCGACGCGCTCGGGAGCCTGCCGCAGGACGGCCATCGCGAGGTAGCCGCCCATCGAACAGCCGCCGAGAACCACCTGGTCGAGTTCGAGCTTGTCCAGGAGCGCGACGACGTCCCTCGCCGCGTCCGCCAGCTCCGGCTCGGCTTCGCTCTCCGGCAGCGGACTCCGGCCGAGGCCGCGCTGATCAGGCGTGATGACCCGGAAGCGTTCCGCGAGCGGCGCGCGGACCGGGTCCCACATGCGGGCGTCGAGCGGGAAGGCGTGCAGGAGCACCAACGGCAGTTCGGTCATGGCGGAGATTGTCGCTGTTTTGGGGCGCGATTTTTGTCGGACCCCGTCGTTATGGTCGGGGGCGTGACAGAGATCGTGACGGAAAGGCTGGTGCTGCGGCACTTCGTGGAGGCGGATCGGCAAGCGGTGGTGGAGATCCAGAGCGACCCGGAGACGAACCGGTACAACCCGCGTCCGCCGGACACCGCGACCACGCTGGTGATGTTCGACAGCTGGCTCGAGCACTGGGCGACGTTCGGCTATGGGTATCTGGCGGTCCGGGAGCGAGGCAGGCCGGAAGCCGCCGACGGGTCGGACGTGATCGGCATGGCCGGAGTGCGCAACCGGGAGTTCCGGGGCGAGAAGGTGCTGAACCTGGCGTACCGCTTCCGCCCGTCGGCGTGGGGGAAGGGCTATGCGGTGGAGGCCGCGCGGGCGTCGGTGGAGTGGGCGGAGCGGGAGATACCGGCGATTCCGGTGCTGATCAGCGTCGCGGTGACGAACACGCCGTCGTTGCGGGTGGTGGAGAAGCTGGGTTTTACGGATTACGTGGAGGAGGAGTACGACGGGGCGGTTTCGCGGCATTTCCGGCGGTGAGGGGGCTTGGGAGGTGTTTCTCGATCGGGCGCGGGGTTCGTGGGAGGGCGCTGACGGCTGCTGGCCGCGGTCGCGGAGTGGCCGGGCGTGCGATCGCTACGTCTTTTGCTCCGCGCGCCAGCACAGGCTGCGCGGGACGACGCATGCACTCGTAATCGCCGTTCCCGGAGCGGGCGGGCGAACGCGGGGTCTTCCAGGACCGACACCGCGCGGGCATCGCGAGACAACAGCTGCACCGTCCCGAAGGGCCCGGCGAAGGCAAGGTCTTCCGTCCTAGCTCGGTACAGGCTTCGCGAGACAACACCTGCACCCCTAACCGCCGTTCCTCAAGCGACCGGGCGAACGCGACATCGCGACGTCTTCCGGAACCCGACCCGGCGCGGGCATCGCGAGACAGCAGCTGCGCCGTCCCAAAGGGGCCCGGCGAACGCGAGGTCTTCCGTCCTAGCTCGGCATAGGCTTGGCGAGACAACGCATGCACCCGCCGTTCCCAACCGGCCGGACAAACGCGACATCGCCAGGCCTTCCAGAACCGACCCCGCGCGGGCATCGCGAGACAACGCCTGCCCCGTAACCGCGGTTCTGGAGCGGGCGGGCAAGCGCGACGTCGCGAGGCTTCGCCCCGTCGCGCACACTCCGCAAGGCGACTCCGAGGTCCCGACCCCAGCCGCCCTGAACCGGCCGCGTGCGACCCGTCGCCGCCGGGCTTGGTGCATCCGGTGGTCGGCCAACGCGAGTCGCGCCAGTGGCGTCGTCCGGTGCCCCCGGAAGCCCGCGTCCGGTGACGATGCGCGGAAACGCGGGCCCAGGGGCAGCAGGCTCAGAGGCGGCTGGCGTTCTTCCAGTCCTCCGCGGTACCCGAGTCGGCGAACAAGGTAACCACGGTGTCGTCCGGGGTGCGGGTCGCGGCCAGGCGGCGGGCGGTGATCCAGTTGGCCGCCGCGGAGCCGCCGATGGCAGTGCCGGTGGCGGCGCGGAAGTCGCGCATGCCGCGCAGGACTTCGGGGTAGGACACGGTCTGGTGCTGGACTCCGGGGATCAGGTCGCTGACGAAGCGCTGCCGCATCCCGTATCCGAGGCCGCCTGCTCCGGGGAACTTCGAGGTTTCGTTGGGCGGGCTCGTGGTGCCGAAAGGAAGTTCCGCCGGGGTCACCGCAACGACGTCGAGGGCGCCGTACTCGGTGCGCAGTGCGCGGGCGACTCCGCCGAGGGTCGCGCCGCTGCCGACCGCGGCTACCCACGCGGACGGGCGCCGTCCGGCCAGCTGGGTGATGATTTCCTGGCCGGTGAGAAACTGGTTCACCGCGAAGTTGTGCAGGTCGCGGTGCTGCGCGACCATCGTCCACCGGGGGTCGGCGTCGGCGATTTCCTTGGACAGCTTAAGAAATCCAAGCACGAACTCCGAACCGCGGGAGAATTCTACCGACGCTCCGGTGCCGCGGATCTCCTCGACGACGCTCTCGGCCATCGAACTCGGCAGCACGACCTTGATCGGGATTCCGGCCAGTTTGCCCAGCTGAGCCAAGGCGCGCGCCATGTTGCCGCCCGAGCCCGCGACGATGCGCAGGTCGTCAAGGCGGTCGGCGTTGGCGTTCACCGCGCCGCATAGCAGCGAGTACGCGGTGCGGTCCTTCACTGAGCCGAACGGATTTTCGAACTCGTACTTGGCGAAGATCTTCGCACCACCGTCCGGCCCAGGGACCTCGACGAGCCGGGAGTGCCCGAGCCGGTCCCGGAATTCCTTCAGCGCCGGGAATTGTTCCAGGGTCAGCCGCTCGTCGAACATCTCGTCCAGCGGATCGCCGATCGTCAGGTCGATCACGTCCTGGTAGGCGTTCGTCATGACTCCTCTTTCTCGCCTCGGAAACCGCGTCGAACTGTAACCGTTTTTTCTTGCGTATCAACGTTTTCCCGCACCCGTGGCTGAACGCTTCAGCCCGTGAGGGCGCGGGTCAGGCCAGTCAGCTGATTCGCCGCCGCGCGGTAGCTCAGCGGCGGTTCGGGCTGCCACGAGTAAACCCGCCCGGCCTGGACGGCTTTCTGCCGTTGCCAGAACGGATGCCCGGCGACGTCTTCGGGCTGCAGGCTCGTGGAACGGGCGTCCACCATCAGCACGTCCGCCGGGTACCGCAACGAGTTTTCCCACGATAGTTTCAGCGCGTACTCGCCCCCGGGCGGCAGCACGACGGGCACTCCCAGCGCGAGGTACTCCCGCAGCAACGGCCATCCCGTGCGTGCGATCCGGATCCCGTCCGGATCGATCGAAACGAACAGCACCCGGGGCGCCTGCCGCGCCGCCGCACGCAGTGCCGCACGTGCCCGCAGGTACTCGGCCCGCTGCGCCGCAACTCCGGACGCGCCGAGAGAAGCGGCTAGGTCGCCGAACCGGCGCAGCGAATCCGGCAACTCGGCCGCGTAACTCTCGAAGGACGCCACCGGACAGAATTTCCGCATCTGCGCCCCTACCCCAGGATCGAGCTGGGAAAGCCCGTACTGCAAGGAGTCCAGCACCAGGTCCGGCTTCAGCGCGCCCGCTCGTTCCACGTTCAGCTGACCCCACGCGGAGCCCAGAACAACGGCGCGGTCAAGACTTCCCAGGGTCGCGCGATCAAGCTTACGACCCTGCGCCAGAACACCGCCGTACACCCCGGCCACGTCGACGCCGTAGTCGTGCAGAGTGCTGGCCACGGTGGCGTAAGCGATGATTCTCCTTGGCACCGAAGGAAATTCCAGCCGCAGACCGGTGTCGTCGGAGACCGTCCACGAACCCGGCGGCACTTCCCGGACCGGGCCGGCCTCCGCAGAACCCGCCGACAGTCGCGGTGCGACCACCGCGGCGGTCGCGGCGATCCCGCCGAAGAGCACGGTCCGCCGGGCGGGCTTGCCCGCGCCCCTCGCCATCAAACCTCCTGTGCCGCAGGGAGAAAGTGTTCGTCCGGCCCCGTCGGACACTTGCTCGGATTAGGGTTGCCTAACCATAATCCGGCTCCTGCGAACGGAGAAGCCGCTCGCCTTCTCCGGAGATGAACATGGCGCAAGCTCAGCGAACGCACCGAACCGTCGTGCGGCCCGGCACGGGATGGGCCGCCGTGCTCGCGGTGCTTGCGCTCGTCGCGCTGGCCAGCGTGTGTGCGGGAGCGACGTTCGTTTCCCCTGGCACGGTCCTAGACGCGCTGCTGCACTACGACCCCGCCCGGCTGGATGAGCTCGCCGTGCGGACGCTGCGGCTGCCCCGCACCCTGACCGGGCTCGCAGCCGGAGCCGGGCTCGGCCTTGCCGGTGCGATCCTGCAGTCATCGGTGCGAAACCCGCTGGCAGATCCCGGAATCCTGGGCATCAACGCCGGAGCGGCACTGGCGATCGTCCTCGGCCTGACCACCATGGGTTCGCTGACCGGGTCGTCGACCGCTTGGCTCGCCCTGGCCGGTGCCGCGGCCGCCGCGGCCGTGGTGCACCTGCTCGCTCTCCGGTCGCGCGGTCCGGTGACGCTCCTGCTCGCCGGGACCGCACTGACCGCGATCCTCACCTCGGCGACCGGCGCCGTCCTGCTGACCGACGGCGGCACATTCGCCCAGTTCCGGTTCTGGCAGGTCGGTTCCCTGACCGGACGGCCGGTCTCGGTCCTCCTTTTCGGCATGGCCCTGCTCGTGCCCGCGCTCGGCTGCGGGCTGCTGCTCGGCAGGGCGCTCAACGTGCAGGCGCTGGGCGAGGACCTCGCGATCTCGCTGGGGCACCGAACCGCGCCGGCGAAACTGCTGTCCAGCGCGGTGGTCGTGGTGCTGTCCGGGGTCTCCACCGCGATCGCCGGACCGATCGGCTTCCTCGGCCTGCTGGCACCGCATCTGGCGCGGCTCATCACCGGACCCGATCAGCGCTGGGTGCTGCGCTATTCGGTCGTGCTGGGCCCGCTGCTGCTGTTGCTCGCCGACCTCCTCGGCCGGTTCGCGGCCGGACCGGCGGAACTGCCCGCGGGAGTGGTGACCGCGGTGCTCGGGACGCCGGTGCTGATCGTGCTGGCGCGCCGCAAGAAGCTCTCGGCGACCTGAGGTGCGACGCCCCGCGGGCCGACCTGACTCGCGCCCTCGCCCGCCGGCGGCTTCCCGCCATTCATCCCCGCCCACCGTGCGCAATCCAGGCACAACGACCCCACGGCAGTCCACCATGAACCGAACCGCCCGCCTCGTCCTGCCGATCCTCGCCGTCCTCGTCGCCGGTCTTCTCATCGCCGGACTCCTCTACGGCGACTTCCCCCTCTCGCCGTCGTCCGTCCTCCGCGCACTCGCCGGAACCGCCGACCCGCGGGCGAGTTTCTTCGTCCTGGACGTCCGGCTCCCCCGATCGCTGCTCGCCGTGACGACCGGGGCGGCCTTCGGGCTGGCGGGCGCGATCGTGCAATCCCTGGTCCGCAATCCGCTCGCCAGCCCGGACGTGCTCGGCACGACCTCCGGCGCCGCGGCGGCCGCGGTGTCCGCCCTGCTGCTCTTCGGCTGGACCGGGCCCGCCGTGTCGGGGGCGGCGCTGGCCGGCGGGCTGGTCACCACCGGCGCAGTGCATCTGCTGGCCACCGCGCGAGGGCGGAATCTTGTCCTCATCGGCGTGGCGGTCGCGGCCTTGCTGGCCGGCGGGGTGTCTTGGCTGCTCACCGTCGGCGAGGTGACCGAAGCGCAGGCCGCGCTGGTGTGGCTCACCGGCACCCTCGACGGCCGGTCTTGGCCGGAACTGGTGCCGCTGTTGTGGTTCACGATCCCGGCGGCATTGGCCGTGGTGCCGTTCGCGCGGCCGCTGACGCTTCTCGGGCACGGCGACGACCTCGCCCGCTCGCTCGGAGTCGAGGTGGGCCGGACCCGCGTTTTCCTGACGATCGCGGCCACAGTGCTCGCTTCGGCCGCCACGGCGGCGGTGGGGCCGGTTGCCTTCGTGGCACTCACTGCCCCGGCATTGGCCCGGCTGCTGACCGGCCGCCGGGAGCCGTCGCTGGCGGCGTCGGCGTTGCTGGGGTGCACGTTGCTGATGCTGGCCGACCTGCTCGCGCGTTCGCTGAGTTCGCCCGCCGAAATCCCGGTCGGAGTGGTGACCGGGATCGTCGGCGGGGCGTATCTGCTGTTCTTGCTCGTCGGCCGGGGAATGCGGTGAAGGAATACGGCCGAACTGTTCACACGATGGTTTCGCACTCTTCAATCGACGCCAGCAGGAAATCGCACCCGCCGGCACAATCGTCGATTCGCAGGGAAACGTTTCCGATCACCCGGGAAAGGTCCGCGGCCATCCGGCGCAGTTCCCGCTCTGCCGAGGCTACGCCGGGGCCCGCGCTGAGCTGCCGGATCCAGCTCAAGTCCTGCGCCGCCCAGGAAAGCAGCGCGCGGTCGTCCAGCCTGCCGTCCAGTGCCAGCAGCTGATCCACCCTGGACCGCAGCGCGCGGACCATCAGGGGCTCGACCGGGACCGGGGCCGGTGCGGGCGGGCGGACGTCGCGGGCCGCCAGCGCGGGCCACAGGTTCGCCAGCCGGATTTCCTCGCCCAGCTCAGCGGAAAGGATCGAGGCGACCACCGCGGGCAGCGGATCGCGCGGCGTGACCCCGCGCAGCCAGTGGTAAGGGGCCTTGGCGCTGATCGTGCCCGATCCGAGCCTGCGGTTGATCTCGCGGGCGAGCCGGTCCGGCGACCAGGAAAGCCGCCGCAGGCACGCGCCGAGAACGCCTTTGGCCGCGGGCGAAACCGACGGCCGGGAACCCGGGCGCGGCGAACCGGACGGGGCGGTCCGGCTCGCACGTCCGCGACTGAGCGCGTTGCCTTCCGGGCCGGGCACATGACTTACTCGTATCGGATACCGTGCCTGCACGAAATCCCCCACATCCGCCGGATCGCGACGTCTTGCCTCGATCCTAACGGACTGGCCGCGCCGCGACAATTGACCGGTGCCGGTGAGCTGTCTCACGAATACCGGGAAAATTCCGTCGCGACGGTTTTTTTCGCCGTTCGATTACGCGGTCCGCGGAACAGCGAGCACTTTGCTTCCCGCCGGCACGTCGGAGACCACGAGCGCGGTCGCGCCCACGAACGAATCGTCTCCGACCTCGACCGGGCCGAGCACCGTGGCACCGGCCCCGAAGGTGACCCGGTCGCCGACCGCCGGATGCCGTCGCTCGCCCGCGTCCCTTCTGTTGTCGCGCCACCAGCCGACCGCGCCGAGTGTCACGTGCTGGTACAGCGTCACGTCTTGGCCGACTACCGCGGTCTCCCCGATGATCACCCCGGTGCCGTGGTCGATGAACAACCGGCGGCCGATCACCGCGCCGGGATGGATCTCGACGCCGGTGAGCACCCGCGCGAGATTGGTCAGCAGCCGTGCGGCGATCCGGTGCCCGCGCCGGTAAAGCGCGTGCGCGACGCGATGGATCCAGACCGCGGGCAGCGTGGAATGGGCCAGCGCCTCGGCGAGCGTGTCGATCGACGGATCCCGTTCGACGATCGTGCGGAGGTCTTCGCGCATCCGTGCGAATGCCCCGAGGCGACCGGAATCCGCGGTGGCGCCGGACTCGGCACGACGCGGCGGCGCCGGGCGGACGGACCGGACAGTGACCATCGTTCAGCCCTTCCCCTTCGTCTTTTCCCAGATGTCGACTACTGCGGTGACCTCGTGCGGGCCGTCCGGAAAAATCGTGACGACGACGTCCTCCGGCGGCAGCTTCGCGGCGACCGCGCGGGCGACGAGCCAGTTCGCCGCCGAGGCCGGGCCGATCTCGCGACCCGTCGCGGCACGGAATTCCCGGACCCCGGCGCGGGCCTCGCCCGCACTCACGCTTTCCGTTGCCAAGTCCGGCAATTCGCCCTCCACGAGCGGCTGCCGGTAGCCGTGGCCGAGCCCGGCCCATCCCGGCAGCCCGGACCTCGGCGCGGCCGCCGACCCGTACGGCAGCTCCGCGGCGGTCACCCCGGTGACGACCGGGTCCGCACCCGCCGCGCGCAACGCCCTGGTCACCCCGGCGAGGCAGCCGCCGGCGCCGGCGCCGCACACCCACGCGGCCGGGACGAGACCGTCGAGCTGGCCGATGATCTCGCGTCCGGTCACGAACTCGTGCATCGCCACGCACACCGGATCACGATGCGCGTCCAGGAGAATCCACTCCGGTTCGGCTTCCGCGATCTCCCCGGCCAGCGCGATCGCGGCGAGCGGCCCGCCTTCCGGATCGGTCCGCTCGACCCGCACGCCCGCCCCGTCCGGACCGAGCGGCACTTCCTCGGCGAGCACCAGCCGCAGCGGCACGCCGATCAGCGAGCACAGGTGGCTCAGCGCACGGGCCAGCTCCGGCCCGGCCGCGGCGACGAATCGCGGTTCGCCGGGGGAAGCCCCGATCGCCTGGCAGACCAGCGCGTAAGCCACCCGGTCCGCGTCGGATCCGGTCGGGTTCTCGTACTCGTGTTTGGCCAGCACCCGAGCCCCGCCCGCCGGTCCGGGCGCCTCGGCGAGCCGGGTCAGGCCGAGCCCGGCCCGGAAGGCGCGCAGCCGGGGAAACCGGGAAAGCGGGACGCTCTCCCGGAACAGCGAACCGTGCGGCTCGGACAGTGCGGTCCAGTTCGGGAACCGTCGCGTGGACACCACGCTCTTCACTCCTTCGGTTCAGCGGGCACGGTCTTTTCCAGCGCCTCGGCGAACGCGGCCGGGGTAGGCCGCCCCAGCACGTCCGGCAACGAGACCTCGCGGCCCAGCGCGGCGGCGAGACCGGCGCTCAGCTTCGCGGCGAGCAGCGAATGGCCGCCCAGTTCGAAGAAATCGTCGTGCACGCCGATCGGCCGGTACTGCAGGACGTCCTCCCACACCGCGACGATCCGGCGGAGCAGTTCGGTGTCCGGCGCGGCGAAACTCCGGCTCAACTCGGCCGGCCGGGAGACGGCTTCGTCCGCCGGGACCGCGGCGGGTTCCGGCGCGCCCGGCTGCCTCCCGATCCAGTAACGCTGCCGGGCGAACGCATACCCCGGCAACGAGACCGTCTGCCCGGCTCCGTCGTGCACTGCTTCCAGATCGACCGGGCAACCCCGCTGCCAAAGCGCGCCCATCGCGCCCAGCAGCACCTCCAGTTCGGGCCGGTTTTCGTTCGGGCGCGGCATAGTGCGCGCCACCGCGACCCGCTCGCCGAGCGTCGCCCGGGCGAGTGTGCCGAGCGTGGCGCCGGGGCCGACTTCCAGCACCAGCCCGCCGCCCGCGCCGGCCAGCGCCGCGGCGAAGCGAACCGGTTTCCTCGCATGCGCCGCCCAATACCCGGGATCGACGGCCTGCTCGTCGGTGAGCAACGCTCCGGTCACCGCGGAGAACACCGGCACCTCGGGCTTGCTGAGCCGCGCGGTGCCGAGGAAATCGGCCAGCCGCGGCACGACCCCGTCCATCATCGCCGAGTGGAAGGCGTGCGAGGTGTGCAGCGGTTTGTGCGGAATCCCTTGCCCGGCAAGGACGTCAGCGCATTTCGCGATCGCCTCCGCGGGCCCGCTCAGCACGCACAGCTCCGGTGCGTTGACCGCGGCGACCGTGACCTCACCGGACAGCAGCCCGGCGACGCGCTCCTCAGCCGCGGAAACGGCGAGCATCGCTCCGGGCGGCTGCTCCGCCATCAGCCGCCCCCGCTCCGCGACGAACCGCGCCGCGTCCGGCAGCGACAGCACTCCGGCCAAGCAGGCGGCCACCAGTTCGCCGAGGCTGTGGCCGACCATGGCGTCGGCGCGGCAATCCCAGCGGAGCAGTTGGCGAGCGAGCGCGTAGGAGGTCACGAACAACGCCGGTTGCGCGAGTTCGGTCGCCCGCAGCCGAGCGGGATCGGTCTCCGGCGAGAACATCAGCTCCCGCAGATCGACGCCGAGGCGCGGCGTCAGCTCCCGGACGCATTCGTCGACGGCTTCGGCGAAGCCGGGCAGTTCCCGGTAGAACTCCGCGCCCATCCCGGGGTACTGCGTGCCCTGCCCCGGAAACATCCACACCACCCGGGGCTTGTTCGCCGGCGCCGCGGACGCTGAAGGCGCGAACTCGGCGGACGCCTCGGACACCACCACCGCGCGCCGGTACCGCCAGGTTTCCCGGCCGCGGCGCAACGTCGCGGCGGCATCCGCGATGGCAGGCGCGTCCGGCCCCCGAAGCACCGCGGCCAGCTCACCGGCCATCGTTTCCAGCGCTTCCTTCGTTTTCGCCGACAGCACCAGCACTTGCGGACGGCGCGCCGGCGGCGTCCGCTCCGGCCGGGCCGCTTCTTCGAGCAGGACGTGGGCGTTGGTCCCGCCGATGCCGAACGCGCTGACCCCGATCCGCCTCGGCAGCCCGCCGGTCTCCCATTCTCTGGCCTCGGTCCGCACCACGAACGGCGTGCTCGCGAAGTCGATCGCCGGATTCGGCTCGGCGAAATGCGCCGTCGGGGCCAGCACCCCGTGCCGCAGCTGGAGAATCGCCTTGATCAGCCCGGCGATCCCGGCCGCGGACTCCAGGTGCCCGACGTTGCCCTTCACCGAGCCGACCGTGCAGAACCCGGTGCGCGAGGCGCCGAACGCCCGGCTCAGCGCGGTGATTTCGATCGGGTCGCCGATCGGGGTCGCGGTGCCGTGCGCCTCGACGGCGGTGATCGTCTCCGGGTCGAAGTCCGCGTCCCGCAGCGCGGCGCGCACCACTGCCTCCTGGCCGGCGGCACTCGGCGCGGTGAAGCCGACCTTGCCCGCGCCGTCGTTGTTCACCGCCGACCCGGCGAGCACCGCGAGCACCCGGTCCCCGGCCGCGACCGCGTCGTCGAGCCGTTTGAGCACCACGACGCCGACCCCGTTGCCGAACACCGTCCCGGAGGCCGCCGCGTCGAACGGACGGCAGTGCCCGTCCCGCGAGAACACCATGCCGCGTTCCCAGCGGTAGCCGACCCGGTGCGGAACCCGCACGCACACCCCGCCGGCGAGCGCGATCTCGCACTCGCCCGCGCGCAGCGCCCGCACCGCCTCGTGCACCGCGACGAGCGAACCGGAGCACGCGGTCTGCACGCTGACCGCCGGTCCGGTCAGGCCGAGCCGGTGCGCGACCCGGGTGGCGAGATAGTCCTTGTCGTTGTGGATCTGCAGTTCGAAGATCTCCGAGCCGAGCACCACCGGACGCCCGCCCAGCAGGTTCGACATCAGGTACGCGGGCATTCCCGCCGAAGCGAACACTCCGCCGCCGCGCGCGTCGCCGGGCCGGATCCCCGCGTCCTCCATCGCGTGCCAGGCGCATTCCAGAAACACCCGGTGCTGCGGGTCCAGCAGCGCCGCCTCGCGCGCGCCGAAGCCGAAGAAGCGGGCATCGAACAGATCGTGCTCCGGCAGGGTCGCCGCCACCGGCACGTAATCCGGGTGCGAGATTTCCTCGGCAGGCACGCCTTCCGCGAGCAGTTCGGCTTCGCTGAGCACAGCGATGGATTCGACCCCGTCGCGAAGGTTGCGCCAGAACGCCGCCGTGTCGGGCGCGCCGGGGAACCGGCCCGCCATGCCGACGACGGCGATCCGCCGGTCCGCACTCACTGGACGGCGGCCCGGAGGCCGGTCAACGCGTGCCGGGCGATGTCGTGCTCGGTCTTGCCTTGGGAAAGCAGGTCGGCGCAGATCCGGCCGAACAGCGGGACCAGCTTGAACGCCCAGCCGCCCGCGGCGACCACGACGTTCTCGCCGCCGTCGACCAGCCCCTCGGCGGTGCCGAGGTAGAACTGCCGCCGCGGGTCCCCGGGCAGCACCGCGAGGCAGGTGCCGGTGGAGACCGGGTCCGGGTCAAGCCACGGCAGGTGCGCCCGGACCCAGTCCGACACCCGTGCGACGTGCGCGGGACGCGGACGGCCGGTGGCGAGATCGGCGTCGGCCAGCGCGTCCACCTCGAAGTCCGGGCCGAGCCGGGCGAGCCCGTCGTTCGCCCACGGATTGGGCGGGAAACCGTAGAACAGGTTGGTGTCCTCGGCGGTCGGCTCCTGGAAGGCGAACCAGAACGGCCTGCGCACGCCGTCGCCGTTGTCGCGCAAGGTCACCAGCGCCATCTCGTAGGTGTGCAGGTCCAGTTCGCCCGCGCCCCACGGCCGGATCAGCTCGTTGACGTGCGCGTTGGCCGCCAGCACCACCTTGTCCGCGCGGTAGGTCGCCCGGTCGCTGCGCACCACGACGCCGTCCGGTCCCGGTTCCACCGCGAGAATCCGTTCCGGCGACTGCATCCGCACGCCGTTCAGGTGGCATTGCTGCACCAGCGCGGCCAGCGTGCCGCGCACGTCGATGGCTCCCCCGCTCGGCTGCAGGAACCCTTCGAAGTGCGCGGGCAGGTTACGGAATCCGTAGCGGCGCTCGATTTCCTTGCCGGACAACCATTCGTAGGGCACGGACAGCTCGTCCATCGCGGCCGCGGTGTCGGCGATGTGGCCCTCGTTGGTGGGCACGTGGGTGTCGCCGAACCACAGGCTGCCCAGTTCGTGCACGAGAGTGCGTCCCGTGTCGGCTTCCAGTTCCTTCCACAGCGGCGCGGTCGCCAGCGTGAGCCGGAAGATGTCCGGCTGGGTGTACTGCACCCGCCAATGCCGTTCGCCGCCGCTGGATCCGCAGCTCTCGTTCAGGAAGCCGAACCGGTCGGTGACGAGCACGCGCGCGCCGCCGGCCGCGGACCGCCACGCGGCGGACAGCCCGATCGGGCCGCCGCCCGCCACGATCACGTCGAAATGCTTCTCGGCACTCATGCCAGTACGTCCTCTCGTCGAAGAATCCCGGTGATCGCGGCGACCGTCTCCGCCGCCGATTCGCGCAAGTAGAAATGGCCGCCGGGAAAGACCGTCCGGTCGAAACCCGCCCGGCACCACGCGGCCCAGCCGTCGACCTCGTCCGGGCTCACCGCCGGGTCGCCGGCCCCGCAGAAAGCGCTGACCGGCACGGTGATGCCCGCGGTGCCCGGCCGGTAGGTTTCGACCGCCTCGTAGTCGGCGCGGACCAGTGCGGCCACGAACGCGCTGAGCCGCGAATCGGCCCGGACGCCGGAGGATCCGCCGGCGAGCCAGTCCACGAGGTCCAGCACCGCTTCGTCGCCGAAGTCGCGGACTCCCCGGTCGGGCAGCAGCCCGGGCGGGAACTGGCTGGACACTATCAGCCGCCGCGGCGCCGGAAAACCGTTCTGCCGCACCACATTCACCAGTTCATAGCCGACCAGCGCACCCATGCTGTGGCCGAACACTGTGTACGGCGCGTCCAGCGCGTCGGGCAGTGCGCCGGCCACACCTTCGGCCAGCTCCGCCAGATCGGTCAGCGCGGGCTCGCCGATCCGGTCCTCCCGGCCCGGATACTGCACGGCCAGCAGCTCGACCTCCGGCGGAAGCAACTGCCGCCACGGCCGGAACGCCGACGCGCCGCCCCCGGCGTGCGGAAGGCAGAGCAATTGCTGCCGGACCGGGCTTTCCCCGGGAATCCGTTTGATCCACGCGGAACCGGTCATCCTCGCGCCCCGCTCAGCATCGCGGCGTCCCACGACCCGGCCGCGTCCCGGCGCAGGGCGGCTTTGTCGACTTTGCCGGTGCCGGTCAGCGGAAGCGCGTCGAGGACGACGAGGTGCTCGGGGAACTTGTACCGGGCAAGTCCTTGGCCGTCCAGGAACTTCCGGACCTCGCGCAGTCCCGGCCGCTCGGCGCCGGCGGCGGGCACCACGCACAGGCAGACCGTTTCGCCGTGGATCTCGTGCGGCACGGCGACCCCGGCCGCCTGGGCGATCGAGGGATGCCGCAGCGCCATCGCTTCCAGTTCCTCGGCGGAGATTTTCTCGCCGCCGCGGTTGATCACGTCCCGGAGCCGCCCGAGAATCTCCAGGTTTCCGCCGGGATCGACGCGGACGAGGTCGCCGGTGCGGTAGAAGCCGTCCGGCGTGAACGCTTCGGCGGTCGCTTCGGGATTGGCGTAGTACCCGGCGACGGTGTAGGGCCCGCGGGTGAGCAGTTCCCCTTCCTCGCCGGGCTCGACGTCCGAACCGTCGGCGGCGACCACCCGGATCTCGTCCTCGGGCAGCAACGGCCTTCCCTGGGTGTCGCGGATGACGTCGTCCGGGTCGTCCAGGCGGGTGTAGCAGAGCAACCCCTCGCTCATCCCGTAGCACTGCTGAACGGTGCCGCCGAGCGTGGTGCGGAGTTCGTCGGCAGTCCCTGGCGCGAGCCGCGATCCGCCGACCAGCAGCACGCGCAGAGACGACAGATCGCGGCTGGTCCGCTTCGCTTCGGCACTCCAGCGCAGCGCGACCGAGGGCACCAGCGTGCTGTGCGTGACCCGCTCTCGTTCGATGATTTCGAAAGCACCCGAAGGAGATTCGGGCGAACTCATGACCACGGTCGCCCCGACGGACAACGCGCCGAGAATGCCGGGGCAGTTCATGACGAAGCCGTGTTCGGCGGGCATCACGACCAGGTTCACCGCGTCCCGGGTCATCGCGTTCACGGTGATCGCGTGCCGGATCATGCAGCCGTAGCCCTCGTGCGTCCGCGCGATCGCCTTGGGCAGGCCGGTGGTGCCGCCGGAAAGCAGGAACACCGCCGGGTCGGACGGGGCCGCCGCGGGCTTCCACGCGCTCGGCGTTTCGCCGCCGGGTTCGCACAACAGCGCGAGATCGACCTCGTCGCCGGCGGTCTCCCCGCCGCGCACGAGCAGATTTTTCAGCCCCGCATGGCGTTCTCGCAGCCGCCGGGCGACGGTCAGCGCTTCCTTGCGCCGTCCGGTCGCGTCCACCGCCAGCAGCACCGGCCCGGTCACCGCGACGACGTGGTCCAGCTCGTGTTCCCGGAAGGCAGGCAGGATCAGCACCGGCGCGGCGCCGAGTTCCAGCGCCGCCAGCACGAGCACGACGTACTCGGCGCAGTTGGTCAGCGCGACCGCGATCCGATCGCCAGGACGCACGCCCAACCCGGCGAGCCGGTCTCGCGCCACGCCCACCGCGTCGCCGAGTTCCGCGTAGCCGAGGCGGCGCGCACCGTCGACCACAGCGCACCGGCCTGCCGCTTCGGCGAACTGCCGGCGGATCGGCGTCACCACGAGTTCGTCGTTCCACAGCCCGGATTCCCGGTACCGCCGCGCGCGTTCTCCGGTCACCCCGGTCATCGGGGCACCGCCGCACCGGCCAGTTCGGCGAGCCGGCCGAGGGTGTAGTCCTCGGTGTCCCACAGGTTCACCGCGAGCCCGAACCGGGCGGTGAGCTCCAGTTGCAGGTCGGTCGTCTCGACCGAGCTGAGCGCGAGGTCCGCGCGGAGCCGGGTCGAGGAGTCCGCCTCGGCCAGGGTTTCGGCGTCGATGCCGATTTCGGTCAGCAGGTCGAAGATCTCTTCCGCGGCCGGGGCCGGGTGCGAGGATGGCACAGCTCTCCATACCTTTCACGGTCTTGTCCCGCGTCCGGGCGCGCGGGAGTTCGGAAGCGGCCGTCCGGGGTTTTCCGGACGGCGGGGCACAGCAAGGCATTCAGTGCGGATCCGGCAGCGCCGCGCGGATCTGCTCGGCGAGCCCGGACAGGTCCCGCGCGTAGGCCTCGGCCATCGCGGCCACGGCGGGCAGGCAGTGCGGCGGCACCGCGCCGAGGATGTCCGACCGGCGCCCGAGCGCCTGTCCGGTCAGGTTGAGCAGGTGCAGCAGCACTCGCCCGGGTTCGCTCGAACGCAGCGCCGGGTCCGTGCGGAGCTGGCGCAACAACAGCGCCGCATCCACCCGCGGCGGCGCTTCCGGCACGGTCTCGGCGCGCGGACGCCGCTGGTCCGGCACCGGATCCTGGCCGGAATCCAGCCGCCGCCGCACGTCGTGCGCGGTGCCGAGCGAGATCCCGGCGCGGCGGGCGACCTCGCGCAGGGACAGGCCGGGCTCCTCGGCCAGCAGCGCGCCGGCCTGGCGGCGTCCCTCGGCCGCGACGGACGGGCGCGCCCGTCCGTCGCGGCCGACCCGCGCGGTGTTCGACCCCGGAATTTCCGCGGTCGAACGCCGCAGCGCGCCCACCGTTTTGTCCGAGAGCCCGGCCAGATCCGCTACCACGTGGTCCGACCAGCCCGGGAATTCCCGCACGATCCGCACCGCCGCGGCCCGCCTGCTCTCCAGTGACAGCGGAAGGCCGTGCGCGACGTTCGACCGCACCGCGTAGAGGAAACACTCGGATTCGGTGCCTTCGCACAGCACCGCGCGGATCCGCTCGTCCTCGCGCAGCACCGCCGCCCGCACGCGGTGTTCGCCGTCGATCACGCGCAACGTGTCGCGCTGCACGACGATCGGCGGCAGCACCGCGGGATCGCGGCCGGTCAGCATCCGGACGTGTTCGGCGACCGGGCCGTCCACCCGCGGCGAACCGCCGAGCACGAGGTTCCGCACCGGCAGCGAAACCGGAGCGCCGGACAGCACCGCGCCGGGCGTCGCGAAGCCGATCACGAGCCGCTCGCCCGCGCCCCGGCCGCCACCAGCATCGCCGGGGCAGGCCCGTTGAGGTCGGCGAGCACCCGGTCCAGCGTGTCGACCAGATAGTCGACCTGCGCCAGGCGCAGCCCCGGATGGCACGGCAGGTTGATCAGCGAGCTGAACCACAATCGTTCCGCCACCGGGCATTCGCCCGGCCCGTGCCCGCGGTGGCGCCATTCCGGGAGCAAATGCTGCGGGAAATAGCGGAGCTGGATCTCCACTCCGCCGCGGTCGAGCGCGAGCACCATTTCCTCGCGCAGTTCGGCGGTTTCCGCGAAGCAGGTGTAGAGGTGGTAGGCGTGCGTGCTGCCCGCCGGGGCGGATTGCGGGGTGACGAACGAATATCCGTCGATCACCTCGTCCAGCCGCGAGGCGATCGCCCGGCGCAGCGCGGCCAATTCCGGCAACCGCGCGAGCTGCACCACCCCGACCGCGGCGGCGGCCTCGGACATGGTCGCGTTCGTGCCGCTGCGGCGGATCCGGTGCACCGTGTCGCGGTATACGCCTTCGGAGTACTTCATCCACGGCAGCAGCAGCGGTTCGTCCTCGCCGGGCAGCGCCGAGGTGCTGAGGTGGCCGTCGTAGTCGTTGCCGCGCAACCGCCGCAGCCGGTGCGCCCAGACCTCGTTGTCGCAGGTGATCATGCCGCCCTCGCCGAGGGTGGTGATGTTCTTGGAGTTCTGGAAGCTGAAGCAGCCGAGGTCGGCCAGCCCGCCCGGCGCCCGCCCGCGGTAGCCGGCGCCGAGCGCGTGCGCGCAGTCCTCGACGACGAGCACCCCGTGCGCACGGGCGATCCGCATGATCGCGTCCATGTCCGCGGGACAGCCGCCGTAGTGCACCAGCAGCAAAGCCTTGGTGCGCGGGGTGATCAGCGCCTCGAACGACGCCGGGTCGACGGTGAGCGAACCCGGATCGACGTCGCAGAACCGGACCCGCACGCGGTGGTCGAGCAGCGGCTGGACGGTGGCCTGGTAGGTCTGCGGGGTCGCGATGACCTCGTCGCCCGGCTCGAGATCGAGCATCTCGACCGCGAGCTGCACCGCGACCGTGCCGCTGGTGACCGAGACCGCGTGCCGGGCCCCGGCCATCGCGGCGAACTGCCGCTCGAACCGCCCGCGGTGCTCGCCCATGGACAAAGTGGACTCGCTGGTGACCAGCTCGACCAGCGCGTCAGCCTCGGGCGAGGCCAGCACGCTGCCGCGCAAAGGACAGGGAACGATGAATTTTCTGGACACGGCCGAACACATCTCCCCAGTTCAGGTCGAATGCCATCCGCCTCATTCAAGCATCGCGGACGAACCCGCTGGAAGTGTTTTGTCCCGACGGGGAATGTCAACCGGGTAAAGCTGTTTTACCGACCCAAGTTCCTTGCGCGGCACGGCGCGGACTGCTATCGACTGGTGAACTTGTCACCTCGCCCGTGCGCTGAATGTACATTGTGGACAGACGTTTTTGGCAAGGCCGAACAATAGCAATCGTCCCCCGTTTCCAGCTTCCTCCTTTCAGGTGACGAAACAGCGGTCAATTCATCCCTGAGCGTTGCCTCCGGAGCCGTCCCGCAGCAGCCAGCCGCCCGTGAGTCCGCTCACTGCCGCGAGCACACCGCACACCAGCAACACCAGCAACACCCCGTGCGTCGCCCCGGCACTCCCCTCGCCGCGGGTCGCGTAGACCGCACCGGACACCGCGATCCCGAGCGCCAGCCCGAGCTGCCGGGAGCTGTTCGCGGCCGCGCCCGCCGTGCCGCCGTACTCCGCGGGGACCGAGGCGATCGCCACCGCGGGAAAAACCGGGGACACGATGCCCGCACCGATTCCGGTGAGGACCAACGCCGGCAGCAAGGCGATCCAGGTCGGGCTGAGCAGCACCGCGACCGCGGTCAAGCAGCCGAAGCCGATCAGCACCGTCGCGCCGCCCAGCACCCGGCCCGGCGATCTGGCGTGCAACCGTCCGCTGATCAGCGCCGACACCGCGACGAACACCACCACCTGCAGCGCCAGCACCGCCGACGTCGCCGCCGAACTGAGGCCGGTCCCGTTCTGCAGCCACAACGAAATCACCGGCAGCGCACCGAATCCGGCGAAGTAGTAGCTGAACGCGACGAGCAAAACTCCGAGGAACCGGCGCGTCGCGAACAAGGCGGTCGGCACCATGGGTGCGCTGCTGCGCCGTTCGACGACCACAAACGCTCCGATGGCGACCGCTGTGACCAGGTACCCGATCACCGCACCAGCAGACGACCAGCCGCGATCGCCGCCGGTGATGACGGAATAGGTGAGGCCCGTCGCGGCGAGCGAGAACGTGGCGATGCCCGGGTAGTCGACGGTGCGGCCGCGCGCTCGCGGCCCCTCCTTCAACGACGTCGCCGCCATGACGATCGCGACCGCGCAGATGGGCAGGGAGACGAAGAAAATCCAGCGCCAGCCGAGCACCTGCGCGAGCACACCGCCGGAGAAGGTGCCCACCGCGCTGGCCACTCCGGCGACCGTTCCCCAGACCGCGAACGCACGGGCCCGGTCCCGGCCCTCGTAGGTCAGCCCGACCAGCGGCAGGATCGTCGCGAACATCGCCGCGCCCGCGACGCCCTGCACGACCCGCGCGGCGATCAGCTCGCCGGGCGTTCCGGACAGGCCGCAGGCGAGCGTCGCGACGGAGAACAGGACCAGTCCGGCGAGGTAGACGCGCTTGCGGCCGAGGAGATCGCTCAACGAGCCGAAACCCAGCAGCAGACCGGCGAGCGCGACCGTGAAGACGTCCACGATCCATTGCAGCTGCCCGTATCCCGCACCGAGCTCGGCTCCGATCGCGGGCAGCGCGACGGTGACGATGCTGGTGTAGACCAGCAGCAGGAACGTGCCGACGCACGCGGCGATCAGCGGAACCCAGGACGGCGCGGCCACCGCGGGTTCGGCGCGACTCGTCAAGTGAGGCATACCTAAGATCGTGGTGTAATAGGCTTATGACGCATAACTCTTACTACCGGAGTTTCCTCAAGTTTGTGACCGGCCTCACCAACGATCGCCCGGCGGACGTCGCTGACCTGGTCGGACGCTGGGACGAGCCGGAGATGGGCCCGGTCCCGCCCGTCGCCGACGAGGACTTCCCGGAGGTGAGCGCCTTCCTGGACCGGTGGGTCGAGGTCATCGACTCGACCGGCGAAGCGGACCGGGTCCGGTTGCTGAACGCCCTGCTGGCCGAGGCCGCCGCCTACCCGAGGATCACCGAGCACGACGGGTACAGCTGGCATCTGCACTACCAGGACGACGGGATGCGCCTGCCCGCGGTGTTGCGCGGGGTGACTTCCGTGGCGGCGGCCCAGTACCTGACCTCGACCAGCCTGCACCGTCTCGGCCGCTGCGCCGCGGCGGAATGCCGCCGAGCGTTCGTCGACTTCACCCGCAGCGGGACGCAGCGGTACTGCACCCACGCCTGCGTCAACCGCGACGCGGTCCGGAGGCACCGGGCGCGCCGGAAGGAAATGCTTTCGCCGTAAGGGGTTTCCGTTGCCAACGCCCGTCCGGCCACCGGGGTCGAGGTCCGCGCGCCGCGGACTCGCCGCGACCGGAGCGGCCTCGGCCGAGGCAACCGGATGTCGGTGCGCAGCGCGGCCGCGCGGCAGTCCGGCGGCAGCGATTTCCGGGTTCACAGCGCCAGATCGTGGTCGGCGAGCCAGGAGTCCAGTTGCACCATGAACTCCAGCCCGGACCGGGCCGGCCAGCCGTTCGCGGACCCGAGCCGGGCCGTCGCGCCGCCGTCGATCAGCGCGTGCACGGGGGTGCCGGGAGAACCCGCGAGCCGCGCGAACTCGGCGCGCAGTGCCGCGTCGTATCCCGGGTCGTGCGTGATCGGGTACGCGCTCTTCTTCCGGTTCGCCACCGGTTCGGGGAGCAGGTCGCCCGCCGCCGCCCGCAGCAGGCTCTTTTCCTTGCCGTCGAAGAACTTCATCCGCCACGGCACGTTGAACAGGTAGTCGACCAGCCGGTGGTCGCAGAACGGCACCCGCACCTCGAGGCCGACCGCCATGCTCATCCGGTCCTTGCGATCCAGCAGCATCGGCACGAACCTGGTCACCGCGAGGTAGCCGACCTCGCGGATCCGCCGCGCCTCGGCGTCCTCGCCGGGCAGCACCGGCACCTCCGCCAGCGCCTCGGCGTACCGCTGGGCACGGTAACCCTCGACGTCCAGGTCCGCGAGCAGCCCGGGATCCAGCAGCCCGGACAGCGCCGGGAGCAGGTCGTACCCGGCGGCCACCCACGGGAAAGTGTCCGCGTCGCGCAGCTCCGGCACGTGGAACCACGGGTAGCCGCCGAACAGTTCGTCCGCGGCTTCCCCGGACAGCGCCACCGTCGACCGTTCCCGGACCGCGCGAAACAGCAGGTACAACGAGGCGAACGCGTCGCCGAGCAGGGCCGCGGGCACGTCGTGCGCCCTCGGGACCACGGCCCGGGTCGAAGAAGCGGCGAGTTCGCCGAGCCCGAGCACCAGGTTCGTGTGCTCGGCCGCGACGTGCCGCGCCATTTCCGCGGCGAACGGCGCGTCCGGCGATTCGTGCACCAGGCTGGCGGCGAAATCCCGTTCGTTGCCCGCGAAATCGACCGAGAACGACCGGACCGGACCGGTGCCTTGAGCGGCGAGCGAGCGCGCCGCCAGCGCCGTCACCACGCTGGAGTCGAGGCCGCCGGAAAGCAGGGTGCACAGCGGGACGTCGGCGACCAGCTGGCGTTCCACGATGTCCTCGAGCAACGCGCGGACAGTCCGCACGGTGGTGTGCAGATCGTCCTGATGCTCGCGTGCCTCCAACGCCCAGTACCGCTCGATTCGCCTGCCCTCGCGGCCGAAGACCAGCAGGTGTCCCGGCCGCAGTTCCCGCATGCCGCGGAAGATCGCGTGCTCCGGGGTTTTGACCCCGGCCAGCAGCTCGCGCAGCCCGTCCCGGTCCACCACCGGCGCCACGTCGGGATGCGCGAGGATCGCCTTCGCCTCCGAACCGAACAGCAGCCCGCGGCCTGCCGGGCAGTAGTAGAGCGGTTTGATCCCGAGCCGGTCGCGCACGAGCACCAGTCGCTCGCTGCGGGCGTCCCAGATCGCGAACGCGAACATCCCGTTCAGCCGCCGCGCCATCCCGGTGCCCCACTGCAGGTACGCGTGCAGCACCACTTCAGTGTCGCTGGAGGTCCGGAACCGGTGGCCGAGCGCGGTGAGTTCCGCGCGCAGCTCGCGGTAGTTGTAGACCTCGCCGCTGTAGGCGATCGTCAGCACCGTGGCGCCGAGGTGCTCCAGCGTCATCGGCTGGCTGCCGCCCGCCGGGTCGATCACCGAAAGCCTGCGGTGGCCGAAGGCCACGTGCTCGTCGAACCAGCAGCCGTGCGCGTCCGGGCCCCGGCACGCCATCGCCTCGGTCATGTCCTGGAGCACCTGTGGTTCCCGGCCGGGAAACCGTTCGAAATCCGCCCACCCCGCGATGCCGCACATCGGATCTTCGCCTCCTCTACGCCTGGATTCACCAGGTCACCGGGAATTCGTGGATGCCGTAGATCTCGGCATCGGTCTTGAACCGCAGCCGCCGCACGGGCGCCGCGGCGCGCAGGCCGGGCAACCGGGTCGCCAGCGCGGTGTAGACGATGTCCAGCTCAGCCCTCGCCAGATGCTGGCCGAGGCACTGGTGCGGGCCGTGCCCGAACGCCAGGTGGTCGCGAGCGCCGCGGCGGGAGCCGGGGAACACCGCCGGATCGTGATCAGCCGCGTTGCACAGCAGTACGACCACCTCCCCCGCGGCGATCCGTACGCCGTCGAGACGCACGTCCTCCGTGGCCACCCGGGTCGGGATGAACTCCGCGATCGTGAAGCGGCGCAGCAACTCCTCCACGAGCAGCGGAGCGCGTGCCGGGTCCGCACGCAGCGCCGCCGCCAACATCGGCCGTTCGGCCAGCTTCAGCGCGCCGAGCGAAATCATGTTCGCCGTCGTCTCGTGTCCGGCGACGAGCAGCAGGAAAGCCATCCGCACCAAGGCCGTCCGCCGGTATTCGCCGTCCTCGCGGCCCTTCCGGATCTGGCGGCCGAGCAGATCGTCGGGCGGGGCCGCTTCTTTTTCGACGATCAGCGTCTCCAGCGCGGCCAGCAGTTCGTCGATCGCCCGCAGCCGCTGCGGCGCGGTGGCGGTGCGCAGCAGCATCGTGGTGGAGCGGGACTGGAAGAAGTCGTGGTCGGAGTAGGGCACCCCGAGCTGTTCGCAGATCACCCGGGAGGGCACCGGCAACGCGAGCGCGCGGACCAGGTCCGCGGGTTTCGGGCCGGCCAGCAGGGCGTCGAGGCATTCGTGCACGACGCGTTCGATCCGCGGCCGCATCCGCCGGACCCGGCGGACGGTGAACTCGCCCGCCACCGCGGATCTGGCGGCGCGGTGCTCGGCGCCGTCCATGGAGATCATCGTGCGGCGGAAGGCGCCCGGCTGGCCGTCCACGGGAAAGGGGAAACCCTGCCGTTGCCGGTCGGCGCTGAACCGGTCGTCGGCGAGCACGGCGCGGATGCCGCGGTGCCCGGCCACTGCCCACACCGGCATCCCGGACGGCAGCCGCATCCGCACCGGGCGGGCCGCGTCCCGCACCCGCACGTGCTGCGCGTTGGGCCGATACGGGCAGGCCCGGGCGAGCTCCAGTTCGGGAGCCGCGGTCAGTTCGTCTTCCGGAACGGGCACGGGAATCTCCTTTCGCTCATGCGGTTTCGGGCTCGCCGTTCCCTTCCCCCGGGCGCGCGAGCACGAACAGGGCAACCGCCGCCACGAGCGCGAAACCCAGCACCGCGACGGCGGTGGACAGCGCGGTGGTGGCTCCGGCCGCGCCGGGCAGCGGGGCCGCCGCCGCGCCGATCAGGAACTGCGCGCCGCCGATCAGGCCGGAGGCCGCGCCGGGTGCGTCCCCGCCGATCGCGAGGATGATCGTCGTCGAAGCGGGCAGCACGATGCCGAATCCGAAGGTCGCGCCGAACAGGCAGATCCAGGTCGTGGGCACCGTGCTGACACCGGCGAGAAGCAGCAGCACGAGCGTGCCCGTCGCGAACGCCATCACGAGCACGCCGATCGTGAGCAGGGTGTTCAGCCGCACGCGTCCGGCGAGCCGGGCGAACAACGCGCCGGCCAGGACGGTGCCGGCCGCGTTCGTCGCGAAAACGAGGCTGTAGACGGCGGGCGACAAACCGTAGCCGTCCTGGAAGACGAACGGCGAGCCGCTGATGTAAGCGAACAACGCGCCGATCCCGCAGCCGGCGACGAGGAGATGCCCGACCAGCGCGCGCCGCCGGAGCAGCCGGCCCATCGCGGAGGCCGCCCGCCGGGAGCCGCCGGGAAGCCGCCGGTGCGCGGGCAGCGATTCCGGCACCCAGTAGCCGACCCCGGCCAGGAGCAGCATCCCGGTCACGGCGAGCACCGCGAACACCAGCCGCCAGGAGCCCAGCCCGACGACCGCCCCGCCGAGCACCGGGGCCAGCACCGGCGCGGTCGACCCGATCACGCTCAGCGCGGTCAGTCTGCGAGCCGCGCCCGCGCCGGTGAACAGATCGCTGATCACCGCCCGTCCGAGCACGATCCCAGCGCCGCCCGCCACCCCCTGGCACAGCCGGGCGAGGTCGAACACCGCGAGGTTCGGGGCGAGCGCGCACACCGTGGAAAAGACCGCGAACAACGCGGCGCCGGCGAGCAGCAGCCGACGGCGGCCGAGCGTGTCGCTGACCGGGCCGAGCACGAGCTGCCCCGCCGCGAATCCGACGAGACACGAGGTGAGCGAGAACTGCACCGCCGCGGTGGTGGTCCCGAACGAGGAGACGATCTGCGGGAATCCCGGTGCGTACATGTCGACCGCGAACGGCGACACCGCGGAAAGACCGCCGAGGACGAGGACCAGCCGTCCGGTTCCGGTACGCGGGGTCGCGGTGTCGATGCCGCCGTTCATGAGCCTCCACTCCGTCCGAGCCACGACGCGGCCGGCGAGCGACCGCTGCCGTCATCGTCGGCGGCTCGGCGCGGTTGTGGTGTGGAGCGCGAGGCTCAGTGCTGTGGAGACCGTTGCGGCGTCAGGTCCGGTCGCGGCGGAACCGGGCGGGCGAACTCCCGCGGTCCCGGCGGAAGGCGTACCCGAAATTGCTCGCCGACGCGTATCCGACCTCGGACGCGATCCGCGCGACCGGCCAGTCCGTCTCGACCAGCAGGACCGCCGCCCGGTCGAGGCAGCGGCGCCGGTGGTGCTCCATCACCGGAATCCCGTACAGGGACCGGAATCCGGTGGTGAGCCGGCGCACCGACATCGCGGACGCCCTGGCCAGCTGAGCCAGCGTCGGCGGGTCGTGGCGCTGCTGCCACAACAGGTCGGGGACGCGGCGCAAAGCGGCCGCCTCGTGGTCTTCCAGCTCGGGTTCGCCGGTTTCGGCGGGCGCGGCCCCCAGCCCGTCGGCCAGTGCGGCGAGCGCGGCCATCAGCCGGGATTCCAGGAACAGCAGGCGGCCCGCGGAACCCCGGCGATGCGCGAAGATCTCCCGCAGCGGATCGGCGGCGGGCAGCAACGCCGTCGAGCGGCCCAGATACCGCTCGCGGGCCAGGTGTTCCGGCCCGATCGCGGGCAGCGAGTACGCGCCGAGGTCCTGGAGGTAGGACTCCAGCCCGGTCCAGGTCCCGGTCACCGAGACCGCGCGATAACGCTCCCCCGCCTCGTATTCGACCATTCCTTCGAGAGCGCTGCGGGAACTCAGCGACACCGCGCTGGCGCGCATCTCGCCAATGCCGGCTCCGGACTCGCGAATGCGCATCCGCCCGCCGAGGCAGTGCTCCAGCTCGAAATGGTCGCCGGGGAACCGGTATTCGACCCGGTGCGTCCCGGAGAACTCGACGTCGTAGCGGACGAGCGACAGCCCGCGGCGCAGCGTCGTGACCTCGATCGCGCCGTCGCCGAACTCCGGCCGCAGCCGGTGCCGGACCGTCCCGTCGGGCCCTGGTTCGGCGCACGCGATCGACGACAGGTAGGCCGCGTGGCTGTCCTCGGCCGCGGCGGAGCCGGTCGGACCGCAGATCTGGTGAGACTGGATCACGACAAGCAAGGGTAGCCTTACTCGCTGGCTCGTGTCGTTTCCTCGTTCACCAACGCCGGTTCGGCCGCCACCGTGCCCGGGCCTCCCAGCAGGGCCGATGCCAATGCCTGCGATCCGCGACGCCGCCGGTCTCGTCCGCGGGCCACACGACCAGGTGCGGGACGCCCGGGCGGATCTCGTGGTCGCAACCGGGACAGCGGTAGGTCTTCGCGGCCTGCGAGCCGGGGACCGTGCGCACCAGCCAGTCGCCGTCGGGGGCGGATTCGCTGCGGGCCCAGCCGCTGACCGCGCCGGCGTCCGGCCGCTCGACGGGACCGGGACGGCCTCGGCCGGGTCGATTGCGTCTGGGCACGCAGCCACGGTAACCGGACGTCGGGACGGTTCGGCCACACACCCCGAGCCGCACCCGCCGACGCCGCGGAAGGTGCGTGAACTCCGGCAGGGGGGTCAGCCTCGGGCGATCGCCAGTGGGACGAGTTGCTCCGCCGACGTCAGCGAGCCGTGCTGGCCGACCAGGTTCGATTCCACGGCCTCGGCGAGTTCGCGAACCATGCCGAAGGTTCCCGTCGCCGCGGCAACGACGTCGCCGATCCGCGGGCGCACCCGATCGCTCACCGCCGCGCCGAACCAGCCTGCCGCGATCGCCTCCTCGCGCGGCAAAACCCAGGCCCGCTGACCGAGGACCTCACGCCACGCGGCCACCACATCCGCCGTCGCGCCGGGTTCGGTGTAGACGTGCCGCGCGCGGACCTCGCCGCCGAACGCGCGGACGCCTGCCAGCAGCTCCGGAGCGTCCTCCAGGTTCAGTTTCTCCTCGACGGTCACCATTCCGTGGTCCGCCACCACCGCCAGCACGGCACCGGCGGGCAGTCCGTCCACAATGGACTCTACCAGCCGGTCGACGTGCCGGAGCTGCATCCGCCACGCGGTCGAGCCGGGGCCGTAAAGGTGGCCTAGCAGGTCCAATTCGCTGTGGTAGGCATAGCAAAACGCGCGAGATGAGAGGATGTCCAGTGTTCGCGCGGCCAGGTCGCCCAGCGCGTGCACCCCGGCGTATCGGGCACCGCTTTGCGTCGCCTGGGTCAGGGCAGTGTTGGCGAAATGCGCCGAGGACACCACCGCGGCCTCGATCCCCGCGGCGGCGGCGCGTTCGAAGGTCGTCGGGAGGGGTTGGACTTCGCGGGGCGGCAGGGCGCCTCGGAGGTCGCTACCGTCATCGTGGGAGCGCCAGCGCAAGGCGTTCAGGACGCCGGTTCCCGGAATCTCGAAGGTGTAGCCGACCATGCCGTGCTCGCCCGACGCCAGACCGGTGCCGATCGCGGCGACGCCGGCGGCGGTGGTCGACGGGAAGCCGACTCGCAGGGGGCTGCTGGCGAGTTCGGTGAGGACGGGGGCGTCGGCGGCGTGCTGGGCGAGCAGTTCCCAGCCGAGGCCGTCGATGAGGAGCACGCACGCGCTGCGGGCTTCGGGCAGCGCCAGGCCGCCGTCCTCGCCGGGCACGCCCAGCGCGCCGAGCAGGGCGGGAGCGACCTGGCCGAGGTGCGGAACATCCGCGTACTGAGGCACATCCACCCGGACAGCTTCCCACCAACGCGGCCCGCCAGCGATAATCAACGCATGCCCACCTACGCCTACCGTTGCCGCGACTGCACCGAGACGTTCGAACTCCAGCGCCCGATGGCCGAGTCCAGCGCGCCCGCCCCGTGCCCGGAGGGGCATACGGACACGGTCAAGCTCCTCACGACGGTCGCGCTCACCGGTTCGGCCTCCGCGCCCGCACCGGCTGGCGGAGGGTGTTGCGGAGGCGGTTGCTGCAGCTGACCGGCTCGCATCGCGGCTGGGGCGCCCGGCTGGCTAGGGGCTGGCTGGCGGAGCTTCCCGCCCAGCTCGGCACTGTTACCGCAGCCGATCAGCGCACCTCGCGACCGGGCCAACCGGCTGGCGAAGGGCTCGGCGCCGAAACTGGTCGGCAAAGCTTCCCGCCTAGCCCGGCACGGTTGCCGCAGCCAATCAGCGCACGTCGCGACCGGGCCGACCGGTTGGCGAGGGGCTCGGCACCGAAGCTGGTCGGCGGAACTTCCAGCCCAGCCCCGTGCTCACCGGTCCGGCGAACTCCTGAACCCCGGCATCCACCGCCAACCCCGGCGGTGGATGCCGCGAGCACACCCGATCAGCAGGACTTCAGCGCCTGATCCAGGTCAAGCCACAGGTCCTCGACATCCTCCAGCCCCGCCGAAAGCCGCAGCAGGCCGTGGGTGATGCCCGAGCCCGTACGGTCGTCCTCGGCGACGATGCGGTGCGTCAGCGAAGCCGGGTGCTGGATCAGCGTGTCGACGCTGCCCAGGCTCACCGCGGGCGTGATCAGCCGGACCGCGCCGATGACCGCGTGGGGGTCGCCGGTTACCTCGAAGGCCACCAGCGGGCCGCCCAGTTTGGGGTAGTGCACGGCGCTCACCGACGGGTGCGAAGCCAGGCGCGAAGCCAATACGGCGGCAGTCTCCGAAGCGGCCTTCACTCGCAGCGGGAGTGTCGAGAGGCCGCGCAGCAGCAGGTATCCGGCGAGGGGGTGCAGCACGCCGCCGGTCGCGAAGCGCAGGGAGCGCAGGCGCGCGGCTTCCTCGGCGTCGCAGGCCACGATGCCGCCCATGACGTCGCCGTGGCCGCCCAGGAACTTGGTCGCGCTGTGCAGCACCATTCGGGCGCCCAGCCGGCCGGGGCGCTGCAGGACTGGCGTCGCGAAGGTGTTGTCGACCAGGACCGGGACGTCGCCGCAGGCCTCGGTCAGGGTGGCGATGTCCAGTTCGCTCAAGGTCGGGTTCGCGGGCGTCTCCACGAAAACCAGGCCGGTGTCGGGGCGCAGAGCCTCCGCGACATCCTCGGGCGCGGTCCAGGTGACCTCGGTGCCCAGGAGGCCGGTGGTCAGCAGGTGGTCCGTGCAGCCGTACAGCGGCCGGACGCCGACGATGTGCCGTTTTCCTTGCGATACCGCGGAAAGCAGGCACGCGGAGACCGCCGCCATGCCGCTCGCGAAGGCCACGGCGTGGTCGAAGCCTTCGAGTTCCGCCAGCGCCTGCTCGAACCGTTCGACGGTCGGGTTGCCGATCCGGCCGTAGATGCCGGTGACGTTCCCGCCCGCGGCGAACTCGTCGATCCGGCGGGCCTCCTCGGCACTGTCGCGCGCGGGGTAGGTCGTGGAGAAGTCGAGCGGGGCGGCGTGCAGGCCGAGGTCGGCGAGATCGTCGCGACCGGCGTGGACGGCTCGGGTGCGCAAGGCGGAAGTCATGGCAGTCACGTTCGGACACGACACGGCGGCAACGCAACGATCTCGGATAAGATTCAGCGATGAGCGAGACCGTCGAACTGAGTCCGGTTGATCTTGAGATTCTGCGGGTGTTGCAGAACGATGCCCGGACGTCGAACAAGGAGCTCGCGGCCGCGGTCGGGCTCGCGCCGTCGACCTGTCTGGACCGGGTGGCGCGGCTGCGCGAGACCGGCGTGATCACCGGACAGCACGCCAAGGTCGACGCGGCGAAGGTCGGGCGTCCGCTGGAGGCGTTCCTGTTCGTGCAGGTCCGGCCGCATCGACGGCCGCTGGTCGAGCAGTTCGTGGAACATCTCCTGGCACTGCCGGAGATCCGCGCGGTTTACCACCTGACCGGGCCGGACGACTTCCTCGCGCACGTCGCCACCACTTCGGCCGCCGAGTTGCAGCGGCTGGTGCTGGACGAGCTCACCTCCCGCGACGAGGTCGCCCGCGTGCACACCAACCTCGTGTTCCAGCAGTGGCAAGGCGGCCCGCTGCTGCCGCCGGACGGCGAACCCGCGCAGGGCGCGCGCATCCGGCGGCGCGACCGGTGATCGGACCGTTCTCTACCCATAGAAGCGTCAGTAGTCCTTGAAGCCCTTGCCGGTCTTGCGGCCCAATCGTCCCGCCGTCACGAGGTGTTCCAACAACGGTGCCGGCGCGAAGCCTTCTTCGCGGAACTCGTTGAACAGCGTCCGCTCGATCGCCAGCGACACGTCCAGCCCGACCACGTCCAGCAATTCGAACGGCCCCATCGGCAAACTGCAGCCGACCTTCATGGCGGTGTCGATGTCATCCGCCGACGCGTAATGCGCTTCCAGCATTTTCACCGCGTCGTTGAGATACGGGAACAGCAACGCGTTCACGATGAATCCGGCCCGGTCACCGCAATGCACCGGGTGTTTGCCGACCGCCGCGCACACTGCCGTCGCGGTCGCGGTGACATCGGGAGCGGTGGCGATCGTCGACACCACTTCCACCAGTTTCATCACCGGTGCGGGGTTGAAGAAGTGCAGGCCGATCACGTCACCGGGGCGCGAAGTCGCCGCCGCGCATTCGATGACCGGCAGTGAGGACGTCGTGGTGGCGAGCACCGCACCCGGCTTGACGACCTCGTCCAGCGCCGAAAACACCGCCTGCTTAACAGAAAGCTCCTCGGCCACCGCTTCGACCACCAGGTCGACGTCGGCCAATTCCTCGAATTCCGTCACCGGCCGGATCCGGCCAAGCGCGGCCGCAGCGTCCTCTTCGGACAGTTTGCCCTTCACCACGGCCTTGTCGAGCGACTTCTTCACTTTCGCCACCGACGCTTCGGCCTTCTCCATGCTTCGCGCCCGGAGCACGACGTCAAAACCGCGCTTGGCAAACACTTCCGCGATGCCGGTCGCCATTGTCCCGGTGCCGATCACGCCGACAGACCGCACTTCGCGAGCCACCGAAGAGTCCACTTCGGACGAAGTGACCGAATCCACCACCACCGGCGAATCAGGTGCGTCGTAGGTGTAGAAACCGCGTCCGCTCTTGCGGCCCAGCTGCCCCGCGGTGATCATCTGCTTCAGCAACGGCGCGGGCGCGTGCAGCCGGTTCCGGGATTGGTGGTACATCGTGTCGAGGATTTCGTACGCGGTGTCCAGCCCGATCAGGTCGAGCAGCGCGAGCGGGCCCATCGGGTAACCGCAGCCGAAACGCATTGCCGCGTCAAGATCTTCGCGGGTGGCATAGCGCTGTTCGTACATCCGCACCGCGTGGTTGAGATAGCCGAACAGCAGCGCGTTCGCGATGAACCCGGCCCGGTCTCCCATCACCACCGGCGATTTGCCCAGCCGCTGCGCGAATTCCACGACGTCGGACACCACGTCCGGCTCGGTGACCACCGTGCGCACGACCTCGACCAGCTTCAGCACCGGAGCCGGGTTGAAAAAGTGCATCCCGATGACCTTGCCCGGCCGTGCGGTGTGCACGCCGATCTCGGTGATCGACAGCGAGGACGTATTGGACGCGAACACCACGTCCGGCCGGGTCACCTGGTCCAACTGGGTGAACACCTCAGCCTTCGCCGCGAGGTTCTCCGGGATCGCCTCGATCACCAAGTCCACTTCGGACAGTTCGGTCAGCGAGGTCGTGGTGCGGATCCGGCCGAGCAGCGCCTCGCGGCCCGCCTCGTCGAGCTTGCCGCCCGCGAGCGCCCGTTCGGTCGAATGCCGCAGGTGACCGAGGCCGCGTTCGACCCCGGCCTCGTCGAGTTCCACCGCGACCACGTCGAGCCCGCTGCGGGCGAGCACCTCGGCGATGCCCGCGCCCATCGTGCCAAGACCGACCACACCGACCGTCGAGATTTCCCGTGCCACAGGGCCTCCAGAGGTTACCCGCTGGTAATTGCCGCTCACTGTGCCACGCGAGACCCTCGAAAGCACATCGGAATCGAGTCAGTCCGGGCGAAGTCACCCGGTCGGAAACCGGCGTTACTCCCCGAAGTTCGACTCCACCAGCTCGGCCACCTTCGCGACCGCCTCCGCCGCCTGCAGCCCGCGAGCCCGCACCACGATCCGGTCGCCCTGGCGCGCACCGAGCGACATCAGCGCCAGCACGCTGTGCGCGTCCGCCTCCTGCTCGCCCAGCCGGATCGACACCTCGGCCTCGAATTCCGCCAGGCTGCGCACCACGACCGCGGCCGGGCGCGCGTGCAGGCCGACGTCGTTGGTCAGCGTGAATTCCTTCTCCACCACGCCTTCCTCGCCGGCCGCCGACAGCTCCACCGCGGCCAGGTCAGGTGCGACACCGGCGCTCGCCGCGGCCTCGCCCACCGCCTTGGCGTTCGCGCCGCCCTGCGCTGCGACGGCCGCCGCCACCGCACCTTCCACCAGCGGCGCGTCGACCACGACCGCGGCGGACGGGTCAGCGAGCGATTCGACCGCCAGCTCAGCGGTCATCTGCGCGCTGCCGAGGTCGTACAGCAGCACCACGCCGTCGCCGGAATCCGCCCGCTGAGTGGCCGCGACGACCTCGTCGTAGTCGGTACCGATGCCGCCGCCGTCGGGCAGCCCGCCCGCCGGGACGATCCGGACGTCCGGGGCCATCTGGGCCGCCAGGTCGGCCAGGCCCTCGGCCAGTTTCGCGCTGTGCGACACAAGAACGATTCCGACGGTCACCGGGCCGCCTCCGCGAACGCGCGCAGCAGCAGCGCCGTCGAACGAGCGCCCGGATCCATGTGCCCGACCGCGCGTTCCCCGAGGTACGAGGCACGTCCCTTGCGCGGGATCAAGTCCACAGTGGACTCCGCACCGCGGTCCGCTCCGTCCGCCGCCGCGGTGAGGACGTCCGCGATCGTTCCGTCCGCAGCGCCTTCAGCCGCGGAGAGCGCCGGGATCAGCGCATCGACCATCGTCGCGTCGCCGCCCACTGCCTTGCCGCGCGCCTGCACGCCTTCCAATGCTGCCCGCAACGCGTCCAGCAGCAACGGCACATCGATCTCCGCCGCGTCGCCAAGCTTCGCCGACGCACGCAGGAAAGCCGTCCCGTAAAGCGGTCCGGCCGCGCCGCCGACCTTGGAAATCAACGTGGTGGCAGCGAGTTTCACGACTCCGGCCGGGGTTTCCGGCACCGCGGTCTCCAGCGCGGAGACGATGGCGGTGAACCCCCGGCTGAGGTTCTCGCCGTGGTCGGCGTCGCCGATCGCGCGGTCCAGGTCCACCAGTTCGGTGCGGTGTTCGGCGATCACTTCGGCGGCGGCGCGCAACGCGGCCGCGACCCCTTCGGCAGTGCAGGCCATCAGATCCCCCACCGCAGCGCGGGCGTGCGCACCGGCGCGTCCCACAACTGCGTAAGCTCGTCGTCCAGTTTCAGCAGGGTCAGGCTGATGCCCTGCATTTCCAGGCTGGTGATGTACGGGCCGACCAGCCTGCGTTCGACCAGGATCCCGCGCTCGGCCAGCAGCCGCTCGGCGATGCCGTGCGCGAGGTACAGCTCCAGCTGCGGCGTGCCGCCCATCGAGTTCGTGAACAGCAGCACCTTGTCGCCGGATTCGAACGGCAGGTCGGACACCACCGCCTCGACCATCCGGGCGACCAGCGCGTCCGCCGGTTCGGCCGGGATTCGCTCGCGGCCGGGTTCGCCGTGGATGCCGATGCCGAACTCGATCTCGTCCGGTCCGAGGTCGAAACTCGGCTCGCCCGCGTGCGGAACGGTCGGCGCGGACAGCGCCACCCCGATCGACCGGACCTGCCCGATCACCTTGCGCGCCAACGCTTCCACGTCATCCAGCACATCGCCGCGCTCGGCCGCCGCGCCGACGATCTTCTCCAGCAGCACGGTCCCGCCGACGCCGCGCCGCCCGGCGGTGAACGTGGAGTCCTTGACCGCCACGTCGTCGTCGATGACCACGCTGCGCACGTCCAGGTCCTCGGCCGCGGCCAGTTCGGCGGCGGTCTCGAAGTTCAGCACGTCGCCGGTGTAGTTCTTCACGATCAGCAGCGCCCCGGCCGGTCCGGTGGTCGCCGCGATCGCGCCCTGCACCGCGTCCGGGGTCGGCGAGGTGAACACCGGCCCGGGCACCGCGGCGTCGAGCATCCCGGGGCCGACGAACCCGCCGTGCAGCGGTTCGTGCCCCGACCCGCCGCCGGACACCACCGCGACCTTGCCCGCCACCGGCGCGTCCGCGCGCACGACCAGCGCCGGATCGTCGCGCACGCGCAGCAGGTCCGCGTGCGCGACCGCGAGCCCTCTCAGCGATTCGGCGACGACGGCCGCCGGATCGTTGATGATCTTTTTCATGGCGGACCTCCGGCACCTCGGCGTCGTGGACGACCCCAACCTATGAGGTCGCCGGGCGCGCCGCAAAGCGCCCCCTGGTCACGCCGCGGGCAGTTTCCCGGCCAGCTGCTTGGCGAGCCCGACGGTCTTGCCGCACGGGTCGTCCTTGTCCGGCTGCGCGTCGGAGTTCGTGTACTCCAGCTGGACCACCTCGACGCGCTCTTCCTTCCACTGCCGGTGCTGCCATTTGACCTGGCAGCTCGACCCGGAGGTGCCTTGCTTCGAGTACGCCTGGCTGGGCGTGCCGACGTCGGCCTTCAGCCAGCCGTCGCCCTCGCTCGGCGCGACGCCGGGGAACATCGTCACCCGGACGCTCGGGATGAGGCCCCATTCGCACGAGTGCAGTCCGGACGGCCGCGGCTTCCCGCCCTTCACGACCCCGTCCACCGCGGCCGGGTCGAGCACCGTGCACGGGTCGACGGCGAGCAGCGTGCCCGGGCCGGGCGTGTACTTCTGCGGGTTGTTGTGCAGCTTCTCGACCGCCGTCGCGACGAGTTTGCGGCCCGCGGCGCAGGCGTCGCCGCCGGTGTAGTCGATCCGGAAGGAGACGCCGATGGCCGGGTTCCGCGCGGTGAGCGCGCTGACGACGCAGCCGGATCCGCCGCCGAGGTCGGGCACCTCGACCTGCGGCAGCCCGCCGACCACGCCGGTGGTCTTGTCGGAGGCGAACGTCACGAGCCCGCCGACGTCGACGCTCGCCCGGATTTCCTTGCCGCCCGGGTCGGTCGCCTTCGCGACGCAGGAGTCGAACTGCGTGCTCGACGCGGTCGCCTCGCCCTGCATCGTGCCGAGCGGGCTCATCGCGGTCTTGTCCACGAACTGGCACGGCAGCACGTCGCGCAGCACGGCGGGAGCGACCGCGGGATCGGTGATCGGGCCGGACGTCGCGGCGCTGTCCCCGCCGGCGGGGACAGTCGTGCGCGCGAAGTTCTCCTTGCCCAGGTTCGGACCGCCGCACGCGGACATCGCGATCACGCCCGTCGCGACCAGGGCGGACAACTTGAGGAACCGGCCGAACCGGCGATCGTGCACCACGTCCGGCAACCTAGCGGGCGAGGCTGCCGGACGTGGGCTCAACCCGGTTATTCGGCGGGTGAGGTTTCCGTCGTTTCCGTGCTCGGCGGCACGACGAGCGGCCGCAGCACCGCCCACAGCACGAACATCGCGGTCACCACCAGCAGGCCGATGCCCGACCAGAGGTTGATGTTCACGTCGGCGGCCTTCTTGAGGTCGTCGTCGCTGGTGAACCCGGCGCCCATGATCGTGAGGATCACGCCGTAGACGCCGAGCAGCAGCGCGATGATCAGCCGGATGTCGAAGGCGCCCGCCTTGTGCGGCCGCGAGGTTTTCTCGGTCATGCGGGCCTCCTCAGAAGATGATGTTGAGAGCGATCGTGAGCACGAGGACGATGCCGGCCAGCAGGCCCGGCTTGCGGTACCAGCCCGCGTTCTCGCCCGTGTTGTCGTGCTTGAGCGCGTCGCGCGGGGTCAGCGAGTAGACCAGGCCGACCAGCTGCGCGTCCGGCTTCGGCTGAGTGGCCAGGGAAACCCCGACGCTCACCACGATGTCGACGACGAACGCGGTGCCCGCGGCCACGAAGCTGGTGCCCTGCCCGGCGAGCGACAGCACGTCCAGCTGCGACAGCGCCCAGATCGCGATCGCCGACGCGGTACCGGCCACCAGGCCGATCCACCCGGCCGCCGCGGTCATCCGCTTCCAGAACATGCCGAGAATGAACGTGGCGAACAGCGGCGCGTTGAAGAAGGAGAACAGGTCCTGCAGGTAGGTCAGGATGTTCGCCGACTGCGACGCGACGAACGCGGTGCCGATGGCCAGCACGGTCGCGACGACCGTGGTCTTCCGGCCGAGGCTCAGGTAGTAGCCGTCCGGCTTGTCCTTCTTCACGTACGTCTGCCAGATGTCGTACGTGAAGACGGTGTTGAACGAGCTGAGGTTCGCCGCCATGCCCGCCATGAACGACGCGAGCAGACCGGCGATCGCGATGCCGAGGATGCCGTTGGGCAGCAGGTCGCGCATCAGCAGCAGGAGCGCGTTGTTCGCGGTGACCCCGCTCGGCGCGGTCTTGTCCTGCAGCAGAAGTCCCTTGTCCTGCATGTACTCCGGCACCACGACGCCGGCGATCATGCCGGGGATGATCACGATGAAGGGCACCAGCATCTTCGGGAACGCGCCGATGATCGGCGTCCGCCGCGCGGCCGACATGCTCTTCGACGCCATCGCGCGCTGGACCTCGACGAAGTTCGTCGTCCAGTACCCGAAGGACAGCACGAAGCCGAGACCGAACACGATGCCGAGAACGGACAGGAAGTTGTTGCCGAAGCCGGTCAGGTTGTCGCCGGGCCAGGAGTGCAGCTGCGCGGTGCCGCCGGGGCCGTCGGTGATCTTCTGCACCAGGCCCTGCCAGCCGCCGACCTTGACCAGGCCGACGATGGTGAGCGGCAGCAGCGCCACGACGATCACGAAGAACTGCAGCACCTCGTTGTAGATCGCGGCGGACAGCCCGCCCAGCGCGGTGTACGTGAGCACGATGGCGGCCGCGACGACGATCGACACCCACAGCGGCCAGCCCAGCAGCAGCTTCACGACGCTGGCCAGCAGGAACAGGTTCGCGCCCGCGATGAGGATCTGCGCCGCGGCGAAGCTGATGCCGTTGACGAGGTGTGCCGTCGGACCGAACCGCCGCCGCATGAACTCGGGGACGCTGCGGACCTTGGAGCCGTAGTAGAACGGCATCATCACCAGGCCGAGGAACAGCATCGCCGGGATGGCGCCGATCCAGAAGTAATGGACGGTCGGCAGGCCGTAGAGGACGCCGTTCGCGGACATGCCCATGACCTCGACCGCGCCGAGGTTCGCGGAAATGAACGCCAGACCGGTGACCCACGCCGGCAGCGACCGGCCCGACAGCAGGAAGTCGAGACTGCTCGACACCTGCCTTCGCGCGAGATAGCCGATGCCGAGCACCAGGACGAAATAGAACGCCAACTCGATGTAGTCGATCGGACTCGCGTCGAGCCGCAAGTTCGCGTCGGCGAGGAACGGCACCCTGCCACCTCCGAATCAAACATTCTCACACAGAAAACACCATCGTTCCTGTCAGACCGGCACAGTACTGCATGGATTCCGAAGAGGCACCCCGACACCGCGGTTTTTCACCAACCTGCCGCTGACCTGTGCATTCCGCGTGCCCGGAAGCACCCGTGTTGAGTCCTGTCGCTTCGCTCGCCAACCCCTCACCAACGGGACAGATTCACTCGTTCCGGGGTGCTGCTCGGCGTCGGGCCCATAAGATCCCGGCGATGACCGGCCCCGCGCTGCCCCTCCCCGGACGGCTTCGCGCCGCTTTCGGGCTCGTGGTCCTGCAAGCGCTGCTGAACGGCGCGTTCGGCGTCTTCGCCCATCGGCAAATCGACAAGCAGCGCGCTGGCGGCGAGGAACCGTTTTCGATTCTGTACTCGCTGGAGTACCTGTCGTACGCCTTCGCCGCCGGACTGCTGACGGCCGGGATCGTGGTTCTGCTCGGCTACGGCTGGGGCCGATGGGTCCTGCTCGCGGTCGAGGTACCGTCCGCGCTCGGCGGACTGCTCAACCTGGCGGGCGGTGGCGCAGCAGCGGCGGCGGGCCTGGTGCTGGCTGGAGTGGTGGTGACGACGTTGTTCCACGCGGAAGTGAAGGCGTGGTTCGCTGCGAAAGCTGCTCAGCGTCGCGCCGGGTCGGCGGTCTGACGCATTCCCTCCGGCGTCATCGGCTGGCTTCGTTGAGCCGGGCGAGCCATTCGCGCAGCAGACCGGCCTCGAAGACGCTAAAGCCCGCTTCGGTGACCGGGTCGGCGTCCTTGGTGGGGGTGACGATTCCGAGCAGGGCCTGCGCCCGGTCGGCGACCGGGGAACTTTCGGGGGCCGGTTGGTCGATCAGCGCGTCGAGCACCAGGTCGCCCAACGGCCGGATCACCTCGATGTCCCGCGATTCTTCCGGCTGGGCCAGCAGGAGCAGAACCGCGCCGGTCGTGGACGCCTCGATCGCCACCGCGGCCGCCTCGACCGGCACTCGGAGCCTGCCCTGCGCGTTGGCGCGTTCGAGCATGCCGCACAGGATGGCCCGGTTTTCCGCCGCCGCCGCGGGCTGCTTGCCCGGCCGGACGGTTCCGTACATCAGCGTGTAGATCGCGGGATTGGCCAGCCCGAACGCGACGTGCATCTCCCAGCCGTGACGCAGGTCCTCGACCGGATCCTCGCTGGGCTCGAGCGCGTGCTTCTCCGCGAGGTAGCTCTCGAAACCGAAGGTGACCACGGCGTCGAGCAGCCCGTCCTTGTCCGCGAAAAGCCGGTACAGCGTCGGAGTTTGCACTCCGGCCGCCGCCGCGACCGCCCGGGTGGACAGCCCCGACGGGCCGGCCGTCGCCAGCAGTTTCACCGCTTCGCTCAGGATGCGCTCGCGCTGGTCGTCCGATGCCATGTGCCGACGATAACAGATTCCTGTTGACGTTGACACTGACGCTGTCATCGGAATAGCGTTATCAACGTCAACAGCGAAAGGAACCTCTGATGTCCTCTGTTCACGTCGCCATCGCTTACTTCTCCGGCTACGGGCACACCCTCGAGATCGCGAAGGCCGTCGCGGCGGGCGCCGAGTCAGTGCCCGGCACCCGCGCCGACCTGGTCGACGTAGCCGAAATGACCGACGCGAAATGGGAAACCCTCGACGCCGGCGACGCGATCATCTTCGGCACGCCGACCTACATGGGTTCGGCGTCCGGCGCGTTCCACGTGTTCGCCGAAGCGACCTCGAAGCGCTGGATGTCCCAGCGCTGGCTGGACAAACTCGCGTCCGGGTTCACCAACTCCGGCTCGATGAGCGGCGACAAACTGCACACGCTGCAGTACCTGGCGCTGCTCGCCGCGCAGCACGGCATGCACTGGGTCAGCCTCGGCCTCATGCCCGGCTGGAACACCACCACCAGCACCGAACACGACGACAACCGGCTCGGGTTCTACCTCGGCGCGGGCGCGCAGACCTGGAACGACCAGGGCCCGGAAGCCGTCCACGCCGCCGACCTCGCCACCGCACGCCACCTCGGCGCCCGGGTCGCGACGCAGGCCCGGCGGTACCGGCAGCCGCTCGCCGCCTGATCCCGGGCGGTGCTCAGAACAGCCGGAACTCGTCCGAATCCGTGCCGCGCAACGCGTCGTAGTCCAAGACGACGCAGCGGATCCCTCGGTCCTCGGCGAGGACGCGCGCCTGCGGCTTGATCACCTGCGCCGCGAACACGCCCTGCACCGGGGCGAGCAGCGGGTCGCGGTTGAGGAGTTCGAGGTACCGGGTCAACTGCTCGACCCCGTCGATCTCGCCGCGGCGTTTGATCTCCACCGCGACCGAACCGCCGTTGGCGTCGCGGGCCATGATGTCGACCGGGCCGATCGCGGTCGGGTACTCGCGGCGGACCAGCGTGTAGCCGTCGCCGAGGGTTTTGATGTGCTCGGCGAGCAGTTCCTGCAAATGCGCTTCGACGCCGTCCTTCTGCAGGCCCGGGTCGACGCCGAGGTCGTGCTTCAGGTCGTGCATGACCTCGTCGATGGTGATGACGAGTTTCTCGCCCGCCTTGTTCTGGACCGTCCAGACGTCCGGGTCCTCGATCAGCCAGCACGGCGGCGACATCCAGTTCAGCGGCTTGTAGGAGCCGCCGTCGGAGTGCACGAGCACCGAGCCGTCGGCCTTCACCATCAGGACGCGGTTGGCCATCGGGAGATGCGCGGTCAGCCTGCCGACGTAGTCGACCTGGCACCGGGCGACGACGAGCCTCATCGGACCCGCCCCGCACGGAGCGGGCCGGCTTGCTGGGAAGGGAGCACGAGACGCACCCGCCGAGGGTAGGACAGGCTCGGCGATACTGGCGAGGTGGACCCCATTCAGCGTGTCGCGACCCGCGAGGTGTATCGGAACAACTGGATGACGGTGCGCGAGGACGCCATCCGCCGCGCCGACGGCAGCGACGGCATCTACGGCGTCGTCGACAAACCGACCTACGCGCTGGTCATCCCCCTCGACGGCGACCGGCTGCACCTGGTCGAGCAATTCCGGTACCCGCTCGGAATGCGGCGCTGGGAATTCCCGCAGGGCACCGCGCCCGACCTCGCCGAGACCCCGCCCGCCGAACTGGCGCAACGGGAATTGCGGGAGGAGACGGGATTGCGGGCGTCGGCGTTCACCGAACTGGGGATGCTGGACGTCGCGCCCGGGCTGACCAGCCAGCGCGGGCACGTGTACCTCGCGACCGGCCTCACCGAGGGCGAGCCGGAGCGGGAACTGGAAGAACAGGACATGCGGACGGCGTGGTTCAGCCGGGCCGAGGTCGAGAAGATGATCTCCACCGGGGAGATCTCGGACGCGCAGACGGTGGCGGCTTATACGTTGCTGCTGCTGCACGAACGTCGCTGACTCACGGCAGCCCGCCCCTCCCGCTCACCGCACGACCGACCGGTCCGTGAAGGGCTCCTTGAGGGAATCTGGTTCCCGCAAGGAGCCCTTCACGGACTTCTCCGGAGCAGAAGAGCCGGACGTCAGTCCGTCCAGTCGGGTTTGCGCTTCTCCAGGAACGCCGCCATTCCTTCCCGCGCCCCGGGCAGTTGCGAAGCCGAAGCCATCACCTCGACGGCGATCGCGTACGCGTCCGCTTCCGGGCGGTCCAGCTGCGCGTACAGGGTCTGCTTCCCCATCGCCTTGCTCGCCCGGCTGCCGCGGGTCGCGCGGCCGAGCAGGTCGGCGACCGCCTCGTCCAGGGAATCGTCCGGGACCACGCGGTTGACCAGGCCCCAGTCCAGCGCCGTCGCCGCATCGATCACGTCGCCGGTCAAGGCCAGTTCCATCAGGCGTTTCCGGCCGATCGCGCGCGCCACCGGCACCGCGGGCGTGTGGCAGAACCAGCCGCCCTTGCCGCCGGGCAGCGCGAATCCCGAGGACTCCGCCGCGACCGCCAGGTCGCACGACGCCACCAGCTGGCATCCGGCGGCCGTCGCCAGGCCGTGCACCCGGGCGATCACCACCTGCGGGACCGATTCCATCGTCCGCATCAGCGTCGTGCACAGGGTGAGCAGTTCGCGCACCCCCATGAGGTCGCGGGCGGCGACGTCGCCGAAGTCGTGCCCGGCGGAGAACACCGGCCCCGCGCCGGCCAGCACGATGCCGGTCGCGTCGGACTCGCCCGCCTCGCGGAACGCGGCGAGCAATTCGCCGAGATGGTCGGCGGACAGCGAATTGCGCCGTGCCGCGCGGTTCATCGTGATGGTGACCGTGTCCCCGTCCCGCTTCACGAGGAGGTGCTCGTACTCGCCCATGCCCCGACCGTAACCCCGACCGGCGGGATGCGGAAAGTGCGCCGATACGAATCCGGCCCGACCCCGACCTCCGCCCGCAGCCGTCGGCGCAGGTTCGCGGCGCTGCCGAGCCCCGCCCGCTCGGCCACCCGGGCGACCGGCAGATCCGTGGTCTCCAGCAGCCGCTGCGCGTGCTGCACCCGCTGGACGAGCAGCCACCGGCCGGGCGTGCTCCCCGTCGCGGCAGCGAACTCGCGATGGAAGGTCCGCGGGCTCATCCCGGCGTGCTCGACCAGATCCGGCACCCCGATCTCGTCCGCGAGCCGGGTCAGCGCCCAGTCCATTGTGGACGCGATACCCGGCCGGGAAGCGTTGGCGGGCAACGGAGCTTCCGCGTACTGGCGCTGGCCGCCTTCCCGCACCGGCGGCATCACCAGCCGCCGGGCAAGCCGCGCGGCGACCTCGGCTCCATGATCACGGCGAACCAGATGCAGGCAAAGATCAAGACCGCCGACGACGCCCGCTGAGGTAAGCACGCCGTCCTGTTCGGTGTAGAGCACGCCGCGGCGGAGTTCGGCAGCGGGCGCGGCCGTCGCGAGTGTGTCCAGGTCCCGCCAATGCGTGGTCGCGGGGCGGCCGTCGAGCAATCCGGCAGCAGCGAGGGTGAAAGCTCCGGAGCAAAGCCCAGCCACCGTCGAACCGGCGCGATGGGCCCGGCGAAGCGCGGCGCGAGCGGCGGCGGGTACTTCGGCCAGCGGATCGTCCCGTCCTGGGGCGAGAACCAGGTCGCAGTCGGCCAAGCCGGAAAGCCCGTGCGTCGCGACGACTTCGCCGAACGGCGACACCCGCGTCCTTCCTCGCCCCGGCGCGCAGACGCGCACCGCGAACGGGCCGATCCCGCTGTCGGTGCGGTCCTGCGCCCACACCTCCGCGATCACCGCGAGGTCGAACATCCGGCTGCCCGGCAGGAGCAGCACCCCGATCGTGCGCATGGCAGAAAAGTATCGCATCGCGCGTCTTGTGCCACTCCCCGCCGCGTGCTCCCCCGGACAGAATCGAAGCCATGACCACCGCATTGCTGCTGATCGACGTCCAGCGAGGATTCGACGACGCCGAGTTCTGGGGACCGCGCAACAACCCCGGCGCGGAAGCGAACATGAAGGCGCTGCTGCATGCCTGGCAGGACCGGCGCGACCCGGTCGTGCTCGTGCACCACGATTCGACCACGCCCGGTTCGCCGCTGCGCCCGGGTCAGCCCGGCAACGATTTCAAACCCGAACTCGACGGCGCCCGCCCGGACCTGCTCTTCGGCAAGAAGGTCAACTCGGCGTTCCTGGGCGACGTCGACCTGGACGCCTGGTTCAAGACCCGCGGCATCACGAGCTTCGTGCTGGCCGGGATCCAGACCAACTTCTGCTGCGAAACCACCGCGCGGATGGGCGGAAACCTGGGCTACGACATCACTTTCGCCCTCGACGCGACCTTCACCTTCGACCTGGAAGGCCCGGACGGCACCGTCCTCACCGCCGACGAGCTGTACCGCGCGACCGCGACGAACCTGCACGGCGACCGTTTCGCGACGGTCAAGTCCACCAAGGAAATTCTCACTCTCGATCGATGACAGCGCGCAGGAATTCCTTCGTGCGTTCGTGTTCCGGCGCAGTGAACAACCGATCCGGCGGCGCGTCCTCCAACACCTGACCGCGGTCGAACATCATCACCCGATCCGACACATCGCGAGCGAACTGCATCTCGTGCGTCACGCACAGGATCGTGATGTCCGTGGTCGAGGCGATTTCCCGGAGCACCCGCAACACCTCCGCAACCAGTTCCGGGTCCAATGCCGACGTGACCTCGTCCAGCAGCAGCACTTCCGGCCGCATCGCCAACGCGCGAGCGATCGCGACGCGCTGCTGCTGGCCGCCGGAAAGCTGCGTCGGATGCGCGTCCGCCTTGTCCGCGAGGCCGACCAATTCGAGCAGTTCGGTCGCGCGCGCCGTCGCGTCCCGCGCGGACAGGCCGAGGGCGCGGATCGGGGCCTCGGTGATGTTCTGCAGGACCCGCATGTTCGGGAAGAGGTTGAACTGCTGGAAAACCATCCCGATCGACCGGCGCATCCCGCGGAGGTATTTCTCGTCCGCCGGAACGAGTTTTCCCCGCCGGGGCATGTGGCTCAGCGGCTTGCCGCCGACCTCGATCCGGCCGCCGTCGACCTTCTCCAGGGTCATCAGCAACCGCAGGATGGTCGTCTTGCCGGAACCGCTCGGCCCGATCAGCGAGACGAATTCCCCTGGCGCGACGGTGAAATCGAGGTCGCGCAGCACGGTGGTGCCGCCGAACTTCTTCACCACCTGGTCGAAGCGGATCATCGGTTCATCTGCTGAGTCCAAAACGACGCTCCAGGAATCGCACGAGCAGGGACGCCGGGTAGCTCAGCACGAGGAAGAGCACGCCCGCCAAGGTGAGAGGTTCGACGTAGCGGAAATTCAGCGAGCCGACCTCGAACGCGGCGCCGGCGAGGTCGAGCACGCCGATCGCCAGCAGCAGCGGGGTTTCCTTGAACATCGAGATCGTGTAGTTGCCGAGCGCGGGCAGCACCCGCGGGATCGCCTGCGGCAGGATCACCCGCAGCCAGGTGCGCGCCTTCGGCAGGCTGAGCGCGACCGCGGCCTCCCACTGTCCTTTCGGGACAGCGTCGATCCCGGCGCGGTACACCTCGGACGTGTAAGTCGCGTAATGCAGCCCGAGTCCGAGCACGCCCGCGGTCAGCGGCGAGAGCGTCACCCCGAACTGCGGCAGCACGAAGAACAGGAAGAACAACTGGACCAGCAACGGAGTGCTGCGCACGAACTCCACCACCAGCCAGGTCGCCCAGCTGACCGCGCGAATCCGCGACCGCCGGAGAATCGCGAAAACCAAACCCAGCACGTAGGCGAGCAGTGCGCCGAGAACGGTCGCCTCGAACGTCACCAGGAGCCCCTCCAGCACCGAAGGAAGCACCTTCCACAGATAAGCCCAGTCCCAGCTCATGTGCCCGCCCCGCTCAGCACTGCCCGCCGCCGGGCGGGTGCGCGGCCTACCCGCGCCGCTGTCCGCCGTTCCAGCAGTTTCATGCCGCTGCTGATCAGGATCGACAGGACCAGGTAGAACACCAGCACGATCGTCCAGATCAACGCGGCCTGCCCGGTGTAGCGCGTCACCAGGACCTGGCTCGCCTGATAGGTCATCTCGGGCACGGTGATGAAGGTGAGCAGCGCGGTGCCCTTGAGCAGTTGGATGAACAGGTTCGTGAACGGCGGCACCATGTCGACCAGCGCCTGCGGCAGGATCACCCGCCGCATCCGCTGCGCCGGCGTGAAGTTGAGCGCGACGCAGCCTTCCCGCTGCTCACGCGGGACCGCTTGCACAGCGCCGCGCACGATCTCCGCGCCGTACGCGCCGAAGTTCAGGCCGAGCACCGCGATGCCGGACCACAACGGCAGGATCTGGAAACCGGTGAGCACGGGCAGCGCGAAGTAGATCCAGAACAGCTGGACGACCTCCGAGGTCCCGCGCCACACCTCGACGTAGATCCGCGTGACAGCACGCAAAACGGCGAACCGCGACAGCATCGCCAGCCCGGCGAGGAACGACAGAACAGTGGCGACCAGGATGCCGCCGACCGTCGCCTCGACCGTCAGCAGCAGTCCGTTCGCGACGGTGGAGACGAACAGTCCGAAGTGGTCGAACATCAGCCGTCCACCGCCGTCAGGAACCCGAGCAGAGCTGCTCGGTCGTGACGTCGGCGGGCGGCAGGTTGTCCTTGGTGAAGCCGAACGGCTTGACGATCTCCAGCCATTGGCCGTTCTGGTGCAGCTTCGCCAGTTCGGCGTTGAACGCGTTCACCAGATCGCTGTCGGTCTTGCGGAACACGAAACCGCCTGCCTGGATCTGTTTCTTGCCCTGCACCTGCGGCACGAATCCGCTCGTGACCTCCAGCGCGGCACCCGGATTCTGCTTGAGCAGCGCCTTCAGCGAGATGTCGGTGAGCGCGCCCGCGTACGCGCGATTCGCCTGCAATGCCTGCAGCATTTGCGGTTGGCCGTCGTAGGTCTGCAGCTGGCTGTCCGGGATCCCGGTCGCCTTCGCCACCTGCTGCTCGACCGTGCCGGACAGCACCGCGAGGTTCACGCCCTTCGCCTTGATGTCCTCAAAATTCAGGACTTGCTTCGGATTCCCTTTCGGCACCAGGAAAGCCGTGGGGGTCACGTAGTCGACCGCGGAGAACGCCGCCTGTTTGCACCGGTCCGGCAGGATCGCCATGCCCGCGGCGACCATGTCGTACTGGCCCGCGGCGAGCGCCGGGATGAGCTGTTTGAATTCGACCTGCGTCGCTTCGACCTTCGCGATGCCGATGTTCTTGAAGACCGCCTTGGCGACCTCGGGCGATTCGCCGGTCACGTTGCCGCCGTCGGTGTAGCCGTAGGGGATCTCGCCCGCGATGCCGACCTTGATGGAGCCCGCCTTCTTCGCCCGGTCGAGCGCTCCGCCGCCCTGCCCGCCCGCCTGCGGGGCTTGGGTGCACGCGGCGGCGAACGCGGTTCCGCCCAGCACCACCGCTCCGGACGCCGCCAGCCGGAAGAAGTCCCGTCGCTTCCATTCGTCGTGAACCATGTCGCGGCCCCTTCGCCCTGATCGGGTCACGAACCCGTGACCTGCGATTTCCGGTCACGGCCGGCCAGGGACCCCACCCCGCGAAGCTGGCGGCAGTGACGCCGACAAGGATCGAACGTAGGCACCCGCCGGGGCGCGGTCAAAGATTCTTTTGCGCCCGGTCGGTTCTGTTACCGATTAGAAACGCGCTTCCCGGCACATTTTTCCGGGCGGACGGAAATTGATCATCGAGGATTCCGCCCGGACGCAGCGGCTCCCCGGGAATTCGATCATCCACAGTGGACAAAAATCGGCCGCAGGCCAAGATTGCGCCACTGTAACGGTAATCGATCACCGCGGGGTTTCACACTGGAGAACCGAACGGCTACGCACCGCTCAATCCGTGCCGTTCGCGAATCAATTCCACGATACCGGCCATGATGTCGGTCAATTCGTAGTCCTTGGGCGTGAACACCCGCGCGATCCCGCGTTCGGTCAGCAGCGCGGCGTCGTCCGGCGGGATGATGCCCCCGACGATCACCGGGATGTCCCCGGCCCCGGCCGCGCGCAGGCCGTCGACCACCAGCGGCACGACCTCCAGATGCGACCCGGACAGCACCGACAGCCCGACGACGTGCACGCCCTCCTGCACCGCGGCCGCGACGATCTGGTCCGGAGTCAGCCGGATGCCCTGGTAGATCACCTCGAACCCGACGTCGCGAGCCCGCACCGCGACCTGCTCGGCACCGTTGGAGTGTCCGTCCAGCCCGGGTTTCCCGACGAGAATCCGCAGCCGCTCGCCGAGTTCGGTTTCGGTGCGGCGCACCAGTTCCCGGACGCGCTCCAGTTCCGGATTGCCCTGCCCGGCCGCCGAAGCCGCGGAAACGCCCGTCGGCGCCCGGTATTCCCCGAACACCTCGCGCAGCGCGCCCGACCATTCCCCGGTCGTCACGCCCGCCCGCGCACAGTCCACAGTGGCCTCGAACAGATTGTCCGAAGTGGACGCTTTCGCCTTCAGCGCGGCGAGTGCCTTCGCCACCGCGGCGTTGTCCCGTTCCTCGCGCCACTTTTCCACCGCGGCGACCGCGGCCTTCTCCACCGCCGGGTCGATCGTCTCGATCGCTTTGGCCCCCTCCGCCTGCAACGGCGACGGCTCAGTGGTCTCGAACTTGTTGACCCCCACCAGAATGCGCTCGCCGTTCTCCATCCCCCGCCGGTACTCCGCGAGCGACGAAACCAGCTGCGACTTCATGTAACCGCTCTCGACGGCGGCCACCGCCCCGCCAAGGTCCTGCACCCGCGCGATCTCCTCGCGCGCGCCGGAAACGATCTCGTCGACCTTCGCCTGCACTACGTGCGAACCGTCGAAAATGTCCTCGTACTCCAGCAGATCCGTCTCGAACGCGAGCACCTGCTGCATCCGCAGCGCCCACTGCTGATCCCACGGCCGAGGCAGCCCCAGCGCCTCATTCCACGCCGGCAGCTGAATCGCCCGCGCCCGCGAACCCCGCGACAGCGACACGGCGAGCATCTCCAGCACGATCCGCTGGACGTTGTTCTCCGGCTGCGCCTCGGTGAGCCCGAGCGAGTTCACCTGCACGCCGTACCGCAGCCGCCGCGCCTTCGGGTTCTCGACGCCGTAGCGCTCGCGCGTCAGCTCGTCCCACAGCTGCGTGAACGCGCGCATCTTGCACATCTCTTCGACAAACCGGACGCCCGCGTTGACGAAGAACGAGATCCGCGCGACGACCTTCTCCATGTCGGCCTGGTCGACCTGACCGGAGTCGCGCACCGCGTCCAGCACGGCGATCGCGGTGCACAGCGCGTACGCGACCTCCTGCGTCGGCGTCGCGCCCGCTTCCTGCAGGTGGTAGCTGCAGATGTTGATCGGGTTCCACTTCGGCACGTGGTGCACGGTCCACGCGATCATGTCGGTGATCAGCCGGAGGCTCGGCCCGGGCGGGAAAATGTAGGTGCCGCGGGAGAGGTACTCCTTGATGATGTCGTTCTGCGTGGTGCCGGTGAGCTTGACCAGCACCTCGTCGACGTCGCGGCCCTCGGCTTCGGCCTGCTCGCGCGCCACCGAGACGTACAGCGCGAGCAGCCACATCGCGGGCGCGTTGATGGTCATCGAGGTGTTCGCCTCGGCGAGCGGGATGCCGTCGAACAGCTGCCGCATGTCGCCGATGTGCGAAACCGGCACGCCGACCTTGCCGACCTCGCCGCGCGCGAGCACGTGGTCCGGGTCGTAGCCGGTCTGCGTCGGCAGGTCGAAGGCGACCGACAGCCCGGTCTGACCCTTGGCGAGGTTCCGGCGGTACAGCTCGTTGGACGCGGCGGCGGACGAATGACCCGCGTAGGTGCGCATCACCCAGGGCCGGTCGCGCTCGTGGTCGGTGGGGTACGGCACGGTGCACCTCTCTTCGCCGAGACGACCGCCCGAGTGTACCCGCCGGTAACTTAATCGGCGGAGTGGATTCGGCCACTCCCGGGTGAAGCCCCGGGCCGGACGACCACTACCCCGCGGTCGAGGTCGACGGTACCCAGCGGAGGCGCTCCCTGCGCGTCCTCCTCGAGGGTCATCTCCACCGAATCCCGGTGCTCGAGCTCATTGCGCTTGGTGCCGTAGAGGAACGCGGTGACCTCGTCGAGGTACGTCGAGGACAGCCGCGCCTTGAGCCTCGACGGCTTGTTCCTCCGGCGCAGCTCCCATCCGCCGACGATCAGCAGCACGATGGTGGCGACCGGCAGCGCGAGACCCAGCAAGGTCAGCAGCATGTTTCACCCAACGACCGGGGCGCGCGGAGCGTTCCGGGCGATCAGCTCGGCTACCCGAGCGGCATCCGGCACGGCCATCAGCTCCGGCAGGATCGGAAACCAGGCGGGCCGGGGGCGGAAGCCCTGGTCCCGCAGCCATTCGAGGGCCGTGGGATGGAAGTCGACCGTCCCGGTGCCGTCGCCGTGGTCGTGCACGCGCGGCGCGCGGAGATCGGCGAGCTGGACCCAGCGGAACTCGATCCCGGGCGGCGACTCCGACGCGAAGATCAGCCTGCGGTCGGTGACCAGGTAGGTCGTCACGGCGATGAAACCGCGACGCTCGCGGTTGCGCTCGAAGCCGGCGTTGAGAAACATGCTGAGCACGACGATCCAGCCGATCAGGACGCCGTAACTCAGGTCCAGGGCCGCGGCCACTACCGCGGTGGCGAGGAGCAGGACCCCCACGGCGAGGTAGTAGTGGTAATCGCGGTAGCGCCGCACGTAGCGCTGCGGCCGCCCGGACCAGAGCAGTTGTTCGCCTTCGACCAGTGGGTACATGACGCCCTCCAGCACGTTTCACCCGACGACCGGCGAGCGCGGAGCGTTTCGGACGATCAGCTCCGCGACGTGCTCCGCATCCTCGATCGCGAGCAGTTCGGGCAGCATCATGGAGAGCGACGACTGCGCCCGGTACTGCTGATCGCGCAGCCACTCGCGCAGGGTGGGCCGGAAGTCGACGGTGCCGGTGCCGTCGCCGTGGTCTCGCACTCTCGGTTCGCGCAGGTCCGGATGCCAGATCCAGCGGAACTCGATGCCGCCCGGACGGTCGGCGACGAAAATGAGCCTGCGATCGGTCACCAGGTAAGTCAGCACCCCAAGCAGCAGCTTCCGCTGCCGGTTCCGTTCGGCGGACAGTCCGATCAGCATGCCGAAGAAGCCCGGTACCAGTGCGAAAATGGCGAGATCCACCTCGAACTTCGCGACACCCAAGACTCCGATCGCGATGAGCGCCTGGAAGGCCACCACCGAAACGACGTAGCCGTGATAATCGCGGTAACGCCGCACGAACCGCTGCGGTCGCCCGGACCAGAGCAGTTGTTCGCCTTCGGCCAGTGGGTACATGACGCCCTCCTCGCTCCCCGAAGAGAGCACGCCGCCTGGTTCGACCGGGTTGCCCGGCTGGCCGGAGTCAGCTGGATGTTCCACCCGACGGTTGGAGAGCGCGGAGTGTTCGAGCGATCAGTTCGGCGACGTGCTCCGGCTCCTCGATCGCGATCAGTTCGGGCGTCATTGTCGTGAGCGACGACTGCGCCTGGAACTTCTGGTCGCGCAGCCGGACGCGCGAGGGCCCCTTGAAGCTGACGGTGCCGGTCCCGTCGCCGTGGTCGCGCAGCCGCGGCTCGTCCAGGTCGGGAAGCCACACCCAGCGGAACTCGATGCCGCCCGGACGGTCGGCGACGAAGACGAGCCTGCGATCGGTCACCAGGTAAGTCAGCACGCCGAGCAGCAGCTTTCGCTGCCGGTTCCGTTCGGCGGTCTGCGCGACCGCCGCGCCGAAGAAGCCCGGCAACAGCGCAAGGACGGCGAGCTCCATGCCGAGCTTCACGGTGGCGAAAACGCCTAGCGCGCCAAGCGTGGCGAAGCCCACCGTCGCTGCGACGTACCCGTGAAAGTCCGCGTACCGACGCGGGTACCGCTGCGGCCGCCCGGACCAGAGCAGGTGCTCGCCTTCTGCCAGTGGAAACATGTCGCCCTCCTCGCTCCCGAAGAGAGCACGCCGTCCGGTTCGCCCAGGTTGCCGAACCGGTGTGACGGAAATCCGCGAGACGTCGGCCGGTCCGGGATCTACCGTGGTCAGACGTGACGTGGAGCGGGTACGGCAGTTATCTGGTGATCGTGGTTCTCATCGTGCTCGCGCCGGGGCCGGACACGATGGTGATGCTGAAGAACGCCCTGTCCGGCGGCGCGCGCGGCGGCTTGCTGGCCACAGCGGGCATCTTCGCCGGCAACGCGGCGCAGGGCACGGCCGCGGCGCTCGGGCTCGGCGTCGTGATCGCCCGTTCGCAGCCGGTGTTCCTCACGCTCAAGTGGCTCGGTGCCGCCTACCTCCTGTACCTCGGCTTCCAAGCGCTGCGCGGTGCCTGGCGCGGCAACTACGACGCGGTCGCCGACACCCAGCGCAAGCGCACCAGCGGCTTCCGGCGGTGGCGCGAGGGGTTCCTGTCCAACATCACGAACCCCAAGGTGCTGGTGCTGTACCTTTCGGTGCTGCCGCAGTTCCTCGACCCGGTGCGCACGACGACCTGGGACGCACTGGTGCTCGCGTACACGGTCGCCGTGCTGGGCACGATCTGGCTGCTGGTGCTGCTGTTCTTCGTGCACCGCGTCCGCGCGTGGCTCAGCCGCCGCAAGGTCCGCCGCGCGCTGGACGGGGTGACCGGCACCGCGCTGGTCGGGTTCGGCGCGGCGCTGGCCCTCGAATCCTCGTGAGCGTTGGCGGACGACGGAGTGTCCGCGATGTCCTGAGACATCAACTGTCGGCGATGTCCTGAGACTCAGCAGCCGGTGAGAACCGGCTTCAACACTCACGAGAACTCACAGCACGTCGTCCAGCCAGTCGTAGATCCGACCGCTCGCGAGCCGCATCGCGCCGACGTGGCAGTGTGCGTCCGCGCCCTCCTCCGCGGTGAAGTTCAGCAGCTTCTTCGGGCCGCTGATCCGGTCGTACAGCTGCTGCGGCTGTCCGGTGAAGAACAGGTCCTCCGGGGCGTCGCAGATCAGCGCCGGGCATGTGATGCGCTCGGCCACGCCGTCGTAGAGGTTGTACTCGAGGTACTTCGCCAGGAACTCGCGATCGGTCGCGCCGCCCATCACGTAGCGGCCGTGGCCCAGTGCCCAGCGGACGGTCGGGTTCTGCTCCTTCGCGCCGGCTAGAAAGGCGTCCAGTTCAGGGTCCTCCGGTGCGTTCGCGCGGCGGACGATCTCGTCGCGGTCCCACGGGAGTTGCTGCACGAAAGCCGCACCGGCGTCGAAGAGCCCGTCCACGGCGACGACGGCCGACAGCCGCGGTTCGAACGCGGCGGCGCGCGGCGCGAGCATCCCGCCGAGGCTCCAGCCGATCAGCGCGACCTTCTCCGGGAGCACGCCGGGGAGAGCGAGGGCGTAGTCGAGCACCTGGCCGACGACGTGCTCCCAGTCGGGGCGGAACAGCATCCCGTCGCGGTGGACGGCGCTGGGCTGGCCGGGGCCGTCGAAGGTCAGCACGTGGTAGCCGCGTTCCTGGCCCGCTGTCGCGCCCATGAAGTGCAGATCCTCGGCACTGCCGTCGAAACCGTTGTGCGCCACCAGAAGCGGCTTCGGACCGTCGCCGGGAGCTCGGTAGAAGTAGCCGCGCAAGACGTGGCCGTCGTAGGGGATTTCGATCCGTTCGACGTGATCGAGCGTTGCTATCGCGTTCTGGAAGCACTCGACGTTGCGCTCGTAGGCGTAGTTGATCCGCGGGTCTTCCGGGTTGCTGTGCAAGAAAAACTCGGCACGGCGGTAGTACGTCGAGGCCCGCAGGTACGCGTCGCGTGCGCTGACCGGGTGCATGGTCGCGGCCTCGGCGTAAAGCCGCTCAGCGGTGGCGAGCCACGCGTCGTGCCAGCTGTCGTAGTCACCGGATTTGATGTTCGACGCGATCGCGACGATCTCGCCGAAATCCGCGCCCCCGTATGCGATCTCGCCGAACGCGAGCAAGGTCTCGAACCAGAATTGCGGGTCGTCTTCGAACAGCAGCGGCTTCATCGGATCTCTTCCTTCGCGAAAGTGCGGAAATCACGGGCGGGTCGTCCGGCGACCCGCTCGACGGTGTCGGTGACGCGGTCCTCGGCGCCGCCGCGAATCGCCTCGTCCAGCAAGGCGAGCATTTCGGCGTACGACTCGGGGAGCCCGTCGCGGACCAGGAATTGCTGGTACTGCGAGGTGGAAACCGGCTCGTGTACGACCGGATGGCCGAGCCGTTTCCCGACGATCTCGGCGGCCTCGGCGTAGCTGAGCGCGCGCGGACCGGTGATGAGGTGATCGGTGTTGTGCGGTTCCGGGTCGAGCAGCGCGCGGACGGCGACCGCGGCGATGTCGACGGCGTCGACGAACGCCACCCGGGCGTCCCCGGTCGCGGTGACGATCCGGCCCGCGCGGGCGCTGTCGCCGACCAGATGCCCGGCGGTGAAGTTCTGCATGAACCACGACGGCCGCAGCACCGCCCAGCCCGGCTGACGGCGGACGAGGCCGGGCAGCCCGCCCACTACCGGGGTGTGCTCGTCCACCGCGGACGAACTGAGCAACACCACCCGCGCGTCCGGCGCGTGCTTGAGGAACTCTTCGACGAGCGACTGCGGATCGGCTCCGACGGGGGCGATCAGGTAGACCGCCGAGACCCCGTCCAGCGCCGGACCGTACGTCGCGGGCTCGTCCCAATCGAACCGGATCTGGCCGGGTTCGACGGGATTCCGGGTCGCCGCGCGCGGCCGCACCCCGGCGGCTTCGAGCCCGCGCACGACGCGGCTGCCGGTGGTGCCGGTGGAGCCGAGCACGAGAACGTCAGACACCCGGCACCCCGAGAACGTCGATCACCGCGAGCGGGCTGAAGTAGTCGCGATACCGGTGGATCTGGCCGTCCCGGACGGTCAGCACCACGACGTAGCCGAGGCGGTACGGCTTCTGCGTGGCGACCGCGATGCCGGCCAGTTCGAACTCCGCGATCGAGACCTCCGGATCGGTCGTCTGGTGCACGGTCTTGGCGGCGACCTCGCGGATGTCGAACAGGTTCGGGTAGTTGCGCAGGTACTCGGCCAGTGCGGCGCGGCCTTCGACCCGCCCGGGCTCGCCGGGCGCGGCGAACGGGAACTCGAGCACGGCGTCCTCGGCGAACAACTGCACGAATCCGGCCATGTCGTGCTGGACCAGCAGGTCGAGCGCGTGATCGATGAGCTGCATCGAACCCCCTCCTCAGGAATGGACGAGACGGTACCGTCTCATCCACAACGTACACGGGACGGTACCGTCCCGTCCACACGCTATGCTGATCGCCATGACGACCCGCCGGACACCGACCGGAGCTGCCGTTCTGCAGCCCGACGTCACTTACGCCATCACCGAAGCCGTGATCGACGAACTGGCCGACCACGGTTTCGGCAGGCTGTCGATGGAAGCGGTCGCGAAACGCGCGGGCGTCGGGAAGAGCGCGCTTTACCGGCGCTGGCCGTCGAAAGACGAAATGATCGGCGCGGTCATCGCGGAATTCAGCGTGGCGCGCGCGGTGGACCCGGACACCGGCAGCCTGCGCGGCGATATCCGGGCCTCGCTGGAAGCACTCTGCGAATGGATCACGCATCCGCGGTTTTCACGGATCTTCCCCGGGCTGATCGCGGAAGCCCGCCGGAACCCGGCCATGGCCGAATTCGCCCGCCTGACGATCGGCGGCCCCCGGCGGGCGGTCAACCGGGCGGTGTTCACGAGAGCGATCGAGCGCGGGGAGATCCCGGCGGACACGGATATCGAACTGGCGCTGGATATGGGCGCGGGAATCGTTTACTGGCGGCTGATCGTGCGCGGGGTTCCGGCGGAGGAGGGGTATTTGGATCAGGTGACGGATTTGGTGGTGCGGGCGTTGAGCGCGTAACCGGCTTTACAGCAGGGTTTTCAGTTCCAGCGACACTTCGACCGGAGTGACGACCTGGAAAGTGCCCTGGTGCGCGCCGGTCGGGACGTACGAGCGGGTGGTCGCGTCGAGTCGGTAGCAGAAGACGGTAAGCCCGCCGACCTCGTCGGTGGTGTTCTCGACCCGCCAGAACTGCGGAATCCCGGCGGCCGCGTACTCAGCGGGTTTGTCGATCTGATCGACAGTGATCGATCCTGGCGACATCACCTCGACAACGAGGCGGCAGTGCTCCGGGCGCAGCACTGCGTCGGTGGGCAGATCTGCGTCGTAGACGACCAAGTCCGGACGCCGGTTCAGCAACGGGACATCGCGCAGCCGGAGGTCGACGTCGAACTCGACGGCGAGATCGCTGCCGCAGGCCGATTCGAGTTCGTAAGACAGCCTCCGAGTGATTCTCTGATGCCTTCGCGACCGCATCGGCCGAGCACGGATTACCCCGTCGACGACCTCGACGTCGCGGCAGCTTTCTTCGTCCCGCTCCGCGTAGTCGCCTGCGGAGCACCCGTCGCTCAAGCCCGCTCCGGCTCCCCCGTCACCCGCTCGATCCGGGCGCCCAGCCGGTTCAGGTTTTCCACGAAATGCGGGTACCCGCGGTCGATGTGGAACACGTCCCACACCTCGGTCACGCCGTCCGCGCACAGTCCGGCCAGCACCAGCCCTGCCCCGGCGCGGATGTCCGACGCCCACACCGGCGCGCTCGACAGCTTCTCCACGCCCCGGACCACCGCGTGGTGGCCGTCCGTGCGGGCGTCGCCGGACAGCCGGATCATCTCTTCGATGAACCGGAACCGGGCCTCGTAGACGTTCTCGGTGATCATCGACGTGCCCTCGGACACCGCCGACAGCGCGACCGCGAACGGCTGCAGGTCGGTGGCGAAACCGGGGTACGGCAGCGTCACCCAGTCGACCGCCTTCGGGCGTTCCGGCTGGACGACGCGGAAGCCCTTGTCGTCGTAGGTGGTCACCTCCGCGCCGGCCAGGCGCAGTTTGTCCAGGACCAGGTCGAGGTGGTGCGGATTCACGCCGCGCACGGTCAGGTCGCCGCGGGTCATCGCGGCGGCGAACGCCCAGGTCGCGCCGACGATGCGGTCGCCGATCACGCGGTGTTCCGTCGGGTGCAGCGACTCGACGCCGTGGACGGTGAGCGTCGAGGTGCCCGCGCCCTCGATCTTCGCGCCCATCTCGGTCAGCATCGTGCAGATGTCGGCGATTTCCGGCTCGCGGGCGGCGTTGTCGATCACCGTCGTGCCCTCGGCCAGCACGGCCGCCATCAGGATGTTCTCGGTCGCGCCGACGCTCGGGAAGTCCAGCCAGATCTGAGTGCCCACCAGCGTCTCGGCCTTCGCGACGACGCAGCCGTGCTCGATGGTGCTCGTCGCGCCGAGCTTGCGGAGGCCGTTCTGGTGCATGTCGAGGGGACGCTGGCCGATCGCGTCGCCGCCGGGCAGCGCGACGACCGCCTGCTTCAGCCTGCCGACCAGCGGGCCCAGCACGCACACCGAGGCGCGCAGCTTGCCCATCGCCGCCGAATCGGCGCGGTGCGACAGCTCCGCGGGCGTCGTGATGCGCGCCGTGTCGCCCTCGATCTCCACCTCGCAGCCGACGCTGCGCAGGACGTCGCCCATCAGCGGGACGTCCAGGATCTGCGGGCAGTTCGTGATGGTCGTGGTGCCTTCGGCCAGCAGTGCCGCGGCCATCAGTTTCAGCACGCTGTTCTTCGCGCCGACCACGTCGACCTCGCCGACCAGCCGGGCTCCGCCATGCACGTCGAAGTGCTCGCTCATGGCCGCCAATCATGCCCTCTCGCCCAGTTTTGCCCGAACCCGGGCCGGTAGAGTCGAACGTATGGTGGTTCGTATCAACCGGGTCTACACGAAGGTCGGCGACAGCGGCACGACCGCGCTCGGCGACGGTTCCCGGGTGCCCAAGACTTCGGCCCGGCTGTCCGCCTACGCCGACACCGACGAGGCCAATTCCGTGCTCGGCCTGGCGATCGCGCTCGGCGGGCTCACCGACGAGATCGCCGCCGTGCTGCGCCGGATCCAGAACGACCTCTTCGACGTCGGCGCGGACCTGTGCCTGCCGATCCAGGAAGACCCGCCGTACGAGCCGCTGCGCATCACCGAGGCGTACCTGGAACGGCTCGAAGGCTGGTGCGACGAGTTCAACGAGCGGCTGCCGAAGCTCACGTCGTTCATCCTCCCGGGCGGCACCCCGGGCGCGGCGTTCCTGCACCAGGCGCGCACGGTCTCTCGCCGCGCGGAACGGTCCGCGTGGGCGCTGATGGAGGCCGAGCCGGACACGTCCAACCCGATCGCGGCCAAGTACCTCAACCGGCTCTCGGACCTGCTGTTCATCCTCGCCCGCCTGGCCAACCCCGAAGGCGACGTGCTGTGGCAGCCGGGCGGCTGATCGCGGCAGGCGCCTCCGTCCTGGCGACGGCAGGCCTCGCGGCCGGCGGCTGGGCCGTACGCAACCGCAAGACGTACGACTGGGCGCTGGCGCGCACCCGGCGAGCCGGATTCACCGAACACGACGTGGTGGTCAACGGCTCGAAACTGCACTACGCCCAGGGCCCGGCGGGCGACAAGCCGCCGCTGCTGCTGATCCACGGCCAGGCCGTCGACTGGCAGAGCTACGCGCGCGTGCTGCCGGACCTGGCGCGGGACTTCACGGTCTACGCGGTCGACGTCCACGGGCACGGCCAGTCCGCGCGGACGCCGGAGAAGTACACGGCGACCGCGGTCGGCACCGATCTGGGGCGGTTCGTCGAGGAGGTCATCGGCACGCGGGTCGTCGTGTCCGGGCATTCGTCGGGCGGCCAATTGGCGGCCTGGCTAGCCGGGAACCGGCCGAACCTGGTGAGGGCGGTCGTGCTGGAGGACCCGCCGCTGTTCACCACCCTGCTGCCGCGGGCGGAGAAGACCTGGAACTGGGTCGACCTCGCCACGGCCTGCCACACGTACCTGCAGTCCGGCGAATCCGACTGGGGTGCCTACCTCTTCGCGCACCAGAAACTGTGGGACTTCTTCGGCGACGGCGCGGAACGCATCATCCGCTCCGGGCTCAAGCGGCGGAAGAAGCATCCGGAGCGGCCTATCACGGTGTTCTTCATGCCGCCGAGCTGGAACGACATGCAGCGCGCGATCGAGCACTACGACCCGCGCTTCGGGGACGCGTTCTATACCGGCGCCTGGGACGAGGGCTTCGACCACGAGGCGACGCTGCGCAAGATCGAAGCGCCGACGGTCCTGATCCACGCGAACTGGAAGTACGGCGAGGACGGCGTCCTTCAGGGGGCGATCGACGCGGAGGACGCGCAGCGGATCGCCTCGCTGATCGGCGACGTCAAGGTCGTGCGGGTGAACAGCGGACACAACGTGCACGGCGAGAAACCGGCACGGTTCGCGGGAATCGTCCGCTCCGTGCTCTGACTACCGGGCCTGCGGCTGTCTCACTGATCAACAATGCCGCAGTCGTCCGGATGAACAGAACGACAAACCTGCGCAGCCCCAGCTGGCCTCGGACGCGGCCCAAGACACGATCGACCCGAAAACCGCGCAGCGGATCGCCTCATTGATCGTCGACGTCGAGGTCGTGCGGGTGGACAGCGGACACAACGTGCACGGCGAGAAGCCAGCACAGTTCGCGGGAATCGTCCGCTCCGTGCTCTGACTACCGGGCCCAGTTAGCTTCCTGAGCAGCCCAGTAGCGCTCGTAATCGACGTCCCAGGTCGAATCGCGGCCCGGCTCGACAGCCTGGGCCACCGTCAGCTCCTCGAGCCGCACCGGCTTAGGCAAGGTCTGCCACCGGCGCGCGCGGTCTTCCCGTTCTCGGGCGTCCATGTTCCCAGCGTAGCGCCGGTCAACCCGGCGCACGAGAAGCAAACGGCCCGCCATCGTGGAGACACGATGGCGGGCCGGAAAACTCAAGAAGCCCGCGGCAGCCTTCGGCCCGGCGGGGCCGATTCGAGCCACGACAGGAACCCGGTCAGCGCGCCCGGTCCCATCGCGATCTCGATCGCTTCCTGGTCCGAGGATTCGCACCGCAGCACCGTCGAGCCCTCAGGCACCGCGTACGCCTCCGAACCCGACGGGTCCCGCCGGTCGGCGATCTGCATGCTTTCCCGCTGGAACACGCGGTCCGGGCCGGTGCGCAGGCTCCACACCCGGTACCAGACGAACTTCTCGCCCTCGTACCGGCCGAGGCCGAGATGCCAGCTCGACCGCGGGCTGTCCGGACGCCACCGCAGCGCCACGCTGACGCCGCCGCCGCGGCGCATCCGGATCCACCGCTGGCCGTACCAGCCGACCACGACGACGAGCACGATCAGGAGCACTAGCACCACCACAGCGATCTGCACGGCCCGGCTCCTGCCCGTCTAGTCCGCTCAGACCGATTGTCCAGCCGCGCGGAGCTGGGCCGAAGCCCTCGTCCGCTCGGCCTCGTCGCCGGTGCTGAGGGCTGCCTTCGCGGCGGCCACGTCGATTTCGTCGGACAGTTCCGCGCTCTCCGCGAGCACGCTCACCCCGGTCGCGGTTACGGACAGGAACCCGCCGTGCACCGCCGCGGTCAGCACGTCGCCGTCCGTCGTGGTCACCTTCACCACGCCGCCCTCGACGAGCTGGCCCAGCACCGGCTCGTGTCCGGGCATGATGCCGATCTCGCCCTCGGTGGTCTGCGCCACCACGAAGGCGGCGGTACCCGACCAGAGCCGGCGCTCGACGGCAACCAGCTCCACGGACATCTCAGCCACGTAGCACTCCTTCGCTCGGGGTGTCACCACCGAGTGTAATAGGTCTTGCTTCGGTTACGAGAACGGCGGGGGCCGATGTCCACAATGGACAGTGCCCCCGCCGGTCTCACGCACTCACTTGCCGGTGATCTCGTGGTACTTCTTCTCGAGGTCCTCGAGCCCGCCGATGCCCAGGAACGCCTGCTCCGGGTAGTGGTCGAAGTCGCCCTTGGTGATGCGGTCGAACGACTCGATCGTCTCGGCCAGCGGCACCGTGGAGCCCGGGATCTGCGTGAAGGCCTCGGCCACCAGCATGTTCTGGGACAGGAACCGCTCGATCCGGCGCGCCCGCTGCACGGTCAGCTTGTCCTCTTCGGAAAGCTCGTCCATGCCGAGGATCGCGATGATGTCCTGCAGCTCCTTGTACTTCTGCAGGATCCGGATGACCTCGGAGGCGACGCGGTAGTGGTCCTCGCCGACGATCGCCGGGTCGAGGATCGTCGACGTCGACGCCAGCGGGTCCACCGCCGGGAAGATGCCCTTCTGGAACACCGACCGGGAAAGCTCGGTGGTGGCGTCCAGGTGGGCGAAGGTCGTCGCCGGGGCCGGGTCGGTGTAGTCGTCCGCGGGCACGTAGATCGCCTGCATCGAGGTGATCGAACGGCCTCGGGTCGAGGTGATCCGCTCCTGCAGCTGGCCCATCTCGTCCGCCAGCGTCGGCTGGTAGCCCACGGCCGAAGGCATGCGGCCCAGCAGGGTCGACACCTCGGAACCGGCCTGGGTGAACCGGAAGATGTTGTCGATGAACAGCAGCACGTCCTGGTTCTGGACGTCGCGGAAGTACTCCGCCATGGTCAGCGCGGACAGCGCGACGCGCATACGCGTGCCCGGCGGCTCGTCCATCTGGCCGAACACGAGGGCGGTGTCGTTGATGACGCCGTCCTCGGACATCTCCAGGAAGAGGTCGTTGCCCTCACGGGTGCGCTCGCCGACGCCGGCGAACACCGACGTACCGCCGAAGTTCCGGGCGACACGGGTGATCATTTCCTTGATCAGCACCGTCTTGCCCACGCCCGCGCCGCCGAACAGGCCGATCTTGCCGCCCTGCACGTACGGGGTCAGCAGGTCGACGACCTTCAGGCCGGTCTCCAGCATCTCCGTCTTGCCCTCGAGCTGGTCGAAGGGCGGCGGGTTGCGGTGGATGCCCCAGCGCTCGAGGTCCTCGCCGTAGCCGGGCTCGTCGAGGCACTCGCCGAGCGCGTTGTAGACGTGGCCCTTGACCTTGTCGCCCACCGGGACGGTGATCGGGCCGCCGGTGTCGGTGACCTCCGCACCGCGGACGAGGCCGTCCTGCGGCTGCAGCGAAATCGTGCGCACCAGGTTGTCGCCGAGGTGAGCGGCGACCTCGAGGGTCACCGTCTTGCGCAGCTGCTCGAACTCGATGTCGACCTTGAGCGCGTTGAACTGGTCGGGAACGGAACCGCGCGGGAACTCGACGTCGACGACCGGCCCGGTCACCGAGACGATGCGCCCCTTGGCGCGCGGGGCTTCAGTACTGGTCATCAGTCATCACTTCCTGCTGCGGTGAGCGCGTTCGCGCCACCGACGATTTCGGAGATCTCCTGGGTGATCTGCGCCTGCCGGGCCTGGTTCGCCTCCCGCGTCAGCGTGTTCACCAGTTCGTTCGCGTTGTCCGACGCGGCCTTCATCGCCGTGCGGCGGGCGGCCAGTTCGGACGCCGCGGACTCGAGCAGCGCGGAGTACAGCCGGGTGTTGATGTACTTCGGCAGCAGCGCGGAGAGCAGCTTGTCGGCGCTGGGCTCGAACTCGTAGCTCGGCAGCAGACCGGCAGGCTTCTCGTCCTCGCCGTCGGAGTACTCGACTTCCAGCGGCGCGACGCGCTTGGCGACCGGGCGCTGCGTCAGCATCGAGACGAACTCGGTGTAGACGACGTGGATCTCGTCCACGCCCGTGATGCCGTCCGCGTTGCCCGAGGCGTCGTCGACACCCGCGTTGAAGGACTGCACCAGCGTCTCGGCCGCGGCGACCGCGTCCGGGTAGGCAGGCTGGTCGGAGAAGCCCGTCCAGCTGCCCGCCACCGCGCGGTTGCGGAACCGGTAGTAGTTCAGGCCCTTGCTGCCGGTGGTGTAGACGTCGACCTCCTTGCCTTCCTTCTTCAGGAGGGCAAGCAGCTCTTCGGTCGCCTTCAGCACGTTCGAGTTGTAACCGCCGCACTGGCCCTTGTCACTGGTGACGACCAGGACGGCGGCGCGCTTCGGGTTCGGGCGCTCGACCAGGAGCGGGTGGTCGAGGTTGGCCGCCGCGCCGGCCAGCGCCGAGAGCACCTTGGTGATCTCGTCCGCGTACGGCCGGGAAGCGGCGACCTTCGCGCGCGCCTTGGTGATGCGCGCGGTGGCGATGAGTTCCATCGCCTTGGTGATCTTGCCGATCGACTTCGTCGCCTTGATGCGCGAGCGAAGCTCCCGGAGTTGTGCGGCCATGGGCTACCAGCTCACTTCTTCGGGGCGGGCTTGTTGACCTTGACGGTCTCCTGCCCGACCTTCTCGGCGGCCATCGCGTCGGCGTTCGACTCGAGCGGCTTGCCCTCGGAGGTGGTGAACTCCTTCTTGAACTCGTTCACCGCCGCGATCAGCGCGTCGCGGGTGTCGTCCTCGAACTTGCCGGTGTCGCGGATCGCGCCCAGCACCTCGGCGTGCTTGCGCTTCGCCGAGTCGAGGAACTCGAGGTTGAAGCGGCGCACGTCCTCGGTCGGGACCGAGTCGAAGTAGCCGTTCGTGCCCAGGTACACCGTGGCGACCTGCTCCTCGACCGGGACCGGCGAGTACTGCGGCTGCTTGAGCACCTCGTACAGCCGGGCGCCGCGCTCCAGCTGCGCCTTCGACGCGTCGTCCAGGTCCGAGGCGAAGGCGGCGAACGCCTCCAGTTCGCGGTACTGGGACAGGTCGATGCGCAGCGAGCCCGCGACGTTCTTCATCGCCTTGACCTGCGCGGCGCCACCCACGCGGGACACCGAGATGCCCACGTCGATGGCCGGGCGCTGACCGGCGTTGAAGAGGTCCGACTGGAAGAAGCACTGGCCGTCGGTGATCGAGATGACGTTCGTCGGGATGTAGGCCGACACGTCGTTGGCCTTGGTCTCGATGATCGGCAGACCGGTCAGCGAGCCCGCGCCCAGCTCGTCCGAGAGCTTCGCGCAGCGCTCGAGGAGACGGGAGTGCAAGTAGAAGACGTCGCCGGGGAACGCCTCGCGGCCCGGCGGGCGGCGCAGCAGCAGCGAGATCGCGCGGTAGGCGTCGGCCTGCTTGGTCAGGTCGTCGAACACGATCAGGACGTGCTTGCCCTCGTACATCCAGTGCTGGCCGATGGCCGAGCCGGTGTAGGGGGCGATCCACTTGAAGCCCGCCGAGTCCGAGGCCGGGGCCGCGACGATGGTGGTGTACTCCATCGCGCCCGCGTCCTCGAGCGCCGACTTCACCGAGGCGATCGTGGAGCCCTTCTGGCCGACCGCGACGTAGATGCAGCGAACCTGCTTCTTCGGGTCGCCGGTCTCCCAGTTGGCCTTCTGGTTGATGATCGTGTCCACCGCGACCGCGGTCTTGCCGGTCTTGCGGTCGCCGATGATCAGCTGGCGCTGGCCGCGGCCGATCGGGGTCATCGCGTCGATCGCGGTGATGCCCGTCTGCAGCGGCTCGGACACCGGCTGGCGCTCGACCACCGAGGCGGCCTTGAGCTCCAGCGCGCGGCGGCCGGTGGTCTCGATCTCGCCGAGGCCGTCGATGGCCTGGCCGAGCGGGTTGACGACCCGGCCGAGGTAGCCGTCGCCGACCGGCACCGAGAGGACCTGGCCGGTCCGCTTGACCTGCTGGCCTTCTTCGATGCTCTCGAAGTCGCCGAGGATCGCCGCGCCGATGGAGCGCGCGTCCAGGTTCAGCGCCACGCCAAGGACGCCGCCCGGGAACTCGAGCAGCTCGTTGGCCATGGCCGAGGGCAGCCCTTCGACGTGGGCGATGCCGTCACCGGCGTCGGCGACGACGCCGACCTCTTCCCGCTCCACCGAAGGGGCGTAACTCGAGACGTAATTCTCGATCGCGTGGGCGATCTCGTCCGAGGAGATCGTCAGCTCCGCCATTTCGTTCCCGCTCTCGCTTCTGTTCTGTCCAGTGTGCAAAGTCTGTTGTGCCGCTCAGGCCCGGCTCAGCGTGCGGCGCACCGCCGCCAGCTGCCCGGAGGTGCTGCCGTCGATGACCTCGTCCCCGACGCGGACGACGAGGCCGCCGCCGAGTGCCGGATCGATCTCGACGTGCAGCGCGATCGGCCGCCCGTAGATGCCGTCGAGCTTGGTCCCGAGGAGGGCCCGCTGCTCGTCGGTGAGCGCGTTCGCCGAGGTCACGTACGCGACCGAGCGTTCGCGCCGCTCCGCGGCCAGCGCGACCAGCTTGTCGAGCCCGTTGCCGATGCCGCGCCCCTTGGCGCGTTGCACGGCCTGCTCGACCAGGGTCTCGACGACCGCGTCGACCTTGCCCGCGAACAGCCCGCGGACCAGGGTCCGCTTCGCGTCGGCGGGAGCGCTCAGGTCGGACAGCGCCGCCTCGAGTTCCGGGGCGCCCGCGACGATCCGCGCGACCTGGAACAGCTGAGACTCGACGGTTTCGATGTTCCCGGCCTTTTCGGCGGCGGTGAGCAGCGCCGAACGGCCGACCGACTCGAGCCCGTCCACCAGCTCGCGGGGACTGGACCAGCGGCTGCCCGCCACGGTGTCGAGCACCTTCAGGGCCTGCTCGCTCAGCTTTCCGTCGAACAGGCGGCGGACCAGGCCCTGGCGGCTCTCCGGAGCGACCGAAGAATCGCCGACCGCGCGGCGCAGGCCGATTTCGCGGTCAAGGAGGTCGACGACCGAGAGCAGCTCGTCCCCGACCTTCGCGGGGTCAGCGCCCGCTCCGGCCAGCACCTCGCCGAGCGAGCGCTCGGCGAGGTCGAGCGCTTCACGGCTCGCAGCATGCAGCGTCATCTCTGGTTACTTCCCCGCTCCGTTAGTGGCACCGGCGGTGTCCAGCTCCGCGAGGAACCGGTCGACGGTGCCGCGACGGCGCGCCTCGTCCTCGAGCGACTCGCCGACGATCCGGCCGGCCAGCTCGACCGCGTTGCGGCCCATTTCGGCCCGCAGCTCGGCGACGATCTGCGCCTTCTGCGCCTGCAGCTGGGCGTGGCCCTGCGCCACGATCCGCTGGGATTCGGCCTCGGCCTGCTCCCGCAGCTCCGCCTTGATCTGCTCGGCTTCGAGCCGGGCGTCGTCGCGGATCTTCGCGGCCTCGGAACGGGCGTCCGCCAGCTGCGCCTTGTACTCCGACAGCGCCTTCTCGGCCTCTGCCTGAGCCTTCTCGGCCTTCTCGATCCCGCCTTCGATCTTCTGCGCCCGCTCCTCGTACGTCTTCTCGAAACGAGGGACGACGTACTTCTTGAGGATGAACAGCAGGATCAGGAAGGCGACGATGCCGAGGATCAGTTCCGAGGGCTCCGGAACGATCGGGTTGTGGGCTTCTGCCGCTAGCACCACTTCGGTCTTCAGCACAACGTCTCCTTACGCGAGAGCGGACGACTCAGGCGGAGGCGATGAAGTAGATGACGATACCGATCAGGGCCAGCACCTCGGTGAGCACGAAGGTGGCGTAACCGATGCCCTGCAGCTTGCTCTGGGCCTCCGGCTGGCGCGCGGTGCCGTTGATCACCGCGGCGAAGATCAGGCCCACACCGATGCCGGGGCCGATCGCGCCCAGGCCGTAGCCGATCGCGGCGAGGCCCTTGTTGATGCTGACGGCTTCGGCGGCCTGCTGGGCCAGAACGATGTTGCTCACGTGCGTTTCCCTTCACTTCGGTCCGCGCACTCACGCGGATCGGGGTCTTTAGGTGTTCTCAGTGCTCCGACGCCAGCGCGGCGCCGATGTACCCCGCGGACAGCAGGGCGAAGATGTACGCCTGGAGGCACTGGATGAACGCCTCCAGGAACGTCAGGCCGATGGCGAAGATCCACGCCACCAGCGACACCGGCTTCAGCGCGATGCTCGAGGTCTCGGTCAGCAGGAAGGTGCCGCCGAGGGTGAAGACCGCCAGGATCAGGTGACCCGCGAACATGGCGGCGAAAACACGGATGGCGAGCGTGAGCGGGTTGAGGAAGAACTTTTCCGCGAACTCGATCACCGCGAACAGCGGAAGCACCGGACCGGGGACCCCGGCGGGCGCGAGCTCCTTCTTGAAGTACGCGCGGACGCCGTGCTTCTTGATCCCGGCGTAGTGGTACATCGGGTAGACCACGAGCACCGACAACGCGATCGGGAACCCGAACCGCGCCATGGTGGGGAACTGCAGCAACGGGATGACCCCGTAGAGGTTGTTCAGCAGGATGAAGGTGAACAACGCGAAGATGACCGGCACGAAGCGCTGGAAGTCTTTCGAGCCGATCTGCTCGCGGGCGATGTTGTTGCGCGCGAAGTCGTAGATGCCTTCGGCCACGAACTGGCCTTTGGTCGGAACGACCTTCAGCTTGCGCGTCGCCAGCAGGAAGTACCCCGCGATGATGATCACCGAGAGCACCACCAGGAGCATCGGCTTCGTGACGAAGCCGAACAACGGCGGCAGCTCAAAGCTTTCGGCGCCAGGGGGCGCGAAGGTCGCACCCTCGGTCAGTACCAGCGCGGCCACTGGGCTCCTCCCGGTTCTCCCGGCCGGCGTTCACTCCGCCGGGGGAATCGTCACGATCTGGACTTAACGTACCCGATACGCATCGGGACGCCGGAGGCGGCGGTACCCACCGTGCGCGGAGCCAAACACCGGTCTGCGCTCGAGGGATGTCTCGCGTGAACACTGCCCTGCGGTCTACTTCGGACCAGCCGGTGAGAGAGGCGGAACCATCCGGTCGCCACACTGCTGATCGCGGTTCGTCGTCGGGAGTGCGCGGCCGAGGCCGCCACCCATGACGCGGACCATACCAGCAGGTCAATCACTGCCGTACAGGCGTACTCCTTACCAGCCGAACGGTCCAGGACCTAAGTCCCGGATCCGGCTGGGACCCTTGTCCCGAATCCGTCAATTCGAGGCGGGAATGATGGTCGGGATACGCGCTTTGCGGAATGTCGCGAACTCCACAGCGGCCGCTACGAGAATGGCGACGATCATCGTGATCCCGAGGGAAAGCGGGTGCAGCACGGTGACGCCCTTGAGCAGAGTGAGCGCGAGGAACAGGAGGATGACCTTCGCCGCGTAGCCGCCGAGAGCGATGAGCATCACCAGCGAGGGGTCCTGTCCGGCGGATACCTTCATCATGCCCAGCGTCGACAGCGAGGCGACCATCGCCAGCACGCCGCCGACCAGGGCGCCGAGGAAGCCGTGCAGTCCGTTGAGGACGGTGAAAAGCACAATGCAGACCAGGATGAACGGCGGCGTGAACAGCAGCGAGGCGCGCGTCATCGAGCGCGCGAGCTGGCGCACCGGAGCGGCGTGCGGGTTCTCCGCGGAGGACGCAGCTTTGGCCTGAGCCGTGGCCTGGGACGTCTCGGGCGTCGTCTCCGGCGTCTCGGTGTCGCTCACTGCAATCGCTCCTCGTTCGGTTCGACCCGCCAGTATAGACCGCCCGCGGGCTCAGACGCCGTGGCGGTGCCGGGAACGCAGTCGCGGCACGAGAGAAACGAGCACCGCGACCACCAGTGCGGCGGCAATCGCCCAGAACACGACCGGGCTGTCGAAAATCGTGATGGAGACCGCTCCGAAAGAGAGAATTCCGGCCCACAAATAGATCAGCAGCACCGCGCGCCGTTGCGAATGGCCGATTTCCAGCAGCCGGTGGTGCAGATGCATTTTGTCGGCGGCGAACGGGCTCTGCCCGCGCCGCGTGCGCCGGACGACGGCCATCACGAGGTCGAGCACCGGCACGAAAAGCACGGCCACGACGACCACCAGCGGGGACAGCAGGGCGAGCGCGTCCGAGGCGGAGAACCGGGTGTAGTTGACCCGTCCGCTCGCCGACGTGGTGGCCCCGGCGAGCATCAGCCCGATCATCATCGATCCGGAGTCGCCCATGAAAATTTTGGCCGGCTGGAAGTTGTACGGAAGGAAACCGAGACAGGCCCCGGCGAGCGCGGCGGCGATGAGCGCGGGCGGGTACGCGCCGAAGTCGCCGCCCGCGTTGTCGAGCAGGCCGATCGAGAACGCGCAGGTGGCCGCCGCGGCGATGAAGCCGAGCCCGCCGGCCAGCCCGTCGAGGCCGTCGACGAAGTTCATCGCGTTGACCATCACCACGACCATCACGACGGTCAGCAGCGCGCCCTGGTTCTTGTCCAGCACCAGCACCGAGCCGATGGAATCGCCGTTGCCGCCCCACGGCACCCAGAACGACACCCACTGCACGCCGAAGATGACGAGGATCCCGGCGCACATGACCTGTCCGGCGAGCTTCGTCCACGCGTCGAGTTCGAACCGGTCGTCCAGGATGCCGATGAGCGAGATGACGCCCGCCGCGAGCAGCACGCCGACCGCGTCGTAGGAGACGTCGAAACCGTGGCTGAGCGCGGGAAGCTGGTGCGCGAGGCCCATCGCGGCGGCGATCCCGAGGTAGATGCCGACGCCGCCCATCCGCGGGATCGGCTTGACGTGCACGTCGCGCGCGCGGGGGTTGGCGATCGCGCCGATCCGGATGGCCACGCGCCGCACGACGCCGGTCAGCAGATAGGTCACCGCGGTCGCGGTCAGCGCGACGAGCAAGTACTCCCGGATCGGGAGAAGTCCTTGGACTACAGGCATGACCGCGTCACGCCCGCCGGGAGGTCGGAGTCACCGCGCCACGCTACCGCGCCCGCGTGCGGCCACGGTGAACGGCAGTCACTTCCGCGGCTCAGTCCAGCGTCTCCTCGGCGACGCCGATCACCTCGGCGATGGCCGCCTTCGTGACCGCGCCCTCGCGCAGCACCAGCGGCTTGTCGCCGGTCAGGTCCACGATGGACGAAGCCACCGTTTCCCCGCTCGACCCGCCGTCGAGGTACACCGACACCGAATCACCGAGCTGCTCCTGCGCGTCTTCGACGGTCGAAGCGGGCGAACGCCCGGAGACGTTCGCGCTCGACACCGCCATCGGGCCGACGTCGCGCAGCAGCTCGAGCGCGACCGGGTGCAGCGGCATCCGCAGCATCACCGTGCCGCGCGAGTTGCCGAGATTCCACTGCAGACTCGGCGCGTGCGGCAGCACGATCGACAGGTCGCCCGGCCAGAACGCCTCGATGAGCGCCCGCGCCTGCGGCGGAACGCCGAGCACCAGACCGTCCACAGTGGACCAGGAGCCGACGAGGACGCCGACCGGCATGTCCGGGCCGCGGTTCTTCGCCCGCAGCAACGCCTGGACGGCGCCGGAGTCGAACGCGTCCGCACCGATGCCGTACACCGTGTCCGTCGGCAGGACGACCAGCCGGCTCGACCGCACCGCGGCGGCCGCCGCGGACAGGCCTTCGGCTCGGGATTCGCGCTTGCCGCAGTCGTAGACCGCACTCATGCCGCGAAGCCTATCCCCCGCCGCCCCGGGCGGGCGCTGCCGAGGTACGTGAGGGGAACCCTGAAGGAATCAGAGTCAATGCGGGTTCCCCTCACGGACAGTCAGCGGTCAGGCGCCGTAACTGGCCTGCTTCACCGCGAACACGTTGCGGTTTCCCGCGCCCTCCTGCAGCGACCACAGCAGATCCGCGTCCTTCGGGTCCTCCCAGTACGAAATGCTCTCCCCGCTGCTCACCCAGGAGTGCGTGGCCGGGCCGGCGGTCGGGGTCCAGTAGTAGAGCTGCTTCGCGGCGGACGAGTTGAACCACCAGCGGCCGTTGTGCGAGGCGACGCCGTTGAGGTTGTACCAGGGCAGCTTCAGCGCCTGGCTCGCCGTCGTGGAGGCGGCGAACGTCGTCGCTCCCGAGGCGAACGGGAAGCGCACCGCGCGCGGGGCGCGGTTCGGGTAGTCGGTGCAGTCGGCCTTGCAGGTGTACTCGGTCATCACGATCGACTTGCTGACCCGGTCCAGCGAGATGCTCGACCAGACCAGGTTCGTGCCGGACGTCGTGTGCGCGGCGACCGTGCCCACCTGCGGCAGCACGTAGCGGTAGTTGTGCGCGTAGTACTGGCCGCCGGACAGGCCGATCTGGTCCGCCGTGCCGCCCGAGTTGACCTCGAGGATCTTGCGCATGTCGAAGACCCGCATGCCGCCGCCGGTGTCCGCGACGTACAGGTAGTCGCCGTACCAGGAGACGCCGCCCGCGTGGATCGGGATGTCCTTGTAGTTCGGCGACGCGTTCGTGCCGGTCGGTTCGACGAGCAGGATCTTGCGGTACTTGTTCGGGTACGTCGCGTCCCAGTCGGCGAGCGTGATCCGGCTGCGGACCTGTTTGCCGCCGCATTTGTCGCGCGTGTACCAGCTGACCGCGACGAGCTGGTGCCCGTCGTAATTGCCGCCGTTGTCGCCGCCGACCGCGTCGCGGCTGGTGGTGATGCCCTGCGGGTAGTTGGTGCAGTCGCTGTTGTCGCCGTCGTCGAACCGGAAGCCGCCGGTGAGCCCGGCCGGTTTGAAGGTGGACGGCAGCGCTTGGCGGTCGTGGTTCGCGTTGTCCATGACGGTGTGCACCGGCACGGTGTGCAGCTTCCCCGCGAGGCCGGAGTAGACCGCGTCGTACTTGTGGTAGTCCGAGGTCAGCGTGTATTCGCTGGCCGGGAGGGTGGTCGGTCCGGCGGCGGCGGACGCGCTGGTGGCGCTCGCGGTGAGCGCGCTGGCGGCGATGAGAGCGGCTCCGCAGCCGGCGGTGATGCGATGACGCAAGAACATGGACTCCCCCAGAAGTCTGATTGTTCGGCCGCCTCAAGGTAGGGGGTCGCTCGATTCAGGGCAACCCGGTCGAAAGGCGCCATCCGCCGTTCGGACGGATGACGCCTTTCGTGGCTCAGAACCCGATCGCGGTACAGGCGGTCGTCGTGGTCTTCGCCGGGTCGGCGATCGACGTCGCGGTCAGCCGCACGCGAGCGGTGTGCGGTGCGCCCGCCGAGCGTTTCGCGTACGCCTGGATTTGCGTCGAGCCGCCGAACTTGGCGGTGGCCAACGCGCTCGGGAGCCGGACTTCCCAGCCGCGGGTGTCGGTGGACGCGGTCAGCCGGTAGGTGTCCTGGTCGTACGGGGCTGCCGCGCCGCGTGCCGAACCCTGGTTCGACAGGCGGAAGTCGCAGGTAGCGAGGCCACCGCGGGCGAACGCGGGCAGTGCCGGCCACAACCACGCGCCGCGCGTTTGCGGTCCGGCGCCGTCGAGCGACGCGACGGTGACCGTGTACGACAGCACGCCGCGGCTGTCGCGGTCGAGGTCGGTGACGAGGAACCGCAACCGGTTGGCCTCGTCGGTGTACTCGTAACCGCTGGACGCGCCGGTGCCCGCCTTGAACGTGGCGTCGTTGAGCTGCCGGTAGTCGCCGACGGTGATCTTGACCGGGGTGCCGTCCGGGCGGACGTAGTCGGTCAGGCCGATGTCCTGCGGGTTGGCGTCGACGATCCATTCAAACGGCGCGGCGTCGCGGCTCTTGGTCTTGGCCAGCAGGACACCGGAGTCCGGGGCGAACGAGTCCGAGCCCATCCGGTCGACGACCTCCACGCTGTAGTGGTCATACCCGCCGCCGTCGCACTTCGGGTCCTTCGCGGGATCGCACTTGGGCGAACGGTCCCCGCCGGTGAGCGCGATCGTGATGCCCGCGTACGCGCCTTGCTCCGGCACCGCCTCCCGGGCGGTCACGCGGGCGGTGACCGGACCGGTCGTGGCGAGCTGGTTCCGGTCGAGGTTCAGGACGGACTTCGGATCGACGATGCCGAGCTTGAGTTTGTTGCGCAGCATGTGGTGCGCGCCCATCGAACCGCCCTCGGTCGCCGGGATCTGCCAGCGCGTGTGCGGGCCGCCGGGACCGTTGAAACTGCCGCGCGACAACATTTCCCACGGTCCGGTGTAGGACCGCCGGGGCGGATCGCCGAACGGGTTGTTGTAGTTGTCGCCGATGCCGAGGATGTGGCTGAACTCGTGCGCGAACACGCCCTGGCCGGAGCTTTCCGCCTGCGTCGAGGATCCGTTGGCCGCGTTGGGCCAGATGGTCGACGCCGACGCCCACGACGTCCAGGGCACGTACCGCGTGTGCGCCCAGTTCTGGTCGCCCGGTTTGCTGCCCGGCGGGCCGAATTCGGCGGGCACGTTCTCCTTCGAGCCGAATTTCATCTCGCCGAATTCCTGCCACGTCGAGCTTTCGTCCTGGCCCGCGGAAAGGAAGAAGACGAAATCGAACTGGTCGGCGACCGGACCGACGTCGGCGCGCCACGCGTCGCCCGCGTCCTTGCGCAGGTCCCGGGTGCAGTCGGCGTCCGCCGGACAGTCCTGCGGCTGCATTTCCATGCCGTACTCGAAGGATTTGCCCGGCATCCGGTAGGGGCCGAACGCGGTGAGGTCGACGCCGAACCGGCCGCCGGAGTCCTCCATCCAGTACTCGTTGATGGTGTGGCCGTGGTTGAGGGTTTCGGGTTTGTTGAGGAAGTCCTGGTAATGCTGCGCGACTTTCTCGCGCGGCAGATTGCTGGCCGACGGAGACGGATTGCCGAAGACGGTCGAATGCGGCGGCTTCGTGACGACGAAATCCGCGTCCGGGTAGTCGGCGAGCACGACGGCGCCCTTGAACTTGCGCACGGTCGGCTTGAGCGACGGGTCGGCCCAGTTGGTGCCCGGGACGTGGCGGTAGTCCTGCCAGGTCATGCTCGCCTGGTCGGCCCAGTGCGCGGAGTCCAGCGGCGCGGGCCAGCCCCGCCCGATCGGATCAGCCGCGGCGGTCCCGGCGAGCAACGCGGGAGCCAGCGCCGCGACCGCCACGACGACAGCGACCCGGCCGCGCCTCGTGCGAGTGCGGTGAATCCGGCGGGGTAAGGGGGATCTCATCGTCGCTCCTCACTTCTCCGCCGGTCCGCCCGGCGGTCCCGAGGCCCGACGCTAACGGTGATCGTTAGGCGAGCGAACGAAATCCACCCCGCTGCCGCACGACGAAAGTCGGGCAAGACGAAGGCAAAGGTGCGAATGGCCCAGTGCGGGGGGTGGGCAGCAACGCGGGGGAGTCTGTGAGGGGTCCCTTCACGGACGTCCGGGCAGGGCAAGGTTCGTGAGGGCCACCCTCACTGACGCTGATTCCTGCAGGGTTCCCCTCACGAACGCCTGCGGGCCGTGAAGGGCTCCCTCACGGACGTAGATTCCCTCAAGGAGCCCTTCACGGACATCCAGACACGGCAAGGTCCGTGAGGGCCACCCTCACGAACGCAGATTCCCCCAGGGTTCCCCTCACGACCCACAACCGTCCGTGAAAGAGCCCTTCACGAGCGTTGCGCGAAGCGGGGCTCAGCCCAGTCGGCGAGCGGTGACGAACCGTGCGCGCCCGCTGTAGTCGGGATGGTCCTCCACCCCGGTCAGCACCCGGCGCGCCCGGACCAGTGCGGGCACCGCCGAACCATGCGTGTCGTCGTGTTCGATCGCCAGGCCGCCGCCCGGGCGCAGCAACCGCGCGCCGGCCGCGATCGCGTGCCGGATCACTGCCAGACCGCTTTCCTCCGCGAAGACCGCGCGGGCCGGGTCGTGTTCGCCTACCTCCGGCGGGACCGGGGTGCCCTCCGGGACGTACGGCGGGTTGCAGAGCACCAGGTCGACGAGACCGTCGAGTTCGGCGAACATCGTCGGATCCGCGATGTCGCCGGAGTAGAGCCGGATCGGGGTGTTGCCCGCCGCGGTGTGCACGTCGGCGTTGTGCCGGGCCCAGGCGAGCGCCTGCGGGTCGACGTCGACCGCGTAGACCACCGCGTCCGGGCGTTCGTGCGCGAGCGCCAGCGCCAGCGCGCCGGACCCGGTGCACAGGTCGACCACCACCGGGTATTCGCGGCCCTGGAGGAACTTCACGCCCCATTCGAGGAGCAGTTCGGTCTCCGGGCGCGGGACGAACACGCCCGCGCCGACGTTGACCGTGATGTTGCCGAGCGCGGCCCAGCCGGTGAGGTACTGCAGCGGGATCCGCTTGGCGCGCTGCGCGACGAGCTGGCCGATCGCGTCGATCACCGGCGGGTCGACCAGCGGCACCATCGGCAGCCTGCCCCGTTCGACGCCGAGCACGTGCGCGGCGATGAGATCCGCGTCCGACCGCGGCGATTCCACGCCCGCCTCGGTGAGGATCCGGGTGGCCTCCATGATGGCCAGGCGCAGCGGCTGCCGATTCACTGGTCGTCCTTCACTCGTCGAAACTGCCCCCGGAGGGGGTGCTGCCCAGCGTATCGACCCCCGGCCGCGCGGGGGTCACGCCTGGCCGAGATATCCGGACAGGACTTCGCGTCGCTGGGCGAGATCCCCGATCCGCCGGTCCACCTCGGCCAGTTCCCCGCGCAGCCTGCGCACCAGTTCGGGGCACAGGTCGAGGTGCGCGGCGGGTCCGCTCGCGCAGTCGAGCATCCCGGCGATCATCTCCGTGGTCAGGCCCGCGGCCAGCAGTTTCCGGATCTGGCACACCCGGACGACGGCCTCCTCGTCGTACACCCGGTACCCGCTCGTGTTGCGCTCCGAGGCCAGCAGGCCCTGTTCGCCGTAGTACCGCAGCAGCCGCGGCGCGACGCCGGTGCGCTGCGCGAGTTCGCCGATCAGCATCCGATTTTCTCCTGCTTCTGGCCTTCACACTGGTGTCAATCCTTAACGTCGCGAACATGACAGAACATTTCGCGCCCCTCGTCGCCGGACAGGGCCCCGGCCTGCTGCTCGCCCACGGCGCGGGCGGCGGCGTGACCGCCAATTTCGGTCCGCTGCTGGACGATCTCGCCCGCACGCACACCGTGGTCGGGGCCGATTACCCGGTCGCGGGCGGCACACTCGACGAACTCGCCGACGGACTGGTCGCGACCGCCGTCGACGCCGGGGTCGAGAAGTTCGCCGTGCTCGGCTACTCGCTCGGCACGGCCGTCGCGGTCCGCGTGGCCACCAGGCATCCCGAGCGCGTGACCGGCCTCATCCTCACCGCGGGCTTCGCCCGGCCGGACGCGCGGATGGAACTGGCGCTGGATGTGTGGGCAGAGTTGCTGAAAGGCGACCGCACTCTGCTCGCCAAGTACTTGATGCTGACCGCGGTCAGCGAGCCGTTCCTCGCCGCGCTGACGCCGGAGCAGGTCGCCGAGGCGGTCGCCGGGTTGGCCGCGTCGGTACCCGCGGGGACGGCGAAGCAGGTCGAACTGGTCCGGAAGGTCGACACCCGGGCGGAACTGGCGTCGATCGCGGTCCCGACGCTGGTGATCGCCACGACGCTGGACTCCCTCGTGCCGCCAAAGCACTCGCAGGAGCTGGCCGACGGGATTCCCGGCGCGGAGCTGGTCGAAATCGCATCCGGGCACGGCATCGGCGAGGAAGCGCCGGAAGCCTGGCTCACCGCGATCCGGAAGGTGCAGTGATGAGCCGCCAGGTGGTCCTGCCGAACGAGTCCCCCGACCTGACCCCGCACCGCCTCGCCGACCTCGCCCGGCTGGCTGAGGAGCTGGGGTACGAATCCGTGTGGCTGCCGGACCACGTGCTGCCGCCGGAGCCGTTCGGCGAGGTCTTCGGCGGCGTGTACGAGCCGCTGGCGACACTCGCCTACCTGGCCGCGGCGACCGAACGCGTGCAGCTGGGCACGTCCGTGGTGATCGTGCCGCTGCGCGAACCGCACCTGCTGGCCAAACAGGCCGCGACGATCGACCGGCTGTCCGGGCACCGGCTGGTGCTGGGCGTCGGCGCGGGGTGGAACGAGCCGGAGTTCGCGGAGATCGGCGCGGATTTCCCCCGCCGCGGCGCGACGCTGGACGAGACGCTTTCGTTGCTGGATCAGCTGTTCACCACCGGACGAGGCCGGTCCGGCGGGTATTTCGAACCGCGGCCGGAGGGCCGGATCCCGATTCTGGTCGGCGGGAATTCGACAGTCGCGCTGCGCCGGGCGGTCCGGGCTGGAGACCAGTGGCTCAGCGCGGGCCTCTCACCGGAGGCTTTCGCGGAACGGGTCGCGAAGCTGTCCCAGCTCGACCCGGAGCGGCGCGTGCGGCGGATCGCCCGGCAGCAGTACGACGAAGAAACAGCCGTCGAGACCTACCGCGCGTACCGGGACGCCGGGGCGGACGCGGTGGCCGTGCATTTCGGGGATGACAAGGGATACGAGGAACGGATGACGGCGTTCGCCGCGGCGACCTCGTGAGTGCCTGACCCGAGGAGAACCGCGGCCGCCGATTCCATTGTGGACGGACAGCGCGCCGCTCGGATTGCTTGGGCTGGCACCGATTTCGGTGCTCGTCAGCCCGACTGAGCGGCGAGCCGTTCCTCCCGGTCGGCCGACGCCAGCGCGTCCAGCACCCCGTCCAGTTCCCCGTCGAGGACCTGGTCCAGGTTGTACGCCTTGTAGTTCACCCGGTGGTCCGAAATCCGGTTCTCCGGGAAGTTGTACGTCCGCACCCGCTCCGAGCGGTCCACCGTCCGGACCTGCGAACGGCGCGCGTCCGACGCCTTCGCCGCGGCCTCTTCCTCGGCGACCTGCTGCAGCCGGGCCTGCAGCACCTGCAGCGCCCGCGCGCGGTTCTGGATCTGCGACTTCTCGTTCTGGCACGACACGACGATCCCGGTCGGCAGGTGGGTGATCCGCACCGCCGAGTCGGTGGTGTTGACGCTCTGCCCGCCGGGACCCGACGAGCGGAACACGTCGATGCGCAGGTCGTTCGGGTCGATTTCGACCTCGACCTCTTCCGGTTCCGGATAAATCAGCACGCCGGACGCGGACGTGTGGATGCGGCCCTGCGATTCCGTCGCGGGCACGCGCTGCACCCGGTGCACGCCGCCCTCGAACTTCAGCCTCGCCCAGACGCCTTCGACGTCCGCGGTCTTGCTCTTGAGCGACAGCGTGACGTCCTTGTAGCCGCCGAGGTCCGACTCCGTCGAGTCGAGCACCTCGGCCTTCCAGTTGTGCCGTTCGGCGTAGCGCAGGTACATCCGCAGCAGGTCGCCGGCGAACAGCGCGGATTCCTCGCCGCCCTCGCCGGACTTGATCTCCATGACCACGTCGGAGCCGTCGTACGGGTCGCGCGGCAGCAGCAGTTCGGTGAGTTTCGCTTCGAGCTGCGGGATTTTCGCCGACAGCTCCTCGGCCTCGGCGGCGAACGCCGCGTCCTCGGCCGCCAGTTCCTTCGCCGCGGACAGGTCGTCGCGGGTCTGATCCAGCTCGCGCACCGCGCGCACGACCGGGCTCAGCTCGGCGTAGCGGCGGCCCAGTTTGCGGGCCCTGGCCTGGTCGGCATGCACCGCGGGGTCGGCGAGCTGCTGTTCCAGCTGTGCGTGCTCGTCGAGCAGCCCCTTGAGCGAACTCGAATCCACTTCGCCGTCTCCCTCTCGCGAACAGGCCCGGACAGAACAACGGCGCCCACCCGGGCGTGCGGGTGGGCGCCGTTGGACAAGCTACTTGGCGTCGGTCTTCTGCTGACGCTTGCCGTAGCGCTTCTCGAACCGGGCAACCCGGCCACCGGTGTCCATGATCTTCTGCTTGCCGGTGTAGAAGGGGTGGCAGTTCGAGCAGATCTCGACGTGGATCTGACCCGACTCCTTCGTGCTGCGGGTGACGAAGGTGTTCCCGCAGTTGCACGTGACGGTCGTGGTCACGTATTCGGGGTGAATACCGCTCTTCATGGTGTCCTCTCTCGTTGGCCCCGGGTCCCCAGTACGGGGTGAACCGGTGCCGGACTTCAGCGGGTCATTCTGCCAGACGTGCCGGCAAGGGCTTCAACACACCCCGGTGACCAGGTATTCCGCCGCCGGTCGCGACCGTGGGTAGTGAAGGACATTCGCATTGTACGGATTTTGTACCCGCTGGCGTGAAGCTGGCCGAGTTCGTGAATCGCTCACTTTCTGGAGGTCCGGACATGCGCACGACCGACCTGCTCACCCGGCTCGCGAAGCCGGCCGCGGCGCTCGCCCTCGCCGCTTCCGCCGCGGTCTTCGCGCCTGCCGCGAATGCATCCGGCGGCATCACCGCGGCGGACGTGAACCCCGCCGCCGGAACGTTCTCGGAGCTGTCCGAGGCGAACCTGACCGGGGCGGGCGACGGCACCCCGGCCGGTGCGGTCGCCTGGTACAAGGCGCACGCCGGAAGCACCGGGTGGGAGCACTACTGCGAGAAGGCCGCGGAGAATTCCTACGGCGTCACCGGGGTGTGGGCGTCGGCCAACGCACATTGGAACGGCGCCAGCCCGAAGCACACCAGCGGCAAACCGCCCGCCGGTTCGTTCGTGTACTGGAACATCAGCGCCTACGGCCACGTCGGCATCGCGGACGGCAACGGCGGTTTCTACGCCACCAGCGTCGGCGGCAAGATCGGCCACGGCAGCTCCACGAGCTACTTCAACAACTACCGCGGCTGGACCCCGGCCGCCGTCCCCCGCCACTGAGTTTTCTGCCGCGCCACCTCCCCGGTGCGGCAGAAACGTCCGTGAAGGACTCCTTGGGGGAATCTGATTCCCCCAAGGAGTCCTTCACGGACCTCCACACGCACCACGGCCCGCCCCCCGGAAGTGATGGGGGCGGGCCGTGGTGCGTGAAGCGGGAACTCAGTCGTCGTCTCCGCCGCCGAGGGCGGTCTTCGAGACCTGCATCAGGAATTCGATGTTGGTCTTCGTCTTGCGCAGCCGCGAGATCAGCAGGTCGATGGCCTGCTGCGAGTCCAGCGCGTGCAGCACGCGGTGCAGCTTGTGCGTGACGGCCAGCTCGTCCGGCGAGAGCAGCAGCTCTTCCTTGCGGGTGCCGGACGGGTTGACGTCCACCGCCGGGAACACGCGGCGCTCGGAGATCTTGCGGTCGAGCTTGAGCTCCGCGTTGCCGGTGCCCTTGAACTCCTCGAAGATCACCGTGTCCATCGTGGACCCGGTCTCCACCATCGCGGTCGCGAAGATGGTGAGCGAGCCGCCGTTCTCGATGTTGCGCGCGGCGCCGAGGAAACGCTTCGGCGGGTACAGCGCGGTCGAGTCGACACCACCGGACAGGATCCGGCCGGACGCGGGCGCGGCCAGGTTGTAGGCGCGGCCGAGACGGGTGATCGAGTCGAGCAGGACGACCACGTCGTGGCCCATTTCGACCAGGCGCTTGGCCCGTTCGATGGACAGCTCGGCGACCGAGGTGTGGTCGGACGGCGGGCGGTCGAAGGTGGAGGCGATGACCTCGCCCTTCACCGACCGCTGCATGTCGGTGACCTCTTCCGGACGCTCGTCGACCAGCACGACCATGAGGTGGGCCTCAGGGTTGTTGGTCGTGATCGCGTTCGCGATGTCCTGCATGATCGTGGTCTTGCCGGCCTTCGGCGGGGACACGATCAGCGCACGCTGGCCCTTGCCGACCGGCATGATCAGGTCGATCACGCGGGTCGTGAGCTTGTGCGGCTCGGTCTCGAGGCGCAGCCGCTCGTTCGGGTACAGCGGGGTCAGCTTCGTGAAGTCGGGACGGCGCTTGGCCTCGTCCGGCTCCAGGCCGTTGATCGAGTCGACGCGCACCAGCGGGTTGAACTTCTGCCGCTGCTGCTCGCCCTCGCGCGGCTGGCGCACGACACCGGTGATCGCGTCGCCGCGGCGCAGGCCGAACTTGCGGACCAGCGACAGCGACACGTACACGTCGTTCGGCCCGGCCAGGTAGCCCGAGGTGCGCACGAACGCGTAGTTGTCGAGCACGTCCAGGATGCCGGCGACCGGCAGCAGGACGTCGTCCTCGCGGATCTCGGTGTCGGGAGCGCCGCCCTCGCGCTGGCCGCCCCCGCTGCCCCGGCGGCGACGGTCGCGGAAGCGGCGCCCGCGGCGGCCGCCTTCCTCGTCGTCGTCCTGCGGGCCGTTGTTCCGGTTGTCGCGGTTGTCCTGCTGGTTCCGCTGCCGGTTGTCCTGGCGGTCCTGACGGTTGTCCTGGCCGCCGCGGTTGTCCCGGTTGCCGTCGCGGTTGTTGTCGCGGTTGTCGCGGCCGTTGTCCCGGTTATCGCGGTTGTCGCGGTTGTTGTCGCGGTTGCCGCCCTGGCGGTCGCCGCGCTGGTCGCGCTGGCCGTCGCCCCGGTTCGCGCCGCCGCGGCGGCGGCGGTTGCGGCCGCCTTCCTCGGACTGGCCGTCGGACTGGCCCTCGGAACGGTCGTGGCGCTCCGGGCGCTCCTGCGCGGCGGGCTTGCCGTCCTGCGCGGTCTCCGCCTTCGGGGCCTCGGCCTTGGGAGCCTCCGCCTGGACCGGCTCCGCCTTCGGCGCCTCGGTCTTGGCAGCCGCCTCCGCCTTCGGCGCGTCGGCCTTGGCCCGGCGGGCGGGCTTCTCGGCCTTCTCCGCCTTGGCAGGCTCGCCGACGCCTTCGAGCGGCAGCGTGTCGGCCGCGGCGGTGCGCTTCTTGCTCTTGCCCTGGCGCTCGCGGATCGCGGCGATCAGGTCCCCCTTGCGCATGCCGGTGGTCTCGCCCACACCCAGTTCGCCCGCCAGCTGGCGGAGCTCGGCGATGACCATTCCGGACAGGCCCCCGGTGCGGCGCTTCGGAGCGGCCGCGGCCCCATTGGTCTCAGCGGCCGCGGCGGGGGTCTCCACGTCGCCGCTCAACAGATCGGTGTTGCTCACACATGTCCTTCCTGACCGATCCACGTTCCAGGTGGATCAGCGGACTGCCGCCGGTAGCGAGACGGCTTCTGCCTCCGATGCGGACGGCTCGCGCCCAGCCGTGCGAGACACAGCGAAGCGCCGCCAGCACAGGGTGTTTGCCCCCTCCGGACGGAGAAAGCGGAATTCGGCACCGCCGGAACCGGAAACCCGCCTGCGTCCTCCGCCTCCCCGCGTGCCGGGCGGTGCGGAATCGGCGGATCGACGAAGGATGCGGACCGGAGCCGCCGCTAGGGGCGAACAGGCCCGGCATCGGGTGCGGAAACGCACGGTGATCGAACGCCCCCGAGGGTAGACCGCGCCCTGTCCGGGTGCAACAACCACCCCCCGCGTGGCGCACGCTGCCGTCCAGCCTGTGACCAGGTCGTCACCTGGCCACAACCTGCACGCCATCGCGGTCCACGGGCAATTCGGCGACGTCGAACCCCGTAACGTCCACGCCCGCCGGGAGTATTCCCGTCAGCGTGAGAGCGAGCACAGTGGGACCGGCGCCGGAAATGGTCGCGGGAACGCCTTGCGCACGCAGCGTGCGCACCAATTCCGTGCTCGCCGGGTACGCCTCGGCGCGGTAATCCTGGTGCAGCCGGTCCTCGGTGGCGGCCAGCAGCAGTTCGGGCCGTTCGGTGACGGCCAGCACCGCGAGCGCCGCCCGTCCCGCGCCGTGCGCCGCGTCGGCGTGCGGCACCTGCGCCGGCAGCAGCCCGCGCGTCGTGTTGGTGGACGACTTCTCCCCCGGCACCGCGACTACCGGCCGGATCGCCGCGTTCGGCTCCACGCGTTCGGCACGGAACCGGCCGTCCTCCGCCCACGCCACCACGAGCCCGCCGAACAGGCTCGCCGCCGCGTTGTCCGCGTGGCCCTCGAACTCGGCCGCGAGCTGGAGCGCGTCGGCGTCGAGCGGACGCTCCGCCAGCGCGTAGCCCAGCGCCACGCCGGTCACCACCGCGGCGGCCGACGACCCGAGGCCGCGCGCGTGCGGAATGCTGTTGTGGCAACGGAGATGCAGGCCGGGCGGCCGCACGTCGAGGTGTTCGCAGGCTCGCCGCAGCGCGCGGACCACCAGATGGGATTCGTCGGTCGGCACGTCCTCGACGCCGCCCGCTCCCGCGTCGAGCACCTCGATCTTCAAGCCGCCCTCGGTGACCTGCAGGTCGACCACGTCGTAGCGGGCGAGCGCGAGGCCGAGCGCGTCGAATCCCGGGCCGAGGTTCGCCGTCGACGCCGGGACCGTCGCGCGGAACGCGGGCAGCGCCGTCATCGCAGGTCCAGCGCCGCCGCGACGGCCGTCGGGTCGACCGCGAGCGGTTCCACCTCGACGTTGCCCTCCAACGCCGTCGCCGGGTCCTTCAGGCCGTGCCCGGTGACCGTGCAGACGACCTTCGAACCCTTCGGCAGCCGTCCGTCCGCCGCGGTGGCCAGCAGGCCCGCCACGCTCGTCGCGGACGCCGGCTCCACGAAAACGCCCTCGCGACGGGCCAGCAGCCGGTACGCCTCAAGGATCTTCTCGTCGGTGATCGCGTCGAAGAGCCCGTTCGATTCGGCGCGCGCATGCACCGCGCCGTCCCACGAAGCCGGGCTGCCGATGCGGATCGCGGTCGCGATGGTGTCCGGGTCGGAAACCGGTTCGCCGTGTACCAGCGGCGCGGCGCCTGCGGCCTGGAAACCGAACATCCGCGGGGTGTTCTTGACCACACCGTCCGCCGCGTACTCCGAATAGCCCTTCCAGTACGCGGTGATGTTGCCCGCGTTGCCGACCGGGAGGCAGTGCACGTCCGGGGCCTCGCCGAGCACGTCGCAGATCTCGAACGCGGCGGTCTTCTGCCCCGCGATGCGCACCGGGTTGACCGAGTTGACCAGCGTCACCGGGTAGTCGGCCGCGGTCTTGCGAGCGAGTTCGAGGCAGTCGTCGAAGTTGCCGTCGACCTGGAGGATCCGCGCGCCGTGCAGCACCGCCTGGGCGAGCTTGCCCATCGCGATCTTGCCCTGCGGCACCAGCACCGCACAGGTGAGCCCGGCCCGCGCGGCGTACGCGGCGGCCGACGCGGAGGTGTTGCCGGTGGACGCGCAGATCACCGCTTTGAGGCCGCTCGCCAGCGCGTGCGTGATCGCCACGGTCATCCCGCGGTCCTTGAACGAGCCGGTCGGGTTCGCGCCCTCGACCTTCAGGTACACCTCGGAGCCGGTCAGCTCCGACAGGTGCGCGGCGGGCAGCAGCGGCGTGTTTCCTTCGCCGAGCGTGACCACGCGCGCTCCGTCGGGGACCGGAATCCGGTCGCGATACGCCTCAATGATTCCCGGCCAACCACTCACGCTGCCGCCTCGATTCGGAGTTTCACCATGCTCATCGGCGAGGCGGAAGCATGAATATCCATGATTCGCTTGCAAGCTGCGCTCATGCGTCTTCGCCTTCCACCCGCATCACGCTGACAACCTCGTGCACCACATCGAGTTTCGCGATTTCGTCCACAGTGGACTGCAAAGCCGCGTCGGGTGCGAGATGAGTGACCACGACGAGGCTCGCCGTGTCGTTCGCGTCGCGCTGGCGCACCGCGGCGATGCTCACGCCGTGCGCGGCGAACGCTTGCGCCACCTGGGCGAGCACGCCCGCGCGGTCCGCGACGTCGAGGCTCACGTGGTAGCGCGTCGGCGTCTGGCCCATCGGCCGCACCGGCAGCGCGGCGTGCGCCGATTCGCGCGGGCCGCGGCCGCCGTGCACCTGGTTGCGCGCCACCGCGACGAGGTCGCCGAGCACCGCGCTGGCGGTCGGCGCGCCGCCGGCGCCCTGGCCGTAGAACATCAGCTCGCCGGCCGCGTCCGCCTCGACGTAGACCGCGTTGAACGCGCCGCCGACGCCGGCCAGCTGGTGGCTGCGCGGAATCATCACCGGATGCACGCGAGCGGACACCGATTCCGTGCCGTCGTCCGCGGTCACGCGTTCGCAGATCGCCAGCAGCTTCACCGTGCGGCCGAGCGTGCGCGCGGCGGCCAGATCGGAGGCCGTGACGTCCGCGATGCCTTCGCGGTGCACGTCTTTCGCGGTGACCCGCGAGTGGAACGCCAGCGAGGCGAGGATCGCGGCCTTCGACGCGGCGTCGTAGCCGTCGACGTCCGCCGTCGGGTCCGCTTCCGCGTAGCCGAGCCGGCTCGCCTCGTCAAGCGTTTCGGCGTAGCCCGCGCCGGTGGCGTCCATCGCGGAGAGGATGTAGTTGGTGGTGCCGTTGACGATCCCCATCACGCGGGTGATCCGGTCGCCTGCCAGCGATTCGCGCAGCGGGCGCAGCAGCGGGATCGCACCGGCGACGGCGGCCTCGAAGTAGAGGTCCGCACCGCTGGCGTCGGCCGCCTCGAACAGCTCGGCCGAACACTCGGCGAGCAGCGCCTTGTTGGCGGTGACCACGGATTTGCCCGCGTTCAGCGCGGTGAGCAGCCAGCTGCGCACCGGGTCGATGCCGCCGACCAGCTCGACCACGACGTCGACGTCGTCGCGGGCCACGAGCGCCGCGGCGTCGTCAGTGAGCAGTTCGGCGGGCAGTTCCGGGTGCTTGTCCGGACGCCGCACCGCGATGCCGACCAGTTCCACCGGCGCGCCCGCGCGGGCCGCCAGCTCGCCGGCCTGTTCGGTGAGCAGCCGGGCGACCTCGCTGCCGACCGTGCCGCAGCCGAGCATCGCTACCCGGATGGGTGACCGCTCCGTGGGAGACAGGCCTTTCGGAGACACAGTGGACACTTCTCAAACCTCCAGGCGCAGCATGTCGTCCGTCGTCTCCCTGCGCAGCAGCAGCCGGGCGGCGCCGTTGCGCACGGCGACCACCGCGGGCCGCGGCAGCCGGTTGTAACCACTGGCCATCGCGTAGCAGTAGGCGCCGGTCGCCGCGACGGCCAGCAGGTCGCCGGGAGCCAGCGTGTCTGGCAGCCAGCAGTCTCGGACGACGATGTCGCCGGACTCACAGTGTTTTCCCACCACGCGAGACAACGCCGGGGTCACCGGCTCGTTTCCGTCGGAGGCGGAGCGCGAAACCACCCGGCAGTCGTACACCGCGTCGTAGAGCGCCGTGCGGATGTTGTCGCTCATCCCGCCGTCGACGCTGACGTACCGGCGGGCGGTCTCGTCGCCGAGCGCGACGTCCTTGATCGTGCCCACCTCGTACAGGGTGAACGTGCCCGGACCGGCGATCGCGCGGCCGGGTTCGCCCGCGATGCGCGGCACCGGAAGCTCCGCGTACGCGCATTCCTTGCGGACGATCTCGCGGATCTGCGTGATCATCTGCGAGGGCGGCGGCGGGTTGTCCTTTTCGGTGTAGGCGATGCCGAAACCGCCGCCGAGGTCGACGACGTTCATCTGCTCCAGCAGGTCCCGGCCGTGTTCCTTGGCCAGGTCCGCGAGCAGCCCGACGACGCGGCGCGCGGCGACCTCGAAACCGTCGGCGTCGAAGATCTGCGAACCGATGTGGCTGTGCAGGCCGACCAGCTTGAGCGACGGCGCGTTCAGCACCCGGCGGACCGCCTCGGCGGCATCGCCGGAAGCCAGCGAGAAGCCGAACTTCTGGTCCTCGTGCGCGGTCGCGATGAATTCGTGCGTGTGCGCCTCGACGCCGACCGTCACCCGGACGAGCACCTTCTGCTCGATCCCGTGCGCGGCGGCGATTTCGGCGAGCCGGGCGATCTCGTAGTACGAGTCGACCACCACGGTGCCGACGCCTGCCTCGACCGCCGCGTCCAATTCGGCGACCGATTTGTTGTTGCCGTGGAACGTGATCCGCTCCACCGGGAAGTTCGCGCGCTGCGCGACGGCCAGTTCGCCGCCGCTGCAGACGTCGAGGCTCAGTCCCTGTTCGGCCACCCACCGGGCGACCTCGACGGACAGGAACGCCTTCGACGCGTAGTGCACGAGCGCCGGGTCGTCGAACGCCTCGGCGTAGTCGGCGCAGCGGGACTTGAAGTCCGCCTCGTCGACCACGAACAGCGGCGTGCCGTAGGTCTGCGCGAGGTCGCGCACGTCGACGCCGGCGATCCGGACGACGCCGTCCGCGGCGCGGTAAACGTTGCGCGGCCACACTTTCGCGGGCAGCTGGTCGAGTTCGCCCGCGCTCGCGGGCGGGAACCCGGAGGCGTCAGCATGGGGGTAGACGTCGGCGTGGCGGGGGCCCGCGGGGTGCGCCATGGTTTACATCCGTTCCGGAGCGGAGACACCGAGCAGCGACAAGCCGTTCGCCAGGACCTGGCGCGCGGCTTCGCACAGAGCGAGCCGGGCGTACGTGAGGGGAGTGGCCTCCTCGTCGCCCTGCGGGAGGACCCGGCCCACGGTGTAGAACTTGTGGTACGCGCCGGCCAGTTCCTCGAGGTAGCGGGCCACGCGATGCGGTTCGCGCATCTCCGCCGCCCGGCGCACCACGGCGGGGAATTCGCCGATGGTGCGGATCAGGTCGCCTTCAGCAGGCAGGGTGAGCAGTCCGAAATCGACGTCCTCGCCGGACTCGCCGACCTTCAGGCCGAGGTCCGCCGCGCCGCGCCGCAGCGACGACAGCCGGGCGTGCGCGTACTGCACGTAGTAGACCGGGTTGTCGTTGGAGTGCTTGCGCAGCAAGTCCAAATCGATGTCCAAAGAGGAATCGACGGAGTAGCGGATCAGCTCGTAGCGGGCCGGGTCGACGCCGACCGCCTCCACGAGGTCCTCGAGCGTGATCACGGTGCCCGCGCGCTTGGACATCCGCACCGGCTTGCCGTCGCTGACCAGGTTCACCATCTGGCCGATCAGCACCTCGACCGTCGCCGGGTCGTCGCCGAACGCCGCCGCGGCGGCCTTGAGCCGGGCGATGTAGCCGTGGTGGTCCGCGCCGAGCATGTAGATGCACAGGTCGGCGCCGCGGTTGCGCTTGTCCTTGAAGTAGGCGAGGTCGCCCGCGATGTAGGCCGGGTTGCCGTCCTTCTTGAGGACGACTCGGTCCTTGTCGTCGCCGTACTCGCTGGAGCGGAGCCACCAGGCGCCGTCGGCGAGGTAGAGGTTGCCGGAGTCCTTGAGCTCCTGCACGGCCGCGCCGACCGCGCCGGACTCGTGCAGCGAGTTCTCGTGGAAGTAGACGTCGAAATCGGTGCCGAACTCGTGCAGGCTCTGCTTGATCTGGCTGAACATCAGGTCGATGCCGATGCGCCGGAACGTCTCGTTCCGCTCGTCCTCGGGCAGGCTCAGGGCGCTCGGCTCGGCCTTGAGCACCTCGGCCGCGATGTCGCTGATGTAACCGCCCGCGTAGCCGTCCTCCGGCGCGGGCTCGCCCTTGGCGGCGGCGATCAGCGAACGCACGAAACGGTCGATCTGCGCGCCGGCGTCGTTGAAGTAGTACTCGCGGATCACGTCCGCGCCCTGCGCGTCCAGCACCCGGCCCAGCGCGTCGCCGACCGCGGCCCAGCGCGTCCCGCCGAGGTGGATCGGGCCGGTCGGGTTCGCGGAGACGAACTCCAGGTTGATCCGGCACCCGGCCAGCGCGTCGCCGCGGCCGTACTCCGCGCCCGCGGCCAGCACCTGGCGCACGACCTCGCCCTGTGCGTCCGCGGCGAGCCGGAAGTTCAGGAAGCCCGGTCCGGCGACCTCGGCCGCGGCCACGCCGTCCGCCCCCGCGACGACCTCCGCGAGCGCGTCGGCGAACTCGCGCGGCTTCAGTCCCGCCTTCTTGGCCACCTGCAGCGCGAGGTTGGTCGCGTAGTCTCCGTGGTCCGGGTTGCGCGGGCGTTCGATGGTCACGGTCTCCGGCAGCACGGCGGCGTCGACGCCGCGTGCGGCGAGGACCTGCTCGGCGGAGCTGCGGACCAGATCGGCGAGAGCGGCGGGAGTCACTCGCCGAATTCTAGGTGCGCTCGCGCCGCGCGCCTCCGGCGGTACAGGCTGGCGAGACGGCGGGCACACCGGAGGCGGATGTTCCGCTCGCCGGGGCGCCTCGCGGGCGTTCACGGTGATCGAACGCCCGGTCTCTACACTGGGCTACCGGCAGGGTTCCGTCCGGCTCCCTCCCCCGCTCTCACGAGGAGATCTCGGCAATCATGGCCAACGGGACCACCAAGAAGAAGGGCTCCGGCGCGTCCGCGGTGAAGGCGGCGAAGAACCGCTCGGTCGTCGCGGGCAAGCGCACGCCCTGGGGCACCATCATCGGCGTCGTCGTGGTGGTCGCCCTGCTGGCCGGCGTCATCGTCTACTACCTGCAGGCCTCCGCGCCCAAGCGCGACCAGGCCGCCCGGGACGAGGCGGCCGCCTCCTTCGCGCCGACCGCGAGCAACCCGGACCCGTCGAAGAAGATCCCCGGCGTCGTCATCAAGCAATACACCGGATCGGTGCACATCCTGCCCACCGAACGGGTGGCCTACGACCAGAGCCCGCCGTTCGGCGGCCCGCACGACGGCTACTGGGCCACCTGCACCGGCGTCGTGTACCCGGAAGCGGTGCGCAACGAGAACATGGTGCACTCGCTCGAGCACGGCACGGTGTGGATCGCCTACAACCCGGACAAGGTGAAGGGCGACCAGATCCCGCTGCTCGAGGCGCGGGTCAAGGGCAAGCCGTACATGATGATGTCGCCGTACCCGGGCCTGGACAAGCCGATCTCGCTGCAGTCGTGGGGCCACCAGCTGAAGCTGGACAGCGCCGACGACCCGCGCATCGACCAGTTCATCGCCGCGCTGCGGACCAACCCGAACGGCGTGTACCCGGAGATCGGCGCCTCGTGCGACGCGCTCGGCAAGGGCATGTTCGACCCGAGCAACCCGCCGAAGTTCGACCCGAGCAAGCCGGGCAAGGACGCGAAGCCGATGGACTACAAGGGCAGCACCGGAGCCCAGACCGAGCAGCAGCCGGGCATGCCGGGGACGCCGCCGGCCGGGCAGTGACCGTGGGCTCCGAAAACCACGCTGACCAGGCCGAGACGGGCGGCGTCGAAACCGCCCGTTCCGCCTCCCCCTCCGCCGACTTCGCCGAGGAGTCCGCTCCGGCGGAACGGACCGGCTGGTCGCGGTGGGTGGTCATCGGCGGGACGCTGATCGCGGTGCTGCTGGTCGGGGCCGCGATAGGGGTCTTCGCGACGCGGCTCACCGACGGCAGCGACGCGGTGCCCGCGACGCCGGGCGCGGGTTCGGTCGAGGTCGGGTTCGCCCAGGACATGTCGGTGCACCACCTGCAGGCGGTCACCATGGCCGGCTGGGCGCGCGACCACTCGACCGACCCGGAGATCCGCCAGCTCGCGTTCGACATCGAGCGCACGCAGACGGAGCAGGTCGGGCGGATGAAGGGCTGGCTCATGCTGTGGGACCAGCCCGAGCAGGCGACCGGCGCGTACATGACGTGGATGACCGAGCCGATGGGCCACGCGGGCATGCAGATGCCCACCAGCAGCCCGGCGGGCGGCGCGCCGATGCCGGGCATGGCCACCGACGCGGACCTCGCGAAACTGCGGTCGCTGTCCGGCCGCGCGCTGGACGTCGAGTTCCTGCAGCTGATGCTGCGGCATCACCAGGGCGGCGTCGCGATGGCCGAGTACGCGCAGGACCACACGTCCAACGACGCGGTGAAGGCGTTGTGCCGCAGCATGCTGGTGTCGCAGGGCGCGGAAATGGACCAGATGAAGCTCATGCTGAAGGGGCGGGGCGCGCAGCCGCTGCCCTTTTCCTGACCTCCGCTCGTGAGCGCCTGTCGCGGTTCTGGCCGGGACGGGCGCTCACAAGTTTTTGTAGGTGGGCCTCGCCAGCTCCTTGATGTCGCCCAGCGTTCCCCATTCGTCGCGCCCCAGCCGGGACAGCGGCCGCAGGCGCTCGATCAGCGGGTGGTCGCCGTCGAGGACGTCCTCGTTGACCGCGAGGTGCACGACGCGGCCGAACACCACCGTCGAGCGGCCGAAACCGACCGTGCTGTGCAGTTCGCATTCGAACGCCACCGGTGATTCCGCCACTCGCGGCGGGCGGACCTTGAGGCTCGGCTCGCGGGTCAGCCCGGCCTCGTCGAATTCGCTCAGCTCCGGCGGGAAATCCGCGCCGGTGGCGTTGATCTGCTCGAACAGCGGCTCGGGCGCGAGGTTGACCACGAACTGGCGGGTCGCCTCGACGTTGCGCAGGGTGTCTTTCCGGCCGACCGAGGTGAACTGCAGGACCGCGGGCGCGGCCGAGGCGACGGTGAAGAACGAATGCGGCGCGAGGTTGTCCACTCCGTCGCGGGAAACGCTCGACACCCAGGCGATCGGCCGCGGCACGACGGTCGCGGTCATCAGGTGGTAGAAGGCGTTCGGGGCCAGCTGTGCGGGGTCGAAGTCCTTGCGCATAGCCCCCGGTCTACCAGGACAGCTCCGTGCACCGGCGGGCGCATTGCGGTCCCTCGACTTGCAGCGTCGCGTGTTTGATCTCGTAGCGGACCGAGAGCAGGTCCTGCGCCTTGGTGAGCACAGTGGACTGTTCGGCGTCGGCCTTCACCGTCAGGTGCGCCGACGCGACCTCCATGCCCGAGGTCAGCGTCCACACGTGCAGGTCGTGCACGTCCGCGACACCCGGCAGCGCGGCGAGTTCGGTGCTGATCTCGCCGACGTCCACGCCGGCCGGCGCGTGCTGGAACAGGATCCGCAGCGCGCGGCGGGCAAGCGTCCAGGTGCGCGGCAGCACGAACAGGCCGATCGCGACACCGATGATCGGGTCGGCGTAACGCCAGCCGGTGGTGAGCGTGATCGCGCCGCTGAGCAGCACGCCGACCGAGCCGATGAGGTCAGCCAGCACCTCGAGGTACGCGCCGCGGACGTTCAGGCTCTCCTTCGCGCCCGAGCGCAGCACCAGGAACGACACGATGTTGGCGACCAGACCCGCGGCCGCGGCGAGCAGCACCGGCAGGCCAGGCACCTCCGGCGGGTCGGTGATCCGGCCAATCGCCTCCACGGCCACATACCCGGCGACACCGAACAACAGGACGGCATTCGCCAGCGCGGCAAGGACTTCCGCCCGGTACATGCCGAACGTGCGGCTGGGCGTCGGCCCGCTGCGCCGGGCGAGCACGATCGCGGCGAGCGCCATTCCGACGCCGAGAACGTCGGTGAACATGTGCGCGGCGTCGGAGATCAGCGCGAGGGAACCGGTGGCGAAGCCGACCGCGAACTCCAGCACCATGAACCCGGCACCGACCGCGAGAGCGATCAGCAGCGCGCGGACGTAGCGGCCGGACGCGCTCGCCGGAGCGGCGGTGTGCCCGTGGCCGTGCCCGTGTCCCATCGCTCGCCTCCCAAGTTTCGGTGTCGAGAGGAATATATAGTGACATGCGCATATGTGCAATACAGGGTAGCCTAACTTCACCCTAACGCCTGGTGACGCGTTTCCCCCAGCCCTGTTCCGCGAGGTGGGAAAGATCAGCGCACGAGCCGGAAGAACCCGCGGATCTGCTCGACGAGCGACGCCGGTTGTTCCATCGCGGCGAAATGCCCGCCACGCGGCAGCCGCTCGAACCAGCGCAAATCGGTGTACTTGAGCTCCGCCTGCCGCCGCGACGGGCGGATGATGTCGCGCGGGTAGACGGAGATGCCAGACGGCGCCGTGACGAGATCGCCGAAGCTGCGGTAGCTCTCCCAGTAGAGCCGCGCGGACGACGTCGCCGACGCGGTGAACCAGTACGCCGAGATCGCGTCGAGAAGCTGCTGCCGGGTGACCGCGTCCTCCGGGTGACCGTTGTTGTCGGTCCAGGCCCAGAACTTCTCGGCGATCCAGGCCGCCTGCCCGGCCGGCGAGTCGGTCAGTCCGTAGCCCAGCGTCTGCGGTCGCGTGCCCTGCTGCCCCGAATACCCCTGGCCGGTGCGCCGGAACTCGGCCGCCGCCTGCGCCCCTTCGCGCTCCTCGTCGGTCTCGTCCGCGAACTCGCCTCGCGGCGCGGCCGCCATGTTGACGTGCACCCCCGCGACCCGCTCCCGCGCCACCTCGCCGAGCGCCCCCGAGACCGCCGAACCCCAGTCGCCGCCCTGCGCGCCATAGCGGTCGTAGCCGAGCGAGACCATCAGCTGATCCCAAGCGGTCGCGATTTTCCGCACGCCCCAACCGGTTTCGCTCGGCTTGTCACTCCAGCCGTACCCCGGCAACGAAGGCGCGACGACATGAAACGCGTCCGCCGGATCGCCACCGTGCGCCCGCGGGTCGGTCAGCGGCCCGAGAATGTCGAGGAATTCGAGCACCGACCCCGGCCAGCCGTGCGTGATCACCAGCGGAAACGCGTCCGGCTCCGGCGAACGGAGGTGCACGAAGTGAATCCCGAGACCGTCGACCTCCTGACGGAACTGCGGGAAGACGTTGAGCCGGTCGGCGAACCCGAAGTCGTAGTCCTCGGCCCAGCTGCGACAGAGCTCCTTGGCATAGCCGAGCGGCACTCCCTGCGCCCAGTCGCCGACGGTCTCCGCCTCCGGCCACCTCGTGCGCCGCAACCGCGCCCGCACGTCCTCGATGTCCTGCTCAGCCACCCTGACCTGGAACGGCTCGGCGCCCACCGCCGCCTCCCTCCGCGTCGACGATCCGACGCTACCGCGTTAAGCCCCCTCCTGTGCACAGCCGGAAAGGGGCATGCGCTAGGCTCTGTCCAGTCGCGCAAGCGAGCCCTCGTAGCTCAGGGGATAGAGCACTGCCCTCCGGAGGCAGGTGTCGCAGGTTCGAATCCTGCCGAGGGCACATCTTCTTCACTTCTTTTTCCGGTTTCTGACGACAGGCCTCTCTCGGCCGATGTCAGGTGGCTCCTGAACCGCAGGGACTCCCTCACCACGGTGCCCGGCCGCTATTTCGCTAGCCCAGGCTTCCCGCTTTCGGCGACCCGCAGCAACGCCTTCCCGATCACCGCGGCTTCCTCATCGCTGAGGTGCGCCGAGAAATGCCGCTCGATGCTCTCCAGGTAGACCGGCGCGGTCTTGCGCAGCGCGCGGACCCCCTCGTCGGTGATCACCGCCCAGCTGACCCGGCGGTCGTCCGGCTCCGGGCGCTTCGTCACCAGCTCGGCACGGACCATCTCGTCGACCAGCCTGCTCACCCGCGTCCGGCTGAGCACCACGCGTTCGGCGACCTCCGCCATCCGCAGCCCCTTCTTTCCGGCCGCGTTCAGTTCCAGCAGGACGTCGTACCAGGCCAGGGGCACGGTCCCGCCCCGCTGCACGTCGGTTTCGATGGCTCGCACCGCGGCGCTGTGCGCGAGCAGCATCGCCCGCCACGCGTCCAGGCCGATCTTCGGGTCGCTCACGCCTCCCAGTGTAGGTCATTGCGTGCGGGCGCACTTAATGAGTAAAGTGCGTGCGTACGCACTTAAATCCTGAGGAGGCACCGATGGTCGAACCCATCACGCGCGACGAGGTCAAGAAACACATCGACGCGGGATCGGCGATCGTCGTCGAGGCGCTGCCCGCCGACTACTACGCGAAGGCGCATCTGCCCGGCGCGCTCAACCTGCCGGTCGACGACGTCGAGCAACTCGCGCCGACCTTGTTGCCGCACAAGGACTCCGCGGTGATCGTCTACTGCGCCGACTCCCCTTGCCAGAACTCCGCCACCGTCGCGAAGCATTTGGCGGAACTCGGATACACCCAGGTCTTCGACTACGACGAGGGCAAAGCCGACTGGATCGCGGCCGGACTGCCGACCGAATCCGGCCGTTGAGAGCAAAGGACGGAAACGCCATGACAGACGCAACCCGCGTGGTCGCCGGAACGGAACTTCCCGCCGCGGGGACCTGGAACGTCGACCCCGGGCACGCCGAGGTCGGTTTCGTGGGCAGACATTTCCTGCTGACCAAGGTCCGCGGCCGGTTCACCGGGGTGGACGCCACGGTGGAAATCGGCGAGAAGATCGAGGACACCACGGTGCGCGCGGTCATCGAAATGGCCACTGTGGACAGTGGAGATCAGACCCGGGACGACCATCTGCGTTCCGGCGATTTCTTTGACGTGGAACAGCATCCGCGGGCCACTTTCGAATCGACCTCGGTCACCGTGACCGGCGCCGAGGCGACCATGGTCGGGGACCTGACCATCAAGGGCGTCTCGCGTCCGGTCACCCTCGCCGTCGAGTATCTCGGCCACGCGCGCGATCCGTGGGGGAACGATCGCGCGGTGTTCTCCGCTCGCGGCAAAATCAACCGCGAGGATTGGGGGCTGGTCTGGAACATGGTGCTGGAATCGGGAGGCTTGCTGGTCTCGAAGGAAATCGAACTCGTCCTTGAGATCGAGGCGATTCGCGCTTCCTGAGTGGACAGTGGACCGGCCGGGTTGGCCGCCGCGCCAACCCGGCCGCTCAGTTCGCCTCAGTGAGGACCGCAGCGAGAGCGAACTGTTCCCGCGCCGCTGCCTCCTCGCCTCTCGCCTGGCGGCAAGCCCCAAGCCGGTTTCGGACTTCGATCTCTGCCCACGGCGACATCTGATCGGTCAACGCGCTCAGTGCCCGCAGATGATACGAGAGTGCGAGATCCAGATTCCCCAATTCCTGTTCCGCAGAACCGAGCCGCGAAAGCGAACTCACCAGTAACAACCGGTCGTCGAGTCGCTCAGCCAATTCGACTGCCTCGCGCAAGGGTTCCGCCGCGTCTGGGCGGCCCAGATGCAGGCGGACGCTGCCGATGTGGCTGGATGCCCGGCCCAGCATCGCCGGATTTCCCGTTGCGACCGCGACTTCTCGCGATTCGGCGAAACGGACGAGCGAGCGTTCGTATTCGCCGTGCTTGAAGTGCACATACCCTAGGCCCGAAACCGCACGTTCGACTAACCAGCTGTCCGCCACTTCCTCGGCCAGTGTCCGGGCCTCGGTCAGCACTTGTTCCGCTTCGTCCAGCGGTCCGGCGAACATCGTGACCATTCCCAGTCCGCACAAGCCCCGTGCGGTTTCTCGCCGGTCGCCGTTTTCCCGGCTGATCCGCAGGCCTTCCTCGCACCATTCCCTCGCCTGGACGGGATCGCCCAGCCCGAGGTATGCCCAGCCGAGTCCGAACCGCAGTGCCGTGCTCATCCGCTGGTCCGCCACGTTGTCTACTTCGGACAGAGCAACTTCCAGCAGGGCAACGCATTCCCGGTACCGGATGCGGCGCACGAGGTAGTCGACGGCTCCTTCGGCGATCCAGCACGCGTAGTCCGGATGGCCCGCGGCGACTGCGGACGAGACGACTTCCACCAGGTCGCCCGCCTGGTCCAGCCACGCCGACGCGTCGACGAGTCCCGTGAAAGGCGAGTCGGTGGGTGCCGGGCCGCTGGGGAAACCAGGTTCGCCCCATTCGCTCGCGGCGCGGCAGGCGTGCAGGTAGACACCTAGTCCGCTCGCGACGTCGGGTTCGTCCGCGGCGAGGCGGCGCGCGTAGACGGCGACCAGGTCGTGCATCCGGTACCGGCCCGCGGCGGGCGCTTGCACCAGGTTCGCGTCGACCAAGTCTTCGAGCACGCTTTCCGCCTCGCGCCGGGGACAGCCGAGCATCGCGGCGAGGACGAGTTCGTCGAATTCAGGCGCGGGCGCGCGGCCCAGGGTGCGGAAGGCACGTTGAGTTTTAGGCGGAAGCTGGTCATAGGAAAGCCGGAACGCGGCCTCGACGCTGCGTTCCTCCGCGGTCAGTTCGCCGAGCCGGTCAGTGTCGTCGGCGAGCCGGTCCGCCAGGTCGCGGAAGGTCCACATCGGACGGTTTTGCAGCCGGGCGCCCGCGATGCGCAGGGCGAGCGGAAGACGTCCGCACAGGCTGGCCAGTTCGCGCACGGCCGCGCGTTCCTGGCTCGCCCGCGCCGGGCCGACGATCCGGCCCAGCAAGCCCGCGGCGGCGTCGGAAGTCAAGGGGCCCAGGGAAATCCGGCGTTCAACGTCCAAACCGGGCAGTCGGCGACGGCTGGTGATCAGCACCCGGTTTCCGGTTCCGCCGGGCAGCAGCGGGCGGACCTGCTCGGCGCTGATCGCGTCGTCCAGCACCAGAACCAGGCGCAGCGGAGCGGTGGCGGCGCGCCAGTTCGCGGACAATTCGTCCAGGTCATCCGGAATGTTCTGCTCGTTGACGCCCGCCGAGCGCAGCAATCGGCGCACCACCCGCACCGGCGTGAGCGGAGCGCGGCTGGTGCTGTGCCCGTGCAGTGCGACGAACAGGCAGCCGTCAGGATGTTCCTCGCGCAGCAGTTGGGCCGCGCGCACCGCCAGCGCCGTTTTCCCAGACCCGGGCACTCCGTCCACTGCGGACACTGCGCTTCCGGGCGCGACGAGCCGGGCGAGTTCGTCGTCGCGGCCGGATAGTTCCCCGACGTCGTGCGGCAGTTCGTCCCGGATCCTGGGCGCCGTGGCTGGCCGCGCCGCGACGCCGAGCGCTCCGTCATCGCCGCGCAGCACCGCCTCGTGCACGCGACGCAGATCTTCGCTGGGTTCCAGCCCCAGCTCATCGCGCATCCGGACACGGAACTCGCGCCAGGTGTCGAGCGCGTCGCTCTGCCGGCCGGCCCCGTAAAGGGCCCGCATGAGCAGGCCGGTCAGCGGTTCACGGTCCGGATGCTCGGCGAGCAGCGCCGTCACCTCGCCGATCGCCGACGCGTAGTCGCCCAGCCGGATCAACGCGTCCGTCCGGCCCTCGACCAGCCCGACGCGGCGTTCGACGAACCGCCTTCGCTCCCGTTCGGCGAAAGGGCCGGGCAGTCCGGCCAGCGGAACGCCCTCGTAGAACGCCAGCGCCTGCCCGTACCCGTCGGCGGCCGCGGCGAGCGAGCCAGCTGCGGCGGCTTTCTTGGCTTGGGCGGCGATCTCGTCGACCCGCACCGCGTCCACCCCGACGCCGGCCCCGGCGAACCGGTACCCGCCTGGATCGGTCCGGAGCACGGATTTCGCGTCCGCGCCGGCCGCGGCCAGGGATTTCCGCAGCTGGTAGATGTAGCCGGGCACGCCGTCGCTCTCCGGCGGATGCTCGCCCCACACCCGGTCGACCAGCTCGGCCCGGCTGACCGTGACGTCCGGCCGCAGCAGCAGCGCGACCAGCATCGTCGTCCGCAGCACCGGCCCGAGTTCCAGCGGCTGCCCGCCGTACCAGCCGCGGACCGGCCCGAGCACCGCGAACTCCAGCCGGGACCCGGGCTCGCGCTCCGCCCCTCCCCGGCCGGTTCGCACGGCGCCCGACGACATACCGGGAGTTTAAAGCAGCTCTCCGGTGTCCCCCAGGAGAGCTACCCGCAGGTGTCCACCGCGCGGGGACGTTTTAGCCCGACCGGATCAGTAGCGTTTTCCGGCATGAAGGGGTATTCGATGCACAAGGCCGGGGGAACCGCGGCGGTGATCGCGGCCTGTCTGCTTCTGGCGGGATGCGACGAGGAAACAGAAGCGGATTCGGCACCGAGCAGCGCACCGGTCAGCCAGGCCGCGTTCACCGGCGCGAAGAAAATCACCGTGGACGGCAAATCGGTGAACGTATCGTGTTCGGGAACGCTCGAGAAAGGCAAACCGGTCGTCGTTCTGCTGCACGGAGGCGGCGACGCGCTGGACAAATTCGCCAGTCTGCAGGAAACGCTCGGCAAGAAGAACCGGGTGTGCTCCTACGACCGGCTCGGCGCGGGCGGCAGCGACCAGCCCGCCGACCGGCAGACGTTCGAGACCACCGGAAAGGTGCTGACCGGCGTCCTCGGCCAGCTCGCCGCGGATTCGCCGGTCGTGCTGGCCGGGCATTCGCTCGGCGGGCTGATCGCCGCCCGCTACGCCCCGGACCACCAGGACAAGGTCAAGGGCCTGGTGCTGATGGACGCCACCTCGCCGACCCAGGGCGCGGACCTGACCAGGGAAATCCCCGCCGACGCCACCGGGGACGCGGCCGCTCTCCGCGCGCAGACCCTGGCGGTCTTCAACGGCGAAAGCCCGGAAAAACTGGTCGTCGCCGACGCGGACGTGAAATCCGCCGGGGACATTCCGGTCGAGGTGATCAAGCACGGGAAGGAATATCTCGCGCAACTGCCGCAGTACGGTCCGGGATTGGAGCGGGCGTGGACCGAGGGCCAGGTGAAGTGGCTCGCGCTTTCCAGCCGCAGCGAACTGACCGTCGCGAAAACCAGCGGGCATTACATTTACCAGGATCAGCCGGACGTCGCCGTGCGGGAAATCGAGGACGTCGCCGCGCGAGTCGCGGGTTAATCGACCAGTCCGTGCCGATAAGCGTAAACGACGGCCTGCACCCGGTCGCGGACGCCGAGTTTGGCGAGCATGCGCGAAACGTAAGTCTTCACGGTCTCCTGGCTGAGCACGAGCGCCGCGGCGATTTCGCTGTTGGAAAGGCCTTCCGCGACCAGACGGAGGACTTCCAGCTCGCGCGGGGCCAGCGGGACGTCGCCCGGATCCGCGGCAGCGGGGCGGATCCGGGTGGCGTACCGGCCGACGAGCTGGCGCGTCACCTCGGGGTCGAGCAGCGCCGCGCCGGACGCGACGGTCCGGATCCCGTGCAGCAGCTGGTCCGGCGGAGCGTCCTTGAGCAGGAACCCGGAAGCCCCGGCGCGCAACGCCTGGTAGACGTTCTCGTCGAGGTTGAAGTTGGTCACCACCAGCACTTTCACCGGTGCCGCGACGTCGGAGCCGGCCAGCAGACGGGTCGCGGTGATGCCGTCGAGCACCGGCATCCGCACGTCCATCACGACGACGTCCGGGCTCAGCTCGCGAGCCAGCTCGACCGCGGCCTGCCCGTCGCCGCATTCGCCCGCGACCTCCAGGTCCGGCTGCGCGTCGATGATCGTCACCAGCCCAGTGCGGACCAGCACCTGGTCGTCGGCGACGAGGACCCGCAACGGCGCGCTCACGCCGGAATCCGGGCCCGGACGCAGAACCCGCCGCTTTCGCCGCGCCCCGCGGCGAAGTCTCCCCCGACGTCGCCGACCCGATCGCGGAGCCCCGCCAGCCCGCGCCCGCTGCCGCCGACCGCCAGGTCGACCTCGCTCTCGGTGCGGACTTCCACGGTGATGTCCTCCTCGCCGTGCCGGACCTCAACCGAAGTCGGGCTGCCGGGCGCGTGTTTGAGGGCGTTGGTCAGCGCTTCCTGCACGACCCGGTACGCCACCTCCGAGTTCGCGGGCGCGCCTACCTCGGTGAACTCCACCGGCTGCCCGGCTCGCCGCGTCTGCTCGACCAGCGTGTCGAGCCCGAGGGCGGGCTGGGCGCCGGGGTTGAGCACGTCGAGCAGATTCCGCAGCTCAGCGATGGCTTGGCGGCCGGTGCCGCTGACCGTGGCGAGGGTCTGGTCGAGCCGCTCGCCGGTGAGATACCGCGCGGATTCGGTCTGCACGACCATCGCGGTCACGTGATGGGTCACGACGTCGTGCAGCTCGCGAGCGATCCGCGCCCGCTCCGCCGCGCGCGTTTCCTCGGCGACCCGGCGGCGCCGTTCGGCCTCCGCGGCGCGGGTGGAGCGCAGCCACGCCCCGATCCCCCACACGACGACCAGCGACAGGTAGAACGCGGCCACTCCCGCCGCCGATTCCCCGCCGCCACGCAGCGGAAACGCGGCCACGAACAGCAGATATGCCACGGTGAACCCGATCGCCGCCGCGCGCCGTCCCCGATCCGCCCGCCAGCCGGCGTTGAGCACCGCGACCGGCAACGCCGAGCCCGCGAACGAGTGGTAACCGCACAACTGGTCGATCGCGAACCCGGCCGACACCAGCGCGAGCACCGCGATCGGCCATCGGCGGCACCCGGCGAGCGACAACGACTGCAACGCGACCGCTCCGACGGCCAGCGCGTCGAACGGCCGCGACGGCAGCCCGCCGAACTGCGTGCCGAACGTCTGCAGGGACGGCAGCAGCGATCCGGCGAACAACACCAGCCCGAGCAGGGGGAACCACACCGCGTGCCGAGCCCGCGAGACCCGCAGGAGGTTGATCACCCGGCGAGTGTATTCCGGACGAAAAGGATGTCGTACGTGCTCACCCGGCGAGTGTATTCCGGACGAAAAGGATGTCGTACGTGCTCACCCGGCGGTATGGACGGCAGGGCACGAGTGTTGCCCCTGCACCGCGCTCAGCCCCGGCCGTTGGCCACCCATTCTTCGCGGGTCAACGCGTACTCGACCTCACCGTGTTCCGTGCCTGGCAATGGATCGTCGAAGTGCAGGTGGAAGGTGCGGACGTACTTCAGCCCGGACCGCTCCATCACCCGCCGCGACGGAGTGTTCACCGCCATCGTCTGCGCCCACACCCGCCGCGTGCCGAGCTCGGTGAATCCTTTGTGGATCGCCGCCCGGGAGCCTTCCGTCGCATACCCGCGACCCCAGGCCTTCGCCCGCAGCCGGTAGCCGAGTTCCAGCTCCGTCGTACTGCCGTCTTCCGGCGGCTGCAAGGAAATCCAGCCGATGAACTCGCCGGTCGCCTTTTCGATCGCCGCCCATCGCCCGGCTGGTCCGCGTTCGTAATCGGCGAGAATTCCGGGCAGCACCTTTTGTTCGATCTCGGCGCGATGCGTCGGCTCGCCGGTGAGAAACCGCATCACTTGCGGGTCGCTGTCGAGCTGCACCAGATTGTCTAAGTCGGATTCGGTGAACCGCCGCAGCAGCAACCGATCCGTCTCCAGAACTATCACCCGACCACCAATCCGGCCGCCGCCGCGATCCGGTCGCGAGATTCCAGCAGCCTGGTCCTGAGCTTCGGCACATCCACTCCCAGCAACCGGCCGTCCCGCTTGACCGCCTTGCCCCCGACGAAGACGCTGTCGACCACGCCTGGATGCGCAGCTGTGACCACTGTGGACACCGCGTCGTTGACCGGGAACACCGACAGATCCTCCGCGTCGATGAGCACCAGATCCGCGTTTTTCCCGACACTGATACTGCCCGCCCGGTCACCACGCCCGCAGGTACGGGCACCGTCCACAGTGGCGAACTCGAGCAGGTCGCGCGCGACAAGACCGCCGTCGAGACCGCGCTGCGCGGCAAACGCCGTACGCATAGCCGAAAACATGTCGCCCCCAGCAGACGGACAGTCGTCAATGGACAGCGACGGCCGGATCCCAGCCGCCAGCAACCGTCCGGTATCCGGCCATCCCATCCCCATCTTCAGCTCGACGTCCGGGCTGACCGTCACCGAACAGCCCGCGTCCGCGAGGATCGCCAGCTGTGCGTCGGTGAGACCGTTGCCGTGAACTATCGTCGTCCGGTCGTCAAGCAGTTTTCGTTCGCGCATTTCGGGAATCGAGTCACCGGCCGCGCGGTGGATGTGCACGCTCACCCTGAGGCCGAGTTCCCGCGCCAACGCGACGTCGGCGGCCGTCGTGTCCATTGTGGTCAGCATCGGCCCACGCAACCCGAAGGCCATTTCGTCGCCGGTTAGCCGCTTCCGCACGCGGACGGTGTCGGCTGGGTCCATCGCGCTGTAGCAAAAGATGGATCTCCCAGGAGCCTCCTGGAGCGCGTCGATCGCCGCGTCGGCGTGCTCCGGCCGGTCGGAGCAGTGGAACCAGTCGAGCATCGTCGTCACGCCCGAGTTCAGCGCTTCGAGCCGCCCCAGCAGGTTGCCGAGATACACGTCCTCCGGCAGGTAGTGGGGCCGGAGCCGTTCGTGCATGACCTCGCGGTATTCGGCGAACGTCCAGTCCGCGCCGAGCCCGCGGAACGCCGTCTGCCAGGTGTGCCGATGGGTGTCCACGAATCCCGGCAGGACGATCTTGCCCGAGGCGTCCACGACCTGGGCGTCGGCCTGGATCGAGGGCCCGACCGCCGCGATCCGCCCGTCCTCGATGAGCACGTCCCCGCGCGGGAGATCCCCGATCGCCGGGTCAAGACTGACCACGGTCCCGTTCTGGAGCAATGTCCGCATGAACCCTCCCCAAAGTTGATACATCAACTCTAGAGCCGCTGGAGTTGATGAGTCAACTCCCCGGGTACGCTTCCGGTTCATGACCCCCGACGACTGGGAGCTGTGGAACGCCTGGGTGCACGCACAACGCCTGCTCACCCGCGAACTGGATCGCGGACTGCAGCGTGACTGCGGCATCTCGAAGGCCGAGTTCAGTGTCTTGGTGACCCTCTGGCGCACGCCCGGCCACGAAACGCGCGTCGCCGACCTGGTCGAGGCGCTCGGCTGGGAGAAGAGCCGGGTCTCGCACCAGCTGACGCGGATGGAGTCGCGCGACCTGGTCGCCCCGACCCGCAGCGGCCCCAGCGGACGGCGCACCGGAATCGCCCTCACCGCACATGGCCGCTCGGTCATCCAGGAGGCGTTGGTGGTGCACGGCAGCAACATTCGCCGCCATTTCCTCGACGAATTGACCCCCGACCAGGCCGACACCATCCGATCATGGGCCGAAGAGACCATCGCGCGAATCGAGCCAGCCGGCTGACCGGACGCTACCGTGTTCCGAAGATGACTACAGGTATCCGAAAGGTTGATGCCGGATGAGCGACGCATCGGGCAAAGCAGCGTCGCCGGCCGCGGACCGGACGCTGACCGTGTTGGAAGCCCTCGTGCGGGCTGAGGAGCCGCTGACGCTGACCGCCCTCGCGAAGGCCGCCGGGGTGCCGCTCGCCACCTGCGCGTCGATCGCGTACACGCTGGAGCAGCGGGGGTATGCCGTGCGGCGGGTCGTCGGGCGCAGCCACTTCTGGCGTCCCACCCTGCGGCTTTACGGTTTGGCCATCGAGTTGGTGCGGAAGGTCGACCTGCCTTCGCTCGTCCAAGCCGACCTGCGACGTCTTGCGGAGAGCCTAGGGATGCCCGCGCATGTGGGGATCTTGGAGGACGCTTCGGTGGTTTATGTCGCCAAGGCATCCACGCCTGGGTTCGTCCAGTTCGACACTTATCGGGGGAAGGTCGCGCCGTTCGATCTGACCGCCCTGGGTCGGGCTATCGCGGCGCATCTTCCGGAGGCTGAGCTGAAGCCGTTGCTGTCTCGCCTTTCGCGCGGGGTTGGGCCTAAGGCTGCGGCTCCGGATGCGGGTCAGTTTCTGGCGTTGCTGGCGAAGGTGCGGGCGGATGGGTATGCGATTGAGAGCGAGGAGGAGCAGGCTGAGATCGCCTGCCTTGCTGCGCCGTTCTTCGACGCCGAGGGGGCTGTGGCAGGGGCCGTTGGGGTGACTGGGTTTGCGCGGCAACTGGTTGGAGAGAAGAGGAAGGCCGCGGTGCGTGGGGTGGTGCAGGTTGGGCAGGAGGTCTCACGGCGGTTGGGGTTTGCGGTGTGACGGCACCCGTTAGCGTTGACCGCACAGGCCAGTCGCCTGCGCCGAGCTAGCTATCATTACAACTCTCGCATGAACTTATTCTCGGTGACCAAGCGATCGATGCACGTCAAAACGTCCCCGCCGAGCTCGCCGAACGCATCATCGAACCCGCCAAACCAGTGGCCATTCCTTCCGAGCAAAAGCACTAGATATCCATTACTGGCCTCCCCGACCGGGACCAGGGCTGTTTTCGCGCGATCAGCGTAGCTCGCAACCCACCTTGGGTCGAAGCTCTCGAGCACGCGGACCGCGGAGAACCGCATCTCATCTGGAAATCCGCCGCTCCTCTTCCATTGCATGCTAATACCCGAATACTCCCGAAGAAAACTAGCGGCAGCAGGGAACGCTTCCAGCCCAGCCTCGGCCAAGGAACGCAAATCCTCCGAGTTGTCCACATCGCGACCGGGGGCCCAGCCAGCTTGTCGCAATAATGTGATCGACGGTCGCTCGTTCATTTGTCTCCATACAGCCAACGCGCGCAATTTTCACAAGGCGGTCTCAGTATCCCATTGTTCGTCTGGACGGATACAACTTCCAGATTCTCAAGCTTAGCACCATGCGAAATTGCAGCCGAGCATGCCGCCACCTCGCCACAGTTCCGCACCTGCCACGGTTCGCGACTCTCTCCCGGCAGCCGTTCAGCGAGTTCACGAGGAACGAACACCTTGGGGTTTCCACTTGTACCAATCCATACCTGACCAGTCGTCCGATCCACTGCCGCCGTTGTCACCCGGGCCGTCGCACTCCTGGAGAGCTCTAATCCCACTAGCTCCGACGCAGCGGCCCGCCGATTCCAGTGCGCCTGGCAACTCAGCCACTGCTTTTCCAAGCTTGCCAATTCCGCCCAAGCTGACTATGGGTGCGAGGGTCGGCGATGGCGGTCCGCTCGTCGCGGGGCAAGCGGAACTCAGCCAATCGTCGGTCTACGTTTATGCCGTAGCCGCGGGCAAACTCGAATCCCGCGCGTCAGGCGCGGTCGTCGGCAGCGATCTGGCCGACCTCACGCTCTCCCCTGACGGCAAGACCATCTACACCGCCTCCGGCTCGCGCGACGCGGTCGAAGCCTTCAACAGCAAGGACCTCACCCGCGCCGGCGCCTATCACACCGGGCAGTACCCGAATTCCGTCGCGGCGTCGCCGGACGGCAAGTATCTCGCGGGCGGTGTCCGCAACCCGCGTGACGACGTTTACGTCTACAAGGTGGGCGGCAGCGCGCCGCTGGGAACCCTGGACGCGACAAGCGACGGCGTCCTCGCCCTACGAGGACTCGCCTGGACCTCGGACAGCGAGCGGCTGTTCGCCATCACCCGCCCCGCCAACGGAACAGAGCCTGCGTTGCGCGTGCTGCGGGATCCGGCTGACCGGTAAGTCCGCGCCACCACGGCCCGGCCGCATCTGCGGCCGGGCCGCTTCTTGTCGTCACGCCAACGGCATTGCGTCTCCCTCCCCGATCGACTATCTTCCTGAATCAGGAAGACTTCTACGAAATACCGGAAGATAGGCCAACCGCAGTATCGGGGAGACGTCGTGGGCGCACTGTTGCGCTGGGCGCAGGCCGATCGCGCCGTGGTGCGCGGGGTGCTTTCCGAGGCGCTCGTTCTGGTGTCCATCGGCGCGACTGAGCAGCATGGGCCGCACCTGCCTACTGGGACCGATGGCTTTCTCGCGGCTGCGGTGTGCGAGCGGGCGGCCGAGTTGGCGGCGCCGCGGGCTGGGCGGGCGTTGTTGCTCGCGCCGACCATTCCGTACGGGGCTTCCGATCATCATTTGCCGTTCAATGGGACGCTTTCGCTTTCGGCGCAGACCTTGTTGCAGGTGCTCGACGACCTCGCCCGGTCGATCGCGGTGCAGGGCGGGCGGCGGCTGGTCATCGTCAACGGGCACGGGGGCAACGTCGGCGTCTGTCATGCGTTCGCTGGTGCGGCGTCGACTCGGCACGGGCTTGCGGTGGCGCACACTGACTACTGGCGGGTCCTCGAGCCGGAGGACATCGTGCCTGGGCATGCTGGCGCGTTCGAGACTTCGATGATGATGGCGGTTCGCGGGGAGCTGGTGCAAGAACCGGCGGCGAGGGAGTTCCCCGCAACAATCAGCGTGTCTGATGTGGACATTCATTCCGAGCGGGTTTGGCTGAGCATCGACGGGTATACCGACCGGCCTGAATTGGCTGCCTTGGATCGGGGCAGGCGGTGGTTCGAGAGGATCGCCAGCGGGCTCGCGGATCGGTTCGTCGAGCTGGCGGAGGTGTTGTGAAGCCATGATCGTGGACGTGCACACTCATACTCCCACCCACCAGGCCGCGGTGCCGGAGGACGAGCGGCGCGTTTACGAAGGGTGGCGGACCGACCGGGCTGTGGTCACTACGAATTCTTGGGCGGATTACGACAAAGCTACCGAGGTCGCCGATCTGTCGATTGTGTTCAACATTGCTGTTGAGGAGCCGGAAGAGGCGACTGGGCTGCCGTATCGGGCGGAGGATACTAATACTGCTACGGCGGCGTTTGTGACGGCTGACCCTGGGCGGCGGATTGGGTTTATGTCGGTCAATCCCACTGCGGCCGACGTGTTCGACGAGGCTGATCGGTGCCGGGAGCTCGGGCTGGTCGGGGTGAAGCTCGGGCCGAATTATCAGAATTTCGATCCGCTGGGGCCGAAAGCGTTGGAGTTCTACGGCTATTGCGAGCGGCATGGGTTGCCGATCTTGTTTCATCAGGGTGCGTCGCCGATCCGGCAGGCGCCGTTGCGGTACACGTATCCGCTGGTCACCGACGAGGTCGCGCTGCAGTTCCCGGAGCTTCGGATCGTCATGGCGCACATGGGCCATCCCTGGGGACGCGAGACTGTGGTGACCATCCGCAAGCATCCGCACGTGTATGCGGACGTGTCTTCGATTTACCTCCGGCCTTGGGTCTGTTACGAATCACTGCTCGCGGCGCAGGAGTGGGGCGTGCCGCACAAGCTGTTGCTTGGTTCGGATTTTCCGATCGCCACCACCGCGGAGGCGATCGCCGGGATCCGGCGGGTCAACGACATCGTCGCGGGCACTGCGTTGCCGAAGATCTCGCCCGAACTGATCGAGGGAATCATTCACGCGGACGCGGTCGCCGCGCTCGGCCTTCAGAAGGGGATTCGATGACGCCTATTCGCGGAGTGTCTCCCGTTCTCGAGGTGCCTTTCACCGACGACGGCGACATCGATGTTTCCGGCTTCCGGCGGGTCATCCGGCAGGTGCTCGGGACCGGGGTCGGCAGTGTGATGTTTCCTGGCTTCGCCTCGGAGTTCTACAAGTTGGCCGAGGACGAGCGGCACACGCTGACCGAGGTGTTGCTGGCGGAGACGAACCCGCGGTCGGATGTCCTGGCCATTATCGCGGTTCAGGACCATGCGACGCGGCTGGCGGTGCAGCGGGCCAAGGAAGTCGTGGCCGCGGGGGCGGACTTGATCAATCTTCTGCCGCCGCATTATCTGCAACCGTCCCGGAAAGCGCTGGTCAAGCACATCCGGGAGGTGCTTGACGCGGTCGCGCCGACTCCGGTGGTGTTGCAGTACGCGCCCGAGGAAACGGGGACCAGTCTTGACGCGGATGTGCTGCGCAAGATCGCCGCCAAGCATGCCAATCTGCAGCTGGTCAAGGTCGAATCCAGCCCGCCCGGGCCGTTGATCGCCGAGCTGGCCGCTGGGGATCCGCCGATACCTGCGGTCGAGGGATATGCGGGCGTGCAGTTGCCGGACGCGATCCGGCGCGGGGCGGTCGGGACGCAGCCGGGGTGTTCGTTCACCGAGATCTACGTCGAGATCTGGCGGCGGTTCGAGGACGGCGACGAAGCGGGCGGCGACGAGTTGCATCGGCGGCTGCTGCCCTACATTTCCTATTGGATGCTGGACACTGAGCGGATTATCGCGGCGGAGAAACTGATCTCCGTACGCCGTGGGTTCTTCGGCAGTCCGTACTGCCGCGCGCCCGCGCATCGGCTCGACGCTGAGGACATCCGGATGATCGACCGGTTTCTCGCCGAGTTCCGCGAGTTTCTGTGAACACCGTCGACGACCTCGAGGTCACCGCGATCAGCCCGGTCGTCCGGCCGGAACTGGTCGTGGCCGGGGCTCGCGGGACGCATGACCATTCCGACTTCCTCCTGGTCCGGGTGACCACTTCGGACGGTTCGACCGGGCTAGGCGAGGTCAGTGCGACGCTCCAGTGGAGCGGCGAGGACGCTGGTACGGCGGAGTATCTCATCAAGAAGGCACTTGCCCCGGCGATCCTCGGCCGGCCGCTCATTCCGGTCGCTGATCTTGAGCGGCGCATGGACGAGGCGGTGGCCGGTGCGCCGTTCACCAAAGCCGGGATTTCGACGGCGTTGTGGGACGCGTACGCGCGCATGCTTGGAGTCCCGCTCGCGGTGGCGCTCGGGGGTCCATTGAGGACTACAGTGCCGGTGAAGTGTTCGCTCAGCGGCAGCGGGCAACGGCTCCATGACGTCTACCAGTCAGCCTTCGCGGCCGGATTTCGCAGTTATAAGCTCAAGATTGGTTTCGATCCTGAAGACGACGCGCGTCGGCTCGCGGAGGCACGGAAGCTTGTCGGAGCAGACACGTTCCTCGGGCTGGACGCGAACGGCGGCTACCGGCTCGGAGACGCCGCCCGGACGATTGAATTGATGCGCGACCAGGATCCGGCGTTTCTCGAACAGCCGGTGGCGCCTGGCGATCTGGCCGGGATGCAGGAGTTGCGCGGGCGTGGGTTGTCCATTGTGGCCGACGAAAGTGTGTTCGGCACGGAAGACCTCGTGTCGGTGATCCGGGCCGAAGCGGCGGACGCGGTCAGCCTGTACATCGGCAAGGCGGGCGGGCCGGGCCGCGTGGTGGCGATGGCACAGCTCGCGAACGCGTTCGGGCTCGACGTTGTGCTCGGTTCCAATGGGGAGCTTGGCATTGGCGCGGCGGCCCAGTTGCACGCGGCGTGTGCTGCGCCTGGGCTGTCGGCCCGGATTCCGTCTGACATCATCGGCGCGCATTACTACGAGCGCGACATCCTCAAGACGCCGTTGAACAGCGACGGCCAGACCGTGCGGCTCGGCGACGCGCCCGGACTTGGCGTCGAGGTGGCTGACGATATCGCCGCCGGGTTCAGGAGCGTCCGGTGAACCGGTCGAGGACGTTCGCCGTGACCGCGGAGACGCCGTCGTCTACCAGTACGGCGGACGTCCAGGCGATCGATCCGACGGAGAACACCTCGCCGCCGCTGGCCGTGGCGTAGCAAGCGATTTCGCCGCCGCCGTCGCCGGGGTTCAAGCCGCGGGCGAGTACGTGAGTCCCTTGTGGACTGTGCGGGCCGGTCTTGTCGGTTTCGTGTCCGGAAGCGCCGCCTGGACACCGTTCGTGCAGGCTTCGGACGCCGAACCGGTCTCCCTTGTCCAATCCGGTGCCGCGGAAAGCCCAGTGGCTGGGGTCGACGACCTCGTATGGCGCTCCGGTCATCGCGCCTGCGCTGGTGAACACCACGCCGAACAGCTCCGACGTCGGCCGGAACGTGCGGTGCATCCGGCTCTCATACGCACTGGACTCGACTGCCTGGGTGCGGAAGCGCAGTGCGTCCGAAGAGAACACCACTTCGCAGTCCGCGACATTGCCGCCGAAGTTGGCCAGTTTCCCGCCGCGGTCATGCACCCAGGAATAGACCGCGGAGTACATCTCGCGGGACCAATACTCCGGATGCGTACTCAGGACCAACGTGCGGTAGCTGTCCAACGGCAGAGTGCCGTCGTGCAGGTGCGCGTCGGAGTAGAGGTCGTACTCGTAGCCGTTGCGTTCCAGCCAGCTGAGCAGCCGCCATTCCGCGGCGGCCAGGTGGCACGGTTGCCTGCCGCGGATCGGGTCCTCCGGCTGGGCGTCGGCGCTGAGCTGGTTCAGCGGTTCTGGGCGTTCGAAGGAGAGCGGCGGGTACGCGTCGTCGGGCAGGGCGTGTTCGCTGAAGCTTGACTCCAGGTAGCGGGGCATTTCCAAGCGGGGCACCAAAACTGGCTCGGAAGGCAGACCGGAGGCGTTGATGTAATTGCTGCGGCCGCCGAAATTGTTGTAGGCGTTCCAGGTGTTCGTGGACGCGACGACGGCGATCGGCGCGGTCGGCTGGCGCGGCGCGACTACCCACGGAAACGAAAACCGGGCCCCGGATTCGCCTTCGACGTGGAAGTAGTACAGGCCGCTGCGGTCCGGAGCCGTGACGTACTGGCGGTGGGACGGATCGACGTATCCTTTTTCGTTGAACCGCACGCCGGTTTGCGTGTAGTCGCCATCGGGAGTGACCTGCACGGTGGCGCGCGGCGCGTGTTCGTCGAACCAGCCGATCAGCGCGGTTTCCTCGGCCACCGCGCCGTATCGCCACAGGCTCAGGCGGTACGGCTCGGGGCTGTGGATCCGGAATTCGCCTTCGTCGCCGCTGCGGGCCCATTTCGGCCACAGGTAACCGAAAATCTGATCGGACAGCAACCGGAACTGGTGCGGTTCAGCTCCGAGCACGAGGTCGACGTGTTTGGCGCCGTAGCCGTCCTTGGCGAGGGTGACGCGGTAGTTGCCGGGCGGAACGTCGGCGTGGATCGCGCCGGTCGCGGTGGAGCGCGCGGTCCAGTGCGCATCGCGGGCGCTGATCTCGACCGCGACATCGGGCAGCGCGAGATAGCGTTCGTCGCTGACGTATCCCAGCAAGGTCATACTGTCGCGGCTTTCGGTTCAACGGCCGGTTCCGGCAACGGTTGCCCGGCGCGTTCGGGCAACAGCAGCATCGCGATCGCGCTGAGCACGCAGCCGGCGATGACGTAGATGCCGACGCCCCACACCGCGCCGGTCGCGCCGACCAGCAACGCGCTGAGGTACGGCGCGAATCCGCCGCCGAGCACCGCGGTCAGCTGATATCCCAGGTTGACGCCGGTGACACGCGAGCGAGTGTCGAACAATTCGGACAGAATCGTCTGGGACAGCGCGGACATCGCCATCACGAACACCGAGAAGCCCAGCACCATCGCGACCGCCACGAGGACCGGATTCTTCGTCTCGAACAACCAGAACACCGGGAAGATCACCACGGCGAGCCCGATGCAGCCGCCGAGGAACACCGGTTTCCGGCCGATCCGGTCGGACAACGCACCCCACGTCGGCGCGAGAACGATCTGCGCGCCGGCGGCGACCATGGTCGCGGTGAGCGCCACGGACGCGGGCATTCCGAGATCCTTTTTGATATACGACGCGCCGTAGGTGGTGATGACGTAGCCGCCGATGCTGTTGGCGAAACCGAACAGAACGCCGTAGATCAAATTGCGCGGTCGGCGCAGCACAGCGACCAGCGGAATGCGCGCGCCGGCGTCCTTCTTGCGCGCGCGTTCGAAGTCCGGCGTTTCGCCTACGCGCATCCGGATGATCAAGCCCGCGACCAGCAGCACGAAACTGAGCAGGAACGGGATCCGCCAGCCCCAGGCCAGGAAATCCCGGTCGGGAAGCGTGGCGAACAACGCCATCAGCCCGGAGGAAATGAGCAGCGCGACTCCTGCCCCGGAAAGGAGCAGGGCCCCGTAGAGACCGCGTTTGCGCGGCGGGGCGTGCTCGACGGCCAGCGAGATCGCGCCGCCCATTTCGCCGCCGGTCGAAAAGCCCTGCAGCAGCCGCAGGATCACCAGCAGAATCGGGGCCGCGACGCCGATCTGGCGATATCCGGGAAGCGCCCCGATGAGAATCGTGGCGACCCCCATCAGCACGATGGTGAGGATCAAGGCCTTCTTGCGGCCGAACCGGTCCGCGATGTGCCCGATCACGATGCCGCCGACCGGGCGCAGCACGAACCCGACGGCGAAGGTGGCGAACGACGACAGCTGCCCGGTGAGCGGGTCCTCGGACGGGAAGAACACGGCCGGGAACACGACGGCGGCGGCCAGGCCGAACAGGTAATAGTCGTAGTACTCGAGCAGCGTGCCGATGCTGGAAGCCAGCACCGCGGACCGGCGCGCCGAGCGTGCCGGGGCCGAGCCTGCCGAGCCGGAGCGGTCTGCGCCCATGTCGCCCGCACCTCCTGATCCGATGGTGGATCAAGGCCGGTCGACCTCGACCCCAGCGCCCCCGAATCCCGCATTTTCGAAATACCGTAGATGCGTCTTCTATTTCGGAAAGATTAGTCTATGCTGGCGGCGTCGGACAAGGGGAATCTCGGGGCGGGCCGGCGGGTTTCTTCTCGTGCGCGCGGGCCGCCGAGCCGTGGAGGGGTCGTCCATGACGTTAAGCCGTCGTCGTCTTTTGCAGTTGTCCGCGGTCGCGGCGGGCGCGGCCGTCGCCGGGACCGGAACCGTTGCCCACGCCGCGGAAAAGGAGCCGGACTGGGCCAGGTTGCGCAGGCGGCTGCGCGGCGCGCTGCTGCAGCGGAACGACGCCGGCTACGCGGAAATCCGCCCGTCGTTCAACCTTCTCTACGACGACCGTTATCCGCCGGCGATCGCCCGGTGCGCCGACGCCGACGACGTCCGGAAGTGCCTCGAGTTCGCCGCGGAAAACACCGTCAAGTTCGCGGCGCGCAGCGGCGGGCACAGTTACGTCGCGTATTCCACTCCGGGCAACGGATTGGTCGCGGACCTCAAGTTGATGAACCGCGTCGAGGTCCGCCGGAACGGCACCGCCGTCGTGGGTGCGGGCACGCGGTTGCTCGACGTCTATCACGCACTCGCCGCCGAAGGACGCGCGTTGCCGGGCGGCACGTGCGGTTCGGTCGGCATCGCCGGGCTCGCGCTCGGCGGCGGGATCGGCGTCCTGATGCGGAAATACGGACTCACCTGCGACCACCTGGAAGGCGCGAAAGTCGTGACGCCGCGCGACTTCCGGGTGCATTCGGTCGACCCGGGCTCGGACCTCGGCTGGGCGCTCACCGGCGGTGGCGGCGGGAATTTCGGGGTCACCACGGAGTTCACCTTCCGCACGGTTCCCGCGCCGCCGCGGGTCACCGTGTTCGTGGTGAACTTCCCCGAGGGCTCCGGCACCGACGTCTACGGGGCCTGGCAGGACTGGATCACCGCCGCGCCAAGGGAATTCTGGTCGAACATCTCGGTGCTCGGCGGCCCGAACCCGGCGGCGGGCGTCCCGGGCTGCCTCCTCGGCGGCGAACAGCAGGCCCGCGAACTCATCGCCGATCTGGAACGCCGGGCCGGGGTCAAGGGCACGGTCAGCGGTTTCCAGGAGACGGACTACCTGGGTGCGATGGATTTCTGGTCCGGAAGCCTGGAGCGTCGCCGGTTCATGGCCGCTTCCCGGGTGCTGGCGAAGAAGGCCGATCCGGCGCGGCTGAGCGCGCTCGTCACCGGCGAGACCAAGGTCGCGCTGGAGATCAACCCGCTCGACGCGGCGGTCTCCGACGTGCGGCCCACCGACACCGCGTTCGCCCACCGCGGGGTTTTCGGCGACGTGCAGGTCTACCTCAGCGCCGCCCCGGACGTCGACCGGGAGACCGCGAAGCACGAGGTGAACGACGTTCAGGCACGGCTGGCGGAGATCGCCACCGGCGGCGCGTACGTCAACTACATCAACGACGACCAGCAAGACTGGGCCACCGCGTACTACGGGGTGAACCTTCCGGCGCTCCGGGCGGCAGCGGCGAAGTACGACCCGAGCGGGGTGCTCGCGTTCGAGCAGGGTCTCTCGCCGCGCCCGGTGTGAAAGCCGGTCTGCGGCCGGCGCAGGACTCCGGCCGCAGACCGGCGGGCTACGCGGCGACCTGCAGAATCCAGGTGACGCCGAAGCGGTCCCGGAGCATCCCGAACGCCGGGGCCCACTGCGACGGGCCGAACGCCTCGACGACCGTCGCGTCCTCGGACAGCTTCTTCCAGAACTCGCCGACCTCGACGGAATCGCCGCTGACGGACAGGAAGAATTTCTCCGTGGTGATGGTCATCCCGTTCTCTCGGGTGGTCTCGCCGACCGGGGCGGCGGTCGCGACGCCCGGCACGTCGTAAGCCATCACCTGGAAGCCGTTCTCGCCCGTCACCTGTCCGAACACCACGCGGTCCGCGTCGGGTGCCTCCTGGGGCATGCCGAAGTCGCCGTACGTGGCGATCCGGAGTTCCCCGCCGAACACCGACCGGTAAAACTCGAGCGCCTCCCTGGCCTCGCCCCGGAAGTTCAAGTGGGCGACGGCGTGCACTGCCATGATTTCGACTCCTCGATTCCCGCGCCGGACTCGTTCCCGCGCTGGAACCGAGACTCGCAGCAGTAGCGGTCAGGCAGTGACCGCTACTTCCGGCATGATCGAAACCATGCGAAAGGTGACCGACGCCGAGCGGCGTGACCGGATCGGGCTGCGGCACGCGTTGGCGACCGCCGCGTCCGGAGTGGAGGCCGCCGTCCGCGCGGTCACGTGCTTGCACGCGACTGAGGCCAGCAGCATTTACTTATCCGCGTACGCCCGGTCCCGCGCCGATCGAGAGTCCATTTCGGACGCTCTGTTCGGCAAGCGGACGGTGGTGCGGCAGTTGGCGATGCGCCGGACCGTCTTCGCGTTTCCGGTCGATTTGCTCGCCGCGGCAAGGGGAAGTGCGTCGGCCCGAGTTGCGAAGCAGATGACCGCACGGCTGGCCAAAGACGCCGAACTCGCCGGAATCGACGACGGCCCGGCGTGGGTCGCCGAGCGGTGCGCCGAGGCGTTGCAGGCGATCCGCGAAGAACCCGGCACTACCGCACAGTTGCGTGATCGCATTCCCTCGCTGAACACGCGGATCGCCGCCGAGGGACGGCCTGCGGTGCTCGCCCCGGTCGGCTCCCGGGTGCTTTCCGTGCTGGCGTCGAGCGGTTCGGTAGTCCGCGGGGACAACGCCGGACGCTGGCAGGTCTCCCGTCCAGTGTGGACGGTGGTCGAACAGTGGCTCGGCGAGGATCCAGGCGTCCTGGACGAACGCGAGGGCTACCAGGAACTGGTGCGGCGCTGGCTGTGGTCGTTCGGGCCGGGGACCGAGGACGACCTGGTGTGGTGGCTCGGCGCGACGAAAACCGCGGTCCGCCGGGCGCTGGACGACGTCGGCGCGACGCCCGCCCTGCTGGAGGACGACACCCCGGCGTGGCTGCACCCCGACGATGCCGAGGAGGTCCGCCTCGACCAGGACTGGGCGGCCCTTCTCCCGACCCTCGACCCGACGACGATGGGCTGGCGCCGCCGCGACTTCTACCTCGGCGACCACGGCCCGCACCTTTTCGACGGCGCGGGCAACGCCGGTCCGACCGCGTGGTGGAACGGGCGGATCGTCGGGACCTGGACGCAGCAGCCGGACGGGACGGTGACGGTCGTCCCGATCGAACCGTTGTCCCTCGCTGCCGCGGCGGCGTTGGAAGAGGAAGCCGCGAAACTCACCGCCTGGTTCGACGGTGAGGTGGTCGCGACCGGTTACGTGCCGCCGATGGTTCAGGGACGGATTAGCCGCGGCGGCGGAGCTTCGGGTCGGTAAGCGCCGGCGGAACGTACGACACGTCGATCGGACCCACGTCGGCGCCCGGCGCGACGATCTCGTCGATCCGGTCCAGGACATCGTCGTCCAGCCGGGTCTCGGCACCCGCCAGCAGGTCGTCGAGCTGCGGCAACGTCCGGGGGCCGAGGATCGCGGACGTCACGGCGGGATGGTTGACCGCGAACGCCAGCGCCAGATGCGTCAGCGAAAGCCCGGCTTCGTCGGCCACCTGAGCGAACTGCTCGACCGCCGCGTGCTTGCGCTCGTCGCTCATGTGCCGCGGCACGAACCGCAGCTGCGCTTCCCGGAGCCGCTCGCCGCCGGGCCGATAGCGGCCGGTCAGCAGTCCCATCGCGAGCGGGCTCCACACCAGGACCCCCATGCCGTACCGGTCGCACACCGGCAGGATTTCGCTCTCGATCCCGCGGTTGAGCAGCGAATACGTCGGCTGCTCGGTCCGCAGCCGGGCCAGCCCCGCGCGTTGCGCCACCCACTGGGCTTCGACGATCTCGGACGCCGGGAAGTTCGAGGACCCGACTGCGCGCACCTTGCCGCTGCGCACCAGATCGGTGAGCGCGGAGAGGGTTTCTTCCAGATCGGTGTCCGGGTCGGGTGATGAAGCTGGTACAGGTCGAGGTGGTCGGTTCGCAAGCGCCGCAACGACTGTTCCACCTCCGCGACGATCCAGCGCCGCGAACTCCCGCCGCGACCCGGGCCCATCGAGCCGTTGACTTTCGTGGCCACGACCACGTCGTCGCGGCGGCCCTTCAACGCCGCGCCGAGGATTTCCTCGGACTCCCCACCGGGCCCGTAAACGTCAGCGGTGTCCACGAAATTGATCCCCGCGTCGAGCGCCCGGTGCACCATCCGGACGCACTCGCCGTGATCGGGGTTGCCGATCTGCCCGAACTTCATCGTGCCGAGGCAGTAGGCGCTGACCTTGATCCCGGTCCGCGCCAAAAGCCGCATTTGCATGTGCCGGTTTCCTTTCCTGAGCAAGGTCACGGTGGCAGGGGAAGCGGCCAGGCGGTGTCCGCTACTGCGGCAAGTCTGGGAAAGTGCTCGGGTGACCGACGCCGTGCGGCCGCCCCGGCTCCGACGCGGAGACCGGGTCCGGCTCGTCTCCCCCGCCAGCTGGCCCACCGAAGAACAGCTCGCGGAATCCGTGCGGACGCTGGAAAGCTGGGGCCTCACCGTCGAGGTCGGCGAGCACGCCCTCGACCGGCACGGTTACCTCGCCGGGCTCGACGAGGACCGGCTCGCCGATCTCAACGCCGCCTACCGCGATCCCGGCGTGCGCGCGGTCATCGCGACCCGCGGCGGGGCCGGGGCGTACCGGATCGCCGACGGGATCGATTTCGCCGCCGTGCGCGCGGATCCCAAGCCGCTCATGGGGTTCAGCGACATCACCAACCTGCACCTCGCGCTCTGGCGGCACTGCCGGATCGCCGGGATCCACGGTTTCCTCGCCGGTGCGCGCTCCGCCGAATCGACCCGGCGGCTGCTGTTCGAGACCGAACCCACGACGCTGCACCGGGATCCGGACGCGCTCACCGCCGCGGTCTCGTTCCCCGGCACCGCAACCGGCAACCTGGTCGGCGGGCATCTCGGCACCGTCATCGGGTTCATCGGAGCCGGACTGCCCAGTCTCGACGGCGCGATCCTGTTCCTCGAAGCCCCGCGCGCGATCGGGCTCGGCCAGGTCGACCGGCAGCTGACGCACCTCATGCGGTCCGGTTCGCTGCGCGGTCTGCGCGGGGTCGCGCTCGGCCGGTTCCCCGGGTTCGAGGACTACACCGACCGCGGCTGGACCGTGCTGGACGTGCTGCGCGACCGGCTCGGCGCGCTGGACGTCCCGGTGCTCGGCGGCATCGACGTCGGCCACGGCGACGACCCGTTGTCGGTCCCGCTCGGACCGGTCGCGAAGATCGACGGAGACACGCTTACCGTCAGGCCCGCAGTCGGCTAGGCGCCCCAGCTGAGGTGCCGGTAGTGCAGCCCGTTCTTCGACTCCTGCCACTCGCCGACCGTGTCCGGTTCCCGGCCGATCTCCGGCGCGTAGACGTCGCCCTCGAAGGACTCCCGGAGTTCGGTCACCTCGATCCGGTCGGCGAACGGCAGCGACTCCTGGTAGATCCGCGCGCCGCCCATCACCCAGACGTCGCCTTCAGCGGCCGCAAACGCTTGCTCCAGGTCGGGGAACGTCTCCGCACCCTCCTGCGGCGTGCGGGAGACCACGAGGTTCCGTCGCCCGGGCAACGGCCGGACGCGGTCGGGCAGCGACTCCCACGTGCGGCGTCCCATGAGCACCGTCGCGCCCGCGGTCACCGTGCGGAAGTGCTTCATGTCCTCCGGGATGTGCCACGGCAACGCGTTGTCGCGCCCGATGACGCGGTTCGCCGCCTGCGCCCAGATGAGTCCGATCATCAGACGGCCACCGGAGCCTTGATGCCGGGGTGCGGGTCGTAGCCCTCGAGCGAGATGTCCTCGTAGCGGTAGTCGAACAGGCTCTCCGCCGGCTTCAGGCTCAGCGTCGGGAACGGCCGCGCGTCCCGGGAAAGCTGCTTGCGCACCTGGTCCACGTGGTTGTCGTAGATGTGGCAGTCGCCCCCGGTCCAGATGAAATCGCCGACGCGCAGGCCGACCTGGTCGGCGATCATGTGCGTCAGCAGGGCGTAGCTCGCGATGTTGAACGGCACGCCGAGGAACAGGTCCGCGCTGCGCTGGTACAGCTGGCAGGACAGTTCGCCGTTGGCGACGTAGAACTGGAAGAACGCGTGGCACGGCGGCAGCGCCATCTGCGGGATGTCGCCGACGTTCCAGGCCGACACGATGATCCGCCGGGAGTCCGGGTTCTCGCGCAGCGTCCGCAGCACGTCGCTGATCTGGTCGACGTGTCCGCCGTCGGGGGTCGGCCAGGACCGCCACTGCACGCCGTACACCGGGCCGAGGTCGCCGTCCGGGGCCGCCCACTCGTCCCAGATCGTGACGCCGTGGTCACGCAGCCAAGTGACGTTCGACTCGCCGCGCAGGAACCACAGCAGTTCGTACGCGATGGACCGGAAGTGCACCTTTTTGGTGGTGATCAGCGGGAATCCGTCGGCCAGCCGGTAGCGCAGCTGGTGCCCGAAAATCGACCGCGTGCCCGTACCGGTGCGGTCGCCCTTCGCGGCTCCGGTGTCGAGCACGTGCTGAAGCAGGTCTTCGTACTGCGTGTCCGGCATGTCTGCGGATGGTAGTCGAGCCAGCGCCGTGTCAGCGGGATATCAGCCGCCGCGGTGACGCTGGTCGCACCACCACCGAGAGGGGACCCGAAGATGACCCGCCCGCCCGGCCTGCCGCTCGAACGCGACGCAGGCCCGTTCGCCCCGCCGTCCGCCATCACCCGGCTGCGGGAGACCCGGCCGGTGAGCCCGCTGAAGTTCCCGGACGGGCACGACGGCTGGCTGGTCACCGGCTACGACGCGGTCCGCCAGGCGCTCGCCGACCCGCGGTTCAGCTCGCGCCAGGACCTCGGCGCGGTGCACGTGCCCTACGAAACCCCGAGCATGCCCGAGGCGCAGCAGGAGTTCGATCCGTCGCCGCAGGTGCCCGGCCTGTTCATCACGATGGACCCGCCGGACCACACCCGGCTGCGCCGGAAGCTCACCGGCGCGTTCACCGTCAACCGGATGAAACAGCTCGAGGAGCACATCGCCGAAATCGCGCAGCGGCAGCTCGATCATCTCGCCGAGTGTCCGCGGCCTGCCGATCTGGTGCAGGAGTTCGCGCTTCCGGTTCCTTCGCTGGTGATTTGCGAAATGCTGGGCGTCCCGTATTCCGACCGGGAGACGTTCCAGAAGAACTCCACTCAGATGATGCTCCGGGACCAGAGCATCGAGGACAAAATGGCTGCCTGGACGGCGCTCACTTCATACCTCGGAAAGCTGGCGGCCGACAAGCGCGCGGACCCCGGGGCCGACATCCTGTCCGACCTGGCCCGCGACGACGACCTGAGCATCGAGGAACTGGTCGGCATCGGCTTCCTGCTGCTGCTCGCCGGGCACGAAACCACGGCGAACATGCTGGCGCTCGGCACTTTCGCGCTGCTGGAAAATCCCGGGCAAATGGCCGCACTGCGCGCCGACCCGGATCTGATTCCGGGCGCGGTCGAGGAACTGCTGCGCTATCTGGCGGTGGTCGACGTTCTGTTCCGTTACGCGTCCGAAGACCTCGAACTCGGCGGCGAAAAGATCAGCAAGGGATCGACCGTCCTCATTTCGATGCTGGCCGCCAACCGCGATCCTTCGCGTTTTCCCGAAGGCGACGAGCTCGACGTCAAACGGAATGCGCGCACGCATGTGTCGTTCGGCCACGGCGTGCACCAATGCCTCGGACAGCAGCTCGCCCGGATCGAAATGCGCGCGGGATTCGCCGGGCTGCTGCACCGCTTCCCGACGCTCGCCCTCGCCGTCCCGCCGGAGGAGGTGCCGCTGCGGACCGGCATGAACATCTACGGCGTTCACGAACTGCCCGTGACCTGGTGACACCTGTCGTCAACGTATCGGTTGACGCACGCCTGCGTCAACCGATACGTTGACGACCATGACGGACTCCGTGCAGGCAATGGCCACCCGGTACTTCCGGCAACGCGAGAACCCCTTCCTCGCCGAACTGGTCCGCGCGGCGAGATCCGGCCGCCCGCCCGGCGAGGACCTGAGCGCCGAGGACGCGGCGGGCGCGTTGCACCTGGTCCCCGACGTCCGGCAAGACCTGGACCGCGCTGAGGTCACGCTGATCGAATCGGTCCTCGACCGCGGCTGGACCTGGGAACAGCTGGGGGCGGAGTACGGCAACCGGTCCAAACAGGCGATGCAGCAGCACTACCGGCGGCGCGGCGGGACGCGTTCCTGGCCGGCCAAGGAACGCCCGCCGCGCACCGAATCACCGCATCGGCTGACCGACGAGGATCTGGACCCGGCCGATGTCGCGAAGGTGCGCGAGGCGATCAGCGCGTTGCTCGCCACCGCGCACGACGTCGCCGAAACCCACACGGTCGACGGGGTGTGGACCGCGGGCGAACCGATCCTGGAGGAGATCTCGGCAGTCGGACTGGATCCGTTGCCCCGCCTGGAAGTCGCGTGCCGCACCGCCGCCGCGGCCATCGAGGACATGGTCGTCGCGGGCTGGGAACGCCGCGATCCGGGCCGGACCGAACGACAACGGCAGTCGTGGACGGTGCGGCTGGAGGACGAGATGCGGGACATGGCGTCCTGGCTCGATCGGGAACCGCAAGGGCGGCTTCTTCCGCGCGCCGATCGTCCGTTGACCGTCGGGACAACTACTGCTGAGCGAGCGGACCACGTGGAGATCGCCGCCAAGGACGTGCCAGAAGTGCAGGAATCGATCAGCCTGACGCTCTCGCGATTGGAAGCCCATCGCGCCGTGTTTGATCAGGTCATTGCCGAGTTGAAGGGACGCCAGGCCGAACTGTCCTAAGCGGATTCATCGGGACGGAAGCCATCGCCGTTCTTTGTCCCTCGCGAATGGCACCTCCGAGGCCAGCCCGCGCGGGATGAGCACCAGCGCTTCTCCGGCGAAGCTGACCCCGATCGCCAACTGGTAGGGCCTCGCCTGTTCGTGCATGCCGCATTTCACTGCCAGCACAGTGAATCCGATCGAGACGGCAACGCCGAGCACGAACAGCGCGAGGCTCGATTTCCGGTAGCGCTGCCACAGTTCGCCCTTCTTCGCATACAGCCGGATCGTCGCGCCGCGCGCCGCTCCGAAGGCGAGACCGACCGCGCAGCTGCCGACGATCCACCACACGTCAGCGCTGGTCAGCCCCTTGAACCCGACGACACCCGCGACGCCGATCGCGATCAGCACGATCGGCGGCGCGACGGTGTCACGCCAGTTCAACGGCTCCCCGAGCATCCGGAACACCAGCATCACTACGACACCGACTACCAAGCTCACGAGTACCCATCCGCTCATCACGGACCCTCCCCCAGGATGCGTTTTAGCACTTGCATGCTAAATCCATCGTGGCACCACCGTGCTATAAACGCAACCATGCCGAAGGTCGTGGTGCCGGAAGACCGCCGCAAAGCTGTCAGCGAAGCCGTGGTCCGGGTAGTGCGCCGCTCCGGGGTCGAAGGCGCGACGCTCAGCAACGTGGCCAAGGAAGCGGGCCTCGCGATCGGGTCGATCCGGCATTACTTCGCCGACCACGAGGCGATGATGATCTTCACCATGGACCAGCTCGGCCGCCGGATCGGCGAGCGCGTCGCGGTTCGCGCGGACCGGCTGCTCGCCGCTGAAACCGGCCGCCGGACGCTGGTCGAAGACCTGCTCGCCGAGTTCCTCCCGCTCGACGACGAACGCCGGGACGAGGCGATGGCCTGGCTGGCGTTCACCGTCGCCGCGCGCACCCGTCCGGCGTTTCGCGCGAGCGCCGACGCGCAGCACCAGAACCTGCGCGACCTGATCACGCGAATCCTGCGCGAGGCCGTCGCGCTCGGCCGGCTTCCCGAGGAACTGGACCTGACCGTCGAAGCGGTCCGCCTGTCCGCGCTGCTCGACGGACTGACCATGCAGGCGGTGCTGCACCCCGAATCGACGCCGCCGGAACTGCTCGTCACCGCGCTGCGGCGAAGCCTGCCGTAACCCCGGGTCCCTTGTGGACAAACCCCCGCGAGCGCGATTCATCGCTTGTGAACGCGCTGTGAATATTGCGAATTCCCTGTCGCCGCGGTGAGCGAAACCGCGGCGGTGCCAGTCATTTCCCCGCAGAACCGGCTGTGAACACTCACACCGCGTGCCGGAGCCGTTGCTCTGCGGGAGTGGGCGAGCACACAGTGATGCTCGGCCGGGGCATCCCGGCGAGCTCCCTTCCCCGTCTGGCACAAGGAGATTCGATGGATTACCGACCCACCCGGAGGACAGTCCGGATCACGGCGGCGACCGGGGCAGCCGCGCTTGCCGTGGCGTTGCTGCCGGGCACCGCGCTGGCCCAGCCGACCAACGACGCGCACCAGCCGAACGGCCTCATCAAGACCGCCACGCACACCCAGGTGCGCGAGGTCCAGCCGGTCGGCGGCGGCCTGCGCGCCGCGGCGCTGCCCGTGTCGAAGCAGCTCGAATACAACCAGCAGGTGCAGGAAAACGACCAGTGGTGCTGGGCGGCGGACGGCTCCAGCATCGAGCAGTCGCAGGGCGGCACCGCCTCGCAGGCCGAGTTCTGCGCGGCGGGCAAGGGCACCCAGGCCGGGTACTGCCCGAACGAGGGCGGCCAGATCTACGAGATCGTGCAGGGCTTCCAGGGCACCGGGTTCTCCGCGCAGGACGCGAACGGGCCGATCAGCTACTCGTCGATCCAGAACCAGGTCAACTCCGGGATCCTGAACCTGACCGGCATCTACTGGACCTCCGGCGGCGGGCACGCCGAGGTGATCTACGGCTACGACAGCTCGAACCAGTCGCTGATGGTCGGCGACCCGTGGCCGAGCTACGAGCGGTACCAGACCTGGGACTACAACCAGTACCGCAGCAACGCCCAGTTCACCTGGAACGACACCATCGTCAACATCAAGAAGGGCTGACGAGCCGCCATGGGTGAGATCTGCCGGAAGTTCGCCGCCGGCGCGGCGATCGCGGTCGCGGCGCTCCTGTCCGCCGGTCCCGCCGAGGCCGCCGGGGCCTCGTGGGTCGCGCCGCCGTCGGAGCAGGACGTCGCGGCCGCGGTCAAAGCCGCGGAAACGGCACGCGCGATCAGTTTCGCCAAGTCGAACTTCCGGCAGGTCGGGCACGCCGATCCGGGCCGGATCACCCTGGAGCACAAGGGTTTCCCGGTCTACACGCTCAACCCGGACTTCGTCGCCGACAAGCCGGGAGCGCCGGCCGGGGTGCTGCGGGCGATCGCGGTGACGGCCACCGCGGCCACCGGCGCGAAAGCCACTCTCCGCGCCGCGCCCGACCACGCCGCGCCGACCGGCTGGTCGGTCGGGAACGTGTTGTCCGGCAATGACGAGGAGGCGCTCAGCGCCCGGCTGCGCCCGGGTTCGGTGCTGCTGAACGAACCGCAGATCAACGGGTGGTACGACCTCGGCCGCGACGGCGTCGTGCTGCTCCAGGCCAGCCTTCCGCAGTCGCCGGTCGGCCAGTTCATGCCGATCGCCGAATACCAGCAGCAGGTGCATTCCCGGTACGCCGACAAGCAGCCCGGCTCGGATTACCAGCGCGGCGGCGGGCTCGGGTTCAAGCAGACCCTCCAGCGCGACACCGGACCGGCCGGTTCGCTGGTCGTCGGGCTGATCGTGCTCGGCTCCGCGGTGGTGCTCGGCGGCGCGTTCCTGGGGTGGCGCTGGAGGAAGCGGCGGATCAGTCCCAAATGAGGTCGACCCCGGCGATGCCCACGCCGAGTTCCTCGAAGTAGGCGCTGACCGTGTTCCCCGGCCCGCAGAACAGCGGCTCGCGGACCAGCAGTTCCAGGTCCTCCCTCGGCCGGACGGTCCGCAGGCAGCGCGCCGGCAGCGCGGCCGGGTCGAAGCGCAGCCGCAGCAGGTATGCCGACATGCGGGAGCGCACGACCCGGTGGAAATTCCCCGGCCGGACCGAGGCGGCGGGACGCAGGGTGAACCCGAACGTGTGCGTCTCCCCCTCGGCGAGGCCGCGGTCGAAGAGCAATTCGAACACCATTCCGGCCGACCGCGCGCTGCGCCGCACCCGCCCGACCCGGCAGCCGTCGACCGCGATGATCTCGGTCGCCGTGACGTCGCTGCCGTCCTCGTCCTGGTGCGTCACCAGGAAGCTGTCCGGGCCGGATCTTCGCGCGCGCACCACCATGGTCGACGAGATCTCCGCGGTCCGGCCTTGCGCACCGAGCGTCAGCACGTCGACCACCGTCGCGACGTCCAGGTCCGCGTTCTCCTCGACGCCGGGCGTTCCGCTCAACTCGTCGCGCAGCGCGAACGTCTCCGCCCAGCTCTGCTGGAGTTCCGGCAGCGACGGCCTGCGGTCGGCGTCCGCGCTCCGGTGCGGTCCGATCAGCACCACGAGGCTGTCCGGCGGCAGGTTCAGCACCGACTCCAGAGCGCGCACGACATCGAGCGACCGGGGCGCGGACGGGCTGCGCAAACCGCGCTGCCAGTAACTCAGCGTGGACTCGGCGACCGACACCCCGTGCGCGGCGAGATGCGCGCGGAGCCGCGACAGGGACAACCCGCGCCGGTCGACAGCCTCGGACAACGCACGGTGAAACGGGCCGGACCGGACTGTTCGCGCCGACCACCGGACCGCCAAGCTCTGCTGCTGCATCTGGCTTCCCCTGCTCGTGCCGAATAGCTGTTCAGCATGAGCAGTTCGTGAGCGAGCAACAACCGTCCATGGTCGAGAATCGGACAAATCACCCCGCTTGCGCGAGCTCAGCCGTCCCCGAGATCGCGCCAGACAGCCGCCAGAAGGCGCAACTGCTCGTCGTCCAGCCGGTCGAAGAACAGCGTCCGCAGGTCCTCGTGGTGGCGACGGCGGGCCTTGCGCATCAGCGCGCGGCCCTGCGCGGTCAGCACCGCGTCGAAGCTGCGGGCGTCCACCGCCGATTGGCGGCGCTCGATCAGCCCGCGGCCGACGAGACGGTCGGCCAGCCGGGTGAAGCCGCCGGTGGACATCAGGCGGCGCTGAGCGAGGTCGGTCATCCGCATGCCCGCGTCGCCCGCCTCCGCCAGCAGGGCCAGCACGCTGTACTCCGCCATGCTCACGTTCAGCGGCGCGAGCCCGTCCGCCAGCGCGCGCCACAGCCGCTCGTGCGTGAAGAGGAACCCGCTCCACGCCTCCTGTTCCAGGTCTCGCAGCCCGTCGCTCGCCATGCCGACACGGTAACCGGGCCCGGCAAACGGGTGAGCACGGCCTTCGCCGGAAATAGTTGTCTGCGCAGACAGGTTAATCCGGACAGGCCCGGCCGCGGCGTGCGACCGGGCGCCGGAAAGGAGCACCGACGATGGCTGAACCGCAGAATCTCCCGGCCGCCGGACCGCGACCGTTCGAAATCGGCATCCTGACGTTCGCCGAACTCACCAAAGACCCGGTCACCGGGTCGCTTCCCTCGCCGCGACAGCGGGCACGCGAGACGATCGAGCAGGCACAACTCGCCGACCAGGTCGGGCTGGACGTCTTCGGCGCCGGCGAGCATCACCGCACCGACTTCGTCGGGTCCGCGCCCTCGGTCCTGCTCGCCGCGGCGGCCGAGAAAACCGAGCGGATCCGGCTGACCAGCGCGGTGACCGTGCTGAGTTCCGAGGACCCGGTGCGGGTGTGGGAGCAGTTCGCGACGATCGACCTGCTGTCCGCGGGCCGGGCCGAGATCATCGCGGGCCGCGGGTCCTACACCGAATCCTTCCCGCTCTTCGGCTACGACCTCGCCGATTACGCCGATCTCTTCCGCGAAAAGCTCGACCTCCTGCTGGCCATCCGCGAGCAGAACCCGTTGACCTGGAAGGGAAAGTTCCGGGCACCGCTCGATGACGCCGACATCGCGCCGCGCGCGGACGGCCTGCCGATCTGGGTGGGTGTCGGCGGGTCCGCGGCATCGGCGGTCAGCACCGGACGGCGCGGGCTGCCAATGGCGATGGCGGCTCTGCTGGGACCGTTGACCCAGCACGAGGAGACCGCGGCGCTCTACCGGCAGGCGGCGCGAGAAGCCGGGCACGAGCCAGCGTCGATCAGCATCAACGTGCACGGGTATGTCGGGCGCACCAGTCAGGAGGCGCGCGAAACCATGTATCCCTACTTCGCGCAGGGCATGCTGGAGAACAATCATCAGCGCGGGGTCGGGATGCGGATCTCCCGGTCCGCCTTCGAAGCGCAGGCGTCGCCCGGGTCAGCGCTGCTGGTCGGCAGTCCGGCGGAACTGATCGAGAAACTGCTTGCCTACCACGAGGTCTACGGGCTGAACCGGGCGTTGATCCAGCTCGGGTTCGGCGGGATGCCGCAGAAGGAGCACCTCGCCGCGATCGAACGGCTCGGCACCGAGGTCGCCCCGGTGGTGCGGTGGGAGATCGCGTCGTGAGCGGGCTGCGGGTGGTGGTCGTCAACGGGAGCCCGAGCCGGCCGTCCAAGACGATGGGGTTGGTGGACGTCATCCTGGAAACGCTCGGCAAGCTGGTCCCCGTCGAGGCGTCCCGGATCGACGTGTACCGGCTGGGGCTCGGCGAAACCGTCGAACGCTCGGACGCGCCGCCCGAGGTCGAGGCCGCGTTGCGGAGCGCCGAAGAAGCCGACTTGCTGATCGCGGCGACGCCGGTGTTCCGCGGTTCGTATCCCGGGATGTTCAAGCAGTTCTTCGATCTGGTCGACCAATACGCGCTCGTCGACAAACCCGTCCTGCTTGCCGCGACCGGCGGCGGCGACCATCACGCACTCGTGCTGGAGCACGCGCTGCGGCCGTTGTTCGGGTTCTTCCAGGCCCTCACACTGCCGGTCGCGATCTTCGCGTCCAGCGGGGATTTCGACGGAACGGTGCTGTTGAATCCGCGCGTGCACGGGAGGATTCAGATCGCGCTCGAGTCCGCGGGCCGGTACCTTCCCGTGCCGAAGTAGTCCATCGCGAACTCCGTCAACCGTTGTGCCGCAGCGGAAAGGTACGCGTCCGCACGCTGCACCACGGTCAAGGTCCGATAGCAATCCGGAGCGTCCAGCTCCAGCCCGACGGCTGCCTCGTCCTTGGCGGCCTGTCGGGCGACCTCCGGCACCAGCCCGATCCCCAGCCCGCTCGCGATCAGCTGACCGGTCGCGCCGGGTTCGTCGCTCTCGCAGGAGTAGTTCGGTTCCAGCCCGGCTTCGGCGAAGAGGCGGTCGGAGAGGGTGCGCGGCCAGTAGCCGGGACGCGTGGTCACCATGGGCTCGTTCGCGAGGTCCGCCATCCGCACGCGTTTGCGCCGCGCGAGCCGGTGCGTGCTCGGCACGGCGAGAATCACCTCCTCGCGCAACAGTTCCCGCGATTGGAGGCCGGGCTGCCGCAGCGGCTGCGAGGCGAAGCACAGATCGACCTCGCCCGCGCACAACTGCTGCGCCATGGTTTCCGCCGACGATTGGTACAGCCGCAGTTCGACGCCGGGGTACTCCGCGCGGAAGGCGCTCATCAGGCCGGTGAGCGTGAGCAGGGTTTCCGACGCGACGGCGACCCGGCCGTGGTCCAGACCGGCCAGATCGACGAGTTCCTGGCGGGCGTCGTCGAGTTCGCGCAGCGCCCGGTCGACGCGGCGCAGGAACGTGGTGCCGAACTGGTTGAGCCGCAGCCCCCGTCCGGCGCGCTCGAACAGCGGCACGCCGAGATCCGCCTCCAGCCGTGCGATCGCCCGGCTCAACGACGGCTGGGCGATGTGCAGCTCGGCCGCTGCCTGGCTGAGGTGGCCGCGGTAGGCGACCGCCTGGAAGTAGCGCAGCTGCAGCAGGTCCATCTCATAGCTCCGAGGTCATGAGTACATGGCGATTTTGGTCTTGGACGGCATGAGAAGTTCAGCTTAGCGTCTGAACGGGGGAATTCTTACGCGCACTAGGGGGAACGGTGGCCGAAGCGGCCCGGACACGCGGGCGGACGTTGCTGGTGGTGATGCGGGTCGTCGTGACGGTGCACGCCGTCGCGATCCTGGGTCAGCCGGTGTTCGCCGGACGTATTTGATCGGCGACTACAGCATGCTGGCGATGCACGAACTCGGCGCGAACATCGTGTCGACGGTCGCGCTCGTGCAGCTCGTGCCCGCCGCGCTGTACTGGTGGCGCGGCGGCGTCCAGTGGCCGTTCTGGGCGAGTTTGCTGCTGGCCGGCGGCGAGACCGCGCAGTACTTCGCCGGCCAGGCCGGTGCTCTTGACCTGCACATTCCGCTCGGCGTCGCACTGGTCGCGATCGCGCTCGGGACGCTGTTCGGCATCTGGCGGACCGGGGCACGGCGATGAGCGGGATGTCGCGCCGCCGGTTTCTCGGACTGGCGGGCGGTGCCGGAGTAGTGCTCACAGCCGGGTTCGTCACGCCGCGGTTGTTGCGGCCGGCCGCAGCCACCGGCGAGCTGCTGACCAGCGAAGTGCCGCTGCCGCAACCGTTTCAGGTGCCGTTGCCGCTGCCGCCGGTGCTGAATCCGGTCTCCCGCGACGGCGGCGTCGACCGGTACGAGATCGTGCAACGGGCCAGCACCGCGGAGATTCTTCCTGGACTGCGCACGCCGATCTGGGGTTACCAAGGCACTTTCCCCGGGCCGACGATCGAGTCCCGCAGCGGCCGGACCACGATTGTCCGGCACCGCAACGAACTTCCGGTCCCGACCGTCGTGCATCTCCACGGCGGACGCACGCCACCGGAGTCCGACGGTTACGCCACTGACCTCGTGTTGCCCGCTGACGGCCGGTATCTCGCCGGTGCCGGGCACGGGCATTCGGGGATGGCCGACCCGGACGCCGTTGTCACCACCGGCACCCGCGAGTACACGTATCCGTTGCAGCAAAAGGCCGCGATGCTCTGGTATCACGACCACCGGATGGATTTCACCGGACCGGCCGTCTATCGCGGACTCGCCGGACTGCACATCGTCCGCGACGCCGAGGAAGACGCGCTGCCATTGCCGCGCGGCGAGCGAGAGATCCCGCTCATGATCACCGACCGCGCGTTCGCCGAAGACGGATCGATGCGATACCCGTCGTTGGACCCTTCGTTGCGAACCGTACCGGGAGTGGAAGACGCTTACGCAGCAGGCGTTCTCGGCGACGTACTGCTGGTGAACGGCGCGCCGTGGCCGGTCGCGGAAGTGTCGGCGACCCGGTATCGCCTGCGATTCCTCAACGGTTCCAACGCTCGCCGGTACGATCTCGCCCTCAGCCCGCCACCGCCGAGCGGACCCGCGTTCACGCAGATCGGGTCGGATCAAGGCTTGCTCGACGCACCGCGCGGCCACGAGCATCTGCCGATCGCACCTGCCGAACGGTACGACATGGTGGTCGACTTCGGCGCTTATCCGGTGGGTACCGAGGTCACGCTGGTCAACCGTCTCGGAACCGGGTCCACGGCACAGGTAATGCGCTTCCGCGTCGCGCGCCGGGCGAAAGACGACAGCCACATTCCGGCGAAACTGTCCGAAATGGAGCGACTCGACCGGGCACACGCGGCGGTGACCCGCGAGTTCGCGTTCCGAAGTGGACAGTTCAACGGCAGGCACGGCTGGACGATCGGCGGCGAGGCGTTCACTCCGACGAAGATCGCGGCTCAGCCGAAACTCGGCGACGTCGAGATCTGGCGGTTCGTCGCGGATCTGCACCATCCGATCCACCTGCATCTGGTGCACTTCCAGGTGCTTTCCCGCGGCGGCAAGGATCCCGCGCCGCACGACGCGGGCCGGAAGGACACTGTGGACCTTCGGCCCGGCGAAGAGGTCGAGGTGATCGCGCGATTCGACGGGTACCGCGGGCGGTACATGTTCCATTGCCACAACGCCGAGCACGAGGACATGGGGATGATGGCCACGTTCAAGACCGTTTAGCCCGGACGCAGCCAAGTTTTGACGCGTCGGCCGGTCGCGAACGCGCACACCAGCAGTGGCAGCACCCAGTCCGCGTCGATCAGGAAGAACGAGACCAGAGACGCGCCGCCCGGGTCGAGCACCCGGCTGCCGTCGATCGGCACGAACGCGACGACCATGGCGACCGCGACCACCAGCAGTCTGCTGCCCGCGCCGAGCAGCACGAGCGTCCGGCCGAGCGGGTTGCGCAGCGCCAGCAGCATCGCGCCAGCCAGGCAGCACACTCCGCAGAGGACCTGGCTGACGAGTCCGCCGAGCATGCTGGCCGAAAGGGTGCCGTCGTCGGCGGGCACGTACATCGCGATCAACGACAGCGCGTCGACCGGGTTCCAGCGGCCGCTCGGCTGGACGGAGTCCACTGTGGCGGACGGCCAGATCAGGAACACCGTTTCGCGGACGGCGACCAGTACCGCGAACCCGATCGCGAGTGCCGCGCCCGCCGGTAACCGCCTCGTCCGCTCGACCGTTCGCTCCGTCACCAGGCCCCTCCTTCGCCACCGAGGCGGCAAACCTAGCCCGGTGCGGAGGGGACCGGTCCCGGACCGTCCGTGAAGGGCTCATTGAGGGAATCTGATTCCGGCAAGGAGCCCTTCACGGACCGGCGGCGGGCTAAGCGGGCGTGGCGGCCAGCCGGTATCCGGCTCCGGCGACCGTCTCGATCACCGGCGGCGAGCCCAGTTTCCGCCGCAACGTCATCACCGTGACCCGCACCGTGTTGGTGAACGGGTCGGCGTGCTCGTCCCACGCCTTTTCCAGCAGCTGCTCCGCGCTCACCACCGTCCCGTCGGCCCGCATCAGGACCTCCAGCACCGCGAACTCCTTCGGCGACAACGGCAGGAAGCGGCCGTCGCGGGAGGCCTGGTGCCGGGGCAGATCCAGGACCAGACCGGCCGCCTCCAGCACCGGCGGCAGCGCCGGACGCGCCCGGCGGGCCAGCGCGTGCACCCTGGCGACCAGCTCCGCGAAGACGAACGGTTTGGTCAGGTAATCGTCCGCGCCGAGGTTGAGTCCTTCGATGCGGTCGGTGACGTCGGCAGCCGAGGTGAGCATGAGGACCCGGGTCTCGCCGCCCGCGTCGACGATCGCCGCGCAGACCTCGTCACCGTGGACGGTCGGCAGGTCCCGGTCCAGGACGACGACGTCGTACGCGTGCACGGCGACGCGTTCGAGGGCCTCGCTGCCGTCGTAGCAGACGTCCACCGCGATGGAATAGCGGCGCAGTCCTTCGGCGATCGAATCCGCGAGGAGCGGCTCGTCCTCGACAATCAGTACCCGCATTCGATCATCATGCCCTGAACGGCGATAAAGCCGAGATAAGGATCAAGCGGGCAGCCGCACCTCGACCGTCAAACCGCCGTTCGGATTCGCCCGCGCCGACACGTCCCCGTCGTGCGCGCGGGCGACCGAACGCACAATCGACAGCCCCAGTCCGGAATGGTCCGCCGCGCCGGTCCGATCCGGTTTTCCCCGCCGGAAGGGTTCGAACAGGCCCGCGACCTGGTTGTCGTCCACATTGGACCCGGAATTGCGGACGCTCAGGGCGGGTGTCGCGCCGATGGTGATCGAGACCCAGCCGTCCGGGATGTTGTAGCTGATCGCGTTGCTCACCAGGTTCAGCACCAGGCGTTCGAGCAGCACGGCATCGCCGACCATCGTACGCGCGCGCAGTCGGGTCTCCACGGTCACGCCAGCCTCTTTGGCTTGCGCGGCAGTGAGTTTCACTACGGAACGGACCACTTTGTCCAGTCGCACCGGAGCCCGTGCACTCAGGCCGCGATCACTGCGCGCGAGCACCAGCAATCCTTCGATCAGCCGTTCGCTGCGTTCGTTGGTCTGCAGCAAATGCGCGCCCAGTTTGGTCAGCACCGGCCCGGCGTCGGGGTTTTCCAAGGCGACTTCGATCAGCGTCCGCTGCACCGCGAGTGGAGTGCGCAACTCGTGGGAAGCGTTGGCTACAAACCGTTTCTGGCTGTCGAACGAACCGGCGAGACGGTCCAGCATGCTGTCGAAAGTGTCGGCGAGTTCCTTCAATTCGTCACGCGGGCCGTCGAGGTTGATGCGCTGATCGAGCTTCCCGGCTTCGAGCCGCCGCGCGGTCGAGGTGATCGTGTGCAACGGCCGCAGCGCGCGTCCGGCCATGAACCAGCCGAACAGCAACGCCAGCGCGGCGGTGACCACCAGCGCGATCGCCGACGCGAGGACCAAAGTGGACATTGTCGAACTGCGGTAATCGGTGAGCACCGCAGTCGCCACTTTCTCCGCGGAAGCGGGGACGGTCTGCATCGGGATCGTCGTCGCCTCCATCGGGACCGATTCGACGTCGGCGGCGACCTGGCTCAGCTTCAGCGAGGCTCCGTCGCCGAGATACTGCGCGGGCGCGGGCAGTTCGTTGCTGACGACGGTGTAGGTCACCACCACCAGCACGAGCCCGGCCAGCAGGAAGAACCCGCCGTACAGCGCGGTGAGCCGGGTCCGCACGGACAGCCGCAGCGGCCCCCGGCGCGGGCCTGCGCTCTTCTCGGCCAAGGGTCCTCCCAGGTCGTGGCTGCCGACAGTCTGTCCTATCCGGGCATAAGGAGAGGATAAACAAGATCGCTTAACGAGCCTGTATCGCCGCGTCGGTACTACTGGGCCACCGGCGGGAACGACCCGCCCGAGCGAAGGAGAATCCCGATGCGGAAAGCACGTCTGGCGGCTGTCGGAGCCGGACTCGCGCTGGCGCTGCTCACCGGGTGTTCGTCCGGGGAAACCGCGCCGCAGGTGCCGTCGATCTCCAGCCCGAAGGCAAGCCCGCAGCAGGACGCCGCCGCCGGAAAAGCCGATCCCGCAGCGGACCGGGACGCGATGCGCGCCTACGCGAAATGCATGCGCGAACACGGCGTCGACACACCGGATCCGGGCGAGAACGAAGCCCCGACCATCAATTTCTCCAACGATCCCAAGACCATGGCGGCCCTCGACGCCTGCAAGAAGCTGCTGCCGGGCGGCGGAATGCCGAAGAAGCTCACGCCGGAGGAACTGGACAAGGCCCGGAAGGACGCCAAATGCATGCGCGAGCATGGCGTCGACATGCCGGATCCGGACGCGAACGGCGGCGCACAGGCGCTGCCGATGAAGGACGACGGGACCAAATTCGAGGAAGCGCTCAAGGCGTGCGGAATGGGAATGGCCGGAAAGTGACCGGGAAACGAGGACGCTGGTTCATCGCCGCGGGAGCGACGGTCGTCGTGCTCGGCACGACCTCGGCGGTCGTGCTGACCCACGTCGCCTCCGGCGGCGAACCAGCCGCGGCGGCGAAGCCGGTGGCGACCGCCGAAGTGACCAAATCGGACTTGAAGGAAGAGGAGAACGCGACCGGGAAACTCGGCTACGGCAAGGAATCCGCGCTGAGCGGCAAGAAGAACGGCACCGTGACCTGGCTGCCCGGTCGAGGCGACGTGCTCGGCCGCGGCAAGACGGCGTACACAGTGGACGCCAAGCCGGTGCCGCTGTTCTACGGAACCCTGCCGTTCTATCGCGTGCTGAACGACGGCGTGGACAAAGGACCGGACGTCAAAGAGCTTGAAGAGAACCTGAAAGCACTGGGATACGGCGGTTTCGGCACCCCGGACGAGAAGTTCACCTCCGCGACCGCGACCGCGCTCAAACGCTGGCAGAAATCACTCGGCTTGGCACAGACCGGGACGTTCGATCCGGCCGACGTCGTGCTGGCCCCCGGCGAGATCCGGGTGTCGTCGGCGACCGGCCAGCTCGGCGGCCCCGGCGCGGGCGAGGTTTTCAAGTACACCGGCACGGCCCGCGTCGTGGAGGCCGAATTGGACGCGACCAAGCAGAGCGTCGCGGTCAAGGGCGCGAAGGTGTCCGTCTCGCTCAACGGCCGCACGCTGACCGGCACGATTACCGATCTCGGCGACACCGCCGCGGAGGACAAGGAAACCGGCAAGGCGAAGGTCACTGTCCAGATCCAGGTGGACGACCCGGCTGCTGCCGGAGACGTCGTCGATGTCCCGGTATCGGTGCGGTTCACCAAGGAGGTCCACCAGGACGTCCTGGTGGTGCCGGTCGGCGCGCTGGTCGCGCTCGCCGAGGGCGGATACGCGGTCGAGGTCGACGAGCAGGGCAAGCGGCGGCTGGTCGGCGTCGAGACTGGGTTGTTTTCGGGCGGGCAGGTCGAGGTCAAGGCCGCCGGTCTGCACGCGGGCCAGCGGGTGGTGACGACGTCATGATCCCCGTGTTGGCCGCGTATCGGGTGTCGCGCACCTACGGCGGAAACGTGCCTGCATTGCGGAATTTCTCACTGTCCTTTTCGGACGGCGAGATGGCGGCGATCGTCGGACCGTCCGGTTCGGGCAAATCCACGCTGCTGCAACTGATGGGCACGCTCGACCGTCCGACGGAAGGCCGGATCGAGATCCGCGGACACGACGTCGCACAGCTGTCCGACCGCAAACTCGCCGCACTGCGCTCGCGGTGGATCGGGTTCGTGTTCCAGCAGTTCTTCCTGGACGACGGCGAAACCGCGGTGAACAACGTGTGCAGCGGCCTGCTGTACAGCGGAGTCCCGAAACGAAAACGCCGGACGCGGGCGCTGGAGGCCCTCGACCGGGTCGGGCTCGGACATCGCGCCGGACACCTGCCAGGCGAACTGTCCGGCGGCGAACGGCAGCGAGTCGCGATCGCCCGGGCGGTCGTGAACACGCCGCCGATCCTGCTCGCCGACGAACCAACCGGAAACCTCGACACCGGCAACGGTGCGGCAGTGCTGTCCTTGCTCGCGGAACTCAATGCTGGCGGCACCACGGTCGTGCTGATCACGCACGACCGGGAAATCGCGGCCGGAATGCCGCGGCGAATCGAGATCCTCGACGGGGAATTACGCCTCGACACTGGTGCGGCCGACCTGGCGGTGCCGCAGTGAGCGCGCCCGGGCCGGATCGGCTCGGTGCCGCCGACCTGCTGCACGCTGCTGCCGACCGCAAACTCCACCCCACCACCGCACCCGGCAAAGGCATCCCAATGACCGCACCCAGCCCGAAACAGCCCGGTCCCGCCGACCCGCCGCACACCCGCCGACACCACCACCGCCCCGGCCGGAACGCCGCAATGACCGCACCCAACCCGAAACAGCCCGCCCCACCCCGCACCAAAGCCCCGCACCCCCCTGCCAACAGCACAACCCACCCGGCAGGAGCACCCCAATGACCGCACCAGCCCCACCCAGCCCGACCCGGCTCGGTCCCGCCGATCTGCTTTCCCTTGGCGCGCACGGATTGCGCACCCGCCCGCTGCGCGCGATGCTGTCCGCGCTCGGCATCGCCATCGGGGTCGCGGCGATGGTCGCCGTGCTGGCCATCCCGGCGTCGGCGGACCAAGCACTGCAGGACAAGCTCGCCGCGATGGGCACCAATCTGCTCCGCGCCGAGGCCGGGCAGACGCTCATGGGCGGTTCGGCGAAGCTGCCGGACTCGGCGGTCCCGATGGTGCGGCGGATCGCGCCGGTCGAGGGGGCGGTGGAGGTCGGCAAGGTCAACGCCAAGGTGTACCGCAACGACCGGGTCGGCAAGGACGATTCGGCGGGCGTTTCGGTGTTCGCCGCGCGGCCGGATCTGCTGCCGGTGCTCGGCGGGAAGGTCCGGACCGGGACGTTCCTCGGCCCGGCGAACCAGCGCTTCCCGGCGGTCGTGCTCGGGTCGGAGGCGGCGTCGAGGCTCGGCATCGACCACCTCGATCCGACGCTGCCGCCGCAGGTCCTGATCGGTTCGGCGTGGTTCAGCGTCGTCGGGATTCTCGCGCCGATGCCGCTCGCGCCGGAGGTCGAACGGTCGGTGCTGATCGGCTGGGACGTCGCCAAGCAGGTCTTCGGCTTCGACGGCCATCCGAGCACGGTGTATCTGCGGGCGCGGGAATCGCAGGTCAACGCGGTCCGCTCGGTGCTCGCCGCGACGATCAACCCGGCCGCGCCGAACGAGGTGGCGGTCGAGCGGCCGTCTGACGCGCTCGCCGCGCAGCAGCTGACCAAGAACACCTACGGCGCGCTGTTCCTCGGCCTCGGTGGGGTGGCGCTGCTGGTCGGCGGAGTCGGCGTGGCGAACACAATGGTGATCTCAGTGCTGGAACGCCGGCGCGAGATCGGGTTGCGCCGCGCGCTCGGGGCGACCAGGGGCCAGGTCCGCGGGCAGTTCCTCGCCGAATCGGTGCTGCTGTCCGGGTTGGGCGGGCTCGTCGGGGTGGTGCTTGGGGTCGGCGCGACCGCCGGGTATGCGCTCAGCCAGGGCTGGCCCGCGGTGCTGCCGCCGGTCGCGTTCGCCGGCGGGGTGGCGGTTTCGGCCGCGGTCGGGGCGATCGCCGGGGCGTATCCGGCGATGCGGGCCGCGCGGCTTCCCCCTGCTCAGGCGCTCGCCTGAGCAGGGGTCGGCCCGCGGGACCGGATCGCGTGAACGCCACCCGGTCGTGCGGGCAATTACCACCGCTGGACTCCCGTCTAGTGCTATCGTGCAACTAAGGTTACAAGCACTAACGTTCGATTAAGTCCTTAACTGCTGCTGAGGTACCGCAGGCACTACCGCGCCCGGGCAGCGCGGGGGATCGACCTCGCGCACCGGATCGCGGATCCTCGGCTCAGCGGAGGATGCGGCGCGGAACGACTGGTCTGTGAGCTGACATGAGCGCATTGCCCGAACGAGTGGCGATCATCGCCAACGACCCGATCAGCGGCGAAGGAGCCGCCGCCTACCTGCGCGGCACGCCCCGGTACGCCGTGATGGCTCCCAGCGAAGTCCCGCGCGCGGACGTCCTGCTCGTGATCGTGCCGGAGGTCCGCGAGAAAACCCTGGCCGACCTGGCGCGGATCCGGCGGACCGCGCTCGTCGCGGACGTGCGCGCGGTGCTGGTCGCGGACCGGATCGAGAAGGCCGAACTGGGCAGGCTCGGCGGATTCGGCCTGTCCGCGGTGCTGTACCGCGGTTCCGCGACGCGCGAGAAGATCCTCGAAGCGCTGGCCGCCCGCGTGCCGGCGGCCGAGCCGGAAGACGTCCGCGCGACCCGGCTGACGAACGAGTTCCACACCAGCGAGGGCGAGGCCAGGTACCCGCGCGGCTTCCTCGACCGGCACCGGCTGCAGAGCCGCGAGGTAGAAATCCTCGGCCTGCTCGCGGACGGTTTCGGCACGGTCGAAATCGCCGACCGGATGGCGTATTCGGAGCGGACGATCAAGAACATCATCAGCACGCTGCTGGTGCGGTTCGATCTGCGGAACCGCTCGCACGCGGTCGCGTACGCCCTGCGGACGGGCATCATCTGAACACCCCTCAGATCGCACCGTTCCGGAGCGCGTAGGCGACCGCGTGCGTCCGGTTGCGCAATTCGAGACGCTGCGACAGATCGTGGATCACCTTCTTCACCGCGCGCTCGGAGAAGTTGATTTTCTCCGCGGTTTCCGCCGTGTCAAGGCCGTCGGCCAGCAGCCGCAGCACGTCGATTTCCCGTTGCGTCAGGCCGGAACTGTGCTTCGGCCGCGGTTCGATCGGCCGGCGGAAATGGCTGAGCAGCGTGCCCAGCGCCGCCGGGGGCAAGATCCCGCCGCCGCGCGAAGCGGTCAGCACCGCGGCGGCCAGCTGCTCGCTCGACGTGCGCTCGCGATTCAGCAGGGCGACCACGTTGCACTCCACCGCGGTCAGCACCGCCGAACCAGCCGCCGGCTCGTCGACGAGCAGCACCACCGGAGCGTCCACAGTGGCCTTCAGCCCGCGCAACGCCGACGTCACCTCCACCGACAGCAGCTCGGCCGCGACGATGATCACGTCCACCTCGTCAGTCACGACGGAAAACTCCGGCCGAGCCTGCAGCCAGCTCCGGATCCCGTTGTCGGTCAGGGGATCCGAGGCTCGAATGAGCACCCGGACCGCTGTCTCGTGCACCGCCGTCCCGTTCATCCCCGCTCCCCCTGCCCTCCCGGTCGCCCGAACCTAAGGCCCCGGCGGGACGACCGGCGATCCCGCGCGGGGTACAGATCAGGTACAGCCAGCTGTACCGCCCATGGTCCCGCGATACTGGAGCGGACGAAAGGACGCCGATGGCACGGACGGGACGCCGCCCCGGGCAGACCGAAACGCGGGAGGCCATTCTGGCCGCCGCGCGGGACCTGTTCGGCCGGAACGGGTACGAGGGCGCGACGATCCGCGCGATCGCCGCGGAGGCGGGCGTCAATCCCGCGCTCGTGCACCATTTCTTCGGCAGCAAGGACCAGGTTTTCGCGACCGCGCTGCACCTCCCGGCCGACCCCGGCGTCGTCGTCGCCGCGATCCTCGACGGCCCTCGCTCCGAGGTGGGCGAACGGCTCGTCCGGCTGTTCCTGACGCTCTGGGAAACCCCCGCTTCGCGCGACGCCTTCTTCGGCGTGCTGCGCTCGGTCTCCACCACCGAACAGGCCGCGGACATGCTGCGCGGCTTCATCCAGGGCGCGCTGCTGGACAAGATCGCGGACGCGCTCGACATCCCGCCGCTGCGGGTCACCGGCATCGCCGCGCAGCTCGTCGGGCTCGCGATGGTCCGGTACGTCGTGCAGGTCGAGCCGCTCGCGCGGGCCGCGCACGAGGACGTGGTCGGGTTGATCGCTCCTGCCGTGCAGCAGTACGTCGACCGGGGCTGACCTCGGAGCGCGGCTTTCGTTTCCGGGGAAGTCCGTGAGGGCCACCCTGAGGGAATCTGATTCCCATGCCAGGGACTTAAGGCGGCCCTGCGGATGCATGGGGAGCGCGTCGGCCCGGCCGAGAAAACCGGGCTGCCTGCCGGCAGACGGGCCGGTCGGGCGGTGTGTGGTCTGTGAGGGACCCCTTGAGGGAATCTGATTCCCTCAAGGGGTCCCTCACAGACCCACGGACACGGTCAGACGGGTATCAATCGGGCATTGCGGCGGAGGCGGCGTCCTGTGTGGACAGTCCGCAGGCTGAGGCTGACCGGCTTAAGTCCCTGGCATGGAACCCTAACTCCCTCAGGGTGGCCCTCACGGACTTCAGCATCGCGCGTCCCCGCACTCGCCTGGGCTTGACACCGAAATTCCGCGCGCGCAGAATTCATCGCATGATTAATTCCGCGGTGGTCATCGACGTCCTGCGGGTCGTCCGCGGTGGCCGGGAGGTGCTGCGCGACGTGAGCTTCCGCGTCGAGCCCGGTTCGGTGACCGGGTTGCTCGGGCCGAGCGGCTGCGGGAAGACCACGTTGATGCGCGCGGTCGTCGGCGTGCAGGTGACCCACGGCGGCACCGTCACGGTGCTCGGCGAACCGGCCGGCAGCCGACGGTTGCGCAAGCGGATCGGGTACGCCACGCAGGCGCCAGCGGTCTACGCCGACCTCACGGTCACCGAATCCCTGCGTTACTTCGCCTCCGTACTGGGCGCGCCGTCCCGGTCGGTGCCCGAGGCGATCGATCAGGTCGGCCTCGGTTCGCACGCCGACGCACTGGTCGGGCGACTTTCCGGCGGCCAGCGCAGCCGGGCCAGCCTTGCCGTCGCGTTGCTCGGCACGCCTGAACTGCTCGTGCTCGACGAACCGACCGTCGGGCTGGATCCGTTGCTGCGCGAGCATTTGTGGAACGTTTTCCATCGGCTCGCCGCCGAGGGCACCACGCTTCTGGTGTCCAGCCACGTCATGGACGAAGCCGCCCGCTGCACCCGGTTGCTGCTGATGCGCGACGGCGCGCTGCTCGCCGACGATTCGCCGGACGCCCTGCGCGCGGCCACCGGCGAACAAGACCTCGAACGCGCGTTCCTGCACCTGGTGAAGGCCCAGCGATGACTGTCTCGATCACTCTCGCCACCACTCGCCGCATCCTCGCCCAGCTGCGGCACGATCCGCGCACCGTCGTGATGCTCGTTCTCGTGCCGACGCTGCTGATGGTGTTGCTGCGCTTCGTCTTCAACTCGGCCGAGACGTTCAGCCGGATCGCGCCCGCGCTGCTCGGCGTGTTCCCGTTCGTGATCATGTTCCTGATCGCGTCGATCACCACCCTGCGCGAACGCACCGCGGGCACCCTGGAGCGGCTGATGACGCTGCCGCTGGGGAAATTCGACCTGCTCGCCGGGTACGCGCTGGCGTTCGGGCTGGTCGCGGTGCTGCAGGTGGCGGTCGCGACTGCGGTCAGCCTGTGGTGGCTGGGACTGTCGGTGGCCGGTTCGGTGTGGTCGCTGCTGCTGATCACCGTGCTCGACGCGTTGCTCGGCATGGCGCTCGGCCTGTTCGTGAGCGCGTTCGCGACGAGCGAGTTCCAGGCCGTGCAGTTCATGCCGCTGTTCGTGCTGCCGCAAACGTTGCTGTGCGGGCTTTTCCAGCCGCGCGACCAGATGGGCTGGGTGCTGCACTGGCTGTCCGACGTGATGCCGCTGTCCTACGCCGTCGAAGCGCTCACGCAGGTGACGCACTCCGCGGACTGGACGACGACGTTGACCCGCAACATCCTCGTCGTGCTCGGGTGCGCGGTACTGGCGCTGGGTCTTGGAGCGGCGACGCTACGCCGTCGTACGCCTTAGAGCCGCCTCGCCGCCGCCTCGTAAGCCGCGCGGTTGCGGTTGAGCCATTTCTCGAAGTAGTGGTCGGACTGCGCGTAGACATATCCCGGCGGCACGAACAAAACGGCGAAGACCACGAAGGTGCCGAGCCCGATAATCACCAGTTTCAGCAAGGCGTCCGGCGGGTTTCTGGACATAAAGGACAGTCCACATACGACAGCGGCTAAACAGCCCATCCCCGCTGCGGCAAAGAAAGCGCCCCGCACATTCCCCGGCGTACGACCAGCAGGTGGGCGCGAACCCGGGTTCAACGCACGTTCGGTCGCGGGCCTGCCCCGCCAGATCAGAACTCCGCCGAGCCACAGCACCGCGAAGAAAACACCGCCGCCCGCCAGGCTGAATCCTCCGGCCGCGGAATGAGCCAGCACCCCGACCAGAATCCCGCTGAAACCGAAAAGCCCGGCGAGGCTGGCCGTCATCACCCGGTAGACCCGCCGGGTGGTGACGATCGCCTGCAGCCGCGTCGTGTAGTCGCGCAGCCGTTGCTCGGGAGTGTCCGCGACCGCGCGAACCTGATATCCGCTCACGGCTTCCGGACGAAACCGGCCGCGCGGAGCCGCTCGGTCTCGCGGATGTCGAGGTGCGTGCGCACCCCGCTCCCCACCGTGGTGTCCCCGTTCAGCACCCCGAGCGCGATGACCACGAACCCGAGCGTGCGGATCAGCATCGCCCAGCCCGCCTTGCCGAGCCCGATCCGGCCGCCGTCGCGGAGCCGGACCAGGCGGATCCCGTTGAAGAGCGCGCCGAGGCCGCGTCCGTTGCCGTAAAACCAGCCGTACAGCAGCGGCACGACGATCAGCCCCGCCACCCCGATCACGCTCGCCCCGACGGCGGCGTCGAAGGCGTTCGACTTGAAGTAGTACGCCACCGCCGCGGCCGCCGACAGGCCGGTGACCAGGAGGAAGTCGACCAGCCATGCCCAGAGCGTGGAAGCGGTGCGCGCCTCGACGTACAGGTCGCCGTTCTCGAACGCACGAATCCGCGCCGCCGCGCCCTTGCCGAGGACGGGTTCGGCCTGCGCGCGGAGGCGGGCCATGACGTCTTGCTCAGTCTTCACGCCACACTGACGCCGCGCGCGAGCCGCGGGTTCCCCTGGCGAACGCAAATCACCCTCGGCTCAGGCGAAGCTGTAGTCCTCCAACGGGAACCGCGCCGCCTCGCGGTGGGCGCTGATTGTTGAGGTCGGCCGGAGCAGGGTCGCCTCGCCGTGCTGGTTGAAGTAGTAGCTGTTGGCCGTCGCGCACTGGCCGAGCGCGAACACTGAGTGCCCGACCTTGTGCTTCATCCGGCCGAGGAACTCGTCGTTCGCCCGCTGGGTCACCTCGAACACGTCCGAGCCCCGGGCGCGCATCCCCTTGAACAGCCGGTCGATGTGCTTCATCTGGCATTCGATGGTCGTGAAGTACGAGAGCCCGCTGTAGGAATACGGGCTGTTGAGCGAAACCAGGTTCGGGAACCCGGGCACGGTCACGCCCTCGTACGCCTGGAAGCGGTTGTCACGCCACCACTTCCCGAGGTTCTTGCCGTCGCGGCCGATGATCTCGATCGCCGGGAAGTTCACGTCCCACAGGTTGAAGCCGGTGGCCAGCACGAGCGTGTCGATCTCGGTGCGCTTGCCGTCCGCGGTGACGATCCCGGTTTCGTCGATCCGTTCGATGCTCGTCGTTTCGAGGTGCACGTGCGGGCGGGTGAAGGCCGGGAAGTAGTCGTTGGAGAACGTCGGCCGTTTGCAGCCGAAGGAGTAGTCCGGCGTCAGCTTGCGGCGCAGTTCGGGGTCGCGGACCTGGCGGTACAGATGCGCGCGGCACCAGCGTTCGGCGATCCGGTTGGCGCCGCGGAACTGCCGGTACTGCACCACGCCGGAGATCATCATCAGTTCCAGCACCGAACTGCCCGCCAGCCGCACCGCGCGCTGCACCAGCGGCAGCTTCGCGAACGCCTGCTGCAGCGGCTTCGGCACGGCGTAGTCCGGCTTCGGGCTGACCCAGATCGGCGTGCGCTGGTACACCGTCAGTTCCGCGGCGACCTTGGCGATCTCCGGGATGAGCTGGACGGCCGTCGCGCCGGTGCCGATCACCGCGGCGCGTTTGCCCGCCAGGTCGTAGCTGTCGTCCCACTTGGTGGTGTGGATGACCTTGCCCGCGAACCGGTCGATGCCCTCGATGTCGGGCATCTTCGGCTGCGACAGGAAGCCGGTGGCGGTGAGCAGGTACTTCGCGGTGACCGTCTCGCCGCCCTTGATGCTGACCCGCCAGTTGGAGCCGTCCCAGGTCGCGCCGGTCACGACGGCGCCGAAGCGCATCGAGGCGCGCAGACCGTACTTGTCGGCGACGTGCTCGGCGTATTTCTTCAACTCCGCACCCGGCGCGAACAGCCGTGACCAGTACGGATTGGGTTCGAACGAGTAGGAGTAGGTGGACGACGGGATGTCGACGGCCAGCCCCGGGTACCGGTTCACGTGCCAGGTCCCGCCGAGGTCGTCCTCGCGATCGAGAATCAGCAGGTCGCGGTAGCCGAGGCGGCGGAGCTGGATGGCCGCCCCCATGCCGCCGAAGCCCGCGCCGACGATGACTGCGTCGTACTGCGCGTCCATGTCCGACCTCTCGTCCGGAACTACTTGTCAGTAACGGAACGGTATGTCACTTCGCCGGACTTGGCAATACACTGCAGTGCGTGACAGCCCAGGAGAGCCCCCGCACCACCCGAGCCGAGCGCAAGAAGCAGGAACTGCGCCGCGAGATCATCGACGCGGCGTTCGATTGCTTCGCCGACCTCGGCTACCACGCCACCGGGATCTCCGACATCGCCACGAAGCTCGGCATCGGGCACGGCACCTTCTACCGCTACTTCCAGAACAAGCGCGACATCGTCGACCACGTCATCGACGACCTGGTCGCCCGCATCGTCACCGCGCTCACCGCGGAAAACGCGCCGGACGCGGTGTCTACTTTGGACGCCTACCGCGAGCAGACCGCCCGGATCGGCGACGCGCTCGCGCAGATCTTCGGCGAGGACCCGCGCGTGCCGCGGCTGCTGCTGTTCGAGGCCGCCGGTATCGACAAAGCGATGGCGGCGCGCGTACTCGACTTCTTCGAGCTGGCCACGGAACTGACCGCGGCGTATCTGTCGCACGGCGTGGAGCTGGGCTACCTGCGCGCGGATCTCGACATCGAGAACAGCGCGCGGGCGATCAACGGCATGATCCTGGCGTCAGCGATCGCTTCGCTGCGCAACCCGGACCCCGAGGAGCAGCGCCGGGTGAGCGAGGCCGTGCGGCGGATGATGTACGACGGGATCGCGGCTAGGCGAGAGTGATCTCGGTCAGCTTGTCGGGGTTGCGCACGAAACACAGCGTCGACACACCGGCATCGCCCGCGCGGACGGTGACTGTGGTCGTCGCCTTGCCGTCCTGGAGGAAGACCGCACCGGGGCCGCCGTTGATGATCGCGGGCACGATCGTCACCTCCTCCATCGTGGAGATTCCGATGAGGAACTGCGCGATCCGGTCCCGGCCGAACAACGGCTTGCGCGCGGCGAGCACCTTCCCACCACCGTCCGAGTACAGCACCGCGTCCGGCGCGATCAACGCCGCCACCTTGTCGATCTCGCCGGACAACACCGCCTCGGCGAGCGTCGCCAGCGCCTCGGCGTCACGATTCCCCTGGTCTGGCAAGGAATCCCCGATCGCCGACGTCACCGCCCGTTGCGCGCGCGAGACGAGCTGACGGGCCGCCGCAGGCGTTGTCTCCAGCACTTCGGCGACCGACGGATAGTCGACGTCGAGCACCTTCCGCAGGACATATGCCGCCGCCTGCTCCGGGGTCAGCGTGCTGAGCACGAAGTCGAGCGCCTGGCCCAGACCGTCGCGATGCAGCACCTCCCACTCCGGCGAATCCCCCTCGACCACCGGATCCGGCAGCCAAGGACCGGGATAGTTCTCGCGCCGGCGCCGCTGCGCGCGGACCGCGTTGAGCGCCAGGCGCGAGACCATCACCGACAGAAACGCGTGCGGGACGCGGACCGTCTCGAGGTCCACCCGGGACCAGGTTTCCCACGCGTCCTGCACGACGTCCTCCGCGTCGTACCGCGATCCGGTGATGTGGAAGGCGGCGGCGAGCATCGTCGGCCGATGCGCGGTGAAGACGTCGCCGTGGTCCATGCCGGCCAAGTCTAGGCGCCGGCCGGCCACGAGTACCGGCCCGCGCGATCCCGTTCCTGGCTCAGCCACCGCACGGTCATCCGGCAGATCGTCTCCTTGACGAGCCCGCCCGCGCGCCCGTCGATCGCGATCGCGCGCTCGGTGTCGTCCGGGTGCAGGAACTGGACACGTCCGCGTCCGCTGCCGAGGTCGGTGCACTGGAGCACGTAGCCCATCCGGAACGGCTTCCCGGCCTGCCCTTCGCGGCGCGCGGTGATGACGTCGGCGACGTGCGCGCCCATCGGCAGCGCCGTCGCGCACGCGGCGCGGAAGGAGGTGTGCACGGCGTCGCCCGCGCCGAGGATGTTCGGGTGCCCGGGGACGGTGAGCTGCTCGTCCACCAGCAACCGGCCGAACTCGTCGACCGGCAGTCCCGAATCGGCGGCGAGACTCGGCACGGTGAACCCGGTGGTGTCCACGACGAGCCCCTCGAGCTCGGCCGGATCGACGCGTCGGCCGAGTTCGATCTCGACGCCTTGTTTGGCGAGAAACCGCAGGTGCGCCCGGATCGCGCGGCGGTCCGGGGCGGTGGAGACCAGCTTCACCGCGCGTCCGGCTTCGCGCAGCGCCCCGGCCAGCTCGACGCCGGTCAGGCCCGCGCCGACGATGGTGACCGGCGCGTCCGGTGCCTCGGCGAGGGCGGTGCGGAGCCGTTCGGTCTCCTCCTCGGAGACGATCCGGTAAGTGCCGTTGTGGACGCTGGTCCCGGATCCGACCGCGTAGACGAGGGTGTCGTAGGGCAGGTTCTCGGCGGAGGCGAGCTGGATCTTGTCTTCACCGATCTTCGTCACGGTGTCCTGGACGACCTCGACGGCCGGGTTCAGCACGGTCTCCAGGTCGAGCCGGGCGTTCTCCCGGAGACCGGTGGCCACGCGATGAAGCCGGATTCGCTCGACGAACCACGCGTTCGGCGTGACCAGCACCACTTCCTCGCCACGCCCAGCGAGCCGGTTCGCGGCCATGACCCCGGCGTATCCCGCGCCGAGCACTGTCGTCGTCATGCTGTCCTCCTCCGCTTTCGGGGTTTCAGCGGATGGACACCGGTCGCGGAAAATCTGTGACAGCTTCAGAGACGGCGAGACAGGTAGGTGCTGTTCGGGTCGTCTCGGTAGTTCCCGAACGGCGCGCACGGGGTGAAGCCCGCTCGCGTGTACAAGGCACGGGCCGGGGCGAAGAAGTCCATGCTGCCGGTTTCCAGGGAGACGCGCTCGATGCCACGGTCTTTGGCGTCCTGGAGCAGGTAGTCCAGGAGCGTGCGGGCGATGCCTTGCCCGCGTCGTGCGGGGTCGGTGCGCATGCTTTTCAGTTCCTCGTGCCGCGGCTCCAGCGTCGCCAGTGCGGCGGTGCCGACGAGGTGCCGGTCGTCCCGGACCGTCCAGAGCCGGACGTGGGGACGCTGGAGCGCGGCCAGGTCGAGGGCATGCCTGCTCTCGGCCGGGGAGGTGGGCGCGAGGTCGTCCAAGTGTGCCTGCAGGAACCGCCGAAGCTGCGGGTCCGCGAAGTCAGCACGCTCGATCAGCAGAGGCATTGCCCCAGACTGCCCTGTGGATGTTTCGCCGCTGTTACCTCGCGCCCACCGCGTCAGAGCGCCAACCGCGGCCAGGAAGCCGTGTCACGCAACAACTGCCGGTCGTGCGTAGCCACCACCGCTGCCGCCGACGTCGAGTGCAGGGCGTCGGTCAGTTCGTCGACCAGCGTTGCCGACAGGTGGTTCGTCGGCTCGTCCAGCAGCAATACCTGCGGGCGCGCGGCCAGCACCAGCGCCAGATCCAGCCGCCGCCGGGCTCCGGTCGACAGTTCGGCGATCGGGCGGTGGCGGTCGTATCCGCTGAGCAAGCCAAGGTCGGCCGAGCCCAGGAGCTCAGCAGCGGTCCGCCGGGCTGGCAGGGCGGATTCCTGGCCCAGCCAGCCGATCCGCACCGACCGGGCGCGGGTGACCGTGCCCGACGTCGGCACCAGCGTTCCGGCGAGCACCGCCAGCAGCGTCGACTTTCCGGCCCCGTTCCGGCCGGTGACGACGAGCCGGTCCGCGCCGCCGAGGGTCAGGTCGACCGGATGGTCCAGCCGTCCGGCGACGGTCACCCCGGCCGCTCGCAGCGCGACAGTTCCTTGGTGCTGCGGCAGTTCCGGCATGGCGAACCGCGCGGGCGGCGGCGGGACAGCCACCACGTGCGCGTTCAACTCCTCCTGCCGTCGGTGCACGGCGCGAACCAGACCGGGTGCCCGGGTCGCGCGGGTGTGCTTGCCGTGGCCCTTTTCCGGACGCCAGTTGTCGCGCAATCGGTTCTGTGCTGCGGAAAGATCGTCCGCGAGCCGCTGTCGTTCCGCGAGTTGCTCGGCGTGCAGCGCTTCCCAGCGAGCCCGTTCGGCTTGCCGGGCCTCGACGTACGCCGAATAGCCGCCGCCGTAGCCGCGCGGACGGCCGTCGCTCGACGGGTCGAGGTCCAGCACGGACGTGGCGACGTCGGCGAGCAACGCGCGATCGTGGCTCACCAGCACGACCACGCCCGGGTACGCGCGCAGCCGTTCGGTGAGGTGCGCGAGACCGGACGCGTCGAGGTGGTTGGTCGGCTCGTCCAGCAACAGCACGGAATGTCCCGCGCCGAGCAGGCACGCCAGCCGGACCCGATGCCGCTGCCCGACCGACAACGTGCCGAGCGGGCGGCTCCGGTCGTCGACCGCGTTCAGCGCGGCCAGCGAGACCTCGACCCGCCGGTCCGCGTCCCACGCGTCGAGCGTTTCGGCGGTCGAGAGCGCGGCGGCGAACGCGTCGTCCGCGCCGGGTTGCCCTTCGGCGAGCGCGGTCGTCGCGGCTTCCAAACAGGCCAGCGCATTGCGCACGGCCGCCAGTTCGAGATCGATCAGATCGCCGACGGTTTCCCGGTCTCCCAAGGGAATCTGCTGGTCGGCAACACCGATCGGGCCCGCGCGGCGAACCTCGCCGCGGTCGACCGGCTGCGTCCCGGCGAGCACGCGCAACAAGGTGGTCTTGCCACGCCCGTTCTCGCCGACAATGGCGACCCGGTCGCCGGCCGCCGCGACCAGATCGACCCCGGCGAGCACCGGGCGGCCGCCGAAGGAGACGTGGACGTCGGACAGCCGGACATGCGCCGTGCGCACGAGCGCAGGCGAAAGCGGAGATGTCATGAGGGAAATGCCTCCGATGAAACGTGATCAGCAACAAGGACGAGGGCCGGTGCCGCGAACGCGCGCGGTACCGGTGGAGGCGGTGATCCCTCAGAGGTAGAGCTGGTGCTGTATCACGATCACCAGGGTAGGCGTCCGAGAGAAGGCGCGCATCCGAATTTCACGCCACGAGCGACGGGAGCTTCGCGGCGGTCTCCGGATCCGCGGGCAAGCAGGTGAACAGCTTCCGGCCGGTTTCGTCCATAGTGGACAGTTTCACGTAATCGAAGGCGAGCACCCCGGCCCGCGGATGGTCGAAAACGCGCCGGTTGCCGGTGAACGGCGCGACGTCGTGGGCGGCCCACCATTCGGCGAACTCCGGGCTCGCCTCGCGCAGCGCCCGCACCAGCTCGGCCGAACGCGCGTCCTCGGCCCGGGTCGCGGCGTCGGCGCGGTACTGCGCGAGGAGATTTCGGGCCTGCCCCGGCCAGTCGACCAGCAGCGTGCGGATCCGCGGCACGGTGAACACCAGCCACAGCAGGTTCCGCTCGCCGTCGGGCAACAGCGCCGGATCGCCGATCAGCGCGGCCTCGGCGCGGTTCCACGCGACGAAGTCCCAATGCGGGTCGAGCACGTACGCCGGGTTCGGATCCAGTGCGTCGACCATGCCCTGCAGCAGCCGCGGCGAAGACTCCGCGGGATGGTCTGGCGGCTCCTCGGCGAGAGCGAACAGATGCTGCCGTTCCGTGTCCGAAAGCCGCAGTTCCCTGGCGAGACTTGCCAGCACCTGCCTGCTGACAGTGATGTCCCGAGCCTGCTCAAGCCACGTGTACCAGGTGACGCTGACCCCGGCCAGCTGCGCGAGTTCCTCCCGGCGCAACCCCGGCGCGCGCCGCCGCGGCCCCGCCGGAAGACCGACCTCCGCCGGAGTGAGCCGATCGCGCCGCGAACGCAGGAAGTCCGCGAGGGCGCGCCGGCGCGATGCAGACGACATGCGTTCCTTTCCGGTCCTGGTAGTGGCGATACCAGCATATTCGCCCGCTACCCCCGCGTCCGGCCCGCTGCCGACGATCAAGCCATGCACTCCGTTTCCCCGCACTGGCGCGCGCTCGCGATCCTGCTGGCCGGCGTTTTCATGGCGGTGCTGGACACCTTCATCGTGTTCGTCGCCGCCCCCGCCATCCGGTCCGACCTCGGGGCCTCGCCCGCCGAACTCCAACTGCTGCTCGCCGGTTACCAGCTCGCGTACGCCGTGGCACTCATCACGTTCGCCCGGCTCGGCGACCTCCGCGGCCGCAAACCGGTGTTCCTGGCCGGACTGCTGCTGTTCACCGGCGCGTCAGCCGCGTGCGCCGCCGCTCCCGGCGCCGGGTGGCTGGTCGCCGCGCGGTTCGTCCAAGGACTCGGCGCCGCAGCGATGTTCCCGCAGGTCCTCGCGATGATCCACGTCGTGGTGCCCGGCCCACAGCGCTCGAAAGCGTTCGCCGTGCTCGGCGCGGTCATCGGACTGTCCGGCGTCACCGGCCAGCTGCTGGGCGGGATCCTCGTGACCGCGAACCTCTTCGGCAGCCCGTGGCGGGCGATCTTCTGGGTCAACGTCCCGATCGGACTGCTCACCCTCGCCCTCGCCGCCCGCTTCCTGCCGCGAACCCCGCCGAACGGCACCGCACGACTGGACCTCCGCGGCACCGCCGTGCTGACCGTCGCACTCACCCTGCTCGTCCTGCCACTCATCACCGGCCGAGAAGCGGGCTGGCCGCTGTGGTCCTGGTGCAGCCTCGCCGGCGGCGCCGTCGCACTCGGAGTCTTCACGGCCGTCGAACGCCGGGTCCCCGCTCCGCTGGTTCGCCCGGGACTGCTGCGACAGCGCGAATTCAGTCTCGGCATGGGCCTCGTCCTGCTGACCTACGCCGGGATCAATTCCTTCTTTCTCGTGCTTTCCCTTGCCCTGCAAGACGGTCTGGGCCTCAGCCCGCTCGACGCCGCGCTCACGTACCTGCCGTTCGCCGCCGCCTTCCTCGCGCTGAGCCTGCTCGGCAGCCGGGTGCCCTTCGCGCCGCTCCTCGGGGCTGCGACTGCCGGGCTCGGCTACGTCGTGCTGATCACGCTTTCGACCACCCCCTGGTCCTCCGCTCCCGCGCTCGCCTTGATCGGCGCAGGTCAGGGTTTGCTCGTCCCGCCGCTGTTGAACCACGTGCTGGCCGCCGTCCCCCGCGCCGACGCCGGGATGGCCTCCGGCGTGCTGGCGACTGGGCAACAGATCGGCGGAGCGCTGGGAGTCGCGGTGATTGGCGCTGTTTACTACTCCGCCCTGCCCGGCTCACCGCTGCACGCACTCGCGCTGGCGTGCGGAGGGATTCTGGTGCTCACTGTCGGCGCGATGGTTGTTCTCCGGATGCTGCCGCGCCGATGAACGCACGCACCGCCAGCACGATCGGCACCGGCGACCCGGTCTCGGCGAACCGGTCGAACGACAAACCGGCGGCCAGAAACCCGTTCAACAGCTCGGCCAGTGCGTCGTGCTGGGGTTCTGGAGCACACCGTTGGCGCCGTACTCGTTCTCGGTTCCTGCAGCGCCGACGAACGCACGGAGCGCCAGCACCGAAACGACCGCATCGACGCTGCGGTCCCCGATCGGCAACCGCGCGGCATCGGCCCGGACGGTCGGCAGCCGAGCCCGAGCGTGCCGCAGCATCCCGCTGGACAGGTCGACTCCGAGCGGCATCCAGCCCAGCTCCCGCACCAGGTCCGCGTGCACGCCGGTGCCGCAGCCGATCTCCAGGCACACCCCGCTGCCTTCGCCGAGAAGATCCCGCAGCGCGCTCGCCCCGGGGTTCACCGGCTGGGCGCGGAGAAACTCCTCCTCATACCAGTCCGCGATCTCGTCATAGCCCGCCACTACTCCAGTGCACTACCGAATCGCCACCGTCCGCCACCGATTACGCGTTCGGCGAAGAAACCTTGCGAGCACAGAGAATCGTGTCGTGCAATTCACCGCCATGCACCTTCCGCGTCCGGTTCTCCGCGACCGTGATCTGCCACTGCCCAGGATCCAGACCGACGTCCTGGACGGTGATCGTCGACTCCGGCGGATGCATCTCCCCGTGGTGATGCCCGACCACCAGCAACGTCCCGCCCGGCGCGACCCACTCCGCGAGCCGCTCGAACAGCGGGCCCGCCGCGTGCACGTAGTGCGTGGCGACCAGGTCGAACTGCCCGTCCGGAGTCCATTTCAGCAGGTCAGCGCACACCCACTCGACCTCGCTCGACCGTTCGCGCGCGTGCCGCAGCACCTCCTCGGACAGGTCGACCGCCGTCACCTGCCATCCGTGCCCGGCGAGCCAGAGCGCCTCGTTTCCTTCGCCACAGCCAGCGTCCAGCGCGCGTCCCGGCGGCAGCTTCCCCGCTTCCTCGACCAGCTGCGGATGCGGTTCGAGCTGCGCGTGTCCGGCGGCACCATGCCAGTGCTCGTCCCAATAGGACTGATCGAATGCGTGCGGCACAACGGTTCCTTTCCTGAGGTTCCCGGTTCCACCTTGCAAACCCTCCGGCACGTCTGGCAAGGAAGCTTGCCAATCTGTCAAACTCGGGAAATGGACGACGACCGAGCCCTGGACGCAGTCGGCCCCCGGTTGCGCGAGCTGCGCCGGAAGCGGGACGTCACGCTGGCCGAACTGGCCGCGCAGACCGGCATCGCGGCCAGCACGCTGTCGCGACTGGAATCCGGCAACCGGCGGCCCACCCTGGAACAACTGCTGCCGCTGGCCCGCGCGCACGGCGTGACCCTCGACGAACTGGTCGACGCCCCGCAAACCGGCGACCCGCGCATCCACCTCCGCCCGATCAGCTGTGCCGACGGCGTGACGATCCTGCCGCTCACGCGCCGTCCGGGCGGGATCCGGCGTACAAATTCATCCTGCCCGGACAACGGAAAAAGCAGGAACCCGATCCCAGGACGCACGAGGGCTACGAGTGGACCTATGTCCTCAATGGACAGTTACGACTGGTGCTCGGCGAGCACGACATGACGCTTTCTCCGGGCGAGGCTGCGGAATTCGACACCCGGGTACCGCATTGGTTCGGCGCGGCGTCGGCGGAACCGGTGGAGTACCTGTGCCTGATCGGACGGCAGGGGCAGCGCGCGCACGTGCGGGCAGCGCCTAAGGCGTGACCGTGGCGGGCAGTCCGAAGGCCGGGAAATGCTCCGCGCCGAGGAAGGACGTGAGGTCGCAGATCCGGTCGTCCCGCAGGGTCAGCACCGTGATGGACCACGCCTCGTGCGGGACAGTCGCCGAACCGCCGAGGTAGAACGCCACGGCCGGTTGGGCGTTCGCGCTGGTCAGCCGGAAGCGCCAGCTCGGGCAGCGCGTCATCGGGACTTGGAAGGCGAACTCCGTGACGGCGGCGCGGCCGCGGTACCAGTGCGGCAGCGGCGGCATCGACCAGGTGACGTCCTCGGTCAGCAGGCTCACCAGACCGTCGACGTCGCCTTCGGCAAGGGCGGTCGCGAACCCGGTCGCCAGCTCGTGAAGGCGAGAGTCGCCGAGCATCTGCTGCTGAGTCCGGGCGGGAACGTGCGCCGCGATGGTCCGGCGGGCGCGGGCCAGGGCGGAGTTCACCGAGGTCACGGACGTTTCCATCATCGCGGCGATCTCGGCGGCGGAGAAGCCGAGGACGTCGAACAGCAGCAGCGCCGCCCGCTGGTTACCCGGCAGATGGCGGCACGCGGCGACGAAAGCCAGCTCGACCGCCTCGCGTTGTTCGTAGCTGGCCGCGGGGAAATCGGGGCAGGGGCCCAGCCAAGCCACGTCGGTACGCGGGGCGGAGTCGAGGACGACCTGCTCGCTCGCCGGGCCGAGGTCGACCGGCAGTGCGCGGCGGCCGCGCTGCTCGATGAGGTCCAGGCAGGTGCGCGTGGCGATTGTAAACAGCCAGGTGCGCAGCGCACTGCGGCCCTCGAACCCGGGCAGCCCGCGCCACGCTCGCAGCAGCGCCTCCTGCACGGCGTCGTCGGCGTCGTGGATCGAGCCGAGCATGCGGTAACAGTGCGCACGCAATTCCACCCGCAACGGGGCCACCGCACGGGTGAACGCGGCTTCCGAAGAAAATTCCCCCACGACCGACGATTCTGCCGCATCCGGCCGGTCTCACCTGGCAACGACTACCGAGGAGACCTGGAATGACCGCGACCTGGCAGCAGATCCACGCCGAACGCGCCGCACTGGCCGACGATCTGTCCGACGCCGCATGGAGCACGCCTTCGCTGTGCGAGGGGCTCTCCGTCCGCGAGGTGCTGGCCCACCTCACCGCCGGCGCGTCGCTCACGCCGCTGCGCTGGATGGCGGGCGTGCTCCGCTGCCGGTTCGACTTCGATCGGCAGGTCGCGATGCGATTGGCCGAGCACCTCGGCGACAGCCCGGCCGACACGTTGGCCCGCTTCCGCCGGGTCGTCACCAGCACGACGAAACCGCCGCTGCCGGTCGTGGCGATGCTCGGCGAGACGGTCGTGCACGGCGAAGACATCCGCCGTCCGCTCGGCATCCACCATGAGTATCCGATCGACACGCTCACCGCGGTGGCCCGCTACTACCTCGGCTCCGACCTCGTCGTGCTCGCTAAGGGACGCGTCCGCGGCCTCCGCCTCGAAGCAACCGACAGTGACTTTTCCGGCGGCTCGGGACCCCTCGTGTCGGGCCCGACACTCGCCCTGATCATGGCCATGACCGGCCGCTCCCGGTTCCTCGACGACCTGGACGGGGACGGCGTCGAGGTGCTGCGGCAGCGCTGACGGGCTTGCGCTCCGTCGCCAAGAGTTCTATAACAGTGGAGACAGTTATAGAACTCTAAGGAGCCGCTCATGCGCACCCCACCCCAGGAAGGACGCTTCGGGGAGTACGGCGGGCGCTGGGTGCCGGAATCCCTGGTGCCCGCCTGCCTCGAAGTCGCCGAGGCGTTCGAGAAGGCCTGGGTCGACCCCGGTTTCCGCGAGCAGCTCCAGACGATGCTCGCCCGGCACGTCGGCAGGCCCACGCCGGTGACGCCCGCCGAACGGCTGTCCGCGGAACTCGGCGTGACCGTCGCGCTCAAGCGGGAAGACCTCACGCACACCGGGTCGCACAAGATCAACAACGCGGTCGGCCAGGCGCTGCTCGCCAAGCGGATGGGCAAACAGCGGCTGATCGCCGAGACCGGGGCCGGGATGCACGGCGTCGCGACGGCCACCGCGGGCGCGCTGCTCGACCTGCCGGTCACGGTGTTCATGGGCGAACAGGACGTCGAACGCCAGTCGCACAACGTGTTCCGCATGCGTTACCTCGGCGCGGAGGTCGTCCCGGTCAGCTCCGGCAGCCGCACGCTCAAGGACGCGACCAGCGAGGCGATGCGGCACTGGGTCAGCTCGACCGAGGAGGCGCACTACTGCCTCGGCTCGGTCGTCGGACCGCATCCGTATCCGTGGATGGTGCGGGAATTCCAGCGCGTGATCGGCGACGAAGCCCGCGAACAGCACGGGACCGTGCCGGATTTCGTCGTCGCGTGCGTCGGCGGCGGATCCAACGCGGCGGGCACGTTCGCCGGATTCGCCGACACCAGCGCCCGGCTGGTCGGAGTGGAAGCGATCGGCGGATCGGGCGCGACGTCCGGCCAGGCCGGGGTGCTGCACGGTTCGCGGTCGCTGTTCCTCCAGGACGAGCACGGGCAGATCCTCGAAGCCCATTCGATCGCGGCCGGGCTGGACTATCCCGGTGTCGGGCCGGAACACGCGCACCTGCGCGACCTCGGCCGGGCGCAGTACTTCGCGGTCAACGACGAAGCAGCGGTCGCCGCGGCCGCGCAATTGGCTCGGACCGAGGGAATCATCCCGGCGCTGGAATCCGCGCACGCGCTTGCCTGGGTGGCCGAAGCCGCTGGCACGCCGGATCTTCCGGCGGGTTCCACGGTGCTGCTCACCCTGTCCGGTCGTGGCGACAAGGACATCGCCACGCTCATTGCCCGCGCCGAGGAGTCCCGCGCATGAAAACCGACCGCAAAATCCTGATGCCGTATATCACCGGCGGCGTTACTCCACAGTGGACAGAATATCTTCCGGCGCTGGTCGAAGCCGGTGCGGACGCGATCGAAGTCGGTATCCCCTTCTCCGATCCGACCCTGGACGGCGTGACCATTCAGGAGGCGTCCAACGTCGCTCTCTCCAACGGAACGACTCCGCGCAGCGTCCTCAATGTACTGTCGGAGACCACAGTGGACGTTCCGGTCATCGCGAGCACCTACGCCAACTTGGCCGTCCGCAAAGGTTTCTGCGCTGACTTGAAAGAAGCCGGAGTCGACGGTCTGATCGTGCCCGACCTTCCGCTGGAGGAAGTACCCGCGATCGAGAATGAAATCGACCTGGCACTCCTGGTCTCCCCCGCGACGCCGACCGACCGCGCGCACGAGATCGCCGCGCGCAGCCGAGGTTTCGTCTACGCCGTCTCGTCGATGAGCACCACCGGCGAACGCGACCACCTGCCCGCCTCCGCGATCGACCTGGCGACCCGGCTGAAGAACTCCACCCACCTGCCGGTCCTGGTCGGCTTCGGCATCTCGCGACCGGAACACGCCACCGAGGCCGCCCGCGTGGCCGACGGCGTGATCGTGGGCGCCGCGATCATGCGGCGGGTGCTCGACGGCGCCGGTCCAGCGGAGGTCGGCGAGTACGTCGCGACCATGCGGGCCGCGCTGGACTAGAATCCGCTGGTCCCCGCAGAACCGGACCAGAACGGACGCGCATGGCCCGATACCGAGCGATCGCCGCGGATCTCGCCGCGAAGATCCGCGCCGGGGAGTACGCGCCCGGCGAGGCCCTGCCGCCGCAGCGGGAGCTCAGCGCGTCCTACGGCGTCACGCTCATGACGCTGCGACAAGCGCTGCGCGAACTCAGCGACGAAGCCCTGATCGTGCAACAACCCGGCCGAGGCACCTTCGTGGCGCCGACGCCGGCCTCGTACCAGCTGGGCTCCTTGCGCAGCTTCACCGAGGACTTGCGCGATCAGGGTTACGTCGTGCGCACCGAGGTCGTCAGCCAGGCAGTACGCCGGTTGCCCACTCGCATCGCCGCGCGACTGCAGGCCCGGGCGACCGATTCCGGCCTGCGGCTGGAACGAGTACGCGAGTTCGGCGGCCGGAGAGCGATCCATCAGGTGTCGTGGATCGCTCCCCCGCACGGGGAACGCTTGCGGGACACCGATTTCACCGCGGTGTCGCTCTACACCGCACTGTCCGAACTGGACGTCGTGGTGGACCGCGCCGCCGAAACCATCCGCCCGGACGCGCTCGACGACAAGCTCGCCCGCCTTCTCGACGAACCGGTCACCACCCCGGTCCTGGTCAGCGAGCGCACCACAAGCACCCCGGACGGCACAATCGTCGTCATCGACCGCGCGACCATCCTCGGCAGCATGATGCACATCAGCACCGAACGCGCCGCCGACCGCCTCTCACTGCGCTGGGGAGCCGGAAGCTGAACCCCGATGCCCATGCGCCAAAACCGCCAGATGCAACGAAAGCCGAGTGTCCGAATCAGACAGATCCACACCCAGCAACCGCTCGATCGTCGCCAACCGCGAATACGCCGCCGGACGGCTCAGGTTCAACGCCTTCGCGAACTCCGTCATCGAGTACCCCGACTCGACAAACGCCCGCAACGTCGCGAACGCCCGGCTGGCCCGCGGTTCCGGCAACGTCAGCAACGGCCGCAGCTGCGCCTCGGTGAACTCGTGCAACCGCGGATGCTCCCGCAACCACCACAACAACCCGCGCACACCCAGGTCGCCAGCCCGCCGAAGTCCAGGCGTACCAGGCGATTCGACATCCGCGACGTGCACCGCCTCCTGCAGCGCCGCCGGTAGCTCACCGAGCCGGCGCACCGGTCCGGCCGCCCCGAACGCCGCCGCCAAGCCAGCCGGAACCCCGGCGACCACGCGCTCCAGCAACGCTTTCTCCGCAGCCACCGAGGAGCACGGGAACACCGCCGCCACCCGGCCTTCCGCCAGTACGCCGCCGATCCCGTCGCTGGTCAGCACCGCGTCCAGCAGCGCCCGCTCCTGACCGGCCCGAGCCGGACGGCACACCAGCACCGTGTAGTACGCCGCCGCAGCCAGCCCCAACGCCCTGGCCCGCGCGCGGACCGAACCCTCGTCCGCGCCATGCAGCAGGTCCCGCAGCAAGTCGCCCTGCGCCTCGATTTCCACTGACAACGGCGAGCGTTCCAGCAGCTTCCCGACGGTCAACGCCTCCGCCGCGCGTTCGAGCACCATCCACGCCGACGGCTGCTCCGCCGAGTGCGCGGGCACGACCAGCCGGCCCCAGCGTTCCCGCGGCGGCCCCACTGGCGTGCACATCCAGCCCTCCGGACCGCCGACCGCGGTCGCCGCGGAAAACGGCACCCGGCGCGACCGGGCGGGCCAGTCGCGCAGCAGCGATTCCGCCGAACCGGCCCCGGCGAACGCGAGCGCCCGATGCGTCCGGTCCTCCAGCACCACTGGCAGCCCGATCAGGTCCGCCGCGTGCGCGAGGACCGCGTCCGGCGCCTGCGACGCCGAACCGACCGTGCTGAACGCCTCGTGCGCACGCTCGGCCAGCCGCAACCTCTCATAGTGCGCGTTGACGATCCTCGCGTGCACGATCTCGGTCACCTCGATGAAGCGGATCGTGCTCCGCAGTTCCACCAGCGGGAACCGGGCCGCCCGCGCGGCCTGCACCAATCCGCTCGGCAGCGCCTTCGGCCGCTCCCACGGGTCCACGACCAGCCCGATCGCGCCGGCGTCGCGCAGCGAACGCACGTACGCCACCGGGTCGAAGCCCGGCTCGGCGAACGCGCGCCCGATCGAGAGCACCAGAACGTCGCTGGTCAGCGTCCCGGCTACGTCGCTCAGCTCGCTCACGTGCACCGACCGCACCGGCACGTCGACCGCGTCCGCGGCCGAGCGCACGACCGGCGCCCCGGCGGCCATCACGGGCAGCTCGAGAACGTCTCGCAGGGTCAGGTCCACCCGCGCAGCATAACCCGACGAAATGTAAAGCCAGGCGTCAACAACGTGACGATCCGTCGGTTACCCCAGACCCGTCCGGGAGGGACCCTCAGAGGGCGAATACCAGGAAGAAAGGTGGCTCGATGAGCGATTCCGTGCCGACGCTGTCCCAGTGGATCGCCGGCGGCGAGGCAGCAGGCTCGCCGGACGGCTACGGGGACGTCACGAACCCGGCGACCGGGAAGGTCACCGCGCGCGTGCCGCTCGGCTCGGCCGCGGACGCCGAGGCCGCGATCGCCGCCGCGAAGGCCGCGTTCCCCGCCTGGCGCAAGACGTCGCTGGCCAAGCGCAGCCGTGTGCTGTTCCGGTTCCGCGAACTGCTCGACGCGCGGTCAGGAGAACTCGCCGAAATCATCACCTCCGAGCACGGCAAAGTGCTGTCCGACGCAGCGGGCGAGGTCGCGCGCGGCCTGGAGGTCGTCGAGTTCGCCTGCGGCATCCCGCAGTTGCTCAAGGGCGCGGCGACGGCCAACGCGTCCACCGACATCGACGTCACGTCGCTGCGCGAACCGCTCGGTCCGGTCGCGATCATCTCGCCGTTCAACTTCCCCGCCATGGTCCCGATGTGGTTCTTCCCGATCGCGATCGCGGCCGGGAACACCGTGGTGCTGAAGCCGTCGGAGAAGGTGCCGACCGCCGCGAACTGGATCGCCGAACTGTGGCGCGAAGCCGGTCTGCCCGAAGGCGTGTTCAACGTGTTGCACGGCAACAAAACCGCGGTCGACGCGCTGCTGCACAGCCCGGACATCGAAGCGGTTTCGTTCGTCGGATCGACGCCGATCGCGCAGTACGTCTACGAGACCGGCACTGCGAACGGCAAGCGTGTCCAGGCGCTCGGCGGCGCGAAGAACCACATGGTGGTGCTGCCCGACGCCGACCTCGATCTGGTCGCCGACCAGGCGGTCAGCGCCGGTTTCGGGTCCGCGGGCGAGCGCTGCATGGCGGTCTCGGTCGTGGTCGCGGTGGGCGACGTCGCCGACGCGCTGGTGCCGCGGATCGCCGACCGCGCGAAGACGCTGGTGACCGGCGACGGCACCCGCTCCTGCGACATGGGCCCGCTGGTCACCGCCGCCGCGAAGGACCGGGTCTCCGGCTACATCGCCGCCGGTGCGGAAGCCGGCGCGACGCTGGTCCTGGACGGCCGCGAAGGTGAATTCGACGCGGACGGCGAGGGATTCTTCGTCGGCCCCACGGTGTTCGACCACGTCCGCCCGGACATGCCGATCTACACCGACGAAATCTTCGGCCCGGTGCTTTCGGTCGTCCGGGTGGAAACGTTCGCCGACGCGATCGAGCTCATCAACGCCGGCCCGTACGGCAACGGCGCGGCGATCTTCACCAACGACGGCGGCGCGGCCCGCCGGTTCTCCGCCGACGTCGAGGCGGGCATGGTCGGCGTGAACGTGCCGGTGCCGGTCCCAGTGGCCTACCACTCGTTCGGCGGCCGCAAAAACTCGCTGTTCGGCGACACCCACGCGCACGGCGGCGAGGGCGTGCACTTCTTCACCCGCGCCAAGGTCGTCACCACCCGCTGGCCCGGCCCGGAGCAGGGCGGGCTCAACCTCGGTTTCCCGCAGAACGTCTGAGAGGGATCTGCAATGGACACTCAGTCGGCAGCAGCCCGGCACCTGTGGATGCACTTCTCCCGCATGGGAAATTACCCGGACTCGCCGGTCCCGGTGATCACCCGCGGCGAGGGCGTGCACGTGTGGGACGACCGCGGCCGCAAGATCCTCGACGGCCTGGCCGGACTCTTCGTCGTGCAGGCCGGACACGGCCGTCGCGAACTCGTCGAGGTCGCCGCGCAGCAGGCGAACGAGCTGGCGTACTTCCCGATTTGGGGCTATGCCACGAAACCCGCGGCGGAACTGGCCGAACGGCTCGCGCACCTCGCGCCGGGCGACCTCAACCGCGTCTTCTTCACCACCGGCGGCGGCGAAGCGGTCGAGTCCGCGTGGAAGGTCGCGAAGCAGTACTTCAAGCTGACCGGAAAACCCGGCAAGCACAAGGTGATCAGCCGCGCGGTGGCCTACCACGGCACCCCGCACGGCGCGCTCGCGATCACCGGGCTGCCCGCGATGAAGAAGGACTTCGAACCGCTCGCGCCGGGCGGTTTCCGCGTGCCGAACACCAACCTGTACCGGCATCCGGAGTTCGCCGACGACCTCGAAGCGTTCGGCCGCTGGGCCGCGGACCGGATCGAGGAAGCGATCCTGTTCGAGGGCGCGGACACGGTCGCCGCGGTCGTGCTCGAACCGGTGCAGAACTCCGGCGGCTGCCTCACGCCGCCGCCCGGGTACTTCGAGCGCGTGCGGGAAATCTGCGACCGGCACGACGTCCTGCTGGTCGCAGACGAGGTGATCTGCGCGTTCGGCAGGCACGGCGCGACGTTCGCCAGCGAGAAGTTCGGCCTCCAGCCGGACCTGCTGACCTGCGCCAAGGGCCTCAGCTCCGGGTACAGCCCGATCGCCGCGCTGATCGCGTCGGACCGGGTGATGGAGCCGTTCCTCGCCTCGAAGGTCGCCTTCCCGCACGGGTACACCTTCGGCGGGCACCCGGTGTCGGCCGCGGTCGCGCTCGCGAACCTCGACCTGATGGAACGCGAGGGCCTCAACCAGCGCGTACTGGACAACCAGGACGCGTTCCGTTCGACGCTCGACAAGCTCCTGGACCTGCCGATCGTCGGCGACGTCCGCGGCGACGGGTACTTCTGGGCCGTCGAACTGGTCAAGGACAAGGCGACCCGCGAGACGTTCAACGCCGACGAACGGGAACGCCTCGTCCGCGGTTTCCTGCCGGGCGCGCTGTTCGACCGCGGCCTCTACTGCCGCCCGGACGACCGGGGCGACGTCGTCGTCCAGTTCGCTCCGCCGCTGATCGCCGGGCAGGCGGAGTTCGACGAGATCGAACAGATCCTGCGAGACACGCTGCTCGAAGCGCAGAAACTCGTCTGAGCCAACTGGCGAGGGAGGAGGCCGGGACCGTCTGGTCCCGGCCTTCTTCCGTGCTGTCGCTTATCCTGGCGACAGAGTCCGCACCGCGAGGAGGCGCGCATGAACCCGGCCTCGACCGGCGCGAGCAGGCAACGGCCTGACAACTGCGCCGCCTCAGCCGTGCCAACCGGTCACAACGCCCCGATCTCCTCGCACGCCTTCCGCACCCCAGCGCCGTAAGCCGGATCCGCCTTGGCGCAATTGTCGATATGCCGCTCGACCGTCTCCCTGCGCGCGCCCTTGATTCCCCGCGCCGTGTTCTCGAACAATCGCTGCCGCGCGCCCTCGTCCAGCAGCCGGAACAGGTTTCCGGGCTGCTCGTAGTAGTTGTCGTCGTCCTCGCGATAGTCGAACCGGTCCGCGACCTCGCCGCCCGGTCCCGCGGGCTCGGCGTACTGCGGCTGCTCCGCCCACCGTCCGAAGGAGTTCGGCTGCACGCCCGGCACTCCGCCCTGGTTGCCGTCTACGCGCATCGCGCCGTCGCGGTGGTAGGTGTTGACCAGCGCCGCCGCGCGCGGGCAGTTGACCGGGATCTGGTGGTGGTTCACGCCGAGCCGGTAGCGAGTGGCGTCGCCGTAGGAGAACAGCCTGCCCTGCAACATCTTGTCCGGGCTGACCGAGATCCCCGGCACCAGGTTGGCCGGGGTGAACGCGGCCTGTTCGACGTCGGCGAAGTAGTTCTCCGGATTGCGGTTCAGCTCCAGCTCGCCGACCTCGACGAGCGGATAGTCCTTTTTGCTCCAGACCTTCGTGAGGTCGAACGGGTGGAACCGATAGGTCGCCGCGTCCGCCTCCGGCATGAGCTGCACATAGAGCGTCCACTTAGGATAGTCACCGCGTTCGATCGCGTCGTACAGATCGCGCTGGTGCGATTCGCGGTCCTCGCCGATGAGCGCGTCCGCCTCGGCGTCGGTCAGGTTTTCGATGCCCTGCTGGGTGCGCAAGTGGAACTTCACCCAGTGCCGCTCGCCCGCGTCGTTGATCAGGCTGAACGTGTGCGAGCCGAACCCGTGCATGTGCCGGTAGGTCTTCGGGATGCCGCGGTCGCTCATCACGATGGTGATCTGGTGCAGCGCCTCGGGAAGATTGGTCCAGAAGCCCCACTTGTTCTCCGCGTTGCGCAGGTTTGTCCGCGGATCGCGCTTCACCGCGTGGTTCAGGTCGGGGAACTTCAGCGGGTCGCGGTGGAAGAAGACCGGCGTGTTGTTGCCGACCAGGTCCCAGTTTCCTTGCGAGGTGTAAAACCGGACGGCGAACCCGCGGATGTCGCGTTCCGCGTCGGCGGCGCCGCGTTCCCCGGCGACGGTGGAGAACCGCACGAACGTCTCGACCTCGTTGCCGACCTTGCTGAACAGCGCGGCCCTGGTGTAGCGGCTGATGTCGTGGGTGACGGTGAACTTGCCGAACGCACCGGACCCCTTGGCGTGCATCCGCCGCTCCGGGATCACCTCGCGGTCGAAGTGCGCGAGCTTTTCCACCAGCCAGAGGTCCTGGAGCAGAACCGGACCGCGTGCGCCCGCGGTGAGGCTGTTCTGGTTGTCGGCGACCGGCGCGCCCGCCGCGGTGGTCAACGGGTCGGTGTTGTCAGCGAAAGTCATCGCTCCTCTTTCGTTGCATTCGTCCGCGAAAAAGGACTTTGCCGCCAAGATGGTACCGAAACGCGAAGGTGATTCACTCCGACAAATAGCGTAAATTGCCGCAGGAATATTCCTCATTACGAGAATAGATTCGCATCCTGCGCATTCATTCCGGAATACGTGCCAGGCACTGCGGATTTCCGGTTATTCCTCGCTGTCGCGCACGACGAGCGCGATCTGCACCCGGTTCACCACGCCGAGCTTCGCGAACAGGCTGCTCGTGTGCGCCTTCACCGTCGCCACGCTGATGTGCAGCCGCGCGCCCACCTCGGCATTCGACAGCCCTTCCGCGATCGCCCGCGCGGTGTCCCGTTCGCGTTCGGTCAACGCGGCCAGCCGCGCCCGCGCCGCCTCGCGCGCGGCACGCCGGCTCCCCGACGACTGCGGCCCCATCGCCGCGGTGATCAACCGGCTGGTGGCGGCCGGGGACAGCGCGGGGTTCCCGTCGGCGACCGCGCGCACCGCGGCCAGGATGTCCGGCGGCGGGGTGTCCTTGAGCACGAACCCGAGCGCCCCGGCGCGCAGCGCGCCGAGCACCATCTCGTCGGAGTCGAAGGTGGTCAGCACGAGGATCCGCGGCGGGTCCGGCCAGCTGAGGATGGCTTCGGTCGCGCTCAGCCCGTCGCGGCCGGGCATCCGCACGTCCATCAGCACGACGTCCGGCCGGAGCCGGCGGACCTCGGCGATCGCGGCGTCGCCGTCCGCGGCCTCGCCGGCGACCTCCAGGTCGGCCTCGCCGTCGAGCATGAGCCGCAACGACATCCGCACCAGCTGATCGTCGTCGACGATCACGACCCGCACCCGGTCCACTCACTCGCTCCCTTCGCCGCGGGCAGGCCACGGCAGCCACGCGGTCAGCACGAACCCGCCGTCCGGGTCCGCGTGATGGTCAAGGTCGCCACCGGCGAGCTCGACCCGCTCGGCAAGCCCCAGCAACCCGAACCCGGCGGACGGCGGCGGCGCCACGTTCTCGGTCGCTCCGGAATCCCGCACCGTCACGCGCAGCCCCTCGCCCTCCCCGCCCTCCACGGTGACACACACGTCGGCGCCAGGCGCGTGTTTCCCGGCATTGGTCAGTCCTTCTTGGACGATCCGGTACACCGTGCGCGCCAGCAGATCCGGCGGATTCCCGACCGTCTCCGGGGTATAGCTGACCTGCACCCCGAGCGCCCGCGCGTCAGCGACCAGCGCGGGCAGATTCGCGAGCGAGGGCTGCGGCGGCTCAAGCCCGCCCGGACTGGCCCGCAGGACCCCGAGCACCTCCCGCAGCTCCTCCAGCGCCTGATGCGCACCGTCGGCGATCCCCCTGGCCAGCAGCGACACCTGGTCAGGCGGCAGATCGGCGCGATGCCCCAGCACGCCGGCCTGCATCGCGACCAGCGACACCCGGTGCGCGAGGACGTCGTGCATCTCGCGCGCGATCCGGTGCCGCTCGACAATGCGCGCCTCGGCCGCCCGCGCGACCTGCTCGCGTTCGGCGCTCTCCGCGCGTTCCCGCAGCGACTGCAACTCCTCGCGCCGCGCCCCGATCGCCGCTCCGACCGCCACGACGATGCCGGTGACCAGCACGATGAACGAAATGGACCACCACCACGGATCCGGGTCGGAACCGCGAGGGTAGAGCCCTTCGGTGACCGCCGCGGTAGCGACGCACGCCAGCCCGATGAAGGTGGTCTCGAACAGCCGGCGCCGAGTGGCGAGCGACCCGAGCACCAGGAGCGCGGCTCCCCCGGCGGAGGTCGACACCGCCGAGACGATGATCACCCCGGTCGCGATCGAGAGCGGATACTTCCGCCGCCACAGCGACGCGACCAGACAGCCGAGCCCGATGATCGGGTCGCCGAAGATCAGCCACCCGATCCGCGGGTCGTCGGACCCCGCGGGCAGATGAGAGGCGACCGCCACCCAGGCAACCACGCCGAGCAGCGCGGCCACGGCCAGCCGCCACCCCTGCTGCCACGGCTTGAGCTTGACCTGCGAAACGATCACCAGCCCATCTTCGCCGATCCGCCCCCGCCGTGCAGCCGCCCTCGGCACACCCCGCGCCCTAGACCAAAGTAGTAACCCTCGACTTTGGTCGGCCCCGGTTCGCTCCGCAGGTCCGATGCGCACCGTAGCCGCGGCCGACACACTGGGAGCACCACGACTCAGGGAGAACACATGAGCAAGGGCGGCTACTCAGCAGTGCAGATCGTCGGCATGGTGCTCACCGTCGTATCCGCACAGGCCGCGATCCGCAGTTTCTTCGACCACGACGCACGCCAATTGTGGGGCGCACTTGATTGGGTCCCCGGCGGCTGGGGCGGACAATTAGCCGCACTGGTAGTGCTTACCCTCGCCGGGGTAGTCCTCGCCGGCTGGGCGCACGACCGCACCAAGGAGAAAAGCTGAGTCCACTGCGGACTCAATGCACCTCCGGCCCGAGCGCCGCATACGTCTCCGGACGCTTGCGTCGCAGATACTCCGCCATCGCCAGCCCTGCGACGATCAGGATCGGCAGCAGCCACGGCAACAACCCGATCCACGCCGCGTCGGACCCGGCCATCGTCGGAAAATTCAGCACCGCCAGCACGATCACGCCGATCAGCCCAGCCCCGCCAAGCCCCGGCGCGACAAACGTGCTCCACCAATGCGGATCCCGCCGTTGCCGGAAGAACACCACCACCGCGATCGACGCCATCGCCTGCAACACGAGGATCGCCAACGTCCCGAACCCAGTCATCGACGACGTCAAGAACGCGACCGGATCAAGCCCCAGCACCGCGAAGATCGCCGCTACAACCGTCGCGAACCCGATCTGCGCCGCACTGGCGTTACGCGGCGTACCAGAAACCGTACGCCCCAACACCTTCGGCAACACGCCGTCCCGGGCAAGCGCGTAAATGTACCGACTAGCGGAGTTGTGCAACGCCAGCAACGCGGCGAACAGACTCACCACAAGCAACAACTGCATGACATCGGTAAGCACGGTCCCGAGCACATCCTGCGAGGTAGCCAAGAGCAGGTCCCCCGCCGCGAGATGATCCTGCGCCACGGCTTTCGCGTTCCCCACGCCGATCGCGCTGACCAGCGCAAGCGAGGTAATCGCAGCGAAAACCCCAATAGCGATCACCGCGATATAAGTAGCACGCGGCACTGACTTGTTCGGGTCGCGCGCTTCCTCGCTGAACAACGCAGTCGCCTCGAACCCGATGAAACACGTGGCAGCAAACAACAACCCAAGCCCGATAGACCCAGACGTGACGACCGCAGGCGACAACGCACTGAGCGAATACCCAGACTTCACGAGCACCGCAACGTCGAAGACAACCAGAATGCTGACCTCAAGAATCAGCGACACCGCAAGCACCTTCGCCGAAACGTCCACCCCACGACGACTCAGCAAAAACACCGCGACGACGGACAACGCAGCCCAAAACTCCCACGGCAAGTCCAAATGAAAGACCCGGTTGACGACCCCGCCCGTCAACGCACCAGAGGTCCCCACCGCCCCCGCGACGAAACAGTTGTATCCAGCCAACGCCACAAACGCCCCGGACAACCCCGCCGGACGCCCTAAGGCCGCAGTAAGATACGCGTAGAACCCACCAGCGTTGGACACGTACCGGCTCATCCGCGCGTAGCCAACACCGAACAACAGCAACACAATCCCCGCGATCAGGAATGATGCAGGCATCCCGCCGCCATTGCCGAGCGCGATCCCGAGCCCCGCGATCACCACCATCCCGGTCAACGGCGCGACCGCAGCGAGCACGAGAAACGCAATCCCGCCAGTGCCGAGCGCATTAGCGCGCAGCTGCCCTCCGACAGCCTCCGGTGTCGACTGCTGTGCCATCCAGGCCTCCCGATCCGCTACAAGGCGCCCATTTGCCCCGCAGCGACCCAGTGTCGCTTGCTAGAGGCTGAGGGCCTTGTCATCGCAGGCAGAGGTCTTGCCAATCCGCGCACCCCCCACTCCGGGGAGGTTCGTGGGGCCACCCTCACAGCCGCTGATTCCCTCAGGGCCCCCCTCACGACCAGCGGCCGGTACGTGAGGGACCCCTTCACGGACCCAGATTCCCTCAAGGACCCCTTCACGACCCACTCGCCCGCCCCGCACCCACCGGGATGCGCCCCAATGCGGCATTGGGTGCGCTCAACGCACCGAACGCCACATTGGGTGCGTCACATGCACCCAATGCCACATTGGGGCGCAAGCCCCGCCACCAACGAAACCGCACCGATGCACCCAACGTCGAGGCACCCACACCGCCCCCAACCCCGATCCGAAGCCCCACTGCGGTCGATGGGTGCTTGTCAAGGCATCTTTCCCGCCTTGACAAGCACCCACCGACCGTCAGCACAATAAAACTTCGGGGTGGCGGGCCCCCTAACGAGCGCAATGTCGCCGCCAGGCGACGAGCCGAACCCCCCGGCGAACCAACCGTCCACAATAGACCAAGCCCCCATCAGCTATGCTCAACAACGTGCCAAACCCAGCAGGCAGCAAAGGAATGCCGCGCCCCGAACGGGAGCGGCTGATCCTCGACGCCGCCGTCCACGAGTTCGGCACCCAGGGCTACGCCCACGCCTCAGTAGCCGCCATCGCACGCCGAGCGGAAATCTCCAAACCCCTGGTATACGGCTACTTCGAATCCAAAGACGGCCTCTACCTGGCCTGCCTCCACCGAGGCGCAGCCCCGCTGGTCGACGCCGTCACCGAAGCCCAAACCGGCACCGGCCTCACCCGCGCCCTAGGCACCTTGGAAGCGATCTTCCGCACCCTGGAACCCCGCCGCCTGGACTGGGCCGTCCTCTGGGACCCGACGCTGCCCCCAGGCTCCGCAGTGGACGAAGCAGCCCGCTCTTACCGCCGCAAACTCTCCACGCTCGGCGCGGAAGGCACCCAGGAAGCCTTGGCCTCAGCCGGTTTCGCTGACCCCGCCGACGCCTCGCTGTTCGCCCGCATCTGGTACGGCGCGGTCGCCGCCACCGTCAACTGGTGGCTCGAGCACCCCGAGGAACCCGCCGAAACCACCACTCAGCGCTGCGCCCGCATCCTCACCTCCCTGCGCGGCTGACCTCGCAATCCACCCACTCGAAGTACCCGCTCCCCGAAACCGGCCGCCCCCGAAACGCACCGGAATACGTGTACGCACCGACATAACCGCGCCCATGGCCGTACCGCAGCGGACTGTCCACAACCGCCTCCACCGCCACGACCTCCTCCGCGCCGTCCCGCACCGTCCAGCGGAACCGCTCCGGAACCCGCATCTCCCGCCCCCGCGGATCAACCTCCGGTTCAACCCGATGCTCCACCTCGACCCGCACATCCCGAAACACCGCCGCATCACCGTCGAGCGTGCGCAGGTGCGCCAGCCGGCAAGCCGTCGCCCCAGCCGCGCGGACATCGGTGAGCAACAACTGCGTCCGGTCATCGAGATTGATGATCTGATAGGTGAAGAAGTCAATCGGCAGCTTGAACCGCTGCGGCAACGGCGAACGCCGAAGTGCTTGCGGCGAAAGAGATCGCGCGTACTCCACAGTGCAAAGTCCGCCGATTTCCGTCTCACCGGTGTCGTCAGTGATCATCCCGGTGAAGGTGGCGAGCAGACTCAAGTGATCGTAAGCCGGATTGCGCACGAACCACGAGACCTGCGGCGTCGCGGTGATCGCCAGATCCGCCGAGAACCCGTCGTACCGCGCGTGCACCTGATACGACGGATGCGCCGCTTCGATAGCCAGATCCGAATCCCACTCCAGCCGCGAACCGTCCTCGGCGAACCGGCATTCGGTGCGCGAGTCGTAAGCCTGGTAGTGGTGGTGCCCAGGCGCGGCAGTGGACGAGAGAACGGTCGTGGTGCGGCGGGCGTCGGAGGTCGCGAGGTAGTCGTTGTCGAAACAGACCGCGCCGGTGCTGCCGATCAGGATCATGGCGTTGAGGTAGCGGTGCGGCCGCGGCAGCTCCGGCGCGAAAATGCCGTAATGCGTCCACGCCCAGGTCCGCGAACCTGGATGCGGCCGCAGCAGACCGGGTCGGTCGAACGGCTTCGCGGACTCCTCGATCCGCTGGTCGAAGCGAGGTAGCAGCTTGTTCACCACGAACGGCGCGGCAGCGGTCAGCACGCTCATCTTTCCTCCTCAATGCCTATTACCCTAAAGTAAGTTACTCAAGGGTCAATTCGGAAGGGAGCAGACGGATGACACGGTCCTGGTGGGGTTGGGGCGACGTCGAGGAAGCGCTGACCGCCGAAGAAGCGGAGGCGCTGGTCGCGCGCACTGCCGCCTTCCTGCCCGCCCACGACTTCACCGACCACGCCCCTCCCCCGCCAGACGACCTGCCAGTGCCGCCGTCCCGGCTCCGCCCGCCCGCCGCACTGGCGCGGCTGTGCTCGACCGACCAGACCGGCCGGCTGTCGCACGCGCGCGGCAAGGCGTTCCGCGACGTCGTCCGGAACCTGGAAGGGCGGGTCGAAGCGGTGCCGGACGTCGTCGCGCGTCCGGAATCCGAGCAGGACGTACTCGATCTCCTGGACTGGTGCTCCACCGACGGCACGCCGGTAATCCCTTACGGCGGCGGCAGTTCCGTCGTCGGCGGCATCGAACCGCGGTTCCCCGCGCCCGCGGTGTCGCTGGACCTCGGCCGCCTCGACCAGGTCGTGGAGATCGACCGGACGAGCCGCGCCGCGCGGATCCAGGCCGGGGTGTACGGACCGGCGCTCGAGGACCAGCTCCGCCCGCACGGGCTGACGCTGCGGCACTACCCCCAGTCGTTCACGCACTCCACGCTCGGCGGCTGGCTCGCGACCCGCGCCGGCGGCCACTTCGCCACGCTGGCCACGCACATCGACGACCTCGCCGAGTCGCTGCGCGTCGTGACCCCGGCTGGGGTCAGCGAGTCGCGGCGGCTGCCCGGATCGGGGGCCGGACCGTCGCCGGATCGGTTGTTCCTCGGCTCGGAAGGCACCCTCGGCGTGATCACCGAAGCCTGGATGCGCCTGCAAGAACGCCCTCGCTGGCAAGCGAAATCGTCAGTCAGCTTCGCCCGGTACTCCGACGCGGTGCAAGCGACCCGGGCGATCGCCCAGTCCGGCCTGTACCCGGCGAACTGCCGTCTCCTCGACGCCGCCGAAGCGTTCCTCAACACCGGCGTCCAGACGGACGGTTTGCTTCTGCTCGCGTTCGAGTCCGCCGACCATCCGGTGGACGCCTGGCTGGACCGTGCCCTCGAACTCACCGCCGACCACGGCGGCACCGTCACCGCCCGCCGCGGCGAGTCGGGTTCGACGTGGCGTTCGGCGTTCCTGCGCATGCCGTACCAGCGCGACGCCCTCGCCCGCCGGTCGATGGTGGTGGAGACCTTCGAGACCGCCTGCACCTGGGACGCGTTCGACTCCCTGCACGAAGCGGTCACGACGGCCGCGAACGCGGCGATCGCCGAGATCTGCGGCGCGGGCGTGGTGACCTGCCGGTTCACCCACGTGTACCCGGACGGCCCCGCGCCGTACTACGGCATCTACGCGACCGGCCGCTGGGGCAGCACCGTCGCACAGTGGGACGAGCTGAAAACCGCGGTGTCCGAAGCGATCCTGGCCAACGGCGGCACGATTACCCACCACCATTCGGTCGGCCGCGACCACCGCCCGTGGTACGACCGGCAGCGCCCGGACCCGTTCGCCGCAGCCCTCTCCGCGGCGAAGGACGCCCTGGACCCAGCCGGGATCCTGAACCCGGGCGTCCTTCTCCGCTGACCCGTCACCGCCGCAGATACCGCAACGCCCGCGCCGCCGCGTGGCTGCCGCACATCCCGTGCGCACCCGGCCCCGGCGGCGTGGCCGCGGAACAAACGAAATGCCCGGGAACACCCACGTCATACGGCTGCAACGTCGTCCGCGGGCCGAAAACCAGCTGCCGCAGGTCTTTCGCGCCGGTGAGGATGTTGCCGCCGACGAAATTCGGGTTCTCCGCAGCGAATTCCGCCGACGACGTCGTCACCGAACCAATGACCCGCTCCCGGAAACCCGGCGCGAACCGTTCGATCTGCGCAGTGATCGCCTCAGTAGCGTCACCGGTGTATCCATGCGGCACATGCGCGTACGCCCACACCGGATGCACATCTCCGACCGAACGCGTCGGATCAGCCAGATACTGCTGTCCCAGCAACACGAACGGTCGCTCCGGCATCCGTCCACTGTGCACTTCACGTTCGCCAGCAACGACCTCCGCCGCCGGTCCTCCCAAGTGGACAGTCCCGGCCGCCCGCGCTTCCGGCGAACGCCACGGAATCCCGCCCTGCACCGCGAAGTCCACTTTGAACGCGCCGGGACCGTAGCGAAACTTCTCGCACGCCCGCCGGATCCGCGGCGGCAACCGGTCGCCGAGCACCTGCGCGAGAGTGCTCGGTCCGACGTCCCACACCACCACGTCCGCCCGCGGCAGCTGCGAAACCGACTCCACCCGCACACCAGTTTCGATCTTCCCGCCGAAGTCGGCGATCAGTGCGGCCAAGGCGTCGCTGATCGCGCGCGACCCGCCCTCGGCGACCGCCCAGCCGTGCCGGTGACCAGCGGTGAGGATGCCGAGCCCGATCGCCGACGACAGCGGACGGTCGAGCGGCCGGAACGCGTGCGCCGCCACCCCGAGCCACAGCGCGCGAGCCTGAGGAGTGCGAAAGTACCGGGCCAGCACGGTCGCCGGCGCGACCGTCGGCAGACCGAACCGGCCCAGCAGCAACGGATGTTTCGGCACTCGCAACAGTGGCCCGAGGATGTCCTCGCTCAGCGCGTCGTAGTTCTGCGCGGGCGAGGAGAACAGCGCTGACCAGCGACGTTCGTCCGGGCCGAGCCCGGCGGCGGTGCCGGAGACCGAGCGTCGCAGGACACCGGCGGTGCCGTCGTCGAGCGGATGCACGCAGTCGATTTCCGGCAGCCGCCAGCGCAGGCCGTACCGGTCGAGCCCGAGGTCGGTCAGCACCGGCGAGCCGACCGCCATCGGATGCGTCGCGGAGCAGTGGTCGTGGCACAGGCCGGGGACGATCGCCTCGTAGGTGCGGGTGCCGCCGCCGATCTCGTCGGCGGCCTCCAGCACCGTCACGTCGACCCCGGCGCGAGCCAGCACCGCCGCCGCGGCGAGCCCGTTGGGTCCGCTGCCGACCACCACCGCCGTAGTCATGCCGGCACGCTGCTCGTCGTCGCCGGGCTCGCGGTCCAGGTGACGGTGAGCGGGATCGGGCCGTTCGGCAGCCACGGCTGTTCGTTGACCGCGTCGGCCACCGTCCAGTGGCCGCGTTCGATCACGCCCAGCGCCGCGTCAATCACCTGGTAATGCTGCACCTTCGAGTGGATGGCCTGCGACTCGACCCACACCACGATCCATTCGCCAGGCGCGAAGCCGACCCGCTTCTGCACCGCGTTGACGAAGCTGAGGTCGTGCAGGTGCCCGTCGCCGAAGTTGAACCCGATGATCGAGTTGCAGCCGAACTCGGCCTCGCGCACGGTCCGCGTCTCGAGGTCCGGCAGGTTCTTCGCCAGCACCGAGAACAGCCCGCGGCCCTGGCTGTGCATCGACCGCCAGGCGATCGTCTGCTGCATGGTGATCTCGGCGACCTCCGCCGGATAACCCATCGCCTGCAACTGGTCGACCTGGTTCTTCGTCGGCCGGTGCGGCAGCGTGTTCAGCTTCGCCTCGGCCCCCGGCGCGAACGCCCACAGCGCCGACGCCCAGTTGCCCGCGTACTGCCGCATAGACGGCAGGAACGACACCAGGTCCGGCCGCAGATTGCCCAAGATCGGGAAGAACAGCAGCGCGGCCGCGATCACGACGGCGAGCCAGCCCGGCGTCATGTCGCCGACGCCGTACCCAGCGCTCGCCGGGAAGCCGAGGAACAGGAAGATCGCGAGGTAGCCGAAGAGAATGTTCCACTCCAGCGGCACCGCCAGCGGGAACGTGGACGTGATGAAGAGGTGGAACACCACCATCAGCGCGACCCCGGCGAGCGTGACCCAGTGATTGGTGGAGAACAGCAAAACCAGCGGCGTGATGATTTCCACCGTCGTCCCGCCGACGTGCGCCATGAACGACGCGAGCTTCGACGGACGGATATCGTTCGGGAAATTCCGGTAATGCGCGCGCTTCAACCACTTGAACGGAACACACGGACTGTTGGACACCATCGGCGGCACCACATTCGTGAAGTGCTTGCCGAACTTCGAGACGCCCGCGCCGATCCAGACAGTGCAGATCAGCAGTTTCGCGGCGATGATCATGTTCACGAACGGCAGGAAGGCGAAGAACACCAACGCGGGCAGATACTGTTCACCGCGAGCGGCGAGGAAAATTGTCTTGTCCCGCAATCCATTCAGCACGTACAGCACGATCGGCGCGATCAGCAATGCCGGACGCACGAGTCCGGAGGTGTTGCCGGGCAATGCGGCCGACAACGCGGCGTCCGGGACACCGGGAAGCACGACCGCGGTCAGCAGTGTGGCGAGGAAAGCCAGGTACAGCAGCACATCGAAGCCGTTCCGCCGGTCGCCCGCGGTGAACGGCACACGCTTCCACGGCCGCAACCGGATCGTTCCGGGCCGCGCCCAGAACAGGATCCCGCCGGTCATCGGCTTGAACTTGCCCGCGATCGGACCCCAGGAGCCGGCGACGCCGACCGTTTCCAGGAATACCGTCCACAGCACGAGCTTTTGGTAAACCACTGGTTCGTGCCACCACGCGGCGACGTCCCAGAACGGGCCGACACCGGACGTCGCGGTCGCCAACGCGACCCCGGCCAGCACGTAGAGGAAAACCAGCTTCACCACGTACGTGGCCGGAATCATCTTGGGCGAGCCGAATCCGAACTGGACCCAGTGCAGTGCGAGTGCCTTGGTTCGTTCGAACAGTGGCTTCCGCAGGAAGGTTTCCGGATCGACCGGGGGAAAGTCCCCTGTCTTGAACCCCATTGTTCTCCGCCTTTCTCCGGGCAGCATCGACCGGGCCCGTCACTGCGGGCACGGATTTTTCTTTCAGATTCGGATCAGCTGGCCGCGGCGAGTACCCGGCGCAGCGCGGGTTTGTCGATTTTGCCGACTGGGTTCCGCGGCAGCGCGGGCACGATGTCGATCCGCACCGGCACCTTGACCCTGGTCAGCCGTTCCCGGCAGTGTGCAAGCAGTTCGGCCTCGCTCGCTGTCCTGGACGGGTACAGCGTCACGGTCGCCACCGGCAGTTCGCCGAGCACCGGATGCGGCGCGCCGACCACCGCGGCTTCCAGCACCGCCGGGTGTGCGTGCAATGCGTTCTCGATCTCCTTGGGGTAGAGGTTCTCCCCGCCCCGGATGATCATGTCCTTGATGCGGTCGACGAGGACGAGGTAGCCGTCCTCGTCGAACCGCCCGACGTCGCCGGTGTGCAGCCAGCCGTCGACGATCGTGGCGGCGGTCGCATCGGGCCGGTTGAGGTAGCCGCGCATCACGTTCGGACCGCGGACCACGACCTCGCCGGGACCATCGGTCACCAGCTGTCCTCGTGGGTCCATCAGCGCGACTTCCTGCCCGGGCAGCGGAAGCCCGACGGTGCCCGGTTTACGCGGCCCAGCCAGCGGATTCAGCGTGGAAGCACAACTTCCCTCGGACAGTCCGTAGCCCTCGACGACCACCACGTCGAACCGTTCCTCGACGCGCTGGATCAGCTCGGCGGGCATCGGCGCGGCACCGCAAACCGCCAGCCGCAGCGACGCAGTGTCCGGGCGCACGGTGTCCGGCAGACCTGCCAGTCGGGCGTAAATCGCTGGCACGGCAGAGAAATACGTCGGACGGACGCGTTCGATTGTGTCGAAGAAGTCGTCGGCGCGGAATCTCGCAGTGATCGTCGAGCGGCCACCAGCGAGCAGCGGCGCGAGCACGCTGACCACGATTCCGTTGACATGGAACAGCGGCAGAATCAGCAAACTGTGGTCTGCTGGGCCGAGTTCGAGCGCGTCGACGATCATTTCGGTCATCACTCGCACGTTGCGGTGGTCGAGCACCACGCCTTTCGGCTGTCCCGTGGTGCCGCTGGTGTAGATGAGCAGCGCGACCGCGTGGTCGTCGTCGGCCACCGGACCGTCGTCGGGAGCGGCGGTCGCCAGTTCCTCGACCCGCATCGTCACCAGGTCCGAATCACCGTGTCCCACCACGACTTTCGCCCGCGCGTCGGCGATCTGGAACGAGGCTTCGCCGTCGGTCAGCTCCGGGTTCACCGGCGTGACCGCGGCACCGAGCCGCCAGGCAGCGAACAACACCACCGCGAACTCGACGCGATTCGGCAGCAGCACCGCGACAACGTCGCCAGCGCCGACCCCGCGGGCCCGCAACGCGGCCGCCGCGCTGCGCACCCGCACCGCGAAACCGGCGTTGCCGAGTTCGCCGTGTTCGTCAGCGAGACACGGCCGGTTCGGGTTTCGCCGGGCCCGTTCCTCAGGCAGCGCCGCGAGGTGCATCGTCGAAGTCCTTTCCCAGTGCGGCTCAGGTGGGAAATGACGGTAAGGACGGGCCGTGACCCAGGCCATAGGCCGCAGAACCGAAGGGTCCGCCGGTCGTTGTGCCGGGGTCACAACCGCCTGCACCGAGGGGGTGAACGACGCCGCTCGCCTGTCGCTGAGGCGGTCCGGTGGTTACCCTGACCGCCATGTCCGACGCCGTCGACGCCGTCGTGGCCGAGATCGCGCACGCCATCGACGCCGACCTCGCCGCCCGCACCACCGAACTCACCGACTGGTTCGTCGAGATGATCCCGGAATTCCGGCACGACGAGACGGTCCGCAAGCTCATGATCGCCAGCACCTCGGCGAATCTGGTCGCGATCCTCGACATGCTGTCGCATTCCATCCCGCTCGACCGGATCACCGTCCCGCCCGCCGCGGCCGAGTACGCGCGCCGGTTCGCCCAGCACGAGCTGTCGCTGGAGGCGCTGCTGCGCGCGTACCGGCTCGGCGAGCACCGGTTCGAGCAGTGGGCGATCGAGGCGCTGGAACGGCAGCCGAACATCGACACCCAGCTGGCGCTCGCGGTGCTCGCCGAACTGTCGCGGCGCACCAACCGCTACATCGACCAGGTCATCGAGGGCCTGATCGACATCTTCGAAACCGAACGCCGGCGCTGGAGCAGCCGCACCGGAGCCGCACGGGCGGCGCAGATCCGTCTGGTGCTCGATTCGGACACGCTGACCGAGGACGCCGCGCAGCAGTTGCTCGCCTTCCCGATGCGGCAGTGGCACTGCGCGGCCGTCGCGTGGCTGCCCGCCGAGGGCGCGGGCGAACTGCAGGCCGCGGCGCGATTGCTCCAGGAGGTGTGCGGGCGAGGTCCAGCCCTGACCATGCTGGCCGACGACCGCACACTGTGGAGCTGGACAGTCAGCACGGAACGTGACGACATCGAGGTCGAACGCCTCCACTCGGGCGTGACAACCATCGGCGGCGGCCTGCGACTGGCCCTCGGCGCGCCCGGCTACGGGCTGGCCGGATTCCGCGGCTCCCTGCGCGAGGCGGTCCGGGCACGGGCGGTCGCGGAGACCGACGAGGACCAGAGCCAGAACGTGGTGCTGTTCGACGACGTCGCGATCGCCGCCCTGCTCACCGAACAGTCCGACGACGTCTACCGCTGGATCGCGCGCGTCCTGGGAGACCTCGTCGCCGACGATCCCGGCACCGAGCAACTGCGCGAGACGCTGCGAGTCTTCCTCGACACCGACGGCAGCTACACGCACGCCGCCGCCCGGCTGCACCTGCACAAGAACACCGTTCACTATCGCGTCCGCAAGGCCGAGGAACTGTGCGGCCGACCGCTCGCCGAGCATCGGCTGGAAGTGGAAGTCGCCCTGCGTGCGGCCACTTCGCTGCGCAAGCGGCTGCCGTGGAACGAGCCCGGCTGAGCCGTCAGTCCATTGTGGATTCTTTTGCCTTCGCGCGGCGCCGTGTTAGCCTGTCGCCGTGCTGCGCCTCATGACGTCCGAGCGACTCGTAACCCGGCGCGCCGGCTGAACCAGGCTGCCGGCGCGCGATGCCGGTATGCGGTTTTTGCTTCGGGACCTGGCCCTTCTTTCCCTCGCCAGAACTTCCTCCCGGAGTACGCCATGTCCTTGAGCACCTTTTCCTCCGCCCCGTACACCTCCGCCCCGGCGATGCTGGTCCGCCGCCGGATCGCGACGTACTTCGTCGGCGGCATCGACCAGATCCCCGCCTTGGTCGCGACGCTGACCCAGCACGGGAAGCTGATCCACGAGCTGTCCGTCGACGTCCGCGAGGGAGTCCGGGAAAGCAGCATGGTCAGCACCGTCCTGGTCAGCCCCGACGCACTCGACGCCCTGCTGGACGCGCTGCGGGCCCTCTCGTCGGTCGTCTCCGCCGAACTGGCCTGATCCGGCCCGCCCCTCGGCGCGACGGCAGACTGGGGTACCCACCAGCGAAAGGCACCCCACATGCGATTGGCGGACAAGATCGCCCTGATCACCGGCGCTTCGAGCGGCATGGGCAAGGCAGCAGCCCTGACCTTCGCCCGCGAAGGCGCGACGGTCGTCGTCACCGACGTCGAAGACGCTGACGGCGCTGCCGTGGCCGAAGAGATCCGCGCCAACGGCGGCCAGGCCGAATACCGCCGCCTGGACGTCACCGACGAAACTTCCTGGACCACCGCCATCGCCGCCGTCCTGGCCCAGCACGGACGCCTCGACGTACTGGTCAACAACGCCGGCATCAGCGGCACCTTCGACCCCGACCTGACCAGCACGGCTTTCTACGACCGCCTGCTGCAAGTCAACGCCCGCGGAGTGTTCCTGGGCATCAAACACGGCACCGCGGCGATGTCCGGCCGAGGCGGAGGTTCAATCGTGAACCTGACCTCGATCTCTGCGTCCATCGGACAAGTCGGCGTGCACCTCGGGTATGCGGCCTCTAAGGGCGCGATCAAGTCGATGACCACCACCGCGTCCGTCCACTATGCGGCCGAGGGCATCCGGGTCAACGCGGTAGCCCCCGGTTTGCTGCCCCCGATGCGAACGTCCCGCGGCTCGACGGATCCGGTGTGGCGGGCGAAGCAGGTCGAGGGCGTGCCGATGGGACGGACTGGGGAGGTGCAGGAGGTCGCTGACGTGATCCTGTTCCTGGCCTCGGCAGAGTCCTCGTATGTAACCGGAGTGGAAATCCTGGCTGACGGGGGTTATACGGCCCAGTAGGCGGCTGTTTTGGACGCTGGGGCTCCTGAGGGAGGCGGCGGGAGTCCCAGCGCCGTGAAGGTGACATCGTGCCGCCGCCTAGCCGCTGTCTCGCACCGACTCCTGTTTCGGCCTGGGCTTCCCCGACCCGCCCTCTGACCACCGCTTGTCCCTCGCCCAACCGGCGCTCAGGACCTTCCGACCCCTCCGCCTCGCGCCGATCCCAGCGGCCGATCACGCCCGCTCCGAAACGGCCCCGATTCGCCCACAGGTCATCGCTGGCCTCGCCCTCCGACACCCGCCTCCTCCCGCAGCCCCTCCGCCTCACGCCACCTCGTCCCACCGCCTCGCATCACCTTCTCCCGCTGCTCCTCCGCCTCACGCCACTCATCCGCCTCCCGCAACGCCTCCTGCCTTCCTCCGCCTCGCACCAGTTCCTCCAGTCCTCCAGCCGAGCCCTTCGCACCCACCCCTGCCCACCATCGAACTCCGCTGCCGTGATCCCCGCATCTGCCTCAACCGGCCGTCACCGACCGGCCCGCGCGGTACGTTCACCGGACCACCCCCGGGGTGGCGAGACGGAGGCGAAGCCGGTGGAACTGAGGCAGGTCGAACACTTCCTGGCGGTAGTCCGGCACGGCAACTTCACCCGCGCCGCCCAGGACGTGCACGTCGTGCAGTCCGCTCTCAGCGCGTCCATCCGGAAGCTGGAAGCCGACCTTGGCGCGGAACTATTCGACCGCACCACGCGCCGGGTCACCCTCACCCCCGCGGGCGAGGCCCTGCTGCCGCTGGCGCGCCAAATCGCCGCGGACGTCGACTCCGCCCGAGGCGAGGTAGCCGCCGTGACCGGCCTCGCGCGCGGCCGGGTGTCGATCGGGACCATCCAGACCCTGACCGTCATCGATCTGCCCGCGAAGCTGGGCGAATTCCGCGCCCGCTACCCGGGAATCCGGCTGCGCGTCCGGGAAGGCACTATCCCTGGGCTGACCGCAGCGGTGTCCGACGGCGAACTAGATCTGTCCTATGTGGGCGGTCCGCTGCCGGAGGAGCTGGCCGAATTCGCCAGCTGGCAGCAGAACGTGGTCCTGCTCACCCACCCCGGACACCGCCTGTCGCCGCGGCGCCGAGTCCGGCTCGCGGAACTGGACGGCGAACCTTTCGTAGATTTCACCGGCAGCGGCCTGCAAGCCCTGGTCGACCGAGCCTTCACCGAGGCCGGCGTCCACCGCGATCAGGTCTGCGAGGCGACAAACGTCTCCCTGCTGATCGACCTGGTCGCGGCAGGCCTAGGCGTCACCGTGGTCCCGGAGCAGGTCGCCGCCCGGTCGGGATTGCCGTTCGCCCACCTCACCCAGCCAACGCTGTCCCGCACGATCTACCTGACCGGCCGCTCGGCAAACCTCACCAACCCGGCGGCACGGGCGCTGCTGGCCCACCTCCTCGCCTGACCCCGCGCACCGGCGCGAGCACCAACGCGAACCCCACCAATCCCAACACCAACGCAACGGTCGTCAACCCAGTAATCCCGGCAACGAACGCCAACGCGAACGCCCTCCCGCCGAACCGCCGCAGCAACCGGACAACATCCCGAGTAGCTCCGTCGACCTGCTCGACCTCGGCTGCCAGGTTGATGCTGGCCGCCGAGCCGACGTCAGTCGCAGACCCTGCACCAGCCACCGAGTCGACGCCGACCATCGGATTGGCGCTGGGCACCCGGCGGTCGCTCGCCACCGGCTCGCCGCAAGCCGACGGGTCGACGTTGGCCACCGAGTCGCCGTCGGACGCAGGCTCGGCACTAGCCACCAATCCGACGTCGGCCGCAAGCCCGCCGCTAGGTACCGATTCGGCACCGGCCGCAGATTCGGGGCCAGCCGCCGATTCGATCTCGGCCACAAACCCAGCTCCAGCCACCGACCCGATCTGGTACGCAAGCCCGGTGCCAGCCACCGACTCGACGTGCGCCGCGGGCTCAGGGCTCGCCACCGGCCCGACGCCGACTGCCGACTCGACCTGCGCCGCGGACTCGGGGCTCGCCACCGGGCCGACGGCCGACACGTCACGCGTCGCCTCATTGACGCTGGCCGCCACGCAATCACCCGCCGCCGCGAGGGTGGTGTCCTCAGGTGCGCTCCCACGCTCGTCTCTCGCGCCGAGGGCAGCGCCGCACGGTGCGATCCCGCGGGCGTCCACGTCTCCCCCACCGGTTAGGCCGGTTTCGGTGTCGGCGGACCGGTCCGCCGACACGTCGCCGTCGAGGTGCCGGTCGTCGTTTCGGCCGGAGTTCTCGGCGGGATCGCCAGGCGCAGACGTCATGCGCTGAGTATTGGCTTGCGTAGACCTCCCAGTCCAACACCTGTTTTCGCTGCGATTCAGCGATGAAATCGATCGCCCACGCGGAGGCTGATCGACGTGACAGTCGCCGTCGGCTCGACGGTACTCGGGTCAGGCAAAGACCACCTCCTCGCTTCCGACCAGCTTCACGCCTGCCGTGGACAGTTCCTCGTTCACGCGGGCGCTCTCCTCGGCGGCGGAGAGTTTGTCGTCGTACGTGGCGTGGGCGTCTCGGACCAGCGTGACTTCATGACCTCGGTCGAGGGCGGCCAAGGCGGTCGCTCGGACGCAGAAGTCGCTCTGCATTCCGGCCACGACCAGCGGGGTCGACTCCGGCAGCAGGGAGCCCAACTGGGTGTCAGCGAAGGAGTCGGGTGTCTGTTTGTCGACTACGTGCTCGCCGGGGCGGACTTCGTGCACTAGTTCCCAGCCGGAGGTTCCGGGCACGTCGGGGTCGTCGCCGGTGCCGTTGTTCCGGATGTGCACCACCTGCGCGCTCGCGGCTCGCGCCCGTTCCAGGACCTGCGTGATCGCGGCGGCGACGCGGTCGGCATCTGGTACGGGGGTGGGAGGGAGCAGCATGTTGTTCTGGACGTCGATGAGAAGCAGCGCGGGAACCATGCCGGAAGCATCTCAGCGGGCACCGACAAAAACGGGGCCTCGGCGTTCGCCCACAAGGATGAACACAGGACGAGACTTTCGCAGTGGTCTGACGGCACAGGTATCTGGAGGGCGACTCTTCGGCATCGTCAAGCTGGCCCCGGATCGTGCGCTTTACGAGTCTCGCCGTTCCCGGGCGGATTCCTGCTGGGGCGACGGTCGCGGATGCCGCATCGGGCGTTGCCGGGCGACTGGGTAGCGCGCCAGGGGGTGCGCCTCGTCCAATCGGTGGCGGGCGCGGCGGGGTACGTCATCCGACGGGGAGACCCAGCGTCGCGTCGAGTCGTCAGGCGAGGAGGTTCGCGGAGCATTCGGCGGCGGAACGGCAGAGCGACGCCGGGCGGCGCGGCGCAGGAAAACTACGGCCAGCACCACGAACACCGCGGCGACGGCCACCAGGAGCCACCAAGCTTGCATTCGTCCTCCCGTCGTGGGTGGGTCGCACGCAAGGGTGCCCGTTCAGCCTGAGGACAGCGCGATGTCCACACCGCCGGGTGTCACCGGAACGGGGGGGTTGTTTGCTGGATAATCGCGGAGTGCCGGACGGGTCCTGCGTTACCGACGCTAACAGCGCCGCATAACAACGAGGCTTCCGCTCACAGCGGCCGCATAACGGCGGGCTTCGCACACGGACGGGCCGTGAGGAGGCAACGCTCCGGGTGCGAAGAACCTCGTCGGGCAGCAACTCTCGCGGATCTTGGTATCGAGAGCCACCCGCCACACAACAAGGATGTCGGCTGGAATGGCTGGGGCGGAAACACGCGACTCGTGACGCTGAGCGCCTGAACTCGCAGCGACGCCGAGGCCTCCACCCAAAAATCTGATCAGAGGGCGTGTTCAGCAACGGCGCGCCCGGGTTCTACGTCCTCGGCACGGTCGTGCAGACTGCGTCGGTCCGCTACTGGGTGGTGCCGAAGATCTGGCACACGGCTTCACCGCGCCCCGCGGCATCCACCCGCGGACGACTCACTTCACCCCATCCCGAAGCGCCGAAACCCGATCCACCGCCGCAGTGAAATCTGCGCTCGGCAGGGATCCGTCTGACAACCCAGCAGCCAGCGCGGAAGCGGCATCATCCCCCTGGCTCACGTCTCGGGCCGAGGCCAGGATCAGGTCCATCCCCGCCTTCGCGGCCAGCGCGGCGCGGTTTCCCGGTCCGCCATAGGACTTCAGCGCGCCAGCTTCCAAGGCATCCGTCACGGTCACCCCGGCGAAGTTTGTCTTGGTTCGGAGCTCCTGCACGGCCGTCGGCGAGAGTCCGGCGGGGCGGGAGGCGTCCAGGGCTGGGTATACAGCCCACGAGAGCATCACGAGCTTCACGCCAGCGTCGACCACTGGATGGTAGGGAGCCTCGTCCTTGGCACGCAGTTCGGACAGGGGCACGTTCAGCGTCACCGGGCCGACGTCCGTGTTGCTTCCGGCGGGCACTGCACCCAGACCGGGGAAGTGCTTGGCTGTCGCGGCGACGCCCGTTGACTGCTGGGCCGTGACGAAATCCCGGCCCAGTGCGCCGGCCACCTGGGGGTCTTGGCTGTAAGAGCGGCCGTATTTGTCGATGAAATTCCCCGGTTGGCGGTAGACATCCAGAACCGGCGCGAGGTTGACGTTCATACCTACCCCGGCGAGGTTCTGGCCCGCACCAGTACCCGCGGCTTTGGCTGCGGCAGACGGATCCGCGGATTGGGCTACCTGCTTCTCCGACAGAACGGGTTCGCCGGGCAGCCGACGGACCTTGCCGCCTTCCTGGTCGGTCATCAGCAGCAACGGACGGTGCACCGGGCTTTGCGCGTTCGCGTCCCGGAATTGTCGTACCACGTTGGTAATCTGCTGGGAGCTTGAGATGTTTTCGCCGAAGAAGATTACGCCCGCTGCCTCGCCGGCGCGGATTCGTTGCAGCAACGAGGCTGGCGGCGTCAGACCAGGATAGGAGTAGATCACCCGCTGCCCGGCCAGTTGCCGCGGCATAAGTCCAGCGGGAGTGGCGGCGACCGTGCTCATCGCGAGCACCGTCACGGCCATAGCCAGCAATGCCTTCCGACGCTTCATGCGACCTCCGTTCGCGAGCCCTAGGACAACGCTAACCCCCGGCGGGCGGGCGTGCTCAGCTGCCGATGGGGGTTAGCGCGGCGAACGAGTTCGCGGTGAGGCGGAAGGATGGCGGGCAATACGATAGGAGGCGGGCTCGGGCAACGCGTCAGTCGGCGGGCTTGGGTGTGCGGTGGGTTGTCCGCATGCCCGCGCCGGGCAAGGACCGAGCGGAGCTGGGCATCCCGGCTCCCGGCTCCCGGCTCCCGGCTCCCGGCTCCCGGCTCCCGGCTCCCGGCTCCCGGCTCCCGGCTCCCGGCTCCCGGCTCCCGGCGACAGTGCAACCGCTCGCTGCTGCACGCACCCGCGGACGCCAGCAGTACCGGCATCTGGCCGTTCCTCGCAACGAACCACACCGACAGTCCTCAATGGACAATCAAACCCAGTAAGCCACCCGAGCCCGGTAATTGCGCAGCACCAGCATCGCCAGCGACCAACCGACCACGGTCACCACACCGGCGACCAGCCAGTGCGTCCAGCTTTGCTGCTGCCCGACCAGCGGCGCGCGCACGATCTCGACGAAGTGATAAACCGGATTAAGCTGCAGCAAATTCACCGCGAGCGACCCAAATCCCTCGTGCGAGGTCTGGTTCATCGCCCGGACCTGGTCCATCGACCACATGATCGGCGTCGCGTAGAAGAGCATCGTGATGAAGCTCTGGATCACCGGCGGGATGTCGCGGAACCTCGTCGACACCACGCCGAACAGCAGCACCACCCACGCACCGTTCAGCACGACCAGGACCAGTGCGGGCACGGCGAGCAGCATTCCCCAGCCGAGTCCGGGGTGGAGCAACGCGTATCCCTTGTCCACCAAACGATACGGGTGCGAAAGCTTGCCGAAGAAGATCGCCAGCACTATTACGTACACGACGAGGTTGTGCGCCAGATACAACGCCTGCCGCCACACCGTGCGCAGCGCGTACACCGACACTGGAGCCGGCAGCTGCTTGATCATCCCTTCGTTCGCGATGAACGTTTCCGAGCCTTCAACGATGCAACCGTTCATGAAGTTCCACAGGATGAGCCCGGTGGTGATGCTCGGCAGCAGCGTCGAGATGGAGGTGCCGAACAACGCGGAGTTCACCACCCCCAGCGCGAGCGCGGTGACCGCCATCCCGACGGTGATCCACAACGGTCCAAGCGACGAACGCCGGTAGCGCTGCTTGATGTCCTGCCACGCGAGCAACGCCCACAGTTCCCGGGCACGCAACCCGGCCTGCAGATCAGCGAAGGCTCGACGCCAGCTTCTCGGGTCCGCGTCGATCGCGGGCGGAGCGGTCATGACGACGAACCTAGCCGCGATCGCCGTTCTCGGCCAACACGCGACTACGGTGTGCCGGGTGAGCTTTTTCCTGTCCCGCGTCCTTTCCGCACTTCGTGACGGCGGCGACACTGTGCTGTTCCACCACGACGACACCACCATGACGTACCGGGCGGCGGCAGACCTGCTGTCGCGGCTGCACAGCGGACTTGCCGAGGTACGCGGCATGGTGGCGATCGACGCCGCCAATCGGCCGGAAGTGGTGCTCACTCAGCTTGCCGCGCAGCTACGCGGGCTGGAAGTCGTGCTGATCGCGGCGTCCGCGAGCCGTCCGGCGCGGGCGGCGGCGCTCGCGGCAACCGGGGCGACCTTGCTCACCGATGTCGAACTCGACACACTCGCCGCGGCACAACCGTCTATTCCGGACACTTTACCCAATAGCGTCACGGCGATTTTCCCCAGCGGCGGCACCACCGGCACACCGAAACTGATCCGGCACAGCGGCATCTACGATGGCGTGGCGCACATCTTCCAACCCGACGGCTCCAAAACCGCGCTCGTCACCGCGCCGCTCACGCACATGACCGGCAACGCGGCCGTTCTGGGTGCGCTCTGCTGCGGCAACACCGTGGTACTGCACCGGGAGTTCAACGCCGAGAAGCTTCTCTCCGATGTGGAGCGTCATCGCATCACGACGCTTTCCCTTACCCCGCCCCGCCTCGCCGCCGTGCTCGACCATCCACAGCTGTCCACTACGGACGTATCCAGCGTGCAGCAGCTTTCCCTCGGTGCTGCACCGCTGCCGCCGAGCCGGTTGGCCGAGGCGCTCAAGGTGTTCGGCCCGGTCGTCGGACAGGGTTACGGGCTCACCGAAGCGCCGATGATCGCCAGCATCTCCGCGGACGAAGTCCTTGCCCGGCCGGAACTCCTCGGTTCTGTCGGCCGCATCGTGCCCGGGATGGAGGCCCGGATCGAGGACGGTGAAGTGCTCGTCCGCGGACTGTCCATGATGGACGGCTACCACGGACAGCCGCCGATCGGCGACGGCTGGCTGCGCACCGGCGACCTCGGCCGCTTCGACGAGGACGGCTACCTCTACCTCGAGGACCGGATCGACGACGTCATCGTCACCGGCGAGCACGGCACGAAGGTCTCCTCGACCACAGTGGAGCACGCACTTCTCAGCCACCCCAAGGTGAAAGCCGCCGCAGTCGTCCCTGCGCCGGGACCGGACGGAACCCTGCTGCACGCCGTGGTGGTCGCCGAAAACACCACCGCTGACGAACTGCGCGACCAGGTCCGCGCCGAACTCGGCGGCGAGCACTTTGTACCGTCCACTGTGGAGTTCAGCGACGAGTTGCCGCTGACCCCCGTGGGCAAAGTGGACAAACAGCGGCTCAAGCGCTGACCGACCGGCCCAGCAACCGTTCCCGGTGATGTTCCTCGTGCAGGTCCCGTCGCCGGGCATGCAGCAGCTGCGCCAACGTCACCTTGCCGAGCACCCGCGACGGATCGTGCCGGTCGACCACCAACGCCTGCGTCGTGTGCCCGAGCGCCAGTTCGTTCGCGACGTCGCGCAGAGTGTCGTCCCCGAACACGACGACATCAGCCGACATCTGCACGTCCGGTTGGTGCGTCATCACTTCATGCACGAAGAACGTCTCAAGTGGATCAGTCGTGTACTCGCGAGTGAGGTGCAGCCGACGCCGCGCGATCTTCTCCGTGAGCACAGAACGCTTGAGCAGCAACACCGAAAGCGCGTACGCCGAGAACGACGCGACGACGAGCGGCAGCAGATAGCTCCATGCGTGAGTCAGCTCCAAAGTGAACACAATGCCGGTGAACGGCGACCGCATCACGCCGCCGACCACCGCGGCCAGCCCGCAGGTCGCCCAGAACCCGGGCGCGACATGCGGCAGCAAGCCGCCTTCCGCGGCACCCAGCGCGGCGCCGATCATGAACACCGGCGCCAGCACGCCGCCGGAAGTCCCTGATCCCAGCGAAAGCGCCCAGATCAGCGTTTTCACGACCAGGATCCCGACGATCAGCGACGCGGTCGCGTGCCCGGTGAGCAGCGTGTCGATCACGTCGTAGCCGACGCCGAGCGCGTGCGGTTCGATCAGGCCGCCGATGCCGATCACCAGGCCGCCGATCGCGGGCCACCACATCCAGTGCACGGGCAGCCGCCCGAAAAGATCCTCGGCGAAGTAGACGAGCGCGGTCGCGCCGATCGCCAGCAACCCGCCGGTCAGGCCGGGGACGAGCGCGAGACCGTCGGCGGCCGGGCCGGGGTTGGCCCCGGTGAACGGGACCCCGAAGACCGGTCCGGTGCCGAGCAGGAACCCTCGGCACACCGTCGCGACGCACACCGCGGCAGCCACCGGAACCAGGCTGCGCGGTCGCCACTCGAAGAGCAGCAACTCCACGGCGAGCAGCACGGACGCGAGCGGCGCGTTGAACGTCGCCGCCATCCCGCCCGCGGCACCGGCGACCAGCAGCGTCTTGCGTTCGTCCGCGGACAGCTTCAGCAGCTGCGCGAGGATCGAACCGACCGCGCCGCCGGTCATGATGATCGGCCCCTCGGCCCCGAACGGACCACCGGTGCCGATGCTGACCGCCGCCGACACCGGTTTCAGCACCGCGACGCGCGGGGCCACCCGGCTGCCTCCGGTGAGGATCGCTTCGATCGCCTCCGGCATGCCGTGCCCGCGGATCTTCTCCGAGCCGTAGCGCGCCATCAGGCCGATCACGAGCCCGCCGACGACCGGGGCGAGCAGCACGAGCCACCACGGGTGGTGCTGCGCGCCCGGCGCGACGAGATCCGTGGCGACGCGTTGGTAGAAGACCAGGTTGGTGATCAAGCCGATGAGCTTGAGCAGGGCGAACGCCGCCACCGCCGCCGCGCCGCCCACCGGCAGCGCGATCGCGGTGATCAACAGCATTCGAGGATTGACTGCGAAGTCGCCGAGGTGCGCGGCCCGCGCTGGAACCTTCACAGCCGGCCCGGCCCCGCCGTGGGCACGCCCGGTGCCGATTCCGCCGCCAGGACCAGGTCGCGGACCGCAGTCGAGACCGCCTCGTTCCGCGCGGCCGGGATTTCCGTCAGCAGTTCGGACAGCGCGCGCTGGCGTCGGCCGACGACTCCGGCGACGACCTCACGCCCGGCAGCGGTGACCTCCATGGTCACCACCGTGCGACGGTGCTCGTCCTCGCCGCGCACGACGTACCCGTGCGCCTCGAGCTTGTCGGCCAGCCGGGTGACCGACGACGCGTTCACGCCCATCGCCTCGGCGAGCCGGGAACACGGCACGCGTCCCAAGCTGTCGAGCACCACCAGCAATCGCACCTGCGGGAAGGTCACGCCGCGCGGGGCGGCGTGCGCGCTGTCCCAGGCCACGGCCACGAGCACGCGAGTCAGCCGCTCGAGATCGGCCACGTCATCCGACAAACCTTGCATAGTGCAAAAGTTGCTATAGACAAGGCTTCAGGTCAAGGGTGTGTTCGGTCACCAGGGGTTCCGCCCCGGGCGCCGGTTTTGTCGGTGATCTTGGCTAGGGTGGGGTTCGGCGACGCGGAGGTGAGCCGGTGGAGCACCACCCACTCCGGGGCAACCCCGGGGAGCAGCACGACACGTACCCACAGCGCCCCGCGCAGCGGCGGCACGCTCCGCGTGCGAGACAGCGCGGATGAACGGAGAACGAGTCGCCTCCGCGTCGCTGCTCGAACCGATGCCGGTGTGGCGATGGCCGGTCGCCCGGTGGACCACGTTCGACGAATGCGCCGCCGCCCTCGACCTCACGCCGGGCGAACTGTCCTGGTTCGCCGACGAACGCGGCTGGCACCGGCGGTCCCGGCCGGTGCTGCGGCATTACCGCTACCGCTGGATCCCCACGTCCACCGGCGGCGCGCGGCTCATCGAGCAGCCGAAACCCCGGCTGGCCGAGGTGCAGCGCCGGGTCCGCAGGCACGTCCTCGACGCGCTGCCGGTCCACGAGGCCGCGCACGGTTTCCGCCGCGGCCGCTCGATCCACACCTGCGCCCGTCCGCATGCCGGGCAGGACATGGTGGTGCGGCTGGATCTGGCCGGCTTCTTCCCGACCGTGACCGCGACGCGGGTGCGGTCGCTGCTCGACCTGGCCGGTTACCCGCCCGCCGTCGCAGCCGCGATCGCCGGGATCCTTACGACGCGCACGCCGGTCGACGTCCTGCGCTCCGCGCCCGCCCGATCGGCCATGCTGGGCCATCTCGCCGGCACGCACCTCCCGCAAGGCGCGCCGTCGTCGCCCTCGGTCGCCAACGCGGTCACCCATCACCTGGATCGCAGGCTTTCCGGCCTCGCCGCCGTGCTGGGCGCGAACTACACCCGCTACGCCGACGATCTGGCCTTCTCCGGCGACGCGAGCCTGCCACTGCACCGGCTGCTGCCGGGCGTCCGGCGGATCGTGACCGACGAGGGCTTCCGCCTGCGCGACGACAAGACGTCAGTGAAACCGGCTTACCGGCAGCAGCGCGTCGCCGGATTGGTGGTGAACGCCACTCCGGCCGTCGCCCGCGCCGAGTACGACGAGCTGCGGGCCGTGCTGCACAACTGCGCCCGCACCGGCCCGGCGCCGCAGAACCGCGCGGAGCACCCGGACTTCCGCGCGCACCTGCTGGGCCGGATCGCGTGGGTCAGCGCCACGAACGCGACCCGCGGCACGAAATTGCGCGGCCTGTTCGACCGGATCGACTGGTCGTGAACGCGCCGGTTCAGACCGATAACAGGCTGAGATTCCGCTCCATCTCAGCCCACCATCCGGCCGCCGGAACATCCCGCGGCTGAATCATCGAGGCTTTGACCAGAATGTCGGGCCGGTTTTCTCGCCAAGCGTAGGAAAAAAGCTCGTCATAATGCACCCGGGGAAGCCATCCCTGTTCCCGGCCCGCTTCCAAACGCATGAGCTGCCGAGCAAGATCCATGCTGCTTCGCTCACAACGGCGAAACGCGCTCGAAAACCTTTGCACGGCCGCCGCGTCACCCCGCCGAACCGCCTGGCAGGCAAGGAAAAGCGCCGTCACGGCCAGGACGTCCGACCGGTGCACCCCACCCTCCGCCGCCAGATGTTCCGCCAGCTGAAAACTGCGCTTCCGCCGCCCCAGGCGCGCCATTTCCGCCAGAGCTCGCTGCTGCCGAATGAGATATTCGTCTTCCCACAGGTTCTGCACAGCGTTTCCTCCCCTGCGCCCGGTCCCGACCCAGGCCGCTTCCCGGTACAGGATGCTCCACCAGGGTGACAGATACGTCGGCGACACTCAGCCGTTCGGAGCAAAATATCACCCAGGGGCATCGACAGTACCCGACCGCGCAAGTCCGGGAATCCTTGTTGTGCCTCAGGAATCGGCCAGCTTCGGGTGGTTGGCGGGAGTTCAGGGCGTGGGCCGGTTTCCGCAACGGACTTGCCGCTTGGGTTGGGTTGCCGGTGCGGATGGGGTGGGTTGCTGCGGAATCCGCATTCTTTGGGTGACTGGCCTTAGTGGACACCCGTGCGTGGGCGGGGTGGTGATTGCGAAACGCTTTCATGGCAAGGGCTTGTTGCCTGCAAGCGGAGCGGGCCTCCGGGCGGTTCGCGTCTTGGCTGCCTTGGGCGGCGTGGTTTTCGGGTTTGATTTACGGGCTCGATTTCACCCGTTTGGCGCAGTCGGGGGCGCAGGATCGGGGTGGGCTGCTCTCAGGCGAGCGATGAAGCGTTGGGAGGGAAGGCTTGCGCGCGGAAGGAGCTCGGCACACGGCGGCCGGACGGCACGCGGAGCGGGGGAATCTAGGGCGGGGCAATTGGCGGCTTGGCAACGTGAAGAAGTTTGCGGTGCCAAGCCTGAGTTTGCTCAGGCACGATCCAACCCCCGCCAGATCCCGCGGAGAACTGAGTTGCTCGGGCAAGGACGCGACCCCCACCGGGCACCGGGCACCGGGCACCGGGCACCGGGCACCGGGCACCGAGGTTCGTTCAGCCAAGCTGCAGCCCCGCAAGGTCGCCAGGCGCGCTCAACCGCCCGGTCAGCCCGTCGCTGACCGAACTCCCGGCGGGGTTACCCCACCCGCCAGTGTCAAAACCCCGCATCGAACGCCGAGCCGTTCAGCCCGTCACAACCCGGCCGCAGCCAGCCCGGCCCTCCCCAGGGCCAGGCTGGCGCATCAAACCATCCCGCAACCGGCCCGCACCGGCAGCGGCGTCTTCCCCCGGAACCTCGGGACAACCCGGCGGAACCGGAGCGCCTCAGGCGACCTCGGTGCGGCTGCCGCCGGGGGCGTGCAGCCCCAGCATGTCCAGCAGCAGGGCGCATTCCTGCGCGTCCTTGGCCCGCGACGCGACGGCCAGCGCTGCCTTGCGGCGGCGTTCCTCCTGCCGGGCCGCGTCCGTGTCGTCCACGAGGTCTGGCGCCGGGTGCAATCCGGTGGTCAGGTCTCGCATGGTGGCTCCTCCCCGATCGGCGTGGGCGCGGGTTTTCCGCGCTCCCTGCACACCCCTTCAACGGCCGACCCGCACCGGATGTTCCGATGACTCCGGTCACGTCAGCCAGTCAGGCCAGAATGGCACACGACGGGAGCCGCCGGGTGCGACCGCCGGAAACGGGCCGTGCGCAGGGCGGGAAGTCCAAGCGTCCTAAGTGGACACAACAGGAAAGCGCCCATTCGGGTGGCGTGAGTGGCCTCACCCGGCCGGGCGAGCCACTATCCACGCTGTGCATCCCGACCGGCGCCCCGTGCGCACCGCTCTCGTCGGGCTGACTGTGCTCGCCCTCGGCGTCCTCGCCGCGCTCCAGGCGCCGAATCTGCCGATCATCGGCGACGGCACCGCGTATGCCGCCGAGTTCAGCGAGGCCGCGGGGCTCCAGACCGGCAACGACGTGCGGGTCGCGGGGGTGAAAGTCGGCCGGGTGTCGGAGGTTTCGCTCGACGGCGCGTCCGTCCGGGTGTCGTTCCGGGTGTCGGGGGCGTGGCTCGGGGACCGGACATCCGCGTCGATCCGGATCAAAACGTTGCTCGGGCAGAAGTATCTCGCGCTCGATCCGGTCGGCGTCGGGTCGCTGGATCCGGACACTCCGATTCCGCGCGACCGGACCACGGTTCCGTATGACGTCCTGCCCGCGTTCCGGCAGCTGGCCACGACCGTCGACGCCATCGACACCACTCAGCTCTCACAGAGCTTCCGCGCCATTTCCGACACGTTCGCGCACACCCCGGCCGACGTCCGCGCCACGCTGACCGGACTGTCGCGGCTGTCCGATTCCCTCTCCGCCCGCGATACGAAACTGGCTCACCTTTTGGCTCAGGCACGCACGGTTTCCGCCACTCTCGCCGACCGCGACACCCAGCTGACCCGGCTTCTCACCGACGGCAACCAGCTGCTGGACGAGGTACAGAAACGCGAATCGGTTATTCAGTCACTGCTCGACGGAGCCCGCCGGTTGAGCAGCGAGGTGTCCGGACTCGTCGCCGACAACGACCGCGAACTGGGCCCGGTGCTCGCCCAGCTCGACCAGCTCACCGCGTTGCTCGAACGAAACCGCGTCTCGCTCGCGGACGGAATCCGCGAACTGGCCCCGCTCGTCCGCTTCGCCGCGAATCTCACCGGCAACGGCCGATGGATCGACGGTTACCTGTGCGGCCTGATCCTTCCCGCGATCGGACCGGTCAACGAGCACGGCTGCTTCAGTCCATGAGCCCCGGCCCGCCGGTGATCCGCACGGTGACCTGGTTGTCGTTGTACGTGTAGGCCTCGTAAGAGAACTCGACGCCGGTCTTCTCGACGTGCTCGGTCCACGCCCGGTACTCGTGCCGTTTCCAGCCGGGGAAGTTGAAGAACTCGTCGAAGTGCACGATGCTGCCGACGCGCAGCCGCGGGCCGACGTTGTCCAGCACCGTCTTCGCCGAGCTGTAGAGATCGCCGTCGACGTGCACGAAATCGACCGGACCGGAGTGCTTCTCGAGGAATCCGGGCAGGCTGTCGGAGAACAGTCCGACGACGAGTTCGGCTCCCGGCACGTCGGGCAGATCGTCGCGGGCGAAGGCGCCGGCGGGCATGCCGTTGAGCCACGCTTCGGGCAGGCCGTCGAACGAATCGAAGCCGTACACCTCGGTCGCCTCGCGCGCGGCGGCGATGGTGCGCAACGTGTTTCCGGACGCGACGCCGAACTCCAGCGCCATCCCGCCGGTGGGCGCGAGGGAAAGCGCATATTCCAGTGTTTCCTTAGGGCTGCCGAAATGCTGTGCCCCGATCAGGCTTTCGCGCGCGAAGACGTTGCTCTCCAACGCCGCGTCCTGATCGCCGGCGTACACGATGTCGCGACGGCTGCGGATCTCGAACTCGACCACGCGGTCCAGCAGGCGGTCGCCCTGCCTAACGACCTCCGACCGCAGGTCCTCGCGCGTCCGTTCCAGTTCCGCGCGCAATTCCGCGCGCAGTTCGGTGATCTGCTCGGCGTGGGGATCGTGCAGGCGGGCCGCGGCCCGGCGCAGCACCAGGCCGGCCTTCCGGCGCAGCGCAGGGCCCAAAGTCCTTGTCGTCAGCCGATCTTGGCTTTCCTGGTTCATCCCGGGACGATAGCGGACAACCGGAAACCCGTCCGAACTGCCCGGTCTACCCGGAAGCCGCCGACCGCCTGACCACCGCGGATCCTTGTGCCGCCGCGCATAACGTCGCGTTTCCTTCTCCGTCCACTGTGTACAGATCACAGCGGCACGTTGCCCGCGAACGGCTTGCTTGGACGACCGTCGCTTCCGCCCGCAGCAGCACGCCGTCCGCGGGCACGAGGTAGTCGATGGAAAAGCCGCTCGTCAGCAATTGCGGACCGAGCACGGTTCCGGCGGCGAAGGTGAGCGCGTTGTCGGCGGCGTAGGCGAGGACGCCGCCGTGCAGATAGCCGTTCTGCTGCCGCAGGTCGTCGCGGACGTCCAGTTCCAGCACCGCCCGTCCGTCGCCGAATTCCTCGATCCGCGCGCCGAGCAGAACGCTGAACGGTTGCGCGGCCAGCCCGGCGCGCGCGAAGTCTATGTCCATTTTCAGTCCTCACTTCAGTAGTGAAGTACTTCAGTAGTGAAGTGAGGATGGCGGCGCGGAGAGAACACTGTCAAGATCCCCGCATGGCCGCCGACGAACGTCTTTTCTTCCTGCTGCAGAGCGCGGCGCACCGGCTGCGCGTCGAGGGCGACCGCCGCTGCCTCGCCGCGGGCGGCGTGACGACCGCGCAGCTCGGCGCTCTGCTCGCGGTGCACGACCAGCCCGGGCTCACCCAGCGGGAATTGGCCACTGAGCTGGGCCAGCGCGAATCGGCGATCACCGCGATGACCGGACGGCTGGTCGACGCGGGGCTGATCGTCCGGCAGCAGCATCCGGAACAGCACCGGGCGCTGGTCCTGGACCTGACGGCGGAGGGGAACGCGACGATCGCCCGGTTGCGGCCGGTGATCGAGTCGTTCAACCGCGAGTTGCACGCGCTGCTCGGGGACGCGTTCGGGCCGACCAGCGAGGCGTTGCGGTATCTCGCTGGCTGGCCGGGCTGACTCGGCCCCAAGCCACGCTCATACGGCGCACGCTGGGTGAACCCGCTGGCCGGTGCGCCTCCTCGCGACGCGACTGTGCGTGAGGGGAACCCTGACGGAATCAGATTCCCTGAGGGGCCCCCTCACGCACAGTCGCGGAAGCGCGCCGGGCAGCGTTAGGGGCCGGTCCGGGTGCCAGGCCGCCCAACGCACCGGCTAGCTTCACCAGATGTCACCCGCCACACGCGCCCCCGCAGCCTCGCGGCAACGTGCGGGCCGCACCATGTCCGGTGTGGCGATCATGGCGGCCCGGCTCTGGTGGGCTTGGCAGACGGTCCGGTCCGCAGGCGTTGCTTACCTCGCGGCTCAGCGTTCGGAGCCGTCCCCGCCCTGTTCGGCGAGGAATCGTTCGAACTGCGAGCCCAGTTCGTCCGCGGTCGGCATGTGTTCCTGCGATTCGGCGAGCAGGCTGTGCCCGGACGCTTCGGTGAACGTGTCGTACTGACGTTCCAGCGCGCGCACCACGTCGGCGGATTCCTCGGATTCGGCCACCTGACGGTCGATTTCCGCCTTGGCCACCTCGGCCGCGGTGCGGAGTTCGCCGTCGGGCAGGCGCAGGCCGGTGGCCTTGCCGATCGAGTCGAGGATCGTCAGCGCGGCGGCCGGGTAGGTCGACTGCGCCAGGTAGTGCGGCACGTGCGCGGCGAAGCCCATCGCGTCGTGGCCCCATTCGCCGAAGCGGTACTCCAGCATCGCGGCGGCGCTGCCCGGGACCTGCATGCGGTTCGGCAGCGGCTGGTGCTCGCCGACCAGGTGTTCGCGGGTCGCGTGCGCGGTGACGCCGAGCGGGCGCGTGTGCGGGGCGCCCATCGGGATCCCGTGGTACCCGACGGTGAGCCGCACGCCCCAGCGCTCCACCAGCTGCCGCACGGCGGCCGCGAACAGCTCCCATTCGCGGTCCGGCTCAGGGCCGGACAGCAGCAGGAACGGGATGCCGTCGTCGTCGTGCAGCAGGCGCACGACCAGCTCGGGGGCCTCGTATTCCTCCCAGTGGTCGACCGCGTAGATCATCGACGGGCGGCGCGACCGGTAGTCGATGAGCCGGTCGACGTCGAACCGCGCGATGACCCGGTTCTCCACCTCGCCGGCAAGGTGGTCAGTGACCAGCTGCCCGGCCGACCCCGCGTCCATGAAGCCCTCGAAGAAGTGCAGAAGCACCGCTCCGTCCAGGTCGGGGACGTCCGAGTCCACCTCGTACAGTTCCTCGGGATCGAGTCCCACCGGATCCTCCTGCTGCTCGCTTGCACGGACGTACGCGATACAACGCGGCCCGGCTGCGAATCCATCCCGCGCGCGGCGGAAATAGTAACGCCCCGCACTCACCAGCCACCCCGGATCGGGGCATCGTGACACTTGTCGTGGGCATCGACCCCCGCGCTCAGGCACTCTGAGCACGTGAACATCGAGGAATCCACCACGCTTGAACTGCGGCTGCGCCCGCCCGAACACCGGGTGAGCCGCCGGGCGATCGGCCACTGGGCGGCGTCCGCGGGGGCGGGCTGGCTGCTCGTGCTCGCGGTGCAGGCGGTGGTGGTCGCGACCGCGGACGACCCGCCGTCGTGGCTCACGGTGACGCTGCTGCTCTCCTGCGTGCTGGCCCCGCTGCATCTGCTCGTCATGCCGCAGTGGCGCTACCGCGTGCACCGCTGGGAAGTCACCGGCGAGGCCGTCTACACCCAGTCCGGCTGGCTGAAGCAGGAGTGGCGGATCGCGCCGATCTCGCGGATCCAGACGGTCGACGTCGAACGCGGCCCGCTGGAGCAGCTGTTCGGGCTGGCCCGGCTCACCGTCACGACCGCGTCCGCCGCCGGGCCGCTGCGCATCTCCGGACTCGACCGCGACGTCGCGGTCGCGCTCGCCGACGAGCTGACCCGCACCACCCAGGCCGTGCGCGGGGACGCGACGTGAACGCGACCGCACCCTCCGCGCCTATCTCGGCCGAAGGCGCCGGCGACGCGCCCTGGCATCGTCTCGACCGCCGGATGTTGTTGATCCGCCCGGTTCTCGACCTGGTGAAGTCGCTGCCGGTGCTCGTCGGCGCGCTCGTGCTCGGCCACGGGAACTACTGGCAGTGGATCGGTCTCGTCGCCACCGCGGTGACGATCGGCGTCGGCATTTCGCACTGCCTCACCTCGCGCTATCGCGTCACCGCGACCCAGATCGAATGGCACACCGGATTGCTGCTGCGCAAGCAACGCGCGATTCCGCTCGATCGAATCCGTACCGTAGACGTGCTTTCGGAACCGAAACATCGGCTTTTCTCGCTGTCTGCGGTACGAATCGGTACCGGACGCCATGATCACGGAAAAGGTCCGGGCAAGGACCAGTTGGTCCTCGACGCGGTCACCCGCGCCGAAGCGCAGCGGCTGCGGACCCTGTTGCTGCACCGGAAACCGGCGGAAACCGAAGCGGCGCAACCGCCCGAGTCGCTCGTCGCCGAGGTCGACAAACGCTGGGTGCGCTACGCACCGTTCACGTTGTCCGGACTCGCGGTGGTCGCCGCGATCCTCGGCACGGTCTATCACTTCGCGCACGAACTGCACTTCGATCCGACGAGTTTCGGGCCGCTCCGCGACCTCACCGCACGCGCGCTCGAGCAACCGGTGTGGCTCACCGTGGTGCTGGCCGCGGCCGGGCTGCTCGTGCTGGTGTCGGTGCTGTCGGTCGGCGGATACGTGTTGTCGTTCTGGAACTTCCGGCTCACCCGCGAACCCGGCGGCACGCTGCACATCCGGCGCGGGCTGATCACGACGCGGTCGGTGTCGATCGAGGAGGACCGGTTGCGCGGCGTCGAGATCAAGGAACCGTTGCCGCTGCGGATGGTCGGCGGCGCGAAGTGCGTCGCGGTCGCGGCCGGACTGCGCGAGGGCAAGGGCGCGGACCGCGGCGGCGGCCTGTTGCTGCCGCCGGCTCCTGCCGGGAAAGCCCGGGAGATCGCGAGCGAGGTGCTCGGCGAGGACTTCGCCAATGTCCCCCTCGTGCGGCATTCGCGACGCGCACTGACCCGCCGCATCACCCGCGCTGTGTTCGCTGTGCTGGCGCTTTCGGCCGCGCTGTTCGCGCTGGCCCGGCTCGATATCCTGCCGGAATGGCCGTGGCAGGCCGCGCTTGTGCTGCTGCCGTTCGCGGTGCTGGCCGGCTTCGACCGGTACCGCTCGCTCGGCCACGCGATCACCGGCCGGTATCTGGTGACCCGTTCCGGGTCGCTGGCCAGGGCTACGGTCGCGGTCCGGCGTGACCGGCTCACCGGGATCGTCGTGCAGCAGTCGCTGTTCCAGCGACGGGCCGGGCTGGTCACCGTCATCGCCCCGGTCGCCGCCGGTCGCGGGCACTACCGCGTGCTCGACGTGGAGCAGGGCGCCGGGCTCGCGCTCGCCGACGCCGCCGTTCCCGGATTGCTCACGCCGTTTCTTGCTGTGTCAGAAAAACCGTGACCTGTGGTAATTTACCGACGCGTTCGTGACTGAATTCGGTGCTCCTACGGAGAGGTTTCAGGATGTCTGAACCCGGACTCCGTCGCACGGCCGGCGCCAACAGTTCCCGGAAAGTGCTCCAGTTGCTGTTGTCGTTCACCGAACAGCGCTGGGAGGCCAGCGTGGCGGAACTCGCCGAGGTGGTCGGCAGCCCGGTCGCCACCACCTACCGCTACGTGCAGTTGCTGAAAGAGCTGCAGCTGCTCGAGGAGTCGCGGTCCGGGCGGTACCACCTCACCAGCCGCGTCATGCCGCTCGCGCGCGCTGCCCGGCTCGCGAACGACCTGGCCAGGGTGGCGCGGCCGCTCATGGAGGAGGCGGTGCGCGAACTCGGCGAGACTGTGCTGCTTTTCCAGCACTTCGGCGACGTCGCGGTGTGCAGCGACCGGGTGGAATGCGACCGCCCGATGCGGTTCACATTTCAGCCGGGGCATTCGACCCCGCTCGGCGTCGGCGCGACCGGGAAGATGCTGCTCGCCCTCCTTCCCGACGGCGAACGCGAACGCCAGGTCGCCCGGATCTCCGCGGAACGCGGCGCCGAGGTGCGCGACGACCTCAAGGACGCGCTGGCCAACCGCTACGTGCAGAGCTGGGGCGAGATCGAGGACGGCGTGTGGTGCTGCTCGGTGCCCGTCGACGTCGACCGGCACCGGCCGAGCGTGCTGACCTTCGTCGGGCCGGCCACCCGCATCGGCGACGCGGAGCGCGAACGAGCGATCATGGCGTTGCGCGGCTACGCCGGGCAGATCGCAAAAGCGATTTCCGAGTACTCCGTGTAGCCGTAAAGTCGGGCCAGTGATCCGTCTCGCTGTCCCCGCCGATCTTCCTGCGCTGCCTGACCTCGAACGTGCTGCCGGAGAACCGTTCCGGACCCTCGGCATGGCCGAGATCGCCGATGACGCTCCGCCTTCGGTCGACGAGCTCTCCGTGTTCCAGTCCGCGGGCCGCTGCTGGGTTTGGGACGACGGCGGGACGATCGCGGCGTACGTGCTCGCCGATGAGGTCGACGGTTTCGGGCATGTGGAACAGGTTTCGCTGCTGCCGAGCCACGTACGCCGCGGTTTGGGGCGGGCGCTGATCGAGACGGTCGGGGCGTGGGCCGCGGAACGCGGGCTGTCCGGGCTGACGCTGACGACGTTCGCCGAGGTGCCGTGGAACGCGCCCTACTACGAGCGGCTCGGATTCCGCGTGCTGGCCGACGAGGAGCAGGGTCCGGCACTGCGGGAGATCCGGCGGGCGGAGATCGCACGGGGGCTGGACCGGTGGCCTCGGGTGGCGATGATGCGGTCTTCCCGCGTTTCTGGTGTGGGATAGGCGGTTTCGGCGCTGTTCGGACTGATTCCGTTGGGGTCGCCCGCGCCCCGGATCAGTCCGACAGTCCCGCGTTGGGGCAAGCGAGCTCACGACACTTCCGACTCGCTCCGGCCGCTGCCCGGAACTTCACTCGCCGCCGCTCGCCTGGTCGGCCAACCCGACGATGTCTCGCGGGTTTTCCTTGCCGGGCTGGCGGTCTTTCCGCGTCAGCCGCGCGTGGGTCGCTCGGGAGGGGGACCTGGATTGCCGCGGGAATCGAACACGTGTTCTACTGGATGGGCCGGCCCCGGAGGGGGAAGCTCCGCGGGCCGGCACCCAGGCAGAACGTGTCCGTCGATCGATCCCCAGGAGGCAGTGTGGCGGTCAAGATCACCCACCTCGCCAGTGGTCAGCAGGTCCGCTTCGCGAACGCGGACGGCGCCCGCCGCTATGCCGAAATCATGGGCGGCGGAGTGGACAAGTGGCGGTTCACGATCGTCCCCGGGGACAGCGGTGCTCCGGGGATGCCCGCGGCGGTCGTCAACGTACCGGTGTGGCGGACTGTGGCTCGGTGAGTGCGGCACCGGCGATGGGCGGCTTTCTGCGGTGGCTCGGTGGGCTCCCGGTGGTTGCGGCCCGGCAGCGGGCGGCTTTCGCAGAGGGCTCGGTGGCTTCCGGGGATTGCGGCCTGGCAGCGGGCGGCTGTCACCGGCAGCTCGACGGCCCCCGGTGAGTGCGGCCCGGCAGTGGACGGCTGTCGCCGAAGGCTCGACGACCCCCGGTGAGTGCGACCCGGCAGCGCGCGGCTGTCGCCGAAGGCTCGGTGGCTTCCGGTGATCGCGGCCCGGCAACGGGCGGCTGTCGCCGGTGGCTCGACGGCTCCCGGTGAGTGCGGTCCGGCAACGGGCGGCTGTCACCGACGGCTCGACGGCCCCCGGTGATTGCCGCCCCGCGACCGGTGCCACTCCCCCGACGGCTCCCCGGCGATCGTCGCCCGGCTATCGGCGATCCTCTCCGATGGCATCCCGTGATCGCCGTCCAGCGACCGGCAGCACCGCCCGACGGCTCCGCGCGATCGCAGCCCGGCGATGAGCGGCTGGCACCGGCGGCTCTCGGCGATTCCCGCCCCGCGACCGGTGGGGCTTCCGGTGACGCCCGGCAATTGCCGTCCGGCAACCGCCGCTCAGTGGGCGTCGCAGCGGCCATCCGCCTGATGCGATTTCCGCTCGGTGCCAGTCGCCAAGCAGCGGTCCCGGCGGTGCCCGGCGATTCCCGTCCGGCGACCGGCGGCACTTCCCGGTGACGCCCGGCAGTTGCCGTCCGGAGACCGCCGCGCAGCGAGCGGCACAGCGGCCATCCGTCTGACACGGCCCCACTCGGCGACGGTCCCCGAGCAACTGTCCCGGCCACCCCGCACAAAGGTCACCGAGCTGTCCGGTGACCGTCGCCAAGCGGCCGTCACCCGGTCACCACTCAACCGCCGCCCGGAGCCTCCCCGAGAGACCGTTGCCCGTCGACAGCAAGGCAATCCGCCGACACACCACCGTCGTGCCGGTCAGCGGGACAACGTCACCTGCTGTTTGTTGCTTACCGGCCACGCTGTGTGCTCCACTGTCGATCACCCACTGCTGTAAGTCCCGCGTCTGCGGGACCGCCGCTTGTCAGCAGCGACCACCTCGGCACGGTCCTGCGATCCGTGCCCGACGGACAGAAGGAGCGGCTCCTTGCTTGCGCACCAGCGTGGAACACATCTGCGTGGAAACAGTCGGCGTGGAAAAATCCGGGGCACCGTCGCGTTGGCGGTCCTCGCGCTCGCGGTCGGGGCCGGCGCGGCTCACGCGGCGCCGGCGGCTGCCCCGAAGGCTACGGCGTGGCCTGGCGGGTCGAAGGTGGCCATCGCCGACGACTCCGGGGTTTTCGGCAGCAACCTCAGCGGCGTGTCGTACGAATCGCCCACCGTGTTGTGGGCGGTGAAGAACGGCCCCAGCACCCTGTACCGGCTCGTCCAGGACGGCGCCAAGTGGCGGCCCGACACCGCCAACGGCTGGTCCGAGGGCAAGTCCATGCACTACTCCGACGGCAGCGGCGACCCGGACGCCGAAGGGGTCGTCTTCACCCCGGACGGCGTCTTCACCGCCACCGAGCGCGACAACGACGACGGCGACACGAGCAAGCCCGCCGTGCTTCGGTACGCGACCTCGGGATCGGGCAAGTCGCTCAACGCGACCGGGGAGTGGGACCTCACCTCCGACCTGCCGTCGGTCGAGCCCAACAAGGGGCTCGAGGCCATCTCCTGGGTCCCGGACTCGGCGCTCACCGCGCACAAATTCCGGGACGAGCACACGAAAGCCGCCTATAACCCGGCGAGCTATCCGAACCACGGGACCGGCCTGTACTTCGTCGGGCTCGAGGACAACGGGAAGGTCTACGCGTACGCGCTCGACCAGTCCGGGGGCAAGTACACGCGCGTCGCCACCATCGACAGCGGGTTCCCGGCGATCATGGATCTCGAGTACGAACCGTCGACCGGCCACCTGTGGGCCGAATGCGACAACACCTGCAAGGGCCGCACCAGCACGCTCGACGTCAACTCCAAGGGCGCGTTCGCGGCCACCGCGCAGTACGACCGCCCGTCCGGGATGTCGAACTACAACAACGAGGGCTTCGCCATCTCGCCGACCTGCGCGAACGGAAGCAAGCAGGTCGTGTGGTCCGACGACGGCAACGACGACAACCACGCCCTGCGCACCGGAACGCTCTCCTGTAAGTAGTCCTTTGTGGACAGACAACTGCGGCGGCACCGGAAAACCCGGTGCCGCCGCAGTGTCGTAAGAGTGTCAGTTCTTCAGCAACCGGTCCAAGGCCCGCGGGACGGCCGTGGCCAGCAGGTCCAGTTCCGCCTCTTCGGCGACCAGCGGCGGCGACACCGCCATCCCCTTGCCGAGCGAGCGCACGATCACGCCCTCCTCGAGCAGGAACTTGTGCAGCCTGCCGGGCGCGCCCGGGTCCGCGGCCAGCAGGTCCGGCGCGAGTTCCACCGCGGCCAGGAATCCCAGCCCGGCCCGGACCTCCGCCACCGCCGGGTGCCCGACCGCGCCGGACAGCGCGTCCGCGAGCGGCTTCTCCAGTGCCTTGCCGCGCGGGATGATGTCGTCGCGCTCGTAGATGTCCAGCGTCGCGTTCGCCGCGGCGCAGGCGACGGGGTGCCCGGCGTACGTCGCGCCGTGGCGCAGGATCGGCGCGCCCGGACGGCCGGTGAAGAACGGCTCCGCCACGTGCGGCGCGACCAGCAGCACGCCGAGCGGGATCGTCCCGCTCGTCACGCCCTTCGCCGTGGTCACCAGGTCCGGCTGCACCGACCAGCGGTCGATGCCGTACCAGGTGCCGAGCCTGCCCCACGCGCAGATCACGCAGTCCGCGACGAACAGCACCTCGTGCTTGCGGCAGATCGCCGCCACTTCCTCGATGTAGCCGTCCGGCGGAAGCAGCACGCCGCCCGCGCCGATGACCGGTTCGCAGAAGAACGCGGCCACCCGTTCCGGCCCCACACGGAGGATCTCCTGCTCCAGCGCCGCCGCGTTGTCATACGGCACCTGCGAGAAATCCGCGGCGGGCGGACCCCAGCCCTCCGCGTTCGCCGGAATCCCGGCCGCGGCGGTGCCGAATCCGTGCGTGCCGTGGTAGCCCTGGGTCCGGCTGATGATGTGGGTTTTCTCCGGGCGTCCGGTGTGGACGAAGTAGGACCGCGCGATCTTCACCGCGGTGTCCACCATGTCGCCGCCGCCCGAGCCGAGGAACACCTTCGACCCCGGCACCGGAGCCAGCTCGGACAGCCGCGAAGCCAGCTTCAGTGCCGGTTCGTTCGCGACGCCGCCGAACAGGTTGTACGCGTCGAGCTTCTCCAGCTGCTCGGTCACCGCGCGGGTGATCTCGGGGCGGCCGTGCCCGAGGTTCGAGTACCACAGCGACGCGGAGGCGTCGAAGTAACGGCGGCCCGCGTCGTCCCAGACATAGGACCCCTCGCCGCGGGTCACCACGAACCGGTTTCCGTCGACCGCGCCCATGTCCGCGAACGGGTGCCACAGCGGGTTCGGCTGCTGGTCCGGCATTGCTCCTCCTCGGGGTCGGCTCAACCGGCCGGCGCCGCGGGGAGCGGCGACCGGCCGCCGCCGCCCTTTCTACCCGCCCGGCCGGGGATCGGCGAACCGCGACCCCTCGACGCGCGCCATCGCGGAACCCCGCAGCCCGTGGGCCCGATGGCTCCGATGGCGCTGACCCCGGCCGGGCAGACCAGGCGCCTGCCGCCGCGCCGGACGGCGGCAGGCCAGCTCGCCCTTGTACAACTCGGCGGCGCGGACCAGATCGGCGTAAGCCTCGACGTGGATCCGGTTGATCGCGTCGTGCGCTTCCCGGGCGGCCGCGTCGAGCCACGCGCAGTAGTCGCTTCGGGTCTGGGTCCGCATCGCGCGCCCCCGCTCAGACGTTTTCGACGGTGGTTGCCTGTGCGCTCGAAGGCGCGGAACTCAGCGACGCGCCCTTCCGGTCCTTGACGAAGAAGCTGGTGACCAGGCCGATCAGAGTCATCACGGCGAGGTAGCCGCCGACCGCGTAGACCGTGCCGGTGCTGGTCTGCAGGCTTTCGGCGATGGTCGGCGCGAACGCCCCGCCGAGCACCGCGCCGATCGCGTACGAGATCGCCGCGCCGCTGTAGCGGACTGTCGTCGGGTACATCTCCGCGTACAGCGCCGACTGCGGGCCGTAGGTGAACCCGAGCCCGACCGAGAACAGGAACAGCGCCACCAGGAGCAGTCCGACGTTGGCCGTGTTGATCAGCGCGAAGAACGGGAACATCCACGCCAGCTGGATGACGAACCCGATCCGGTAAGTGCGGACGCGGCCGATCCGGTCCGCGAGCCAGCCGCCGACGAGCGTGCTCACCAGCCAGGCGACCGCGGACAGCATCACCGCGATCAGCACGGTCGACCGGCCGAGGTGCAGGGTCTTCGTCGCGTACGACTGCACGTATCCGCCGGTGGTCATGTACCCGACGGCGTTGTTGGCCGCGAACAGCAGCGCGCCCGCGACGACCAGCTTCCAGTGGTGCCGGAACAACTGCACCAGCGGCATGCTCGAGCGCGCCTTCTTCTCGCGGACCTCCTCGAACACCGGGCTTTCCGCGACCCGCGACCGGATCATCAGTCCGGCGACGATCAGCACCACGCTCAGCAGGAACGGGATCCGCCAGCCCCACGCCAGGAACTGCTCCGGCGAGGTCAGCGCGGTGACCAGCGCGAGGACGCCGTTGGCCAGCAGCAGCCCGATCGGCACGCCGATCTGCGGGAACGCGCCGTACAGCCCGCGCCGCTCGGCAGGCGCGTGCTCGACCGCGAGCAAAGCCGCCCCGCCCCATTCGCCGCCGGCCGAGAGCCCCTGCACGATGCGCAGCAGCACCAGGATGATCGGCGCCCACACCCCGATCGACGCGGTGTTCGGCACCAGGCCGATCAGCACCGTCGAGATCCCCATCAGCAGCAGGGTGAGGATCAGCATCGCGCGCCTGCCGAGCCGGTCACCGAGGTGTCCGGCGATCACCGCCCCGATCGGGCGGAAGAAGAAGCTGATGCCGACCGTCGCGAACGACACGATCAGCGCGTCCTTGCCGAGGACCGCGAAATACTGCGTCGCGAACACCAATCCGGCGCAGATCGCGTAGATGAAGAAGTCGAACCATTCGATAGTCGTGCCGACCATCGCCGCCAGGACGACGCGGCGGTGCTCTCTGCTGATCCCGGACGTGCGCGGCATCGCGCCTCCCCTGCTGACAGTGCTTCAGGCCGTGCCAGATCGTATATAATCAGCCGCCACCCCGACAAGCTTCAATCAGGTAACTGAGCAGGCCTTTTGTCTACAGTGGTCGAAACTGGCAGCGTGCCCGCCGATTCCAGCCAGTGGCCACAGCGGGCAGATGGTATATTATTTAGCAGAGCGAACGGACCGGTTACGGTTGCCTGGACACCCCGCCGCGGCGGGTGGCGAAGGGGAGGCGACAGGGATGTCCACCACGCACGAGCAGGCGGGGCTGAGCAAGAGCCAGCACACGTATCAAGTGCTGAAGTCCCGGATCACCGCGGGCGAATACCCGGCCGGGCACCGGCTCGTCCTGGGTTCGCTGGCCAAGGAATTCGACGTGAGCACGGTCCCGGTGCGGGAAGCGGTCCGGCTGCTGCAGGCCGAGGGTCTCGTGCACTTCGAACGCAACGTCGGCGCGACCGTCGCGGCGATCGATCCGGTCGGCTACGAGCACACGATGCAGATGCTCGCGATCGTGGAAAGCGCGGCGACCGCGCTCGCCGCGCCCCATCTGACGGCTGACGACCTCGCCGAGGCGCGCGAGCTCAACGACCGGATGCGCGCCGGCCTCGGCCAGCTCGAACCGGTCGAGTTCACCCGGCTCAACCACGAGTTCCACGAGGTGCTCTACACCCGCTGCCCCAATCCGAGCCTGGTCGACCTGGTCAAGAAGGGCTGGGCCCAGCTCGCCACGATCCGCGATTCGACCTTCTCGTTCGTGCCCGCCCGCGCGCTCGCCTCCGTCGCCGAACACGACCAGCTGCTGGACCTGATCCGCTCCGGTTCCGGGGCCGAATGGATCGAGCACTGCGCGCGGGCGCACCGGTCAGCGACGCTGGACGCGTTCCTCAGCTGGGACGCGGACGCGCACCATAGCTGACTTCACGCGGTCATCCGCGCGAGGATCGTCGCGAAATCCTGCTGCGGCACGGGAAACAGACCGCGGCGAAACGGCAGGCCCCAATGCGCGGGGTCGGTGACAAACGACAACTGGCCGACCAGCGGCTTCGCGTCCACCCGCGCGCAAGCGTGGAAGGAAGCCGCGAGCCGCCACGGCCGGAAGTCGTCGCTGACGTAGGCCTGGTAGGGCTTTTCGCCGGTGATGGTGGCCCACGCGGTGAACTGCCGGACCGGCGAGCCGCCCTGCAAGCTCGTGCGCGGCGAGTAGAAAATCATCTCGTCGCCGGGACGCGGCTGGCGAAGGCGTTTGCCCGCACCGTGATCCGCCTGGGTGAAGCCGCCCTCGATGGCGGCTTCCACGTGGTCAAGGCTGACGGTGTTGATCCAGAAGCGCTGGGCAAAGGCGTTCACTTCGCGGTCAGCCCTTCGACCAGACCGGTCGTCGGCCTGCCGAGAAGCCGGGAAAGATCGTCGCCGACCCGCGCGAAAACCCCGGCAGCAATGGTTTCGTCCAGACTGACCAGGAAATCGGCCATCTCGTCGGCCATCCCCGTTTTGCGGAGCAGCGCCCGCAATTCCCCGGGAGTGACCGGCTGATAAGCGACGTCCCGCTCCAGCACCACCGACATCGCTTCGGCAATGTCGGCGTAGGTGAAATCCGTGTCGCCGGAAAGGTTGTACGTGACGTTGTCGTGCCCTTCGGTGGTGACCACGACGGCCAACGCCTCGGCCAGATCCTTCCGGCTGGCCGCCGCGACAACAGCGTCACCGGTCGCCGCGGCGAGAACGCCGGTGAAGCGGGGGCCGGCCAGCGACTGGACGTAGTTCTCGATGTACCAAGTGTTCCGCAGGATCGTGTACGGCACGCCGGACTCGACAAGGGTCTTCTCGGTCGCTCGGTGGTCCGCGTTGATTCCGAACCGGTCGTCGTCGGCTCGGACTCCGCTGGTGTAGTAGAGATGCCGGACGTTCTTCGCGGCTTCGATGACCGACTCGTGCTGCGCGAGGCGATTCTCGTCGCGGCCCGAGATCAGCACGAGGTCCGAATGCCGCGCGACCAGGTCCGCGACGCCAGCCTCATCCGACAGGTCGACGGACGCGGCACGGAACCCGGCGGACGCGAGTTCCGCGAGACGAGCCGGGTTGCGTCCGGCCGCGGTGATCGTCTCGGGACTCTTGCCCCGCTCGACCAGCGCGTCCAAGACGTGCTGGCCGAGTGCTCCGGTAGCCCCGAAAACGAGGGTGCTCGCCTCAGCCACGGTCGTGGAGGGTGACGTGGTAGCCGTCGGGGTCGGCGAAGGTGAACGTGCGGCCGAAGGGACCGTCGATCGGCGCGGAGACGATGGGGTGCCCGTCGGCGACGAGCGCGTCGTGAATGGCCTGGACGTCGGTGGCGAGCAGCCAGATCGCGGCGCCGATGCCGGGCTGCGCGACGGAGGCGAGGTCAGTGCCGGGAACGACCTCGCGGAGAGCGAACGCGATCGGCTTCGTCTCGAAGACGACGGCGTGCGGCGGTCCGGCCGGCGAGCGGACGAGGCCGAGGTAGCGCTCGTAGAACGCCTGGGAAGCGTCCAGGTCACGCGCCTGGAGGGAGAGGAAATCGGGGCCGATGGCGGGCACGGTGCTGCTCCTTTTCTTCGTGTCAGGTTCCTGACACGAGCCACTGTATGTCAGAATCCTGACATGAGTCAAGACGGCGCTGGGGTCGACCTGGACAAGTCGCTGGGCTACCTGCTGAAAGAGACGTCGAGCGCGTTGCGGGCGGCCATGGAGGAGGTGCTGCGTCCGCTCGGGATGACGGTGACGCACTACTCCTGTCTCGAACTGCTGGCGCAGCGGCCGGGCCTGTCGAATTCCGAACTCGCGCGCGGCACGTTCGTGACCCGGCAGTCGATGAACGTGCTGCTCCAGGCCCTGGAGCGGGACGGTTACGTGACCAGGCCCGCGGAAGCGCCCGTCGGGAAGGCCCTTCCCGCCCGGCTCACGCCGCGCGGACGGCGGAGCCTGGAGAAGGCGAGCGCCGCGGTCCGGGCTGTCGAGGTCAGGATGCTGTCCGGGCTGACCGAGGCCGAGCAGGCGGACGCGTTCCGGATCCTGCGGAGCATGGCCAGTTCCCTGCGGGACGGCGGATAGCTCAGCCGCGCGGTTTGCGGTACCAGCGCGGCGAAGTGTTCAGCGGCGGCTTCAGTTTCGCGCGCACCACCAGCACGTTCGGCTCGTCCGATTCGACGAATTCGCTCAGCAGACGGCGGAACGCGCGGCCGAAGCCGGACACCCGGTCCGCGTGCACGCCGAACGAACGGGCCAGTCCGACGAAATCCGGGCTGTCCCAGTCGACCCCGCGGTGCGGCAGTCCTTCCTGGTCCTGGTCGAAGCGCAGCATGCCGTAACCCCCGTCGTCGACGACCACGACCGTCACCGGCAGCTGTTCCTCGGCGAGCGTCGCCAAATCCCCTACCGCGTAAAGGAAACCGCCGTCGCCGGTGACGCACAGGACGCGCCCGCCGCCCGCCGCCTCGGCCGCCGCGCCCGCGCCGAGCGACGCCGGGAAGCCGTAGCCGAGCGTGCCCCAGCCCATCGGGTACGCCAGCCGCCGCGGCGCGCGGACCCGGTGGAAGCCGCCGATCCAGTATCCGGCGACGCACATGTCCGTGACGATCGTCCCGTCCGCCGGGAGCACTTCCTCCAAAGTGGACAGAAAATCGGCGGCCTGCGGTTCCTCGTCGCGGATGCGCCTGCGCACCCGGCGACCGATCCCGGCCAGCCGCGCGGTCAGTTCGTCCAGGCCGGGCCGCGTATCCGGATGCAGGGATTCGACGACGCGGCGGGCGTCGCCGACCAGGGTGACGTCCGGACGGTAGTTCTTCGCCGCGTCGCCCGCGTCGACGTTGATCGCGATCAGCTTCGGCGGCGCGGGCATCTGCCAGTTCTGCGTCATCAGGCCGTCGAAATCGGTGCCGATCGCGAGCACCACGTCGGCCTCGTCCCACAGCTGGCCGACCTCCGGCGCGTGCACCGGATTCGGGGCCAGGCAAGGATGTTCGGGCGGAAGCAGGCCGCGCGCGCCGAAGGTGGTGACCACCGGCGCGGCCAGCCGTTCAGCGAGATGCCCGATCGCTTCGCCCGCTTCGGAGCGCAACGCGCCGCCGCCCGCCCAGATCAGCGGACGGCGCGCGGACGCCAGCAGCTCCGCCGCGCGCGGCAGATCCGGCAGGTCGAGCACGCGCTCGGCGGGCGGCGCGGGCGGTTCGCGCGGCGGCGTGGTCTCGCGGAGGAAATCGGTCGGAATGCCCAAATACACCGGACCGCTTTGCGGCATCAGCGCGAGCCGGGCGGCGCGGTGCAACGTCGCGGCGATCTGGTCCGCGCGGTGCACCGTGAAACCGGCTTTCGTCACCGGGGCGAACATCGCCTGCTGATCGGAGGTTTCGTGCAGCACTCCGCGCACGACACCCGGACGGCGCAGCGTCGACGGAATGTCCGTGGCGATCACCAGCACCGGAGCCGCGGACGCCATCGCTTCGCCGACCGCGCCGAGCGTGTTCGCCGCGCCGGGTCCGGTGGTCACGAGCGCGACGCCGAGTTTTCCCGTCCTGCGCGCATAACCGTCGGCGGCGTACCCCGCGGTCTGTTCGTGCCGGACGTTGACGAGCCGGATCCCGGTGTCCGCCAACGCCTCCCACAGCGGCAGGTTGTGGACTCCCGGCAGGCCGAACACCACCTCGGTCCCGAGAGCCGTGAGCGCGTCCCCCAGCTGCTGAGCTCCAGTCCGTCCTGCCACGCCAGCGATGGTATCCGCCTCGCGTAAGCAGCTGCAGACAACGTCACCGGACAGGGGTTGTCATCGCCGCGCGGCCCCGCTGTCCCCCGTCCGGCCGCGAGATCTGAGGCGCCGCCTTTTTCGTGCGTACACTCCGGGTGCCGGGGACGCCGAGGTCCCCGCGGCAGCGGAAAGGGGTGGCCGAATGCCGTTGATGCCGGTGACCGACTCGATGTTCCTGATGGTCGAGACCCGCGAGCACCCGATGCACGTAGGCGGGCTCCAGCTGTTCCGCAAACCCGACGGCGCGGGCGACGACTATCTGCGCGACCTCCGCCGCTCCCTGCTCGAATCGGACAACATGCGCGGCGTGTTCCGGATGCGGCCGAGCCGTCCGGTGAACACCGTCGGGCACGTGCGCTGGTCGCGCGACACCGATCTGGAACTCGACTACCACTTCCGGCACTCCGCGCTGCCGCAGCCGGGCCGGATCCGCGAACTGCTCGAACTCACCTCGCGCTGGCACAGCACGCTGCTCGACCGACACCGGCCGCTGTGGGAAACGCACCTCATCGAAGGACTGCGCGACGGCCGGTTCGCGGTGTACTCCAAGATCCACCACGCGCTGATGGACGGCGTTTCGGCGCTGCGGCATCTGCAGGGCACGCTGTCGGACGACCCCGCTGACCTGGACTGCCCGCCTCCGTGGGGTTCGCGCGACAAGCCGGCCGCGAACCGCAACGGCCGTGCCTCCGCGTCGCCGTTCGCCCTCGTGGGCAAGACGTTCGAGCAGGTCGCGGGCATCGCGCCGGCCGCGGCGAAGGTGGCGCGCGAGGCGTTCCGCGAGCACCGGCTCACGCTGCCGATGCAGGCGCCGAAGACGATGCTGAACGTGCCGATCGGCGGTGCGCGCCGGTTCGCCGCGCAGTCCTGGCCGCTCGACCGGGTGCGCGAGGTCGCGACGGCCGCGGGCGTGTCCCGCAACGACGTGGTGCTCGCGATGTGTGCCGGCGCGCTGCGCGACTACCTGATCGAACAGAGCGCGCTGCCGGACGCGCCGCTGGTCGCGATGGTCCCGGTGTCGCTGCGCCGCCGCGACTCCGGCGACGCGACCGGCAACAACATCGGCGCACTGCTGTGCAACCTCGCCACCGACCTGACCGATCCGGCGCAGCGGCTGGCCGCGATCTCGGAGTCGATGTCGAACGGCAAGAAGCTGTTTTCGCAGCTGTCGCCGTTGCAGACGCTGCTGCTGTCCGGGATCAACGTGGCCCAGCTGGGCGCGTCGCCGATCCCCGGAGTCGTCGGCAACACGCGGCCGCCGTTCAACCTGGTCATCTCGAACGTGCCCGGCCCGCGCAAGCAGATGTACTGGAACGGCGCGGCGCTCGACGGCATCTACCCCGCTTCGGTGCTGCTCGACGGGCAAGCCCTGAACATCACGCTGACCAGCAACGGGGACAATCTCGACTTCGGCGTCACCGGGTGCCGGCGCAGTGTCCCGCATCTGCAGCGGATCCTGACGCATCTGGACACCGCGCTCGCCGAACTGGAGTTCGCGACGCGGGGGTAGCCCGGGCACTGGATGGCGCCGGAGACGGCGTGGTTATTCGATTGACAGCCGCGGGAGGCTCGGCCGGTGAGCCTCCTGGAGCCGTTGCGGCACCGCAGTTTCCGTGCCCTCGCCGCCGGGCGGACGCTCGGCACCTTCGGCAATTCGGTCGCTCCGGTCGCGCTCGCGTTCGCGGTGCTCGACCGCACCGGGTCGGCGGTCGATCTCGGGCTGGTCGTCGGGGCGCGGTCGCTCGCGAACGTGCTGCTCCTGCTTTTCGGCGGCGTGCTCGCGGACCGGCTGCCGCGCGCGGTGATCCTCCAGGGCACCGAGATCGCGGCCGGGCTCAGCCAGGCGCTGATCGCCGCGAGTGTCCTTTGTGGATTCTCCTCGGTCCCGTTCCTGATCTCGCTGAGCGTGGTCAACGGCGCGGTCTCGGCGATGTCCTTGCCCGCGTCGGCGGCGATCACCCCGCAGACCGTGCCGCGCGACCTGCTGGCCCCGTCGAACGCGCTGCTGCGGCTGCTGGTCAACGGCGGTCGCATCGCCGGGGCCGGAGTCGCCGGGGTCGCGGTGGCGGCGGTCGGATCCGGCTGGGCGCTGGCGGTCAACGCGCTGCTGTTCTTCGCCGCCGCGCTCGCCTACCACGCGGTCCGGCTGCCGCGCGCCGAACGAGCGCCGGGCAGCAGGCCGATCGCCGATCTGATCGCCGGATGGCACGAATTCCGGTCCCGCACCTGGGTGTGGGCGGTGGTGGCGCAGTTCGCCGTCGTCAACGCCGCCGGTTTCGGCGCGCTCACGGTCATCGGGCCGGTGGTGGCGGACGAGACGTTCGGGCGGTCCGGGTGGGGACTGGCACTGGCGATGCAGACCGCGGGCGCGCTGCTCGGCGGGCTCGTCGCCGCGCATTGGCAACCGCGGCACGCCTTGTTCATCGGGGTGGCTCTGGTGACGATGGACGCGCTGCCGGCACTCACGCTCGGCTGGTGGCCGTCGCTCGTCCCGGCGCTGATCGCGATGCTGGTGGCCGGGCTGGCGATGGAGCAGTTCAGCGTCGCCTGGGACGTTTCGCTGCAGGAACACGTCCCGCCGGACCGGCTCGCCCGCGTGTATTCCTACGACATGCTGGGGTCGATCGCCGCGATGCCGCTCGGGCAGATCGCGGCGGGTCCCCTCGTGCAGCACTTCGGCCGCGAAACGGTGCTCGTCACGTGCGGGGTGCTGGTCGTCGTCGCCACCGGGCTCGCGCTGTGCAGCCGGGAGATCCGGCAGCTCACGAACCGGCAGGCGGCACCGGTCGCACCGACAGGAAGTTGACCGCGCTCGCGCTGAACACCAGTTCGTCGTCGCCGTTGAACAGTTCCATCTTGGTGCGCACGAGGCCGCGGTCGGGCTTCGACTTCGACAGCCGCGCCTCGGTGACGGTCGCCCGCATCCGCAGCCGGTCCCCCGGCCGCACCGGACGCGGCCAGCGCAGTTCGTCGACGCCGGGGCTGCCGAGGCTCGCGACCGACGACAGGTAGTGGTCGGCGAACATCCGCATCATCAGGCTCGACGTGTGCCAGCCGCTCGCGATCAGCCCGCCGAACGGGCCCTCCTTCGCCGCCACCGGGTCGACGTGGAAGCTCTGCGGGTCGTACTTTTCGGCGAACTCGATGATCTCCGCCTCGGTGACGGTCGTGTCGCCGAACTCGTACACCGATCCCTCGGGGTAGTCCTCGAACCAGCGGTCGTCGATGGGCGCGGTGAACTCGGTCATGCGGGACAGCCTGCCACAGCTTGTCACCGGCGAAACGTGCCGAGAGTCTCCCCAGTGGGCGTCACGGCGCGGCCCAGGGCCGGACCTCCTCGAGCAGCTTCGCCACCGCCAGCACCAGGTCGTCCGAATGCCGGGGACCGACGATCTGCAGACCCACCGGAAGACCCGATTCGGTGCGCCCGGCCGGGACGCTGATCGCGGGCTGCTGCGTCATGTTGAACGGATACGTGAACGGCGTCCACTCCGGCCATTCGGTCATCCCGCTGCCCGGCGGCACGTCGTGGCCGGCCTCGAACGGCGGGATCGGGACGGTCGGCGTGAGCAGCACGTCGTAGCGGGTGTGGAACTCGCCCATCAGGATGCCGAGCGCGGCGCGTTCCGCGGTGGCGTCGAGGTAGTCGCCCGCCGAGTAGGTGCGGCCCTGTTCCCACACGCGGAGCAGACCCGGGTCGATCCGCGACTCGCTGCCCGGCGGGAACGCTTCGAGGGACTTCGCCGCGCCCGCGGACCACAGCACGTCGAAGGCGTCCTTCGGGTCGGCGAATCCGGGGTCGGCCTGCTCCACCTGCAGTCCGGCGTCGGCGAGGGACTGCACCGCCGACTGGACGATCGCCGCGACTTCCGGGTCCACGTCGGCGAAACCGAGCGTCGGCGAGTACGCGGCGATGAGCCCGCGCACGTCGCGCCGCACTGCCTCGCGGTACGCGCTGATCGGCGGCGCGAGCCCGGTCGGATCGCGGTGGTCCGGCAGCGCGAGGACGTCCAGCAGCAACGCCGTGTCGTCCACGCAACGCGCCATCGGCCCGGCGTGCGCGAGCGGGCCGAACGGGCTCGCCGGGAACAGCGGGACCCGGCCGTGCGTCGGCTTCATGCCGACGATTCCGCAGAACGACGCGGGAATCCGGATCGAACCGCCGCCGTCGGTGCCGACGGACAATTCGCCCATCGCCGCCGCGACCGCGGCCGCGCTGCCGCCGCTGGACCCGCCCGCCGTCATCCGCGGGTTCACCGGATTGCGCGTGATGCCCGCGAGCGCGCTGTCGGTGACGCCCTTCCAGGCGATCTCCGGCGTGGTGGTCTTGCCCAGCACGACCAGGCCCGCCTCGCGCATCCGCGCCATCACCGGGCTGTCGACCTCCCACGGCTGGTCGGCCGGGATGCTCGTGGAACCGCGCAGCGTCGGCCAGCCCTGGGTGAGGAAGATGTCCTTGATCGACGCCGGGACGCCGTCGAGCGCGCCGATCGGATTCCCGTCGCGCCAGCGCGCCTCGGCCGCTTTCGCCTGCTCCAGCGCGCGCTCGGCGTCGACGAGGCAGTAGGCGTTGACCTCGCCGTCGCGGTCCTCGATGTTCTGCAGGGCGCTCTTGGTCGCCTCGACCGGCGACAGTTCGCCGGTGGCGTAGGCGGCGACGAGTTCGCTGGCGGTCAATTCCCGGTCGCCCATCCGGCGCCTCCCTGCGATTCGGACGGCACGTAGCCGAGCCGTTTGTCCACGACGTTCCAGAGCGGTTCCCCGGCGAGCCAGCGCCGGAAGTTCCCGGCGAACACCTCTACCAGCGTCCGCCGCCAGCCGAGGAAGTCCCCCGACATGTGCGGCGACAGCAGAACGTCCGGCATGGTCCACAGTGGACTTTCGGCGGGCAGCGGCTCGGTTTCGAAGACGTCGAGCGCGGCGCCGGCGATCTCCCCCGCCTGCAGCGCCGCGATCAGGTCGGACGTGACCACCAGTTCGCCGCGGCCCACGTTGACGAAGCGCGCGGACGGTTTCATCGCGGCGAACGCGGCGGCGTCGAACATGCCCTTGGTCTGGTCGGTGAGCGGCGCGACCGCGACGACGTAGTCGAACTCGGGCAGATACCCCGTCAGCCCGGCGGATTCGCGCACGACGCCGAAATCCGGATCCCCGACCCGGGCCCGCCGCCCCGCCCCGGACACCCGCATCCCGGCCGCGCGCAGCATCCGCGCGATGGCCCTTCCGATCGGTCCGGTGCCGACCACCAGCACCTCCCGCCCGGCGATCCGCTCGGTCTCGCGGTGCTTCCACGTCCCGGCGCGCTGCAGGTCGAGCGAACGCGCGAAGTCCTTGGCGAACGACAGCACGACGCCGAGCACGTACTCGGCGATGGCGTCGTCGAACACCCCGCGCGAGTTCGTGAGCACGACGTCGCTCTCGCGCAGCCCCGGGAACAGCACCGGGTCGACGCCGGCGCTCGCGATGTGCAGCCACTGCAACCGGTCCGCGGCGGGCCAGGCGCCGGGGACGGCCCCGGAAAGGAAGTCGTAGACGAAAAGCGCGTCCGCCCCGGCCAGCGCACCGGCGAGGCCGCGCTCGTCGGTGTAACGAACTACCGCCGCGTCTTCGATAGCGGCCATGTCCGGTGGATGGTCTGCCCCGCAGAGCACTGCCAGTACGGGGTTTTCCGGAGCGGTCACGATTGACACGGTAAAAGTGGCTCGTATGATTGTCAACAATCCGAGGACCACCCCCGGAGCACCGGACGGGCATCGGCACAGGCGTATTCCGGAGGCTGAACCTTGGATCTGGACTTCCTCGCGTTCGAGGGCCCGCTCGCCCAGCGCGGCATCGGCGTGATCGCGCCGTTCGACCTCGCGCTCGAGCGCGAGCTGTGGCGCTGGGTGCCGATGGAGGTGTCGCTGCATCTCGCCCGCACCCCCTACGAACCGGTTCCGGTGAGCATGGAGATGGCGCAGCTGGTGAGCGACAGCAGGCACCTCGCCGCGGCCACGCGCGACGTGCTGCACGTGGAGCCGGAGGTGGTCGCGTACCTGTGCACCTCGGGCAGCTTCGTGAACGGCATCGACTACGAACGCTCCCTCACCAAGGCGATCTGCGACGCGGGCGCGCCCGACGCGGTCACCACGTCCGGGGCGCTGGTCGAGGTGCTGCACCAGCTCGACCTGCACCGGGTCTCGGTGCTCACGCCCTACGACGCCGACCTCACCGGCAAACTCCACGATTTTCTCGGCGAGGTCGGCGTGACCACGGTGTCCAGCGACCACCTCGGACTCGGCGGCGGCATCTGGAAGGTCAGCTACCGCACCATCGCCGAGCGGATCCTGGCCGCGGACCACCGCGACGCCGAGGCGATCTTCGTCAGCTGCACCAACCTCCCGACGTTCGACCTGATCGAACCGCTGGAAAAGGCGCTCGGCAAACCCGTGCTGACCGCCAACCAGCTGACGATGTGGGCGTGCCTGCGCCGGATGCAGCTGCCCATCGTGGGACCCGGCCAGTGGCTGCGGGAGGTGTCTTGACCAGTCCCGCTAATATTGTCGACAATTTGCGCATCCCGGAGGTTTCGTGACCACGATCGGCTTCATCTACCCCGACCACGCGGCCGAGGACGACTACCCGCTCGCGGAACAGCTTCTCGGCGGCTCCGACGGCGACATCAGCCTGCCGGTCGCGCACATCTACGGCACCGACCTGCACGCCGTGCCGGAACTGCTCGACCTCGGCAGCGAAGCCCGGCTCGCCGAAGGCGCGCGGCTGCTCGCGAAACACCAGCCGGAAGCGGTGGTGTGGGCGTGCACGTCCGGCAGCTTCGTGTACGGCTGGGACGGCGCGCGCAACCAGGCCGACCAGCTCGCCAAGGCCGCCGGAGTGCCGGCCTCGAGCACGTCGTTCGCCTTCGTGCACGCGGCGAAAGCCCTTGGCGTGCAACGAGTCGCGGTGGCCGCGAGCTACCCCGACGACGTCGCGCGGCTGTTCGTGGACTTCCTCGCCGCGGGAGGCGTCGAGGTGCTTTCGATGTCGAGCGCCGACATCGACACCGCCGCCGAGGTGGGCCAGCTCGCCCCCGAGGCCGTGGTGGACCTCGCGGTGAGCCACGACCACCCGGACGCCGACGCGGTCCTGGTGCCCGACACCGCGATGCGCACGCTCGGCGAGATCACCGACATCGAGGCGAAGCTCGGCAAGCCGGTACTCACCGCCAACCAGGTGACCGTGTGGGAAGGCCTGCGCCTGACCGGCACGACCCGGCTGGTGCGTTCGCTGGGCGCGTTGTTCCGGACGAGGGGCTGACCCGTGGTTGCACTGCCGGACATAGAGCCGGTCAGCCGGGAATCGACCGCCGCCGTGATCGCGCGCCAGCTGCGCGACGCGATCATGACCGGCGCGCTGCCGCCGGGCACCCAGCTCGGCGAAACCGACCTGGCCGCCCGCTTCCAGGTCTCGCGCGGCCCGCTGCGCGAGGCGATGCAGCATCTCGTGTCGGAGGGTTTGCTGCGCAGCGAACGCCACCGGGGCCTGTTCGTGATCGACCTCGAACCGGAGGATGTCTTCGACATCTACCTCGCCCGCTCGGCGGTCGAACGGGCCGCCCTGCTGTGCGCGTTCCGCGGCGACCGCGAGGCAGTGGCGGCGATGCTGGAACAGAACGTGGCCGATATGGCGGCGGCCGCGGACGATCCGGCCGCGCTGTCGGAGGCTGACCTGCGCTTCCACGAGGCGCTGATCAACGCCTCCGGCAGCAAACGACTGGTGCGGATGGCCCGGACGCTGCTGATCGAGACGCGAATGTGCCTGACCCTGCTGCAGAGCACGTATCAGGGCGTGGAGGACCGGCTGGAGGAGCACACGAGGATCATCGAAGCCCTTCGGTCGGACGACGAGGAGACGGCGCTGCACCTGCTGGACGCGCACATGGAGGACGCGATCAGCCGGTTGCTTCCGGGACGGAGCCTGAAGGGCGGGGTCGCGGTTTCGGAGTGAGGCGGGCGGGTTTTCCGGACGGCCGCTTCTCCTCCCCCGCACCGCAGGAAGCACGCCTGCACGCACCCCGCGTTGCGCCATTACCGCATGAGCACACGCAATCCGCGCTCGGCGGATGGCGACGCGGTCGTCTCCGCACCTGACCGGACCGCTTGCCCCCGTGGTGGCGAACCGCACGGCGGTCCGTTCCTCGCGGGCGAACCGGTGCAGCACGAAGCCGGAAGCGCCGCCGGGCAATGCGAGCAGCAGCAACGGAATGGCTAAGTCGGCACCGCTCCGCCGTGGCGACCAGGAGATGCGGCTCAGCTCGCCGACGACTCCAGCGTGATCCAGTACCGCCGCACCGGCCCGTGGTCGGTCTGACGGGTTTCCTCCAGCACACCGCCCGCGCGTTCGATCGTCTTGGCGGACGCCAGGTTCTCCCCCTCGCACACCAAGAGCACGCGAGGCAAACCCAGCCGCCGGGCCTCGGGCAGCATCTGGCGTAATGCCCAAGAAGCGAGACCGCGGCCGCGTGCGGACGGACGGAGGCCGAAGCCGAGGTGCCCAGCCCACCGAACGTACGAGGCCGGTCCAGCGCGCAGGGCGATTCCGCCGAGCACCTCTCCGTCCTCGACCAGCCAGCGGTACACAGCGCGGTCCGCGGCCAAGGAACCGACCCAGGCGGCGAAGCCAGCAGGAGAATCGACCTGATCCGACGCGGACAGGCCGAAGCCGTCCTCGTGCAAGCCCGGGCCCCATTCGCGATGCGCTTCCAGCCACGAGCAGTGCAGGCGGACGGTGGGGGCCAGCAGTTCGGGCATGCTTCGACACTACCGGCCGCCGGCACGGAAAACCCTGAAACAGCAAGAAAAACTCACGCACGACGCACCCCCAGCACGGGCTGTCCGCCGCGGCCGGAGTTGTACTGCGGAGACCACGGGAACCAGCCCGCCGAGTCGGCGTACACGAGCTGTCTGGCTTCGATTCCCGTGCCATAGCAGCACACTGCGATGTCCAGGTGCGCCGCCGGAGCACTGAGCTGGACGATTTCCACCCGCGGCAACCGAGGCAGCAGCCACTGCTGCCCGGGCACCGGCGGGCCAGCGTGCAGCGAGTGTTCGGCCGCGGCGTTCAGCAGCCGCACTGCCTGGTGTGGCAGCAATCCCGTGACAACCAGCTCGGGCAGGCCCTGTACGGTCAGGCCCGCGGTGTACGCCCAGGGCGGCCGGGAACCTGTTCCCAGCACGCCCTGGACGCACCAGCCGTGCTCCCTGATCTCGTCGAGCACCTCGATCAGGTACTGCTCCTCCGGTCTTTCCGGTTCCTCGCACCTCTGGCACATCGGCTCCTCCTCCCCTCGGGGACCCGTCGGCGGGTCAGGGAAGAGTCAACCGCGCGGCACCGACGAAAAATCAGCGGAGCGAAGCGGCCACCGCGGTGCCGAGCGCGGTTGTGGTAGCGGTTCCGCCGAGGTCGGGGGTGAGCGTTTCGCCCGCGGTCAGCACCTCGTCGACCGAGGCGCGGATCGCTTGTGCGGCAACGGTTTCCCCGAGGTGCTCCAGCAGCATCGCCGCGGCGAGGATCTGTGCGACCGGGTTCGCGATGCCCTGCCCGGCGATGTCCGGAGCACTGCCGTGGACCGCCTCGAACATCGACGGAAACTCACCTGATGGGTTGATGTTTCCGGACGGGGCCATGCCCAGTCCGCCGGTGATCGCGGCCGCGAGGTCGCTCAGGATGTCGCCGAACAGGTTCGACGCCACCACCACGTCGAGCCGGTCCGGAGCCTGCACCATCCGCGCGGCGAGAGCGTCCACATGGCACTGTTCCGCGCGGACGTCCGGGTACTGGCCCGCGACTTCCGCGAAAATCTCGTCCCAGTACGGCATCGAGTGGATCAGCCCGTTGGACTTCGTCGCCGACGTGACGTGCTGAGAACGCGTGCGCGCGAGTCCGAAGGCGTACCGGATGATCCGTTCCACCCCGACCCGCGTGAACACCGACTCCTGCAGCACGAACTCGTCCGGCCGCCCGGCGTTGTGCCGCCCGCCGATTTCCGAGTACTCGCCCTCGGAATTCTCGCGGACGATCACCATTTCCAGCTCGTCGGCCTTCCTCCCGGCCAGCACCGAGGACGTCCCCGGCAGCAGCCGCACCGGGCGCAGGTTGACGTACTGCTGGAACGCCCGCCGCAACGGGATCAGCAGGCCCCACAACGAAACGTGGTCCGCGACGCCGGGGAAGCCGACCGCGCCGAGCAGGATGCCGTCGAACCCCGACAGCTGCTCGACCCCGTCCTCGGGCATCATCGCGCCGGTCTTCGCGTACCGCTCGCAGCTCCAGTCGAATTCGGTCCATTCCAAGGAGAATCCGTACTTGTCCGCGGCGGCGTCGAGAACCCGGCGCGCCTCGATCGTGACGTCGACCCCGATCCCGTCGCCGGGGATGCTCGCAATCCGATGGGTCACAGGTTCACCGCGATGTACTTGGTCTCCAGGAATTCCTCGATGCCGACCGTGCCGCCCTCGCGGCCGAGACCGGACTGCTTGACGCCGCCGAACGGGGCCGCCGGATTGGACACGATGCCCTGGTTGAGGCCGATCATCCCGGCCTCGAGGCGTTCCGACACCCGCAGCGCGCGCTTCAGGTCGCTGGTGAACAGGTAGGACACCAGGCCGAATTCGGTGTCGTTGGCCTTCTCGACCGCCTCGTCCTCGGTGTCGAACGGGGTGATCGGCGCGACCGGGCCGAAGATTTCCTCGCTGGCCAGCCGAGCGTCCACCGGAACGTCCGTGAGCACGGTGGCCGGGTAGAAGTGCCCGGGACCGTCGACCCGCGAGCCACCGGTGAGCACCCGCGCGCCCTTGTCCGTGGCGTCCTTGACCAGTTCGGTCACCTTCTTCACCGCGGCCTCGTCGATGAGCGGGCCGACCACGACGCCTTCGTCGGTGCCGCGGCCCATCGGCAGCGCCTGCATCCGCTCGGTGAGCCGGCGGGAGAATTCCTCGGCCACGCCGCGCTGCACGTAGAACCGGTTGGCCGCGGTGCACGCCTCGCCGATGTTGCGCATCTTCGCCTGCATCGCGCCCTCGACCGCGGCGTCCAGGTCCGCGTCGTCGAACACGACGAACGGCGCGTTGCCGCCCAGTTCCATCGACGTGCGCAGCACCTTCTCCGCGCACTGTTCCAGCAGCTTGCGCCCGACCCCGGTCGAGCCGGTGAACGACAGCTTGCGCGCGCGTCCGTCGCGGATCAGCGGCTCCATCACGCCGCCCGCGTCCTTGGTGGTGACGACGTTCAGCACGCCTTCGGGCAGTCCGGCGTCGGCGAGGATCTGGGTAAGCGCGAGCATCGACAGCGGCGTCTGCGCGGCGGGCTTGATGACCATCGTGCAACCCGCGGCGACGGCCGGGCCGATCTTGCGCGTGCCCATCGCCATCGGGAAGTTCCACGGCGTGATGAGCAGCGTCGGTCCGACCGGCTGGCGCGTGATCAGGAATCGTCCGTTGCCGTTCGGGGCCACCGCGTAGCCGCCGTCGATCCGCACCGCCTCCTCGGCGAACCAGCGGAAGAACTCGGCGGCGTAAGTGATCTCCCCGGCGGCCTCGGCCAGCGGCTTGCCCATTTCCAGCGTCATCAGCAGCGCCAGCTCGTCGCGGCGCTCGATGAGCTTGTCGTACGCGCGGCGCAGGATCTCGCCGCGCTCCCGAGGGGCGACCGCGGCCCAGTCGGCCTGTGCCGCGACGGCCGCGTCGAGCGCCGCGAGGCCGTCCTCCGGCCCGGCGTCCGCGACCTGGCACAGCACCTCGCCGGTGGAGGGGTCCTGCACGTCGAAGGTCTTGCCGCTGCGCGCGGAGACCCACTTGCCGCCGATGAAGAGTTCCTTGCCGACCGCGCTCACGACGCCGTTCTCGGTGATCCCGCTCATCCAGCTCGCTCCTGTTCCTGTTGTCCCGAACTCATGCTATGGATATTGTCAACAATCGACAACCGTCTCCACCCGCACCCAGGAGGGCGCCGCATGGCCCAGCTTTCCCCGCTGCTCAAGCAGGCAACGCCCGTCGTCGTCGACCACGGTGAAGGGGTTTACCTCTACGACGTGGACGGGAAACGTCATCTCGACTTCACCGCGGGCATCGGGGTGACCAGCACCGGCCACTGCCACCCGCGCGTGGTCGAAGCCGCGCGCGAGCAGATCGGCAAGCTCGTGCACGGCCAGTACACGACAGTCATGCACAAACCGCTGCTCGAACTGACCCGCAAGCTCGGCGACGTGCTGCCGTCCGGGCTCGATTCGCTCTTCTACGCGAACTCCGGCAGCGAGGCCGTGGAGGCCGCGCTGCGGCTGGCCCGGCAGGCGACGAAGCGGCCGAACGTCATCGTGTTCCAGGGCGGTTTCCACGGCCGCACGGTCGCCGCCGCGACCATGACCACCTCCGGCACGCGGTTCAGCGCGGGCATCTCGCCGCTGATGTCCGGCGTGCACGTCGCGCCGTTCCCGTACGCCTACCACTACGGCTGGGACGAGGAGACCGCGACGAAGTTCGCCTTGCGCGAGCTGGACTACCTCTTCCAGACCGTCTCCGCGCCGAACGAGACGGCCGCGTTCTTCATCGAGCCGGTGCTCGGCGAGGGCGGCTACGTCCCGGCCAACACCGAGTTCATGGCCGGGCTGCGCGAACGCGCCGACCGGCACGGGATCCTGCTGGTGCTCGACGAGGTGCAGGCCGGATTCGGCCGCACCGGCAAGTTCTGGGGCCACGACCACTTCGACGTCCACCCGGACGTCGTGCTGATCGCGAAGGGCCTCGCGAGCGGCTTCCCGCTTTCGGGCATTGCCGCTTCGGAAGAGTTGATGGCGAAGGCGTACCCGGGGTCGCAGGGCGGCACGTACGGCGGCAACGCGGTGTCGTGCGCGGCGGCGATCGCGACGCTCGACGTCATTCAGGACGAAGGCTTGGTCGAGAACGCCGCGGAGCGTGGCCGTCAGCTTCTCGAGGGCGCGCGCGTCATCGCGGACAAGACGCCGGCTATCGGCGACGTACGCGGTCTCGGGCTCCTCGTGGGCACTGAGTTCACGACAGCGGACGGCGAACCGGACACGGCCACCGCGCAGGCCGCGCAGCAGGCAGCTGCCAAGAGCGGACTGCTGTTGCTCACCTGTGGCGCGTACTCGAACGTCGTGCGCATGGTGCCGCCGCTCGTCGTCAACGCGGAACAAGTCGACGACGCGCTGCGCATCTGGGGCGAGGTCGTCACGTCGGTCACGGGGAGCTGAAGCATGGCGCGCTACATCACCATCAGCCTCGACAAGCGCGGCGTCACCTGCCGCGCCCGGCTGCTCGACGACGAAGCACCGCGCACCTGCAAGGCGGTGTGGGACGCGCTGCCGCAGAGCGGTTCGGCCTACCACGCGAAGTACGCGCGCAACGAGGTCTACACGCTCGTGCCGCCCTTCGCTGAACCCAAGCCGGGCCGCGAGAACCCGACCATCACCCCGATTCCGGGCGACGTCGTCTACTTCGGATTCGAGGCATGGGAAATCGGCAATCCGGCGTACGGCTACGACGAGGGCAGCGAGGCGCACAGCGACCAGGGTGCCACGGATCTCGCGATTTTCTACGGCCGCAACAACCTGCTGATCAACGGCGACGCGGGCTGGGTGCCCGGCAACGTGTTCGCGACGATCGAGGAGGGCCTGTCCGAGATGGCCGAGGCCGCGCAGGATCTGTGGCTGCGCGGCGTGGAAGGCGAGACTCTGTCGTTCGCCCGCGCTGACTGACAGTCGCTCCAGGGCCGGTTCCTCCGCTGCGGAGGGACCGGCCTTTCGCTTGCCCGGATCGGGCCGGATTGTCCCTCCGGAGTGAAGCCGGGTTAACCCTCCGCGATCATGAGCGCGGCCCAAGATTCGCGGCCGGACAAGGGATTCAGCCCTGATGATCACCCGGCGGTGTGAACCTCGGCAACTCACCAATCGTGGCTTCGCATTCACCGTTTCGAGGGGCCGCGCCGCCCGGTTGCCGCAGTGCGCGTCTGCTACCCAGGGTGATCGACGCCGAGGTTCGCTACGAACCGTGGCGAAGAGTCCACAGTGCACCCCCGGCGGCAAACCCGAAAGCCTTACATGTTTAACATGGGAAGATTCCCCGGCCGCCGATCCCTTGCCAGCACAGGGAAATCCGCGTTTTGACACCGCGAGCGGGCCGGTGGAAATCTGCGATGGCTCCTCGCGAGAGCACCAAGGAAGAACAATCCGAACAAGGAGCCCCTCAATGCAGATGTTCACCCAGCACGTGCACCACGGCCACGACCTGATCTCGGGTCTGCTCGCGCACCTGGCGCACGTGCTCGGCTGGCTCGTCTGACCGGCACCGAGGATTAACCCAGGGGCCGGCCTGTTGGCGCGGGCCGGTCCCTGCTTGGGTTCTCCCCCCTTCCTGGCCACGCGCGCGGCGTGGCCTTTTTCGTGCCCGCGTCGGCTAACGTGAAAACTATTCATGGCCAGCCTCGGACCAGAACGGCTAGGCTGCGGCCACGAAGCACGCGCGCACGAGGGAGTGGCATGAGCGAGATCGCTGCACAGCTGGCGGGGGCCGTCGGAGCGGGGAACCTGCTGACCGGTGACGCGATTTCCGACGACTACGCGCACGACGAGGCGCTCAGCACGCCGGGGCAGAAACCGGCGTACGTCGCGAAACCCGCCACCGCCGAAGAGGTCTCCGCGCTGGTGAAGATCGCCGCCGCCGAGGGCGTCCCGGTGACCGCGCGCGGGTCCGGCAGCGGGCTGTCCGCCGCGGCGCGGCCGGTCGAAGGCGGGCTGCTCGTCTCGTTCGAGCGGATGAACTCGGTGCTCGAGATCGACACCGGCAACCACGTCGCCGTCGTCCAGCCGGGCGTCACGCTGGCCGAACTCGACGCGAAGACCGCCGAACACGGCCTCACCTACCCCGTTTATCCCGGCGAGCTGAGCGCGAGCGTCGGCGGCACCGTCGGCACCAACGCCGGCGGGATGCGCGCGATCCGCTACGGCATCACCCGCGGCAACGTCTCCGGTTTGCAGGCGGTGCTCGCGACGGGCGAGATCATCCGCGTCGGCGGCCGGATGTCGAAGATCTCCAGCGGCTACGACCTCACCCAGCTGATCATCGGCTCGGAGGGCACGCTCGCGCTGGTGACCGAGGTGATCGTGAAGCTGCAGCCCCGGCTGCCGCACGGCGCGACGGTGCTGGCCCCGTTCGACGATTTCGAGCAGGTGATGGCGGCCGTGCCGAAGATCGCCGCGAGCGGTCTCGCCCCGCAGATCCTCGAGTACATCGACAACATGACGATGGCCGCGATGGTCTACAACGACAAGCTCGAACTGGGCGTCCCGGCGGAAATCCGCGACCGGACCCAGGCGTATCTGGCCGTGGCGCTGGAGAACCGGGTGGCCGACCGGCTCGGCGAGGACGTCGAAGCGCTCGGCGAACTGCTCACCGAACTCGGCGCGATCGACGCGTACGTGCTCGAAGGCGGAGCCGCCCGCAAGCTCATCGAAGCCCGCGAAAAAGCCTTCTGGAACGCCAAAGCCGCGGGCGCGGACGACGTGATCGACGTGGTGGTGCCGCGGACCGCGATGCCGCAGTTCCTGGCCAAAGCCCGCGAGCTGGCGATGGCGGCCGGCGGCGGCGCGATCGGCTGCGGGCACGCCGGCGACGGCAACGTCCACCTGGCGATCTTCTGCAAGGACCCGGACACCCGCTCGCAGCTGCTGACCGACATCTTCGGTTACGCGTACGAACTCGGCGGCGCGATCTCCGGCGAGCACGGCCTCGGCCGCACCAAGACCAAGTACTACGCCAAACTCGAAGACCCGGCGAAGCTCGATCTGCTGCGCCGGGTCAAGGAAAGCTTCGACCCGGCCGGGATCCTGAACCCCGGCGTTCTGTTCGCGCAAACCGGAAAGTGAGCACAGTGAGCACGCTCAACGGCGCCCAGTCCCTTATCCGCACGCTCGTCGACAGCGGGGTCGACGTGTGCTTTTCCAACCCCGGCACGTCGGAAATGCATTTCGTCGCCGCGCTCGATTCGGTACCGGAGATGCGCGGGGTGCTCGCGTTGTTCGAGGGCGTCGTGACCGGTGCCGCGGACGGGTACGCGCGGGTCGCCGGCAAGCCCGCCGCGACGCTGCTGCACCTCGGTCCCGGGCTCGGGAACGGCCTGGCGAACCTGCACAACGCGCGGCGCGCGCACACGCCGGTGGTCAACGTGATCGGCGACCACGCCACCTATCACAAGCAGTACGACGCCCCGCTGGAGTCGGACATCGACGCCATCGCGGGCTCGCTCGAGGGCTGGGTGCGCCGGTCCGGGCACACGAAGGACGTCGGCGCGGACGCCGCGGCGGCGGTCGCGGCGGCACAGGACGCCCCGGGCCGGGTCGCGACGCTGATCCTTCCCGCCGACGCGTCGTGGGGCGAGGGCGGCGAAACGTGCGAGCCGATCCCGCCGCGCGTCCCGCAGACGGTCGACTCGACGACCGTGCAGAAGATCGCGGACGTGCTCGGCAGCGGTGAGCCGGTGGCATTGCTGATCGGCGGGTCCGCCTGCCGCGAAGCCGGTTTGCGCGCGGCCAGCCGGATCGCGGCCGCGACCGGGGTGAAGGTGCTCGCCGAGACGTTCCCGGCGCGGCTGGAACGCGGTGCCGGCCTGCCGAACATCGAACGGCTGGGCTATCTCGCCGAGCAGGCGAAGTACCAGCTGGACGGGATCAAGCACCTGATCATCGCCGGCACGAAGGCGCCGGTGTCGTTCTTCGCCTACCCCGGCATGCCGAGCGAGCTGACTCCGGAAGGCGCGGACGTCCACGTCCTCGCGAACGTCGGGCAGGACGTCCCGGCCGCGCTGGAGGCGGTCGCCGCCTTGGTCGCCGCGGACACCGAGCCGGTTTTGCAGGAGGCCGGACGGCCGGAGCTGCCGAGCGGTCCGCTCACCGTGCAGAACTGGGTCGACGTGATCGGCGCGCTGCTGCCGGAGAACGCGATCATCGTGGACGAGGCGAACACGTCCGGTCTCATGCTGCCCGCCGCGACCGCGGGCGCGCCTCGGCACGACGTGCTGACCCTGACCGGCGGCGCGATCGGCTACGGGATGCCGGTGGCTGTCGGCGCGGCGATCGCGGCTCCGCGACGGCCGGTGATCAACCTCGAATCCGACGGCAGCGCGATGTACACGATCTCCGCGCTCTGGACGCAGGCGCGCGAGAACCTCGACGTCACCACGGTGGTGCTCAACAACAACGCGTACGCGATTCTGCGGATGGAACTGCAGCGCGTCGGCGCGTCCGGCGACGGGCCGCGCGCGAAGGACCTGCTGGACATCGGCCGGCCGGACCTGGATTTCGTGAAGATCGCCGAAGGCATGGGCGTTCCGGCGACCCGGGCGACGACCGCGGAGGAGCTGGCCGAACAGTTCCGGCGCGCAGTCGCCGAACCGGGGCCGCACCTGATCGACGCGGCCGTTCCGCCGCTGCTCTAGACCCCGGCGAGTTCCGGGCTGGCGGCACGGAACCGCGGCACCACCGCGGTCAACGCCAGCCCGGCCACCGCCGCCACCGCGGCGACCGCGAACGTGGCGCGGAAACCCGCGAGCGAGGGCACGGTGAACGAGCCGACGGTGATCGTCAGGTGGGCGAGCATCGTGGCCATCACGGCGCTGGACGTCGACGTGCCGACAGACCGCATGAGCGAGTTGAGCCCGTTCGCGGACGCGGTTTCGGTGACCGGCACCGCGCTCATGATCAGCGCGGGCATCGCGGCGTAAGCAATGCCGACACCTGCCCCGATGATCACCGACGCGATGATCAGCTCGACCGCGTTGGCCATCAGGAAAATCGCGAAGACGTAGCCGACCGCGATCACGGTCGCGCCGGTCATGAGCGTGACGCGCGCGCCGTAGCGGTTGGTCAGCCGCGCGGAGACCGGGGACAGCGCCATCATGACCAGGCCGTTCGGCGCGAGGCACAGACCGGCTTCGACCATGCTGAGCCCGAGTCCGTAGCCGGTCGCCGACGGTGCCTGCAGCAACTGCGGGAACGACAACGACATCGCGTACATCGCGAAGCCGACGAGCACCGACGCGAGGTTCGTGAACAACACCGGCCGCCGCGCCGAAACGCGCAGATCGACCAGCGGGTCACGCCGACGCAGCTGGTACCAGCCCCAGGCCGCGAGAACGACCACGGCGGTCGCGGCGAACCCGAGCGTCGCCGGACTCCCCCAGCCCCATTCGCTGCCCTTCACGATCGGCAGCAACAGGCTGGTGAGACCGACGATCAACCCGAGTGTGCCGAGGAAATCGAACGGCGCGGGCGTGCGGACCGGCGATTCCGGAACGAACCGCAGGATCAGCAGCGCACACCCCAGCCCGAGCCCGGCCGCGCCCCAGAACAGGACGTGCCAGTCGGCGTGCTCGGCCACGATCGCCGCGACCGGCAACCCGATCGCACCGCCGACTCCGAGCGTCGCGCTCATCAGCGAAATCGCGCCGCTCACGCGGTCCGGCGGCAGTTCGTCGCGCATGATGCTGATGCCGAGCGGAATGACGCCCATCGCGCAGCCCTGCAACCCGCGGCCGACGATCATCAACGCGAGCGAACTGGTGAGCGCCGAGACCACGGATCCGGCGATCAGCACAGCGAGGCTCACGAGCAGCACGCGGCGTTTGCCGTAGAGATCGCCGAGCCGCCCCGCGACCGGCGTGCACACCGCCGCCGCGAGCAGCGTGACGGTGACGACCCACGACGCGTCCGTCGGCGTGGTGTCGAGCAGTCTCGGGAACGCCGGGATCAACGGGATGACCAGCGTCTGCATGAACGAAGCGACCAGCCCGCACGAGGCGAGCACCACGATGATCGGCCCCGAACCCGCCCGCGCCACCACGTCCCCCGTTCCGTATGCCGTACCGGATTCGCACGCTACCGGGCGCGGCGCGCAGAACGGGCGGTTCGTGATCGATCCGACTTAGCGGACTGGTCCGTTTGGCCCAATGCTCGCTTGGGTTGTGGGGTTCACAGCCATTGTTCGACGCCGCCGTGATCGGAGCAGGTGCTGGAACGGTGCTGGCTGTAGCTGTAGGTGCCGTCGTTGCACTGGGCGGTCGCGCCGCCCGACAGCGAGGAGAACGCGAAACGCAACCGTCGAGTCAGTCCTCCGCGAGCCGGGAAATCGTCGCCAGCATTCGCCGCACGCCGAAAACATGTCCGCCGCTTCCGACGACGAGCAAGCGGTAGCCCGCTCCGGCCACCCCGGGGAACCGGGCCCGGCTTTCGGCGCGGACCACGGTCTCTGCGGCGGAGACGGATTCGAGCCGGAACGTGAGGCGGTACTCGGAAAACCGGTGTCGTCCAGCCAGCGCGAGCTGGTACGGCGGTTCGGCGACCACGACTCGGAAGCCGGGCACGGTGGATCCTTCCGCGAGCGGACGCGGACCGGTTGCCTTCCAATCGGCGCAGCGGACCGCCCAGGCGTACGCGGTGGCCAACCTGCCGGAGAAGCGTTCGGCGACCTGATTGACCGCGCGCCAGGTGGTCTCGGCGTCGGCGGGCACGGTGACGCGATGTTCGTCCAGGACGGGCAATTGCTCTTCGGCAGTCATCGGCTCCTCCGTGGGCATCGTCTCACGCGCCCGCGGGCTCAGCCGTCCGCGGGACACCACGGGTCCGGGGCTCGCAGGACCGACTTGCCGCAGAAGCCCTGTAGCGCCGGGTCGACTTCTCCGCCTTGGACCTGCAGTACCGCGAGCGGTTTGTCCTGTGGGACGTGCCTGCCGATGTCACCGCCGTAGTCGATGGTTCCGCTCACCCCCTCGATGTATTTGTTGATCTGGTTCGCGTCCGGCCGCGAGGTGTGGATCGCGGCGATCTCCCGCCACACCGCACCTGGGGTGACCGGGATTTTCGACGACGTCTCCCGCAGGTACGCGGTCGCGGTGATCATCACCAGTGCGGCGTCGTAGGACAGCGCGGCGTGACCGTCGAACGAGCGGCCTTTTTCGGTGTGTTCAAAGGAGAACTTGGCATTGAGCGTGGAGTAGAAGTCACGCGCGAGACCTTTCGCGGGTGTGGCCGGCGCGTTCGCGAGCGCGAAATAGTAGTACGGCAGCGCGCGATGATCTTCTCGCGCAACGGAGTCGGCGACGAAACGCGCGACGTCGTCGTCGCCGATGATCGTCGCGGTGCTGCCGCATTGTGCGGCCCCAGCCAGGAACGCTCCGAAATCGGGGACGCCTCGGCCGGCGAAGAACGCGTACCCGTCGTAGGAGCAGCTGTCGCGCCCGGCGGCACCCGCGTTGCCTACGAGCCGGTCGCCGTAGCGGAGATGCGCGGACCTCGCTTTTTGCCCTTCGTCCGGGACGAAGGCGCGTGCTTCGACCGCGAAACCCTTGTCCTTGAACTCTTTCAGCAGATTGTCGCGAAGATTGGGACTGTAGAAGTCAGTGTCGTCGTCGGAGTAATAGATGCGAAGCGAGCGCGGGCCGGGGCGCTGGGCGGCAAAGGCCGCGGTCACCGCGGCTTCCCGGCGGTTTTGCGGTGCGACCTGGAAGTAGATCGGGTTCTGGTCCGCGAGCTGATCGGCGGTGAGGGTCGCGGCGACCACCGGGATGCCCGCGTCGCCGAGTGCGCGGATCGTGGTGGCGGTCGGCTCGCTGCTCATGTCGAGTCCGACCACGCCGACGATGCTGGGATCCTGTTTCGCCATCTCCAGCAGGGTGCGCGCGACCTGCGCGCCCTGGAGCATTCCCTTGCCGCCGTTGGCGATCAGCATGCGCACGATCGGTTCGGCCGCCGCGGTCGCGTCGAGCTGCCGCGACTGCGCGACCGCGAAGCCCTCCAGCGATTCGCGTTCCGCGGTGAGTCCCTCGGCGGTGCCGTTCGACGACGTCAGCGCCTCCAGGTCGACCAGCGTGATGTACGGCCGTTCCGGATGCTGCTGGTGCAGTTCCTCGGCCCGCCGGTTCTGGTCCGCGACCACGGCTTCGACCTGCTGGATCGTCCCCTCCTTGTCGACCGGGGAGAACAGCGTGAAGGTGCCGTCGGACACTCCGACGCACTGGTCGTCCACCCGGCTCAGCCACTCGCTCGACGTGCCGCAGTGACTGTCCAGAAAGGACTGATAACGCACCACGGCGAACGCGGCGACCAGCGCGAGCACCACCGCGGGCACCCCGGCGCGGATCCAGCGCGTCGTCCACCACGCCGCCCGCCCGCGTCCGCCGGACAGGTCGTAGTGCTCGCCGAGCGCCAGCATTCGCTTGCGTACCTCGGTTTCCTCGGCCTCCGTCTGCGGCACGTCGAGCCCGATCGGCAGGTACCAAGCGGTGGGGCGGCGAGCGCGCCGGTCCGCGCTGAGCCGGTTCTGCCACACCCGGTACGCACCGGCGGCGTCGGTCGCGTGGTACTTCGGCCGGTCCTCGCTCGGCGCGGCGTCCGGCGGCGGGGCCTGGCTCGCGCTCACCACGAGCAGCGGGTCGAAGAGGCCGACCTGGTTGCGGACGTCGTTCATCAGCCGGAGCAGCCGGTAACCGCCGTTGGCGGGACCGACCTCGTCGAGCAGCAGCACCGGATAGGTCATCCGGCGCCGCCGCCAGAACTGCCACGGCCGCAGCCGGTACTCGCGGCGCAGGTCTTCCAGGAACGCGTTGACCAGCAGCCGCGCGACGTACTCGGGCGATTCCTTCTGCCATTCGCCGTCGGTGAGCCGCAGCGCGAAGCGCACGAAACTGCCGGACATCTCCGGTGCGAGATGCGGCTGGCGCAGGAACCACCGGTACCGCCCGGACAGCCCGGGCACGCGCCCGGTGACCGCGAGCCGGAAGGTGCCGAACGTCAGCAACCGCAGCAGCAGCAACGGAAACCGCCACGCCGGATGCTGCGGCACCAGCTCGCGGCTGACGCTGTCGATGGCCGAGCGGAAGCGGACCAGCAGGCCGTTCTCCTGCAGCTCGCGCAACAGGGTGCGTTCGGGATCGGTGTCGCCGTCCGGAAACTGCTTCGCCATGAGCTGATCGACCAGCGTGAACAGCCGGAACCGCAACCTGCTTTCCCGGGTGCGGCCACTGCGGACGAGGCTGTTGCGGACGTGCCACAGCAGGTCGCGCACGGCGTCGACGCTCTCCTTGGTCGCCTCGGCGGCGGAATCGGTGTCCGGCCGATCGGCGAGGGGCAGATAGACCGAACGCACGGTGCCCGCCGGTTCCGCGTTCTGCAGCCGGGACGCCAGCTCCTTGAGCACGCCCGCACGCGCGTCGCCGACGAGGCACACCATGGGCAGCCCGCGCCGCCCGGCGCGCTCCCGGTGATAACCGGGACGCCATTCCCCGTCGTCCAGCAATTCCCGCGGCCGGTCGCCGCTTCGAGGTCGTTGGTAAAGCGCCCCGATGAGCTTGACGAGCCGATCCGCACCAGCGAACGCGAGCTGCTCCCCCGCGACTGCCACCGTCTGGTCCATGCCGAAGTAAACCACGCGGCTCAGGGGAGGGGTCCCGGAATTATGCCGCCATGCCAAGGGTTTCTGCCCTCGGACAGCGGCCATTCGAGTAGTCCGGGTTCAGCCGTCCGGACGACCCGAGTTCACGCTGAGCGACCGCGGACCACCATTCCTTGATCACCTTACGAAAACAGCAGAAATCGTCCTGAATAGACATGAAAAACGGGGCCGCCCCGGAAAAACCGGAGCGGCCCCGCGGAGAATATTCTTTTTTACTCGTAAATCTCGCCCTTGGCGGCCTTCTCCACCAGCGACTGCGGCGGCTCGAAGTGGCTGCCGTACCGCGCCGCCAGCTCGCGGGCCCGGTCCACGAAGCCCTGCAGGCCGCCCTCGTACTGGTTGATGTACTGGATCACGCCACCGGTCCAGGGCGGGAAACCGATGCCGAAGATGGACCCGATGTTCGCGTCCGCGATCGAGGTCAGGACGCCCTCGTCGAAGCACTTCACCGTTTCCAGCGCCTCGGCGAAGAGCATGCGCTCCTTGAGGTCCTCGAACGGCACGTCCGCCGAACCCGAGTTGAACGCCTCGCGCAGGCCCGGCCACAGACCGGTGCGCTTGCCGTTCTCGTCGTACTCGTAGAAGCCCGCCCCGGTGGAACGGCCCTTGCGGTCGTACTTGTCGAGCATCGTGTCGATGACGGCCTCGGACGCGTGCGCGTTCCAGGTGCCGCCCGCGGCCTCGATCGCGGCGCGGGTTTCCGCGCGGATCTTGCGCGGCAGCGTCAGGGTCAGCTCGTCCATCAGCTGCAGCGGCGGAGCCGGGTAACCGGCCTGCGAACCCGCCTGCTCGATCGACGCCGGCTCGACGCCCTCGCCCAGCGCGGCCACGGCCTCGTTGATGAAGGTGCCGATGACCCGCGAGGTGAAGAAGCCGCGGCTGTCGTTGACGACGATCGGGGTCTTGCGGATCTGCAGCGTGTAGTCGAAGACCTTCGCCAGCGTGGCGGGCGACGTCTTCTCGCCGCAGATGATCTCGACCAGCGGCATCTTGTCCACCGGCGAGAAGAAGTGGATCCCGATGAAGTCCTCGGTGCGCTGCACGCCCTCGGCGAGGGTGGTGATCGGCAGCGTCGAGGTGTTGGAACCCAGCACCGCGTCCGCGTTGACGATGCTCTCGATCTCGCCGAACACCTTGTGCTTCAGCTCGACGCTCTCGAACACGGCCTCGATGACGAAGTCGACGCCGGCGAAGTCGGCCGGGTCGGCGGTCGGCTTGATCCGCGCCAGCAGCGCGTCCGACTTCTCCTGCGTGGTCTTGCCGCGCGAGAGCGCCTTCTCCTCGAGCTTGACCGCGTAGCCCTTGCCCTTGTCAGCCGCCTCCTGCGAGACGTCCTTGAGGACCACGTCGATGCCCGCCTTCGCGGAGACGTAGGCGATCGCGGCGCCCATCATTCCGGCGCCGAGCACGCCGACCTTCTTGGCGGTGAACTTCTCGAACCCGTCCGGACGCGAACCGCCGGAGTTGATCGTCTGCAGGTCGAAGAAGAACGCCTTGGTCATGTTCTTCGAGACCTGCCCGATGGCCAGGCTCACGAAGTAGCGCGTCTCGACCTGGATCGCGGTGTCGAAGTCGACCTGCGAACCCTCGATCGCGGCGGCGAGGATCGCGCGCGGCGCGGGCATCGGCGCGCCCTTGAGCTGCTTGCGCAGGTTCGCCGGGAACGCGGGCAGGTTCGCCGCGAAGCTCGGGTTCGACGGGGTGCCGCCCGGGATCTTGTAGCCCTTGACGTCCCACGGCTGCACGCCGCCCTCGGGATTGGCCTTGATCCACGCCTTCGCGGCGGGCACCAGCTCGTCGACGGTGTCCACGACCTCGTGCACCAGGCCGATCTCCAGCGCCTTGCGCGGCTTCATCCGCTGGCCCTGCAGCAGGACGTTCAGCAGCGCGCTCTGGATGCCGAGCAGCCGCACGGTGCGGACCACGCCGCCGCCGCCGGGCAGCAGGCCGAGGGTGACCTCGGGCAGGCCGATCTGGCTGCCCTTGACGTCGGCCGCGATGCGGTGGTGCGTCGCGAGCGCGATCTCGAGGCCGCCGCCGAGCGCCGCGCCGTTGATGGCCGCGACGACCGGCTTGCCGAGCTGCTCGAGCCGGCGCATCTGGCTCTTCATCGCGCCGCTGGACGCGGTGATCTCCGCCGCGTGCTCCGGCTTCGCCTGGATCAGGTCGCGCAGGTCGCCGCCGGCGAAGAAGGTCTTCTTCGCCGAGGTGAGCACGACACCGGTGATGTCGTCCTTCTCCGCCTCGAGCCGGTCCACGGTCGCGGCGAGCGACTCGCGGAAGGCCTGGTTCATCGTGTTGGCCGACTGGTCCGGGTCGTCCAGGGTCAGCGTGACGATGCCGTCGGAATCCTTGTCCCAGCGGATGGTCTTGCTCTCGGTCATCTCGGTCCTCACACCCGCTCGATGATGGTCGCGACACCCATGCCGCCGCCGATGCACAGCGTCACCAGCGCCCGGCGCGCCTCGCGGCGCTCCAGCTCGTCGACCACGGTGCCGACCAGCATCGCGCCGGTGGCGCCGAGCGGGTGGCCCATGGCGATCGCGCCGCCGTTGACGTTGATCTTCTCGTCCGGAAGGTTCAGGTCCTTCTGCCACTTGAGCACGACGGACGCGAACGCCTCGTTGAGCTCCCACAGGTCGATGTCGTCCGGGGTCAGACCCGCAGTCTTCAGCACCTTCTCGGTGGCCGGCGTCGGACCGGTCAGCATGATCGTGGGCTCGGACCCGATCGAGGCGGTGGCGACGATGCGCGCCCGCGGCGTGAGGCCGAAGGTCTTGCCCGCCTGCTCGGAACCGACCAGCACGATGGCCGACCCGTCGACGATGCCGGACGAGTTGCCGCCGGTGTGCACGTGGTCGATCTTCTCGACCTGGTGGTACTTCTGGAGCGCGACGGCGTCGAAGCCGCCCATCTCGCCGATCGTGGTGAAGGCGGGCTTGAGCTTCGCCAGACCCTCCACAGTGGACCCCGGACGGCGGTGCTCGTCGTGGTCGAGGATCGTGACGCCGTTCATGTCCTTGACCGGCACCACGGACTTCGCGAAGTAGCCGCCGGACCAGGCCGCCTCGGCCTTCTCCTGCGAGCGGACCGCGAAGGCGTCGACGTCCTCGCGGGAGAAGCCCTCCATCGTCGCGATCAGGTCCGCGCCGATGCCCTGCGGGGCGATGTAGTGGTCGTACGCGGTGGCCGGGTCCATGAACAGCGCGCCGCCGTCGGAACCCATCGGCACGCGCGACATCGACTCCACGCCGCCCGCGATGACCAGCTGGTCCCAGCCGGAGCGGACCTTCTGCGCCGCGACGTTCGTGGCCTCGAGCCCGGACGCGCAGAACCGGTTGAGCTGCACGCCCGCGACGGTCTGCGGCAGGCCCGCGACGAGCGCGGCGGTGCGCGCGATGTCCGCGCCCTGCTCGCCCACCGGGGACACGACGCCGAGCACGATGTCGTCGATCGCCTGCGGATCGAGGTTCGGGTGGCGGACCTTCAGCTCCTGGATGAGGCCGACCACCAGGTCGACCGGCTTGGTGCCGTGCAGGGCACCGCCCTTGTTCTTGCCCCGGGGCGTGCGCAACGCCTCGTAGATGTAGGCCTCGCTACTCACTGAACAACTCCTCCGCGAAGCGGCATGGATGGACACTGCGGTGTATCTCGCGGCCGACTATACCGGCCAGTAGGTGCTAATGGCCATTAACATAAGCCCGATGAACCCCATGGTGTCAATGGGTTGCCGTAGTTTCGATTAGCGCTATGGTCAGTTCACCATGAGTACGTATCCCGCCCGCGGCACGCGCCCTCGCGACCGCAAGGCCCAGCTCGCTGCCGTCGCGGCCGAGCTGTTCCGCGCGCGGGGGTTCCACGGCGTCGGGATCAATGACATCGCCGCGGCGGCGGGGGTCACCGGCCCCGCGCTGTACCGGCATTTCGCCGACAAGCAGGCGATCCTCGCCTACGTCGTGCTCGCCGGGATCGACGACATGGAGTCGGCCACCGCCGCCGCGCTCGCCGATTCCGCACCGCCGCTCGCCCAGCTGGACGCCCTTCTCACCGGCCTCGCGACGCAGGCGGTCGAGCGCCGAGAGATCGCCGCGCTGTGGCGCTGGGAGGGTCCGCATCTGCCGCGCGAGCAGCGCCGGGAGATCCGCCGCCGGTCCGGCGCCGTGCTCGACGCGTGGACGAAAGCCCTGCTCACCCTGCGTCCCGAGCTGTCCGCGGACGAGGCCGAACTGCTGTGCTGGGCCGCGCTGTCGGTGTTCGGGAGCGTCGCGGTGCACCACACGTCGGTGGCGCGCAAACGCTTCGTGCCGCTGCTGGTCGAACTGGCGCAGACTGTGCTCAACGCCTCACTCCCGGTCCCGGACGAACCCGCGCCGCCGGTCGCGAGCAGCCTCGGCACGCCGTCCCGCCGCGAGCAGGTGCTGACCGCCGCGACCGGGCTCTTCGCCGAACGCGGCTTCCACACGGTGAGCATGGAGGACATCGGCGCGGCGGCGGGCATCGCCGGGCCCAGCGTGTACCGGCACTTCCCCAGCAAGGCCGCGCTGATGGTCGCGATCGGACACCGCGCCGCCGACCGGCTCGCGCTGGCCGCCGAACAGGCACTGCAGGCCCCGGACGAACGATCCGCGCTGGGCCGGCTCGCCGCGTCGTACGTGCACATTCTGCTGCGCACGCCGGAACTGCTGGTGTCCTTCACCGCGGACCGCGCGACCATGCCGCAGCGGGACAAGGCCGATCTGCGCCGCGTCCAGCGGGACTACGTCGACCAGTGGGTTTCCTTGCTGTGCGCGGTGTTTCCGGAGCTTCCGGCGCGCGAGGCGAAGATCCGGGTGCACGCCGCGCTGACCATCGCGAACGACCTCAGCCGGACCGGGCGGATCAAGAACAGGCCGCATCTGCAGACGGAGCTGACGGCGGTGCTGCACGCGGTTCTCGGGCTCGGCTGACGGGCGGGCAGACCACTTCGCAAGTGGTTCTCTCTCAAAAGTTGTTGCAACTTCACTAGTGAAGTACTTCAGGGGTGAAGTCACAACTTCTGAGAGAAGAGAACCTCGCGAGGTCGGTCGCACGCTGTCAGCGAAACCGCCCCGATCGGTCGCCCATCCGTGTCAGCATCGGCCGTGCCCACGAGACTGCTGCATCTGGTTCGCGCGGACGAAGACCACCGCGTCACGACCCTTGAGCTTTTCTTCGATCTGGTCTTCGTCTACGCCATCACGCAGACGACCGAACTGATGGCCGGCCACCTGAGCCTCCTCGGCGTCGGCGAGGGACTGCTGGTGCTGATGGTGCTGTGGTGGTGCTGGTGCAGCTACGCGTGGCTCGGCACGACCATCCACGTCGACCACGGCATCGCCCGGCTGGCGATGTTCGGCGCGATGGCGGTGATGTTCCTCGTCGCGCTCACCGTCCCGCAGGCGCTCACCAGCCAACCGGGCGGACTCGACGGGCCGTTGCTGTTCGTCGCTTGTTACGGCGTCGTGCGGCTGCTGCACATCGTCGCCTACGTCGGGGCCGCGCGGCACGACGCCGAACTGCGCCTGGTGCTGCTGAAGATGCTGCGCGGACTGCTCCCGAGCCTGGCTTTGCTGGCCGTCGCCGATGTCGTGGGCGGGCCGTGGCAGCCCGCGCTGTGGGTGGTCGCGCTCGCGGTGGACTATCTCAACGTCTATCTGACCGGTCCCGCGGGCTGGCGGCTGCACTCGCCCGCGCACTTCGCCGAGCGGTTCGGGCTGATCGTGATCATCGCGCTGGGCGAATCGGTCGTGGCGATCGGCATCGGGATCGGGCACGTGCCGATCACCGGGCTCGTCGCCGGGTCGGCGATCTGCGGGATCGCGCTCGCCGCCGGGATGTGGTGGACGTACTTCGATCTGGTCGCGAACGTCGCCGAACGCAGGCTCGCCCAAGCCGAAGGCCTCGCGCGGACCAAGATCGCCACCGACTCCTACACCTATCTGCACCTGCCGCTCATCGCCGGCATCGTGCTCGTCGCGCTCGGGTTGAAGAAGACGTTCCTGACCCTGGACCACAGTCCGGCAGACGCACTGCACGGCGTCGCGCTGTGGGCGCTGACCGGCGGGCTCGCGCTGTACCTGGTCGCGCTCAGCTCGCTGCGGCGGCGCAACCTCGGCAGCTGGAACCGGCAGCGGCTCGTGCTCGCGGCGCTGCTGCTCGCCCTCACCCCGCTGCTGGGACACGTGCCCGCGACCTTGCTGCTGCTGATCGTCACGGCCTCGGTCCTGCTGCTCATCGCGTTCGAACGCACGTCGCTGGCCCGGCGGCCGGTCGTCGGGTGAGCCGGGCCGCACTGGCGGATTCCGCATCGCCGCGCTAACCTACTCGTGAGTAGGTAACGCGAGGGAGATGCTGCATGGCTGCGCCAAGGAAACGAGACGCGATGGGCCTCGGCCTGGCCGCGCTCACCCGGTTGGCCGGGAGCAAGGCGATCGACCGGGTCGGGCTGCGCGGGCCGGTGCAGAACCTGGTCAAGACGGGGACCCGCAGCGGGTTCCGAGCGGCGGGGGCGGCGACCAGGTCGTTCACCTCGGTCCAGCGGCTGGGCAAACCGGCGCGGCTGGCGAAGCCGGACGACCGCGGGCTGTTCGACCTGACGCCGGACGAGGACCAGAAGCTCATCGTCGAGACGGTCAGCGAGTTCGCCGCCGAACAGCTGCGTCCGGCCGCCGCCGACGCCGACGAGAAGCTCGCCGCGCCGGAGGGTCTGCTGAGCCGCGCTGCCGAGCTGGGCGTCAGCCTCGTCGGGATTCCGGAAGAGCTGGGCGGCGCGGGCACTGAGCGTTCGGTCGTGACGAACGCCTTGGTCGCGGAGGCGCTCGCGCACGGCGACCTCGGACTGGCGGTGGCCGTGCTGGCTCCGTCCGCGGTGAGCACCGCGCTGGTCGCGTGGGGCGACGAGCAGCAGCAGGCCGATTACGTGCCCGCGTTCACCGGCGAGCAGGTGCCCGCCGCGGCGCTCGCGCTGCTGGAGCGGACGCCGTTGTTCGACCCGTTCAAGCCCGCCACCAAGGCGAAGCGCACCCCGAAGGGCTACCAGCTCGACGGCGTGAAGTCGCTCGTCCCGCGTGCGGCGGAGGCCGAGCTGTTCATCGTCTCTGCCGACCTGGAAGGCCGCGGACCGGCGCTGTTCCTGGTCGAATCGTCCAACGCGGGCGTGACGATCGAGTCCGAACCCGCGATGGGCCTGCGCGGCGCGGCCACCGGGAAGCTGCACCTGGAGAAGGTTTCGCTGCCCGCGGGCGCACTGCTCGGCGGCGGCAAGGCGGACGTGTTCACCGAGGTGATCCGGCTTTCCCGGCTCGGCTGGGCGGCGCTCGCCGCCGGTGTCGGCAAGGCCGTGCTGGACTACGTGGTGCCTTACGTGAACGAGCGCACCGCGTTCGGCGAACCGATCAGCCACCGGCAGGCGGTCGCGTTCTCGGTGGCGGACATCGCGATCGAGCTGGAAGGCCTGCGCCTGGTCACGCTGCGCGCGGCGGCCCGGGCCGAACAGGGCAAGGAATACGCGCGGGAAGCGGCGCTCGCCCGCAAGCTCGCGACGGACAAGGGCATGCAGATCGGCAACGCCGGCGTGCAGCTGCTCGGCGGGCACGGGTTCGTGAAGGAGCATCCGGTGGAGCGCTGGTACCGCGACCTGCGGGCGATCGGCGTGATGGAAGGCGCCGTCCTCCTCTGATCCTTTTTCTTGCTCCGAAAGGCAACTCATGATCAACCTGGAAGCTCCGAAGAAGGCCGGCGCGCTGATCAACCAGGCGTACCAGGCCGCGGCCGAGGTGTTCCGGCCGATCTCGCGCAAGTACGACCGCGCCGAGCACACCTATCCGTCCGAATTGGACATGTTCGCCGCGCTGCTGGACGGACTCAATTCCTCCGGCGAAGGCGGTGCGGGCGCGGCGGGCGTCCGCCGGTCCGAAAAGGACGACGGCCCCAAGGGAAACCGCAACGGCGCCAACCTGAACGTGGTGCTCGGCACGATCGAAATGTGCTGGGGTGACGTCGGCCTGCTGCTGTCCATGCCGCGCCAGGGCCTCGGCAACGCCGCGATCGGCTCGGTGGCGACCGACGAGCAGCTCGAGCGGTTCAAGGGCCTGTGGGCCGCGATGGCGATCACCGAACCCGGCTGCGGTTCGGACTCGGCCGCCATCACCACGACGGCCACCGAGGACGGCGACGACTACATCCTGAACGGCGAAAAGATCTTCGTGACGTCCGGCCAGCGCGCCGACGCCGTCGTGGTTTGGGCGACGCTCGACCGCACGAAGGGCCGCGCCGCGATCAAGTCGTTCGTGGTGGAGAAGGGCACGCCCGGGTTCGAGGTCGTGCGCGTGGAACACAAACTGGGCATCCGCGCGTCCGACACCGCCGTGCTGCGCTTCGAGAACTGCCGCGTGCCGAAGGAAAACCTCCTGGGCACGCCGGAAATCGACACGGCCAAGGGTTTCGCCGGGGTCATGCAGACCTTCGACAACACCCGCCCGCTGGTAGCCGCGATGGCAATCGGCGTCGCCCGTGCCGCGCTGGACGAAACCCGCCGCATCCTCACCGAAGCAGGCGTGGTCATCGACTACGACCGCCCGGCCCTGACCCAGCACGCCGCGGCCGCGACTTTCCTGCAGTTGGAGGCGGATTACGAGGCGGCGTACCTGCTGACGCTGGAATCGGCGTGGATGGCGGACAACCGTCAGCCGAACTCGCTGCAGGCTTCGATGGCAAAGGCGAAGGCTGGGCGGACGGTGGTCGATGTGACGCTGAAGTGCGTCGAGCTGGCTGGGTCGTATGGGTACACGGAGGAATCGCTGCTGGAGAAGTGGTCCCGGGATGCGAAGATCCTGGACATCTTCGAGGGGACGCAGCAGATTCAGCAGCTGATCGTGGCTCGGCGAGTGCTGGGGAAGTCCTCGGCTGAGTTGAAGTAGTTGTGACGCAACGGAAAGCCGCCCGGTCGCTTGCCCTTCTCGGGGGTCTGCGATCGGGCGGCTTTCGCGTCGGCGAGGACGGGGTTTCATGATCAGGCCGCCTCCAGGCCGTCATCGAGCGCAGGCCGTCCGAAGACCGCGTCTACGGCCTCCCGTGCCCGCTGGTGGCTCGACGGCACGAGGTGGGTGTACGTCCGGAGCGTGAAGCCCGGGTCCGCGTGGCCAAGGTAGTCGGCCAGCTCTGTAATCGACACGGCACGAGCCAGGAGCGTTGAGGCGTAGAAGTGACGGAGCGCGTGCATCCCGTCCCCGCGACCTCGGTACTTGATCCCGGCCGCCCGGAACGCTCCGTGCCAGACAACCTTCGTGAACAGATCTCCGGAGTACAGCCGGCCACCTTCCCCGGTCATCAGCAGCCGTGCCGTCACCGGATCACCGTCTGCGCTCTGCCAGGGCAGCGTGACGGCCACGGACGGGAACCGATCTTCGTGGTCGTCGATCTCCGCCAGCATGGCCGCCGACAGCGGGATGGTTCGCTCCTTGCCCCGCTTACGCAGCGCGAACATCATCACGCCCCTGCCCACCGGCCAGCACCGGGACCGGCGGATGTGACGCGCCCGTCCCGGTCTCCTCCAACGTCACCTCGGTACCCGCGCCCCACCGTCCAGCGCAGGCCCAGCCCGTCCAACCTTGCCGTCATGTGCTTCCCATTCCCGGGCCAGGTCGGCGACCCCCTCGGCCGCCGACTCCAGCGCCGCCACACACCACCACGGCAACCCACGCGACTGCGCCAGCTCGTGCCACGCCCGCGACACGCGCCGAGCAGCATTCGCCGTTTCCGCGCAAAAGCATATAGCAGTCAAACTCGTCGAAGCTCTGAAAGTTCCGAAGTTCTATGGGTGTCAACGCGTGGAAGTTTTGAGCCTCCAAATTCACCCATCGATAAAGCTACACATAGAGCACGCACTAAACCCAGGCACGCCTACTCACTATTCATAGCCAACGCGCAAGCACAAACTCAACCAGACCATGACAGATTTAGCCCGTAGACCAACGCGCCGTGCATAATCAAAGGTCCACGCGCATTCAACTGAGATGTGTTTCTACGGTGATAAAACTGAATACGATCCTCATTTTGAGTTGGAACCAAGTTGCCAATCGCCCCCGCCAAGAAGAGGTATTCAAGAACGCGGTCGCCGTCAGCAAACTCAGCCAACCCGCACTGATCAAAGCTCCGCATAAATTGCTCGCGATTGAAGACCCTAGTGCCAATTCTCTGTAAAAGTGATTCAATTCGGTCTGGAACCTCGTCGCTCAGAAGCCCTCGCATCTCTGCTCGAATTTCCTCCACAAAGTAGGTTCTACAGTAGTTGTTTACCCCCGCCCGAACTTGACGACCGCTAAGCTCAACGCTTTGTGGCGACATGCGTGCTATTTCACGCATTAGCTGGAGAATATCTCGAGGCGTCTGCCTAGTCATTCGTAGCAAATGCTCATGAATTGCGATCGGGGCACCACTCTTGCCCTTTGGGACGGTCACAGGAAAGTACGAGGCGACGACGTCCATCTTAGCTGGCAGGCCAATCTTCGCTTTATTGTCAACAACGTCCCACAGGAACGAATCTTCCGCCTCGTCAGTTCCATAGTGCCACTCGATGGACTGACCCCAGTCCTCTCGAATCTTTGGCGCGTCCGGAAACCTAACACGACCAAACAGATCGCTCCGACACAAAAGAGCAATTCGAATAGTAGATCTACTCGCCCTGAGCCTCAAATGAATCGACTCGCAAGTTCTAACGAGACTGGAAATTGACTCCCAGTACGCATTAGATGCAACTATCGCGCGGTCCAGACCGTCTATAACCAGAATATGCACGTTGTCAGTTAGTGCAGCCTCAATGTGACGAAGTAGCGCGTCACCGAGCTGTTGAATATTTAGAGACTCAGTTTCCGCAGACTCAATTGTCGTGTCCGCAATTTTTGGAACGTGAAACGAAGTGCTTCGCTTCCTCACTTTTCGTAAAATCTGCGGGAAATCGTCCTCAGTAAGACCAACCTTCTGCATAGCCTTGAAAAGTTCTCGCAGCTTGCCAACATCCGAGAGCCTGCACGACTGATCAGAAAATAGTGATTCAATTATCCTAATACAGATAAATAGCTTCCAGGCCGAATCGGAAAGGTGATAACTGCCGACGCCGATCTCTGACGATGTGTTCTTCTTTTCATCAGTGGTGAAGCTAGACTTCTGCAGTTCATCTAGGTTAGTCAGTCTAACAAATGAGCCAGACTCGCCGAACTTCTTTTTAGTATCCAGCTCAAGATACTTCGCAACCGCTGATTTGCCCGCCCCCTTCGGCCCAGTGAGCAAAAATACTTCACCGGAAAGTATTCGGGCCGGCAAGTTCCAGAGATCCGTGAATGAGTTATAGAATTTAACTGGATCAATCTCGGCTTCGTTCTCTGCAGCGGACTTGCCGAAGTACAAGCGATCGAACGATTTAGTCATTCAACACTCCAGCCGTCAACTGCTTAGCTACGAACAAAGTTGCCGAATTCGACTCTATAGGATCACGGCGCGCCGCCGGTGGTGGCGCGCCTGTCGCCTACGTAGCACCTCGCCTGGGCGGCCGCATCCGCTTCCGACACGGCGGGCCGCCGCTCCGCTTCGCCCACTGGCCGGGCGGTGCGGCCGCCAGCGGGTCACCTGGCGCAGTGCCGCACGGCGGCGGCACACGGGTCCCCAGAGCCAACGTCGGCCTCCCTCTGCGAGCGGCTGTGCCATACGCAGTCGTTCGTGACTCAATCTCTGTTACACACCGTTGTGGGAGACCTCCATCCCGGCACCTGATCGTGACAACGGCCGGTGGTGCCGGGTGCTGGCTTCGTATCGGAATGCAGGGGTAGGTGCGGCTGGGCCCGCCGGCCGTCTCCAAGCCGTCAGAGGTCGGGCAGAGGCGACAGATGACGAGAACTAACGAGACGCATCAGCACAGCTCGGAGGCCGTATGCGGCGAATCGAGAGAGGCCCGCGAAATTCGGCTGAGTAATCCTGGATATCTTCGAGGGGACGCAACAGATTCAGCAGCTGATCGTGGCTCGGCGGGTGCTGGGGAAGACCTCGGCCGAGCTGAAATGATCGAGACCGCTGGCCCGCTCGCCGGAAGTGGGCCGAGCGGTCTTATCAGTCCAGTTGCTTCTTCCCGATCGATTGCCCGAAGAAGTACAGTTTCGCGATCCTCCGGAACGGTCAACCGTGGCAGGAATCGGGATATTCGACGCCGTCACTCAACTGTTCTGTTGAGCCGAATCCAGCGCATCCAAAACCGCGTCCCCATTAGCCCGAGCCCACTCCGTCAGCGTATGGATGGGCTCGATCAACGTAGCTCCCAGCGACGTCAACTCGTACTCGACCCGCGGCGGTGCCTCCGCATACGCCTGGCGGCGAACGAGCCCGTGTGCTTCCAGCCGGCGCAGCGTCTGGGTGAGCACCTTCCTCGAGATGCCACCGATCAGCTCGACCAGGTCACCATGCCGGACCGGGCCCTCGCTGAGGCCCGCGAGCACGACCACGGTCCACTTGTCGGTGATCAAGTCGACGGCCAAGCGCGCTGGGCAATCGGCGAGGAAGATGCCGCGGGTACCGCTCATGGAGTCCAAGGTACCCGCAGGTACCTATCGGATTCCTAGCCTGGTTTTCGTACCCCTCCAGAAACCAGGAGAGTCATGCGAATCATCACCCAGCAGAAGCTCGGCGGTCCCGAAGTGCTCACGATCGTGGACGCGCCGGAGCCCCGGGCATTGCCTACCGAAGTCCTCGTGCGCGTCAAGGCGATCGGGCTCAATCCGTTGGAGGCGCGGTTGCGCGAGGGCGAGTTTCCGTTGCTCGGCGAACCGCCGTTCGTGCTCGGGTGGGACGTCAGCGGCGTGGTCGAAGAGGCGTTGAGCTGGCGGTTCCGGCCTGGCGACGAAGTGTTCGGGATGCCGTTGTTTCCCCGCGCGGCCAACGCGTACGCCGAGATGGTGGCTGCTCCGGCCTTGCATCTCGTCAAGAAGCCGAAGGAGCTTTCGCACGTCGAGGCCGCGGCATTGCCGGTCGTCGGGCTGACGGCGTGGCAAGGGTTGGTCGACCTCGGCGGCGTGGCGGCGGGCGACCGGGTTCTGGTCCACGGCGGTGGCGGCGGGGTCGGGCATGTTGCGATCCAGCTCGCTAAAGCCCTTGGCGCGCATGTGATTACCACTGCCAGCGAGAGCAAGCGGGAGTTCGCCGAGGGGCTCGGGGCCGACGAAGTCATCGACTACACGAAGGTCGATTTCTCCGAAGCTGCCAAAGATATCGACGTTGTGCTCGACACGCTTGGCGGCGACGCGGCTGAGCGTTCGCTGGGGGTGCTCCGGCCAGGCGGGCACCTGGTGACGGCGGTCGCGGAGGAGGACACCGCGCTGATCGCGAAGTTCGAGGCGGCCGGGATGCGGTTCAGCGGCATCGCGGTCGAGCCTGATCCGATCGCACTGCGGGAACTGGTCGCGCTCGTCGAGCAGGGCAAGCTGCGGGTCCACGTGCAGGAGACGTTCCCGTTCGAGCGCATCGCCGACGCGCATCGGCTGCTCGAAGGCGGTCATCTGCGGGGCAAGGTCGTCCTCACCGTGTGACGTCGCGGGATTAGACCTCCAGCACGATCCGGCCTCGCGCCTCGCCTGACTCCTGCAACCGGTGTGCTTCCGCCGCCGAGGCCAGGGGCAGGCGAGTGCCGATCCGGGGCCGGAGGATTCCGGTGGACAGGCCCCGGTTGATGACGCGGGCAGCGGAACCCAGCGCGGTGACACCGGCGTTGCTGATGGCGAAACCGCGGATGCTGGCGTCGCGGGTGTACAGCTCGCCGATCGGCAGCGTCGGTTTCGATTCCATTCCGGCCATCGCCACGATGCGGCCGCCGCGGGACAGGAGTGGCACCGCCGAGACCAGGTCGTGCTTTCCGGCGTTGTCCCACAGCAGATCCACCACGGGGAGTTTGCGGTAGAGGTCAGGATCGGAATAGTCGAAAACCTCTTCGGCACCGCATTCCCGGCACCATTCCGCGTCCTCGGCGCGGGCGGTCGCGACGACGCGCAGGCCGGCGGTCGAAGCAAGTTGGACGACCGCGCTGCCGACGCCGCCCGCCGCGCCGAGGACCGCGATCGTCTCGCCGTACCCGGCGCCGGCGTGTTCGAAGAGGCCCAAATACGCGGTGGCGGCGGTGTGCAGGACCGCGACGGCGTCGTCGGAAACCCCGTCCGGCAAGCGATAAAGCCGTTCCTCGGGCACCGCGCAGTACTCGGCGAAGGAGCCTTGCCGACCGTCGTGGCCGAGGCTGTTGCACCACACTCGGTCGCCGGGAGCGAAGCGGTCTACTGGCGACGAGACAACAGTGCCCACCAGATCCCGGCCGATGACGAACGGATACGAAAGAGCGGTGGGATAAGCGCCGGAGCGGATGAAGGTGTCGACGTGGTTCACCGTCACCGCGGAGACTTTCACCAGCACCTCGCGCGGCCCCGGCTCGGGGTCCGGGAGTTGCCCGACCTTGATCTGGGAACTGTCGCCGAGCGACGTCACGTATGCAGCGATCACCGCTTCACGGTACCGCCGGTTTTTCACCGACTTCGCGCGGATATCGGATTGATCTCCGCCGTCCGCAATTCACCCGGAAAGCCGCGGAAATGCCCTAATCTGCCCGGCATGACCGCTCCGGTGGCGCCGGCCGACCTCAAACAGGCCCGCATCTTCATGTGGATCCAGGTCGCGCTCAGCGCGATCGGCCCGCTGCTGCTGGCCGGGATGGCCGGGGTTTCGCTGATCGAGCTGATCAGCCTCACCCAGCTCTACATCGCGATCACCTACGCGACCGCCATCGCGCTCGCGGTGTGCGCGGTCGTATTGCCCAAGCGCCAGCAATGGGCCTACGTGACCGCCGCGGTCATCGAAAGCCTCCTGGTGCTGAACAGCGTCGTCACGCTGCTCAGCAAGGGCCTGCCCGGTCTGCTGCCGCTGATTTTCTCCGGGCTCGCGCTGCGAGCGCTGCTCACCCGCGACGTGCGGACGTGGTTCTTCCCGGCGCAGCCCTCGGCTAGCTGACCCGGTCGTCCAGGAACTCGTCCAGGTACCGCCAGGTCGTGCCGCGGGCGCGACGTCCGGTGAGCACGCCGAGGTGCCCGCCGGGCGCGGTGCGGAACCGGACCTCCGGCGCGTTCTCCAGCAGCTGCACCACGCGTTCCACTGACGCCCGCGGCGCGATGGTGTCGTTTTCGCCCGCCACCACCAGCATCGGCGTCTTCACGTCGGACAGGCTGATCTTGCGCCCGTTCAGGTCGACGGTGCCCTCGGCGAGGTCGTTGGTGCGGAACAGGCGGTGGTACAGCTGGCCGAACGTGCGCCCGGGATAGGCGTACATGTTGTCCATGAAGTGGTCCACGGCCTCGATCTGCGCGAGGTAGTCGCGGTCGTCGAGGTTTTTCAGGATCGCCAGCGGTTTCGTGATCTCCTTGGAGATCCCGGTGGCGCGGAACACCCGGGTGACCAAATAGGACGGTGCGCCGCCGAACACCCGGTACACCGGGGTGAGCAGGTGCCCGCCGGTGAGGTCCACGAGCGGGCGGAACGGCGCGACGATCGGGATCGCGGTGAAATCGACCGGCGAGCCGACCGCGGTGATCGATTCGATCGGCAGGCCCGGCTGGTCCGCGCTGACCAGCATCGAGAAGATCCCGCCGAGCGACCACGACACCAGGTGCACGCCCTGTCCGCCGGCGTCCTCGCTGACCTTCCGGATCGCCCTCGGCAGCACCTCGTCGATCCAGTGCTCGATGCCGAGCCTGCGGTCGGAGAACGCGACCATGCCGTAGTCGACCAGGTAGGTCGGCCGTCCGCCCTCGACCAGGTGCTCGACGAGGCTGCAGCCGCGGCGCAGGTCGAAGCACAGCGCGGGCGCGGCCAGCGGCGGCACCAGCAGCACCGGCGGGCCCGAGGTCGTGGCCGCGCCGTGCGTCATCCGGTACACCGACCGGTTGGGCCCCTGGTCGATCAGCACCCTCGGCATCGGCCGCAGATCGGCGACCCCACCCTGGAAAACCTTGCCCACGACATTGGCCGCCGCGGCAGCCAACCGGGCCGGTGGGGAAACCATGCTGCGCCTCCTGGAACTCGTCGTCTGCCGGGCATCTTGCCGTGCGCGCGGGCACGGCATCAACACGCCACTCCCGCAAGCACCCGGCAAGCGCACGTCCGCCTCAACTGCTCCCACCAGGCGGGACGGCCGACGGCGCGCTCCGGGCGGCCCTGCCCTCGTACTCGGCGCGCTCGGGCGAATGCGCGGCCGACGCGAGCAGCTGGTCGCCGCCCAGGGCGCGCACCAGCCATTCGCCGAACGCACGCGGGAACAGCCGGGTGATCCGGCCGGTCAGATCGAGCGATTTCGGGACGAAGACGTCGAACTTCGGCCGCTCCAGCGCGTCGACGATCGCCGCCGCGACGTCCTCGGGCCCCACCGACTTGATGAACCGCGCCTCGCCAAGCCCGGACGCGAGTTCAGTACGCACCACCGCGGGCATCACGCACGACACCTCGACACCGGTGCCGCGCAGCTCCAGCCGCACCGACTCGGACAATCCGACCACGGCGTGTTTCGTAGCGCAGTACGTGGCCGCTCCGGAGAATCCGGACTTTCCGGCCATCGACGCCACGTTCACGATGTGCCCGCGACCGCGCGGCTTCATCCGCTTGACCGCCTCGCGCGTGCCGTGCACGACCGCGTGCACGTTGATCTCCAGCAGCCGCCGCGTGGCCGCGTCGTCCTCCTCGTCCAGCGGCGAAAGCGGCATGATGCCGGCGTTGTTGATCAGCACGTCGATCGGCCCGATGGTGCGTTCGACGTCGTCCAGGAACGCGGTGAAGGCGGCCGTGTCGGTGACGTCCAGCGGCGACGCGACCACGTCCGGGCCCAGCTCGCCGGCGGTTTTCTCGGCGCGGATCCGATCGAGGTCGCCGAGCACCAGCCGGGCGCCGCGCCGGTGCAGCGCGGCGGCGGTGGCCGCCCCGATGCCCTGCGCGCCGCCCGTGACGACAACGACCTTTCCGGAGAGCGACTGCCTCGCCATGGCGGACTCCTCAGTCTATTGACACTGTGCCAATATCGTCCTCCGGATCAGTCCGGGCCGCTATCCCCCAACTCGTTGCTCAAGGACCTGGCCGAGCCAGCCGTCGACAGTGAACTGCTCGGTCGGCTTGAAGCCCTGGCTCTCGTAGTAGCGCGGCAGATCGCCGTCGCCGCCCGCCCAGCAGTCGACGCGCACGAGGTCGATCCCGCGCCGTTTCGCCTCGTCCATCGCGTGCTCCAGCAGCCGCGAGCCGACCCTGTGCCCGGTGAAGCGGCGGGAGGTGATGAGCAGCCGCACGTACAGTTCGGGCTCGTCGACCTGCGGGGTGTACGGCATGGGCTGTCCGAGGATCAGCGCGCCCGCGGGCTCTCCGTCGATCTCCGCCATCCGGAACCCGGGCTCGGCTGCGAACTCGTGCACGCGTTCGACGCGTTTCGGGTTCGTGCTCCACGGCTTGGTGCCCCATTGGCCCGCGCTGCCCCGCGCGACCAGCCATGCGACGGCGTCGTCGAAAAACCCCAGCAAAACGTCTGCGTCTCCGGCGGCCCCAGGCCGGATCGTGAACTCCATATCCCCACCATAGGGACAGGTGAAGCAGCGCCGCCGGGACTCCGCCCGGACGCCCCGGCGGCGCTGGGTCTCAGGCGCCGACCCCGAGGTGGCGCGCGATCAGCATCTTCTGGACCTCGCTGGTGCCCTCGCCGATCTCCAGGATCTTCGCGTCGCGGTAGAAGCGGCTGACCGGGAATTCGTTCATGAAGCCGTATCCGCCGAAGATCTGCGTCGCGTCGCGGGCGTTGTCCATCGCCGCGTTCGACGCCACCAGCTTCGCGATCGACGCTTCCTTCTTGAACGGTTCGCCGCGCAGCATCTTCGACGCCGCCTGGTAGTACGCCAGCCGGGCGGTGTGCGCACGGACCTCCATGTCCGCGATCTTGAACTGGATCGCCTGGTACTCGCCGATCCGGTGGCCGAACGCGACGCGGTCCTTCGCGTACTTCAGGCATTCGTCCACGCAGCCCTGCGCGAGACCGACGCTCAGCGCGGCGATCGCCACCCGCCCCTCGTCCAAAATGGACAGGAACTGCGCGTAGCCGCGTCCGCGCTTGCCGACCAGGTTCTCCGCGGGCACCCGGACATCCGAAAAGGACAGTTCGTGGGTGTCCGAGCAGTTCCAGCCGACCTTCGAGTACTTCGGGGCCACCGAGAAGCCCGGCGTGCCGGACGGGACGATGATCGCCGAGATCTCCTTGCGGCCGTTCTCCATCACGTCGGTGACCGCGGTGACGGTGACCAGTTTCGTGATGTCGGTGCCGGAGTTGGTGATGAACGCCTTGCTGCCGTTGATGACCCACTCGTCGCCGTCGAGCCGGGCGCGCGTGCGGGTGGCCCCGGCGTCCGAGCCGCCGCCGGGTTCGGTGAGGCCGAACCCGCCGAGCGCCTCCGCCGTGGTCAGCATGGGCAGCCAGGTTTCCTTCTGTTCCTGGGTGCCGAAGCGGTAGATGGGCATCGCGCCGAGCGAAACCCCCGCCTCCAGCGTGATCGCGACCGAGGAATCGACCCGCGCCAGTTCCTCCAGCGCGAGGCACAGCGCGAAGTAGTCCCCGCCCATGCCGCCGAATTCCTCCGGGAACGGCAGGCCGAACAGGCCCATCTCGCCCATTTTGGCGACCAGCTCGTACGGGAATTCTTCCTTCTCGTACAGCGGCCCGATCACCGGCGCGACCTCCGCCTGCGCGAAGTCCTCGACCGTCTTGCGAAGCGCTTCGTACTCGTCGTCCAGCCGGAAGTCGATCACTGCTTCTCCTCCGCCGCGCTCACCACGGCCAGCGTCTCGTCGAGCGCGACCTGCTGGCCGACCCGCACCGAAAGCTCAGTCACCACACCGTCGATCGGCGCGGTCACGGTGTGCTCCATCTTCATCGCCTCGACGACCAGCAGCGGCGTCCCGGCGCTCACCGCGTCGCCCTCGGCGGCCTTCACCACCAGCACCGTTCCCGGCATCGGGCTCTTCACCGGACCGGCTCCCGCCGCCTCGCCGCGCGAGGACAACGTGAATTCCTGGTCGGCGAACGCGAACGACCGGCCTTCCCTCGCCAGCCACACTGTCCGTTGTGGACCGTCAGCACAGCGGTACCGCTCCACGCCGTTCGCCCGGCGCACCTCGAGCAGATCGCCCTCGCGACGGGCGGAAACGCGGACCGGCTCGGCGTCGTCCACCCGCACCGAAGCGTCCGACGGCGTGCCCTCGACCCGCACCACGGCCTGGTTTTCCCCGGTACGCAAGCGGAAAGTGATCCCGCCGGGACCGCTGAGCCGCCATCCGCTCGGGATGTCCCACGGGTCCACGACCGCACCGTTCGGCTGCAGCGAGATCAGCCGGTCCATGGCCGCGGCGACGAAAAAGCCTGCCGGGACTTCCGAGGAGACCAAATCGGACAGTCGCCGGTCCACCAGTTCGGTGTCCAGCCGTCCAGCGCGGACGTCCTCGTCGGCGAGCAGGCCGCGCAGGAACGCGATGTTCGTGCCGAGGCCGAGCAACGCGGTGTCGGCCAGCGCGCGGTCCAGTTTCTGCAGCGCCGACGCGCGGTCCGGGCCGTGCGCGATGATCTTCGCCAGCATCGGGTCGTAGTTCGATCCGACCACCGCGCCGACCGACATCCACGAGTCCACCCGCACACCGTCGCCGGAGGGCTCGTGCACGGCGAGCACCGTGCCGCCGGTCGGGATGAACCCGCGCGCGGGATCTTCGGCGTAGACTCGGGCCTCGACCGCGTGCCCGTCGAGGCGCACGTCGTCCTGCGTCAGCCCGAGTGGCTCCCCTGCCGCCACCCGCACCTGCCAGGACACCAGGTCGAGGCCGGTCACCATTTCCGTGACCGGGTGCTCGACCTGCAGCCGGGTGTTCATCTCCATGAAGAAGAACTCGTCCGGATTGTGCGCGGACATGATGAACTCGACCGTGCCCGCGCCGACGTAGCCGACCGACCGCGCGGCTTCCGCGGCCGCCGCGCCCATTTTCGCCCGGGTGGCCTCGTCGAGCAGCACCGACGGCGCTTCCTCGATGATCTTCTGGTGCCGCCGCTGCAGGCTGCACTCGCGTTCGCCGAGGTGCAGCACGGTGCCGTGGGTGTCGGCCAGCACCTGGATCTCGATGTGCCGCGGCGTGGTGACGAACCGCTCCATCAGCAGTGTGTCGTCGCCGAAGGAGCTCTTCGCTTCCCGGCGCGCGGACTCGACCGCAGCGGCCAATTCGGACTCTTGGTGCACCAGGCGCATGCCCTTGCCGCCGCCGCCCGCGGACGGCTTCAGCAGCAGCGGATAGCCGACTTTCGCGGCGGCTTCGGCGAACCCGCCCTCCGGAATGTCCATATCGGACGCCCCGGGCACGACCGGGACCCCGGCCGCGGAGACCGTGGCCTTCGCCCGGATCTTGTCGCCCATCTTGTCGATCGCTTCCGGCGGCGGGCCGATGAACACCAGCCCGGCCTCCGCGCAAGCCCGCGCGAACGCGGTGTTCTCGGCGAGGAAGCCATACCCCGGGTGCACCGCCTGCGCGCCGGTTTCCTTTGCCGCGGCGACGATCGCCGGGATCGACAGGTAGCTCTTCGCCGCTTCGGCCGGGCCGAGGCGCACCGCGGTGTCGGCCTCGCGGACGTGCCGGGCGTCGGCGTCCGCGTCGCTGTACACCGCGACCGAACGGATCCCGAGCGCACGCAGCGACCGGATTACGCGAACCGCGATCTCTCCGCGGTTGGCGACCAGAACAGTGTTAAATAGAGAACCCTCGAACATGCCCTATCACATCCGGAAAACGCCGTAGTTGACCTCGGGCAAGGGCGCGTTGGCCGCGGCCGAAAGCGCGAGGCCGAGCACCGTGCGGGTGTCCGCCGGGTCGATCACGCCGTCGTCCCACAGCCGCGCGGTGGAGTAGTACGGGCTGCCCTGTTCCTCGTACTGTTCGCGGATCGGGTCCTTGAAGGTTTCTTCGTCCTCTGTGGACCATTCGCCGCCGCGGCCCTCGATCGCGTCGCGCCGCACCGTCGACAGCACCGAGGCCGCCTGCTCGCCGCCCATCACGGAAATCCGCGCGTTCGGCCACATCCACAGGAACCGCGGCGAATACGCCCGGCCGCACATGGAGTAGTTGCCCGCGCCGAAGGAGCCGCCGATGATCACGGTGAACTTCGGCACCCGCGCGCACGCCACCGCGGTGACCATTTTCGCGCCGTGCTTGGCGATGCCGCCCGCCTCGTACGCGCGGCCGACCATGAAGCCGGTGATGTTCTGCAGGAACACCAACGGGATCGAGCGCCGGTCGCACAGTTCGATGAAGTGCGCGCCCTTCATCGCGGACTCGGCGAACAGCACGCCGTTGTTCGCGATGATGCCGACCGGGTGGCCGTGGATGTGCGCGAAGCCGGTGACGAGCGTCGAGCCGTATTCCTTCTTGAACTCCGCGAACCGGCTGCCGTCGACGACGCGGGCGATGACCTCGCGCACGTCGTACGGGGTGCGCGAATCGGTCGGCACCACGCCGTACAGTTCGCGTTCGTCCGCGGCGGGCGGCTCGATCGCCTTGACATCCCACGGCCGCGGCGTGCGCGGGCCGAGCGTGGAAACGATGTCGCGGACGATGCGCAGCGCGTGCGCGTCGTCGTCCGCGAGGTGGTCGGTGACGCCGGACTGCCGCGAGTGCACGTCGCCGCCGCCCAGTTCCTCGGCCGTGACGACCTCGCCGGTCGCGGCCTTCACCAGCGGCGGGCCACCGAGGAAAATGGTGCCCTGATTGCGCACGATGACCGCTTCGTCGCTCATCGCCGGGACGTACGCGCCGCCGGCGGTGCACGAGCCGAGCACGGCGGCGATCTGCGGGATGCCGCGAGCGGACATGGTGGCCTGGTTGTAGAAGATCCGGCCGAAGTGCTCGCGGTCCGGGAAGACCTCGTCCTGGCGCGGGAGGAACGCGCCGCCCGAGTCGACCAGGTAAATGCACGGCAAGTTGTTGTGCAGGGCGACTTCCTGCGCCCGCAGGTGCTTCTTCACCGTCATCGGGTAGTACGTGCCGCCCTTGACCGTGGCGTCGTTGGCGACGATCACGCATTCGCGGCCGGACACCCGCCCGATCCCGGTGATGATGCCCGCCGACGGGGCCTCGTCGTCGTACAGCCCGGTGGCCGCGAGCGGGGACAGCTCGAGGAACGGGGATCCCGGGTCCAGCAGCGCGTCCACCCGGTCGCGGGGCAGCAGCTTGCCGCGTTCCACATGGCGGGCGCGCGACTTCTCCGGCCCGCCGAGACGAGCGGCGGCGAGCCGCTTGTGCAGATCCTCGACCAATTCTCCGTGCGAAGTGACGCTGCGGGTGAAGGTGTCGCTGTTCGGATCCGCGGAACTGCGCAGTACCGGCGTGTCCATGGCTCTCCGTCGAGACGTTAGCGGTCGTTAACTCCGCCGGAGATGTTAGTGCTCGTTAACCGCCCTGTCCAGCCCAGCCCTCCGCACCACGGTGTGACATTGGGTGCGGGTGGGATACCCAGTGAGGCTTTCTCGGTAGCGCGGTGTGCGGCGGGTTCGGGGTAGCGGTGCTTGCGAGGGTGCTGCGGCGCGCTGGGCGACTCCTCCCTCCGAGGTCCGTGAAGGGCTCCTTGAGGGAATCTGATTCCCTCAAGGAGCCCTTCACGGACCTCGCCACCACGCCCACCCGCTGCCGAAGGAACAAAACCCTCCACGAACGCGGTGCGCGAAGCCGCCCTCGGTCGATGAGCGCGGTTGTGCTGGCGTGGATGCCGCGAGGGGAACCCTCACGGCATTTGATTCAGTTGCCAGGGACTTATTACAAGCCGCGTGGCCTCAGTCGCGGACCGTCCACAAGAGACACCACCGCCACCGGAATGCCCGATTCGTCCCGGCATGACCGCGTCTTGAGGTCCGTGAGGGCCACCCTGAGGGAATCAGATTCCCTCAGGGTTCCCCTCACGGCCAGCACACCCGCGACCCAGGCCAGGCGGCACCGTCGACCTGAGCCTGCGCAGCGCCGTAACGACGCCGCACTCGGGAAACCCACTGTGGCGTTGCAGCGGACACGGACGGGCGAGACGAGACAGTCAGCCCGCGACGGCGTCCGAGATCCAGCCTGCCACCGGCAGATCCCGTTCGAGGCATTCGACCGACAGCCGGATCGTCCAGCGCAGTGCCTGCAGCAGGAGGCTGTCCACCTCGTTCGGCGCGGCGCTCGCCAGCGCGATCTCGACCTGTTCGCGCGCGGCGGCGGTGTTGCCGTGCACCTCGGCCAGCAGCGTGCGGACGGCGGTGCGGACCGGCGGGTCGGCCTGGTCGATCGAAACCTCTTCGCCCGCCTCGTCGAACACCTGCACCTTGACCGGGGCGGTGCCGCCGTCGCCGAGGGTCGACACCATGGCGCTGCACTCGCCGAAGAGCAGCAGCATCAGCTCTTTGGTTTCCTCGTCGCGTTCGCCCGGCTCCTGCGACGTGGGCGTGACCTCTTCCAGCGCCTCCGTGTCCTCGCCAAGGCTGATGGCGACGAGCGCGCGCTGCGCCTTCTCGACGAGCCGCTGCTCGCCTTCGCTCCGGTCCGCGGTCACGTGCCTATCAAACACCAGACCGGCGGTCGGCGGGATACCCCGGATCGCGGGCTCAGCCCGCTGCGGAAAGGGCGCCCAGCGCGAGCCGGCACAGCAGATCGGCGAGTGCCCCGTCACCGAGATGGCGGTTGTAGGGCGTCGAGTTGATCAAGCCGAACACGGCGTGTGCCGCCGAGCGCGCCTGGCGTTCGCCGAGGCCGGGCACAGCTTCGCGAATCGCCCGCACCCACACCTCGACGTACTGCCGCTGGAGCGCGCGCACCTGTTTGCGGTCACCGTCGGTGAGATTCGCGAGATTGCGCTCCTGCACGGTGATGAGCGCCGGATGGTCGAGCGCGAAGTCGACGTGGAACCGCACGAGCGCGGCCAGCAGCTCGTCCGGCGTGCCGCCCGCCGCGGCGCGCGCGGTGCCGCCTTCGAGCAGGAAGTGGCTGATCGAGTTCAGCATTTCCCCGAGGATCGCGTCCTTGCTGCGGAAATGCCGGTACAGCGCGGGACCGGAGATGCCGACGGCCGCGCCGATGTCGTCGATGCCGACGCCGTGGAAACCGTGGTGGGCGAACAGCTCGGCGGCGGCGGAGAGGATCTGTTCCCGTCTGTTCGGCTTCGCGCCGTTCACCAGTGGGAGGGAATTCGCCGGCATCCGCACATAGTAGGTCCCGTGGTTAGCGAGCGCTAACTTCCGGTCCTACTTCCTGCTTGAGCCAAGTGGACGCACCCGGATTTCAGGGGTGTCTCGTGGGGATTGCACCTGGTAAAGCTTTACCGCGTCAAGCTGTCACGACAGGAGTGACCTATGGCTGCAAACACCCGTCAACCATCACGACGCATCCTTCGGATGTGCGCGGCCCTGGGGGTCGCTCTCGCTGCCTCGCTCGGCTTCGCCACCGGTGCGAGCGCTGCGTCGCAAAACTACGTCGCGCTCGGCGACTCCTACTCCTCCGGAGTGGGCGCCGGGAGCTACGGAGATTCCGGCAGCTGCAAACGCAGTGCCAACGCGTACGGCCAGTTGTGGGCCAACGCCCACTCCGGCACCAATTTCACCTTCCTCGCCTGCTCGGGCGCGAAGACCGGCGACGTGCTGAACCAGATCAGCTCGATGCCGTCCAACGCCACCTTGATCACGCTCACCGTGGGCGGCAACGACGCCGGGTTCACCGACGTGATCAAGACGTGCACGCTCGGCAGCGACCAGACCTGCGTGGACCGGGTCAACACCGCCAAGACCTACGTCCAGAACACCCTGCCCGGGCTGCTGGACAAGGTGTACTCGGCGGCCAAGAGCAAGGCCCCTGGGGCGAAGCTGGTCGTGCTCTCGTATCCGCGCTTCTACACCGTGCCGGGTTCGTGCAACGTCGGGCTGAGCGACACGAAGCGGTCGGCGATCAACTCCGGGGCGGACACGCTGGCCTCGGTGCTGTCGTCGCGGGTTTCCGCCGCGGGCGGGAAGTTCGTGGACGTCCGGTCGGCGTTCGTCGGGCACAACATTTGCTCGGCGGCCAGCGACTACTTGCACAGCTTGACGTGGCCGGTGGACGAGTCGTACCACCCGACTGCCGCTGGGCAGCGGGGCGGCTACTACTCGCCGCTGACCTCGGCGATCGGCTGACGGTTCGCAAGACTGGGTGAAGGCCGCCTCGAGTTCGCTCGAGGCGGCCTTCACCGCGTCTCAGCCCAGCAGAGTCTTGACCAGTGCGGCGATCTGCTCGGTCTCGATCAGGAACGAATCGTGGCCGTACGGCGAAGTCAGCACCGTGGCCTCGCCGCCGACTCCCGCCGCGATCTCGTGCGACTGGTACGGCGGGTAGAGCCGGTCGCTGTCCACCGCCGCGACCACGGTGCGCGCGGTGACCCGGCCCAGAGCGGCGGCCACCCCGCCTCGATCACGGCCGACGTCGTGGGTGTTCATTGATTCGGTGAGCACCACGTAGGAACCCGCGTCGAACCGGTGGGCGAGCTTGTCCGCGTGATGGTCCAGATAGGACTCGACCGCGAACCGGCCGCCGGCCAGCGGATCCTCGTCCCGCTGCGGACGGTTTCCGAAACGCGTCTCCAGTTCGGGTTCGCAGCGGTAGGTGACGTGCGCGATCCGCCGGGCCACGCCCAGTCCGCGATACGGGCCTTCGGCCGCGGTGTAGTAGTCGCCGCCGTGCCACGCGCGGTCGCCTCGGATCGCGTGCAGCTGAGGGGCGGCCCAGGCGATTTGCTCGGCGGACGCGCGAGCGGTCGAGGCGAGAACGAGCGCGGAGGCGACCCGATCGGGTTGACTTACGGCCCATTCGAGTGCGCGCATCCCGCCCATCGAACCGCCCGCGACGGCGGCCCAGCGGTCGATGCCGAGCGCGTCCGAGAGTTCCGCTTCGGCCTTGACCTGGTCCCGGACGGTCAAGACCGGGAATCGGCTGCCCCACGCCTTGCCGTCCGGAGCGGGCGAGGACGGACCTGTCGACCCCTGGCAGCCGCCGAGCACGTTGGGCGCGACGACGAACAGCTCGTCGGTGTCGAAAGCCTTGCCGGGACCGATCAGTCCGTCCCACCATCCGGGACTCGGATGTCCGGGTCCGGCGGGCCCGGCGACGTGGCTGTCGCCGGTGAGAGCGTGCTCGACGAGGACCGCGTTGGACGCGTCGGAGTTGAGCGTTCCCCACGTTTCGTACGCGAGGGTGTAGCCGGGCAGGGTCGCACCGGCCTCCAGCGCGAGCGCGCCGGGACCGGTGAACCACTGCCGCCTGCCGGGTGGGTCGCCCGCCCGCCACGCGCCGGTGACGGGCGGAAGACTCGCGCCGGGATCCGTCACAGCGCCGCCTTGGCGGCCCGGAAGCCCGCCTCGAGGTCGGCCTTCAGGTCCTCGATTCCTTCCAGTCCGACGGCGAGCCGCACGAGACCCGGCGTGACGCCCGCGGCGACCTGCTCCTCGGGGCCGAGCTGGCTGTGCGTGGTCGAAGCCGGGTGCACGATCAGGCTGCGCACGTCACCGAGGTTCACCAGCTGGCTGTGCAGTTCGGTGCCGTCGACGAACTTCCGGCCCGCCTCGACCCCGCCGCGCAGCTCGAACGACAGCACCGCGCCGACGCCGCGCGGCAGGTACTTCTGCGCCGCCGCGTGGTACGGGCTCGACGGCAGGCCGGCGTAGTAGACCTTCTCGACCTCGTCGCGCTCTTCCAGCCATTCCGCGAGCGCCTGCGCGTTCGTGGAATGCCGCTCGACGCGCAGCGACAGCGTCTCGATGCCCTGCAGGATGAGGAAGCTGTTCAGCGGAGCGATCGCCGCGCCGGTGTCGCGCAGGATCTGCACGCGCGCCTTGGCCGCGAACGCGCCCGGGCCGAGCGCCTCCCAGTACTTGAGGCCGTGGTAGCTCGGGTCGGGCTCGTTGAAGCCGGGGAAGCGGGACGGGTCCTTGCCGAAGTCGAACGTGCCGCCGTCGACCAGGACGCCGGCGACGGTCGTGCCGTGGCCGCCGAGGTACTTCGTCGCCGAGTGCACGACGATGTCGGCGCCGTGTTCGATCGGGCGGACCAGGTACGGCGTCGGCACGGTGTTGTCCACGACCAGCGGGACCCCGGCCTCGTGCGCGACGTCGGCGACCTTGCGGATGTCGAGGACAGCGCTGCTCGGGTTCGCCAGCGTCTCGGCGAAGAACAGCTTGGTGTTCGGCCGGACCGCCGCCCGCCACTGCTCGGCGTCGTCCTGGTCGTCGATGAAGGTGACCTCGATGCCGAGCTTCGGCAGCGTGTAGTGGAACAGGTTGTAGGTGCCGCCGTACAGCGACGGGCTGGTGACGAAGTGGTCGCCCGCGTTGGCCAGGGTCAGGATCGCCGCGGTGACCGCCGCCGAACCGGAAGCGAACGCGAGACCGGCGACGCCGCCTTCGAGGGTGGCGACGCGCTGCTCCAGGACGTCCTGGGTCGGGTTGTTGATGCGCGTGTAGATGTGACCGGGCTCGGCGAGGCTGAACAGATCCGCCCCGTGCTGCGTGTCGCGGAAGACGTACGACGTGGTCTGGTAGATCGGCGTCGCGCGGGCTCCGGTGGCCGGATCGGGCGCCGCCCCCGCGTGGATCTGCTTGGTCTCGAAGGACCAGCTCGTGGTGTCTTCCGGCATCTGCTCGCTCCTAGCGGTCGGGATCGGGTCGGCTGGCGCGACGCTAACCAGGCCGGACGAAACGCCCAACAGCTCTCACGGGATGAGAGTCCTACGCACCCGGACGTAGGAACAAGTGCCGAGCGCTGACGGACGACGCGACGATGCGGTAACGCGCACGCTCAGGAGCATGGACTGGAGAATGCGGCCGTCGACCCGGAAGTGGTTCCTGTTCGGCCACGTCGTCACGTCGGTCGGCTGGATCGGAGCCGAGCTCGCGGTGCTGATCTGCAGCGTTCTCGCGATCGCCGGCTTCGATCCGGTGACCACGCGCAGCGCGAACGTCATCGCCGGGATCCTCGCCGGCACGCTCTACTTCCCGGCCAGCCTGCTCGCACTGGCCACCGGTGTGGTGCTCGGCCTCGGCACGAAGTGGAAGCTAGTGCGCTACCACTGGGTGCTGTGGAAACTGGTGGCGACGCTCGCCCTCTTCGTCGGCGGCAACCTGCTGGTGGTCCCGTCTTTTGTCGAGCACGGCGAGCAGGCTTCGCGCGGGGAGCTCGTCGGGGCGAGTGCGGTGTCGGGCACCGGGGCGATGAGCGTCGGGCTGACGTTGCTGCTGGGCGCGACGCTGGTGTCGTACTTCAAGCCGTGGCCGAAGGTGTTTCGCGCTAACTAGTGCCGCGGGTGGCGAAACCGGTGCAGTCTTCTACCGTTCCAGCAAGAACGTCAGGAGCGCTGGAGGTAGCTGTGGTTTCGGTGCGCAGCGTCGTGGACCGGGTCGGTCCCACGCTGCTCCACGCGCTTCTCGTGCCCGAAGGCTGTCCGGCGGTCGGCGACGTGGTGATCGCCGAACCGGGCGCGGAGTCCGCCATCGCCGCCGGCGACCTGGTGCTGGGCGTCGCCACGATCGAACAAGCCGACGCCGCGGCACTCGTCCGGGTGAGCGCCGGACGGGGTGCGGCAGCGGTGCTGTTGAAACCGCCGCTGGCGGCGAAACAGTCAGTGCGGCGCGCGGCGAAGTCGGCCGGGATCGCGTTGATCCAGGTGCACGCGGCGACGTCCTGGGCTCAGCTGGTCTGGCTGTTGCGCACGGTGCTGGACGCGCTCGCCGACGAATCCGAAGCACTCGAAGAAGGGGGCGACCCCGGTTCCGGCGACCTCTTCCGGCTCGCCGACGCGGTGGCCGCGGTGGTCGACGCGTCGGTGACGATCGAGGACACCAACTCGCGCGTGCTCGCGTACTCCGCGCGCCAGGACCTCACCGACCCGGCGCGCGTCGCGACGATCATGGGCCGCCGCATCCCGGACGACGTACTCGCCCGGTTCCGCTCGCGCGGCGTGTTCCGCGAGCTTTCCCGCGGCAGGCAGACGATCTTCGTCCCGGCCCAGCGCGACGGCACCCTGCCGCGGCTGATTGTGCCGATCCGGATGGGCGGCGAACTGCTGGGCTCGATGTGGGCGGTCGTCCCCGGCCCGGTTTCCGAGGAGCGCGCGGCGGCTTTCGCGGACGCGGCGCCGGTGGTCGCGCTGCACCTGCTGCGACGGCGCGCGCATACGGACGCCCAACGCCGCGCTTCCGCCGAATTGCTGCGCGCGGTCTTGGAAGGACAGGTCCCGCCGCGTCGAGTGGTCGCCGAACTGGACCTGTCCGACGAGCCGCACCGGGTCGTCGTCGTGGACGTCAGCGGTGGCGACAGCCGGGACGCCGAAGGGCTGTTGCTGGCGTTGCTGGAACGGATCTCACAGGGTTTCGGACGCCGCCCGGTCGCGGCTGAGCTCGGCGGATTGCTGTACGTCGTGGTTCCGGACCGCCCCGGCGAGGGCGGCTGGCCGGAACTGCGGGAGGCGCTGCTCGCCCAACCCGCGTCTCGCCGGGGCGGCCTACCGCGCGCGGCTGCGGGCGCGCCGGGCGACCCGACTGCGCTGGCCGCGTCACGCGCCCAGGCGGACGAGGCACTGGGCCTGCTGCGAGCCGGGCTGGTCGAGGGCCGCGTCGTGGCTTACGACGAGGCCTGGACCGCCCTGGTCCTGCACCGCGCCGCCGCCGGAGCAGCGGCGGCGCAGGTGTCGGAACTCGGCCCGCTCGGCGTGCTGCGCGCGCACGACGACGCGAGTAATGCTGGGTACGTCGACACTCTTTACGAATGGCTCCGACACCCTGGCGACCCCCGCGCTGCTGCGGAACGGTTGCGCATTCACCCGAACACGTTGCGGTACCGGATGAAGCGGCTGTTGGAACTTGTTCCGTTGAATCTTGATGATCCTGACGTACGGCTCGCTTTGCTTACCCAGCTGATCGCACTCCGCTGGAGCTGACCTGGTAGCTGAGGTCGTTGGCGCGCAACGATTCCGGCTCCATCCGGACCCACACCGTGCCGCGTTCAGCCGGATCGTCCAGCAGGTATGCGCGGAACCGCGGATCCCACGCGGACTCATCCGGGCCCAGGTAGCGCACCAGTTTCCGTCGTCCGCGCGGCACGTCGAACGGTTCGAGGGCGGCTGACCCGCGCGCGATCACCTGACGCACCAAACCGGTCGCGAGGTCGCAGACGTCCACCGTCACCGCGATCCGCGGCTCCTTGCGCACCCGAGCGGGCAGCCGCGACCACGGGCCGCTGAGGATCCAGAACGCCCTGTCCTCCCAGAGATACCAGGTGGGCCGGACGGTCGGACCAGCGGTGGCGACCCGTGCGGTCAGCGGCTGCGCGAGGAAACTGTCGACGTCGAAACCGGTCACGCGACCAGCAGCGTCTTCCCGATCGTGCCCCGCGACTCGATCGCCGCGTGCGCGTCGGCCGCCCGCTCCAGTGGGAACCGCTGCCCGATCACCGGCGTGAGCTGTCCGGACGCGGCGGCCGCCAGTGCCGATTCGGTGTAGCCGCGCATCTCCGCCGCGTCGCCGATCGACCGGATCAGCTTCACGCCGCGCGCGGCAGCGTCCTCTTCGGACACTTCGGTCCAGGAACCGCTTGCCAGACCGTAGATCGCCATCCGTCCGCCGGGCCGCACCAGTCCGAACGCCGCGGTGCCGACCGCGCCTCCCACGCCGTCGAACACCACGTCCACCTCCCCAGCCTCCGCGGTCCACTGCGGATCGGTGTAGTCGACCGCCAGGTCCGCACCCAATTCCCGGGCGCGGGCAAGCTTTTCCGCCCCGCCCGCTGCTGCCACGACCTCCGCGCCCGCGGCTTTCGCCAGCTGCACCAAGAGACTGCCGACCCCTCCGGCGGCAGCCTCGACGAGCACCCGTTCCCCCGGCGCCACCGCGGTCGTGTGGACTAGCCCAGTCGCCGTGCGGCCGTCGGCCAGCAGCGCGACGGCCGCGTCGAGGCTCAGCGCGTGCGGCACCGGAAACACCAACGCCGCGTCCACGACCACGCGCTGCGCGTAACCGCCGCTGCCGCCGGTCGACGTCACCACGCGTTTTCCGACCAGAGCCGGGTCGACGCCCTCCCCGGCCCGGCTGATCACACCCCCGACGCCGTTGCCGGGCACCATCGGGAGCGTGCTGCCGAACGGCCCCGTCCCCGTCGCCCGGAACTGCGTTTCCACGAAGGTGACGTTGGCGAACGCCACCTCGATCAGCACCTGTCCCGGCCCGGGAGCCGGATCGGGGGCCTCCCCCGCCTGCAGCACCGCCGGCCCGCCGAACTCCCGCAGCCACACCGCTCGCATGTAAGCCCTTCCTCGAGGTCTCCGCCGGGTGCCAGCCAACTACCTCGAGTGCGGTCGAGGTCAAGTGCGTTGTCCTGGGAGCACTATTGACCCGGCGCAAGACTGTGGCGGCGGGATGATGACACCGCCGTCCGGGTAGATCACCGTGAGTGGCAACACCTTCGACAGAACCGCCGCCAGGAGGCAGGACAGTGCGCATCGCCGTTCCCCGTGAGATCAAGAAGCACGAGTACCGGGTCGCGTTGACCCCGGCAGGCGTGCACGAACTGGTCGGTCGCGGGCACGACGTCTTCGTCGAGACGGGTGCCGGGACCGGGTCGTCCATCACGGACGAGGAGTACGTCGCCGCGGGCGCGAAGGTGCTCGCCACCGCGGACGAGACGTGGGCCGAGGGCGAGCTCGTGCTGAAGGTCAAGGAGCCGATCGCCGAGGAGTACCCGCGCCTGCGCAAGGATCTGGTGCTGTTCACCTACCTGCACATCGCCGCGGACCGTCCGCTGACCGACGCGCTGCTGGCCGCGGGCACCACCGCGATCGCTTACGAGACGGTGCAGAAGCCGAACGGCGCGCTGCCGCTGCTGGCCCCGATGTCCGAGGTCGCGGGCCGGCTGGCCCCGCAGGTCGGCGCCTACGCCCTGATGAAGCCGAGCGGCGGCCGCGGCGTCCTGCCCGGCGGCATCCCCGGCGTGCACCCGGCGCGCGTGGTCGTCATCGGCGGCGGCGTGGCGGGTCTGAACGCCGCTCGGGTCGCCCTTGGCCTCGGTTCCGACGTGGAGATCCTGGACACGAACGTCGACCGTCTCCGCCAGATCGACAACGACTTCGGCGGCCGCATCCGCACCGTCACCTCGAACCGCCTGTCGGTGGAAGAGTCGGTCCTGGAAGCGGACATGGTCATCGGCGCGGTCCTGGTCCCGGGCGCGAAGGCCCCGAAGCTGGTCTCCAACGACCTGGTCTCCCGCATGAAGCCGGGCAGCGTTCTGGTGGACATCGCCATCGACCAGGGCGGCTGCTTCGCCGACTCGCGCCCGACCACGCACGACGACCCGACCTACACGGTCCACAACTCGGTCTTCTACTGCGTGGCGAACATGCCAGGCGCGGTCCCGCGCACGAGCACCTACGGCCTGACCAACGTCACCCTCCCGTACGCCGTGCAACTGGCAGACAAGGGCTGGAAAGCCGCCCTCTCCGCCGACCCGGCCCTGGCCCTTGGCCTGAACACCCACGCAGGCACCCTGACGAACGCCCCAGTAGCCACCGCCCACGGCCTCCCCCACACCCCCGTGGAAACCGCCCTGGCGTAACCAGCCACCACAAAAGCGGCGAGGGCCAAAGGCCCTCGCCGCTTTGTTATGCCCCAACGCCTTTATGTTCCACCCAACCCCCCACCCAACCGCCGCCGAACGCACCGTGGGGGTCCGGGGGGCTCGGCCCCCCGGGTAATACGACGCCCCTTCCCGGCGAAGCGCCGCCAGGCGCGAGCAGGGAAGGGGAAGAAGGGGCGACCCGCTCAACCAGCCTGGGGGTCACTGGGAGCGGGTCGCCGGGTACTAGCTTAAAGAACATTGGGCGGGAGCGCTCGTTCGGGGGTGGATTTGGCCGGGGTTCTTCCCCGTGACCAGGTGAACGTTCAACCTTTCACCTGTGCCGCCCGGACCAGGGTTTCCCTGCTCCGCAGGGCTTCCAGGGTCCTGCGGAACCCGCTGGCGTGCCGTTCGTCACCTCTGTCCGGCGGAGCGCCGGTTGTGCCCGTTTGGTCCGGGCCGGCGGCTTGCTCGGGAATAAATTGTCGGTGCCGCTCCCTAACCTTGTGATGTGACCACCACTGCGACGCCTGCGCGTCAAGACCGTCCGATCGTTGAGACGGCGCCCCGACCGGTCGGCTGGGTGCGCCGGTTGTCCGCTGCCTGCTGGGAGCACCGCGGCGTTGTCGTGCTCGCGATGACGGCGGCGGTGCTGAGCGTCGGGGTGCAGGCGGCGAGTCCGTTGCTGGTGCGGTCGGCGGTGGACGACGCGGTGGCCGGGCATACGGCGCAGCTGGCCGGGCTCGCGGTGGGGCTGGTGGCGTTGCAGGTCGTCGCGTTCGGGTCGGCGTTCCTGCGCCGGTACGTGGGCGGGCGGCTGGCGCTGGACGTGCAGCACGATCTGCGGAACCGGGTGTTCGGCGCGGTCTCGCGGCTGGACGGCGGGAAGCAGGACGCGTTGCGCACCGGGCAAGTGGTGTCGCGCGCGATTTCGGATCTGCAGCTGGTCACCGGGTTGCTGATGCAGGTTCCGCTGTCGGCGGGGTCGGTGATTTTCGCGGTGCTGTCGCTGGGCGCGATGTTGTGGATGTCGCCGCTGCTCACGCTCATCGCGCTGGTGGTCGCGCCCGCGGTCGGGATCGTCGTGGCGTTGAGCAGGCGGCGGTTGTTCCCGGCGACCTGGTCGGCGCAGCAGCGCGCGGCGGATGTCGCGCAGCACGTCGAGGAGACCGTCACCGGTGTGCGCGTGGTGAAGGGGTTCGGGCAGGAGGCACGCGAAGTCGCGCGGCTGGAGCGCACGGCACGGAAGCTGTTCGCGGAGCGGTTGCGCGCGGCGAAGCTGTCCGCGTTGCCGACAGCGACCACGTCGGCACTGCCTGCCGCGGGTCAGGTCGCGGTGCTGGCGATCGGCGGCGTGCTGGCGTTGAACGGGCAGATCAGTCTCGGCACGTTCCTCGCGTTCGCCACGTATCTCGCGGCGTTGATCGGCCCGGCGCGGTTCCTGTCCGGGCTGGTCGTGCAAGCGCAGCTCACGCGGGCTGGCGCGGAGCGGGTGTACGAGCTGATCGACGCGCAGCCGGAGGTCGCCGACAGCCCCGACGCGCGGCCGTTGCCACCTGGCACGCTGGGCGTCGAGCTGAACGACGTGAAGTTCGGCTACACCCGCAGCGACCCGGTGCTCGACGGGCTCACGCTCGAAGCGCGGCCTGGCGAAACGCTCGCGCTGGTGGGCACGGCGGGGTCCGGCAAGTCCACGATTTCCATGCTGCTGCCCCGGTTTTACGACGTGCACTCGGGTTCGGTGCGGGTCGGCGGGCTGGACGTGCGCGACGTGCCGTTGAAGGACCTGCGGCAGGCGATCGGCGTGGTCTTCGAGGAAGCGTTCCTGTTCTCCACCTCGGTGCGGGACAACATCGCGTACGGCCGCCCGGACGCGAGCGACGAGGAGGTCTTCGCGGCCGCCCGCGCGGCGGAGGCGGACGAGTTCATCCGCGCGCTGCCGGACGGCTACGCCACCGAGGTGGGCGAGCGCGGGCTCACGCTGTCCGGCGGGCAGCGGCAACGGCTCGGGCTGGCGCGCGCTCTGCTCACTGACCCGCGAGTGCTGATCCTGGACGACGCGACGTCGGCGATCGACACCGTCACCGAAGCCGCGATCCACGACACGCTGCGCGCGGTCACCGCCGAACGCACCACATTGCTCATCGCGCACCGCCGGTCGACGCTGCAGCTGGCGGACCGGATCGCGGTGATGGATCAGGGCCGGGTGGTCGACGTCGGCACCGAGGAGGAGCTGCTGGCGCGGTGCGCGCTGTTCCGCGAACTGGTCGCCGGGCCGGGCGACGACGTTGAAAAACCGCACCGTTGCGACAACCTCGAGCCAGGCTCGGACGGCACCACGGCAGTGCTGTGGCCGGAGGACGAGCGCGACGAGGTCGATGCTCTCGCCCAGGCCGCGCAGTCCCGCGGCGGCGTGCCCGGCGGCGGCACCGGATTCGCGGGCAGCGGCGGCGCCGACGTGCCGCCGACCCCCGAACTGCTGGAAGGCGTCCGCAGGCTGCCTCCGGCCACCGACCGGCCGCGACTGTCCGATGTGGACGTCACGGCCCCGGACCCCGGCTTCAAGCTGTCCCGGATCCTGCGTCCGGTGCGGTGGCCGCTCATCGGCGTGATCGGTCTGGTCGCGGCCGACGCGCTGGCCTCGCTCGCACTGCCCGCGCTGTATCAACGCGGGGTCGACCACGGCGTCCTGCCCGGCGTGGCGAGCGTTGTGTGGCTGCTGGCCGGGATCGGCGCGCTCGTGGTGGCAGCCGACTGGTTCGTGGTGCGCTGGCAAACCCGGCTCACCGCCCGCGTCGGCGAGACGGTGCTCTACTCGCTGCGCGTGCGGAGCTACGCACACCTGCAACGGCTCGGGCTGGACTACTACGAGCGCGAGCTGTCCGGGAAGATCATGACCCGGATGACCACGGACGTCGACGCGTTGTCCACGTTCCTGCAAACCGGCCTCGCCACCGCGGTCGTCAGCGCGCTCACCTTGGTGGGCATCACAGTCGCGCTGCTGGTCACCGATGCCGCGCTGGCCGTCTACGCGCTGGCCATGCTGCCGATCCTGCTCGTAGCCACGCTGATCTTCCGGCGGGTCGCTTCGCGTGCGTACAGCGAGGCGCGCGAGAAGGTGAGCGTCGTCAACGCGGACATGCAGGAGAACGTCAGCGGTCTGCGCGTCGCCCAGGCGTACACGCGCGAAGAGCGTTCGGCGGAGGTGTTCGCATCGCGCAGTGACGACTACCGCCGGTCGCGGCTGCGCGCGCAGCGGTACATCGCGACGTACTTCCCGCTCGTCTCGCTGATGTCGGATCTGGCGACCACCACGGTGCTGGTCGTCGGCGCCCACCGCGTCGCTGGCGGCACGCTCGAAGCCGGTGTGCTGCTCGGATTCTTGCTGTACCTGCAGCAATTCTTCTCGCCGATCCAGCAACTGTCGTCGGTGTTCGACGGCTACCAGCAGGCCCGCGTCGGCCTGAGCCGCATCGGCGACCTGCTGCGCACGCCGACGTCGGTGCCGCCTGCCGAGAACCCGGTCGAACTGCCCGCACACCTGTCCGGCGAAGTGCGGTTCAAGGACGTCGATTTCTCCTACACCGGCGCGGAAAAGCCCGCACTGGAGAACCTGACGCTGGACGTCGCAGCAGGCGAAACCGTCGCACTGGTCGGCGCGACCGGCGCGGGGAAGTCCACGGCGGTGAAGCTCGTCGCGCGCTACTACGACGCCACCGGCGGCGCGGTGTTGATCGACGGCGTCGACGTCCGCGAGTACGACCTGCCCGCACTGCGCGCCCGGATGGGCGTCGTGCCGCAGGAAGCGCACCTGTTCTCCGGCACCGTCGCGGACAACGTGCGATACGGCCGCCCCGAAGCCACCGACGCGGAAGTCGAAGCCGCCGTACGAGCAGTCGGCGCGCTGGACGGAGTAGCCGCACTCCCCGCCGGTTTCCGGCAACCAGTAGGCGAACGCGGCCGCTCCCTGTCCGCCGGACAGCGGCAGCTCGTCGCACTGGCCCGAGCCGAACTGGTCAACCCGGACGTGCTCCTGCTGGACGAAGCCACCGCCGCCCTGGACCCAGCCACCGAAGCCACGGTCCTCCGCGCCACCGAACACCTCGCCCGTCGCCGCACCACCTTCGTAGTCGCGCACCGCCTGGCAACCGCCGCGAAGGCCGACCGGATCGTGGTGCTCGACCACGGCCGCATCGTCGAACAGGGCACCCACCCCGAGCTGGTCGCCGCCGACGGCCACTACGCGCGACTGTGGGCTTTGGGATGAGTCAGCGGCGATAGGTCACTGAGGCTCGCTCGGGTGGCCGGTGCCGCGCATCGCCGCAGCTCGCCCGTCCGCAACGACCGAGCTGGCCGTGAGGGGACCCCTGAGGGAATCTGATTCCCTCAGGGGTCCCCTCACGTACCTCCGCGGCACCGCGCCCGTCGAGACCCCACGCGCATCCGCGGTCAGGAAATCTTGCGCCGATAAATCACGTTGGCGAAGAAATACGCCACCACCAAGATCCCCACACACCACGCCAGCGCGATCCAGATCCCGCCGCCGACCGGGCGCTCCGCGAACAGGTCGCGGATCGTGTTGACGATCGACGTCACCGGCTGGTGTTCGGCGAACGCGCGTACCGGGCCGGGCATGGTGCCGGTTGGCACGAAGGCCGAGCTGACGAACGGCAGGAAGATGAGCGGGTACGAGAACGCGCTCGCGCCGTCCGCGGATTTGGCGGTCAGGCCTGGGATCACCGCGATCCAGGTCAGGGCCAGGGTGAACAACACCAGGATTCCGAGCACCGCAAGCCACGCCAGTGGTCCCGCGCTGGTGCGGAATCCCATCGCGAACGCCACGAGCACCACGACGGCGACCGAGATCAGGTTCGCGATCACCGAGGTGAGCACGTGCGCCCACAGCACCGCCGAGCGCGCGATCGGCATGGACTGGAAGCGTTCGAAGATGCCGCCCTTCAGGTCCAGGAAAAGCCGGAACGCGGTGTAGGCGATCCCGGAGGCGATGGTGATCAGGAGGATGCCGGGCAGCAGGTAGGTCACGTACGACTCCGAGCCGGCGTTGATCGCGCCGCCGAGAACGTAGGTGAAGAGCAGCAGCATCGCGATCGGCGTGATCGTCGTCGTGATGATCGTGTCCAGGCTGCGGGTGATGTGCCGCAGCGACCGTCCTAACAGGACCGAACTGTCCGCGATGAAGTGGCCGCTCATTGCCCGTCCCCCTTGTTTCCGGTGCCGACCAGGGAAAAGAAGACGTCTTCCAGCGTCGGCTGCTTCTCGACGTACTCGACCTTCGCCGGCGGAAGCAGCCGCTTGAGCTCTTCCAGCGTGCCGTTCACGAGCACCCGCCCCTCGTGCAGGATCGCGATCCGGTCGGCGAGGTGTTCGGCCTCTTCCAGGTATTGCGTGGTGAGCAGCACCGTCGCGCCCTGCTCCGCGAGTTCTTCGACCGCGCGCCAGACGTCGTTGCGCGCCTGCGGATCGAGGCCCGTCGTCGGCTCGTCCAAAAAGATGACCTGCGGGTCCCCGATCAGGCTCATCGCGATGTCAAGGCGACGGCGCATGCCACCGGAGTACGTCGACACCTTGCGCGAACCGGCCTCAGTCAACGCGAATCTCCGCAACAACACGTCCGCGATCTCGCCCGCGTTCTTGAGGTGCCGCAGCTTCGCCACCAGGACCAGATTCTCGCGCCCAGTAAGGATTTCATCGACGGCCGCGAACTGCCCGGTGAGACTGATCGACTCGCGGACATCCTCACCCTGGCTCGCCACCGCGAACCCGTTGACGTCCGCCTCGCCCGCGTCCGCCTTGAGCAAGGTCGACAGAATCCGCACGACCGTCGTCTTGCCCGCGCCGTTCGACCCGAGCAACGCGAAAATACTGCCGCGCGCCACCTCGAAATCGACGCCGCGCAACACTTCCAGCTTTCCGTACGCCTTCCGCAACCCCCGCACTCGTATCGCCGGCGCCGTCATACCGCACCGCCCACCGCGCGGTCGATGGATTCGGTCAGCCGGGTCCGTTCGCGGGAAATCCAGTTCCCCTCGGGATAACTCCGGAGAAACTCCTCCGCGAACTCGACCGGCTCGTCACCGACAATGCCCCGGACCGTCGTCCCGTTCGCCACGCTCTGCTCGAACAGGTCGATGAGATCGTCCAGCATCCGCAGATGACTTTCCGCCGTCCCCGGCCCGAAGTACTGCAGATACCGGTGCAATGCCTTGATCGCCGCCCGGTAGTCCGGCGGCAGCTCCTCGACGCGCGCCTTGTACCGCCGGTACCGCTTCTTGTCCTCCAGCGGACCGGTGACCACTTCCAGATAATGCAGATACCTGCTTTTTCCGTCATTCCCCATGATCGATCCCCTCCTTGCGCAGCTGTTCGAGCCGGTCCGAGAGAAACCGCCAGTTCCGCCAGAACTCGTCGAGGCTCGCCCGCCCCGGAGCGTTCAGCGTGTAAACCTTGCGCGGCGGCCCCTTTTCGGACGGCACTTTCTCGACGTCGACAAGCCCGCGCTGCTCGATCCGCACGAGCAGCGCGTAAACGGTGCCCTCGGCGATATCGGTGAATCCCCGCTCGCGCAGCCACGAGGTGATCTCGTACCCGTAAGCGGGCCGCCCGGCAAGAATCGCGAGGACGATGCCCTCCAAGGTCCCCTTGAGCATCTCCGTCGCCTGCTTGCCCATCGAACGCCCTTCAGCTAGTCAGTGTTGCTGAGTACCAGTAGATAGTAACACTGACTAGCGGCGGCAGGGAGGGGCTCAACCGCTTGGCTCCGCCCCCTTGATCCGTTCGACCAGCTCGTCGCGGTACTCCCGCACCGCCTCGAACTCCGGTTCGTCGCCGGTCGCCCGCTTCAACGCGCCTTCCAGGATCTTCAGACCCTGGCGCGCGTCGCCGCGCGCATCCGCCTGCCGCGCGGCGTTTTCCAGCGCTTTCGCTAGCTTGGTCCGCGCTTCGGGTTCTTTGCCCGCCTTGTGGATCCGGATCCAATTGCCGCCCGGATCGACGACGGTAAACCCGGTGTACCGGTCGTTGCGCAGCCGCGGCCGGGTCATCCGCGGGATGCCGGAGACGAGCAGTTTTCCGTGCGCGGAACGCATTCCCGCGGCGAAGGACTCGAACAGCTCGCCGATGTCCGGGACGATGACCAGGCACGTGCTGTACGACTGCGCCGGGTCGTAGCCGTCCATGCCGAAGAAGTGCAGATTGATGTCTTCCCGCCGCAGCGCGACGTGCGGGTTCGGCCGGGTCTGCCGATAGGTGATCTCGAAGCCGAGCATGTCGTAGAACGACGCGATCTCGTCGATGGACGGACAGGGCAGGAGCGGAATGGTCAATTCGTTCGCCACCGCCCGAACCTAAGCCCGGATCCGCCGAAACGACACGGAGCTATTTGCTCATGCGAACGGCGGGCGTGCCCGGCAGAGTCGCGCTTTCAGCGGCGAGCGATCGGCACGCGTGGCGGTCTCGGCAGCGTGCGCGCCGGGGGAAATCCGTGCAGCTGCCCAGGTTCAGGGCAATTCGCGCCAGCGGAGGTCGCCCCAACCGGCGGAGGTGACGTCGGCGAGCTCAGCCCAGCGGGTCGTCCCGGGGCGGACGTGCGTGTCCGAGCCGATGGACCACTCCGGCGCTTCCGGTTCGACGTGCTCGAACTCCTCAATGCCGGACGGGGTTCGCCACACCGCGGTGCAGGAATCGCACATCAGCACGACTTTGCCGTGTTCGGTGACAAGCGGGCGGATCAAACCCTGGTCCCAGAACGACGGACATTCGACCAGCCACATCGCGTCACCACCGCCTCGCGCCTCGGAAATCGCTGCGGCCGGGTGAGGCCGCAGCCTTTCGACAGCACAACACCGGCCAGTGAACGAGTCGCTACGCAGATCTCAACTCAGCCGTAACACGGGCGGACGTCCTTGCACCGTATCGCCCAGGTGAGTGGTGCAGCCGTGCGAGACCGACTGCCCAGCCGCCCGCAAGTCCGCCGCGGCTCATCCGGCGAACTGTGGCCGGAGCCGACGAAGGGGCTGGCCCCGCCGAGGGCAATCACGGGCGGGAGCGGAGCGGCACCGTCACGCGATCCGCAGCCCTCCGCTTCGCTCGACGGCCACCATCACCCGCAGCTCCCCGCCGCCTCCAGCGCCTCTCGGCAAGCCGCCACCGCAGCAAGGTCCGCGTCCGGGCCGCCAGCTCGCGCGGGCAGCATCGCCAGCACCGAAGCCTCCTTCGCCCGCACCGTCGGATGGAGGCGCGCAGCCTTGGCCAGCAACTGCGACGGTCCCGTCTCCACCAGCACCCGCCGTCCCTCAACCGGGAGCGGCGAGTCCGGCCCCAGCAGCGTGCCAACGGCGGGCCAGAACCGCACCGGTTCTACCGGGTGGGAGGCCCAGTAAGCAGGGTCCGTCGCTTCCGCATCGGTGAGCACGCGGCCGGTGTAGCCCGACACCATCGGGATCTTCGGCGGCGAGGGCTGCGCGGCCGCGACCGACGGGAGGCATCGGGCGGCGGCTTCGGCCAAGGAGGGGCTGTGGAAGGCGGACGTCGCGGGGACCAGGAGGCACATCCGCCCGTCGGCGCGCAGCTTCTCCGCCGCCTCCGCCAAGGGTGCCTCCGGGCCGGAGAGGATCAGCTGGCGGGGAGCGTTGATCGCGCCGATCACGACGTCATCGGTCAGGACCGGCGCGACGTCCTCGACGGTCGCGGCTACGGCGAGCATTCCGCCCGCGGGCGCGGACGCCAATTCCTGCACCCGCTGCCACATCAGCTCGGCGGCGGCGGGGACTTCGAAGACACCGGCAAGGGTCGCGGCGGCCACCTCGCCGACGCTGTGGCCCAGCAGCGCGGCCGGTTGCACGCCCCAGGAAAGGATCATCCGGCCCAGGGCATGGCCGACGGTGAACAGCAGCATTTGCGAGCGGGTGACGTGGTCGAGGGGAACAGCGGGCGAGTCGGTCAGCCAGTCGGCGCGGATGGCGGTGCCGTCGGGGCCCAGCGCGGCGAAGACTTCGTCCACCGCGTCGGTGAAGACGGCGTCGTGCCCGTACAGGCCGGCGGCCATCCGGACGTGCTGCGAGCCTTGGCCCGGGAACAGCAGTGCGACCTCGGTCATCACCCGAAACTCCTTCCGCTCGAAACCCCGGTGGCACCGGAAACAAACCGGATCGTGCGGCACGGCGGTCGACGGCTGCTCGACCCCTGCTGGACCGCCAGGTCGAGTCCGTTCCCACAGGCTGTCGAGAGCCCGCGGGAAGGGTGGCGGCATGAGATTCGACGGGCTGTACCTCGCCGGGCTCGGAAGCTGGCTGCCACCGGCGACGACGACCGCCGAAGCGGTGCGGAGCGGGCAATGCTCGGCCGAGACGGCGCGCAAAAGCGAGATGGAATCGGTCCTCGTCGCGCCTGACGGGATCGCGCCGCCGGAGATGGCGGCCCGGGCCGCGCGGGTCGCCTTGGCGCGATCGGGGGTGGCGCGCGGCGACATCGCAGTGCTGCTGCACGCGACGTTGTTCCATCAGGGCTACGACTTGTGGTCGCCCGCCGCGTACGTGCAGCGGGCAGCGGTCGGCGGGACCTGTCCGGCGATCGAGGTGCGGCAGGTTTCCAACGGCGGCATGGCCGCACTCGACCTCGCGGCCAGTTACCTTCTCGCGGACCCGGCGCGACAGGCTGCGTTGATCACCGCGGCGGATCGCTTTGACGGACCCGATTTCGACCGCTGGCACAGCGATCCGGGCACGGCGTACGCCGACGGCGGGACGGCGATGGTGCTGTCCCGCGTGGGTGGATTCGCGCGGTTGCGCAGCCTGGCGGTGGTGAGCGGGCCGGAACTGGAAGGCATGCACCGTGCGGGGGCGGCGTTCGGCGAGGTCGAGATGAGCAATCGGCAGCTGGTCGATCTGGACGCGCACAAACGATCATACGTGTCCGAGGCCGGAATGTCACAGACCCTCGCGGCCATTCTCGACGGGCAGCGCGAGGCGTTGAAACGTGCGCTGAGCGACGCCGAACTGGAACTGTCCGATGTGGACCGGCTCGTACTGCCGCACTTCGGAAGGCGGCGGCTGGTGTCGAACTACCTGCGGCACATGGACGTTCCCCTCGAACGAACCACGTGGGACTTCGACAGCAAGATCGGCCACCTCGGCGCGGGCGACCACATCGTCAGCCTGGAAAACCTCGTGCGCACCGGTGGCTTGCGGCCGGGGCAGACGTGCCTGTTGATGGGCGTCGGCGCGGGATTCTCCTGGAGCAGCGCGGTGATCGAGCTGCTGGAGAAACCCGAATGGGCTGACTAAGGCACAAGGAAAGGCCCCGCGAGAGGAGGAGTCGCGGGGCCTTTTCTCGTGCGGAAGCTACTCGACGATAGCGACCGCGCGAGCCCATCCGGCACCGGCGCCGGCCAGTTTCACCGGGAAGCACGACAGCGTGAAACCGTGCGCCCGCGGCAGTTCGGCCAGGTTCGCCAGGCGTTCGATCTGGCAGTACTCCCGGTCGCGGCCGCGCATGTGCGCCGGCCACAGCACCGACTTGTCGCCGGTCCGCTGGTAGGTCTCGATGATGTGCGTGAACGGCGCGTCGAGGCTGAACGCGTCCGTGCCGATCACGCGGACCCCGAAGTCCAGCAGCAGGTCCAGCCCGGACTGGTCGAGGCCGACGAACTCGGTGAAGTACTTCGGCGTGCCCGCGTGCTGGTCGGCTCCGGTGTGAAGCAGGACGATGTCCAGTTCCTTCGGCTGATAGTCCACTCGGGACAGTTCGCCGCGCACGTCGTCCGCGGTGATGACGCCCGGCGCGCGGCCGGTGAAGTCCAGGACCACGGCGGGACGGTGGAACCAGTCGACCGGCATCTGGTCGATCGTGCGCGGGGCCGAACCGTACGACGTGGCGTCGCCGTAATGCGCCGGTGCGTCGATGTGCGTGCCGGTGTGCGTGGTCAGCGACACCGTGTCGTTGGTGAGGAATTCGGCGTCCCGCAGCACTTCCGGGTCGAGGTCCATGCCGAAGTGCTCGCGCATTTCCGACACCAGGTGCTTGGCCCCGTCCTGGGCCGACATGGTGACCAGCGACAGCGGCTCGGGCTCCCAGCCTTCCGGATCGATCGGGGAGGACAGGTCAATCAGCTGCAACGGAGTTCTCCTTACGTCAAGACCGCAGGCTGAGCCCGCCGTCGGCGGTGATCACCTGGCCGTGGATCCAGCTCGCTTCCGGTGCGCTCAGCAGCGCGACGACATCGGCGACGTCGGCGGGCGTGCTCAGCCGGCCGGCGGGCGTACGCGCCGCCAGCACCTGCACCATCTCGGGCTGGGTGGTCTCATCGCCCTTGTCCAGCTTCGCGGTCGTCACTGCGTTGACCGTGATGCCGCGCGGAGCCAGCTCGACCGCCAGGTAGCGCACCAGCGATTCGAGCGCGGCCTTCGCGACGCCCAGCGCTACGTAACGCGGGATGACCCGCTGCGCACCGGAGCTGGAGACCGCGAGCACTCGACCGCCTGGCGCAAGGTGTTCGAGCAGCGCGGGAACCAGGCGCAGCAACGGATCCAGTGCGGTGGCGACATCGGTATGCAGGTCGGCAACCGACGCTCCGGCAGCGGGCATCGGATGCCACGACGCGGCGTTGTGCACCAGGACATCCAGCCCGCGACCAGCCGCCGAGACAGCTGCGGCGAGCTGTGCCGCACCGTCCTCAGTGGACGGATCGGCGCGGATCAGGGAAGCCGAACCGGGCAGCCCTTCGAGGCTCGCGAGGGCGGCTTTGGCGGCTTCGTCGTCGTGTGCGTAGTCGAGCAGCACATGCGCGCCGCTCGCGCAGAACTTGCGGGCGATGGCCAGCCCCAGCCCCTTGGTGGCGCCGACCACCAGGACGCTGCGGCCGGCCAGACCGAGATCGCTCACGCCGACGCCTCGGAGACCGTCGAGTACAGGTCCGCCTCGACGTCGACCAGCTCGACGAACTTCTTCACGTGCGCCTGGAATTCCGGGCTGGTCACGACGGCCTTGTGGGCGTTCGCGTCGACCCACTGGCCGATGTTCAGATACACCTTGGGATCGCGCAGCGACCGCACCATCTGGTAGGCGACGAACCCGGGCTGCTCGGCCATGTACTGCGCGTGCTCGGTGAAGACCTTCTCGAACTCTTCCGGCTCGCCCTTGACGGTGAACTTGCTGATGAACGTGACCACGGTATCGGCTCCTAGCAGTGCGGTTCCGGGATTCTGGCTGCCGCGCACGGAGGACAGCGCCTCGCGCAGCTCGCGGCGGACGAGCTTGCCGTTGGGCGAACGCGGGATCGCCCTGGTCAGCTCGACGTGCTCGAGGTGCTTGTAATACGGCTGGGCGGCGTTGAACTCCGCGGCGATCTCGCCCGCGCGCGGCACCCATTCGTCGCCGGCCGGGACGATCAGCGCGGCCGCCACCGCTCCGGCGAACTCGTCGGGCTGGTCGACCACCGCGCAGTCCGCCACGCCGGGGTGGCGCAGCAGCTCGGCCTCGATTTCGGTGGGCGAGACCAGCCAGTTGTCGCGTTTGAAGACGTCCTTGATGCGGTCGACCAGGAACAGGTATCCGTCCTCGTCGAGGCAGCCGACGTCGCCGGTCGGCAGCCAGCCGTCCGCGCCGACGCCGTCGCCGTCCGGGCGGCCGAGGTAGCCGCGCATCACCTGCGGGCCGCGCACCTCGACTTCACCGCGCTCGCCGACCGGCAGCGGCTCCCGGGTCGTCAAGTCGACAACGCGCACCTCGGTGTCGCGCACGACCTGGCCGACCGAACCCGGACGCGGTGCCGCCGGGCCGTCGGAAAGGACCAGCGGCGCGGTTTCGGCGAGGCCGTAGCCCTGCACGACCGGGATGCCGAACTGCACCCGGAGGGTTTCCGCGTGCACCGGGGACAACGCCGAACCACCGGACAGGATGACCTCGCAGCCGGGCAGCTTCAGGCCCGCCAGCCGCGGGTCGGTGGCGAGCCGGGCCAGGCGGAACGGCATCGAGTAGTAGTGCGTCACCCCCGCCGCGAGACCGATCGTGGCCACCGGATCCGGTGCCAGGCAGAGCACCTGGGTGGCTCCGGCGATCAGCGCGGAGTTCAGGTGCATCGGGTGATAGCTGGGCAGGTGGTTGAACGTCACCGACGTTCCGGTCACCCCGTGCGCCTCGGCGACCTGCACCGCGTTGACCGCGATGTTTCGGTGGGTGAGCCGCACGCCCTTCGACTGCCCGGTGGTGCCGCTCGTGAAGTGGATGCAGGCGACTGCGTCCGGCTCCAGTTCCGTTAAAGCGCCGACCGGACCAGCCGCCAGCGCGGCGATCGAATTAGCGCGGTCCGCATTCCCGAAGCACAGCAGGTGTTCCGGCGTCGCGGAAGCACGAGCGACCGCCGCGGTCATCGAATCGTTCAGCACCGCGGCCGCGGCGGAAGACTCGGTCAGCACCCGGCCGAGGTCGCCTTCCCGCAGCAACGGGCTCAACGGCAGCACGACGTTTCCGCTGCGCAACGTGCCGTAGTAGGCGATCGCGAACTCCGGGTGCAGCACCGACGACATCGCGACGACCGAACCGGCCGACCCGATCCGCTCCGCCAGCGCGGCAGCGAACCCAGACGCGGCCCGGTCGAGTTCAGCGAACGTCAGGACCGTCTCGCCGAGCCGGACCGCGACCTGGTTCGGGCTGTTCTCCGCAAGGATGCGCAGCGCGTCCGGCAGCAGCGGCGTGTCGAGCAGCGACGCGACCGGGAGGACACCGTCAGCCATCGGCGCGTTCCTCCGCCCAGGCCTTCGCGAGGTTCAGCGTCGCGGTGCTGTTGGTGCCCAGCGCGTTGCGCACGAACGCCTTGGCGTCCTCGACCGTCTTGCCTTCGCCGAGGATCTTCTCCACCGCGTCGCGTTTGATCACCACGGTGTGCTCGGACGTCGCCCGCACCCCGCCGCCAGGCTGCGGCACAATCGTCCACAGTCCGTTGTGGACAGTCATCAGCGCGGGCAGCACCTGCTGCTTGTACGCAATGGCGTGCTCGTCGTCAAAGCACACGCGCACCGACTTCGTGGTGTGCACGGCGCCGGTCGCGGTCTTGGTGTCCATCTCCATGACCTGCAGACCCGGGGTTTCCTCGGTCAGGTCGAGCCGCTGGACGTGCGGCAGCCGCTCCGGCCACAGGTCCGACCGGTAGAGGAACTCGTAGACCGCCGCCGCGTCCGCGTCGATGTCGACGCTGTCCGCGAACACCGTGGTGAGTTCTTCGGTCTCGGCGAGGCCTTCCGCGATGCCGCGGAGGTTCTCCAGCTCGTGCTCGCTGTTGCGGTCGACCGCCTTGCTCACCCACTCGACGTTCTCCGGCAGGTCCCGCACCGCGCTGAACGCGTGCTCCAGGACGACGGTGCACGAGTCCGGTCCGCCGGGCTGGATGTTCCACGCCCCGGTCATCGACGCGACCGGATGCTGCGAAACCTCCTGGCGGAAGTCGATGCGCAGGCCGTCCTCGTCGAGGTCGCGCCGCGAGGTCCAGGTTTTGGGCTCGTCGTTCGCGGTGGCCCACAACCGGATTCGCTCGGTGGTGCCGTCGCGTTCGAGCTGGCGCGCGTGGACCGTCGGCCCGAAGTAGACCGGCCAGCGGGTCACGTCGGCGAGCAGCGCGTACACGGCCGAGGCGGGCGCGGCGACGTCGATCTTGTGTTCGGTCTCGTAGATCCGGAGTGGTGCAGCCACGTGCTCGGTCCTCTCAGTAGTTGCCAAGCCCGCCGCAGACGTTGATCGCCTGCCCGGTCATGGACGCCGCGGTGTCGGTGACGAGATAGCCGACGAGGCCCGCCACCTCCTCCGGAGTGGAGTACCGGCCGAGCGGGATCTTCGCGGTGAACTTCTCCAGCACGGCTTCCTCGGTGGTGTTCCACGCCGCCGCGTACCGGCCGCGGATCGCCTGTGCCATCGGGGTTTCCACGTAACCGGGGCACACCGCGTTGACCGTGACGCCGGTCTTGCCCAGTTCGAACCCGAGCGCCTTGGTGAAGCCGACGACACCGTGCTTAGACGCCGAATACGGCGCGCCGAGCACCACGCCCTGCTTGCCGGCGGTGGACGCGATGTTGATGACCCGGCCCTTGTCCTTGGCCAGCATGCCGCCCTTGGTGAGCACCTCGCGGGTCATCAGGAACACGCTGTTGAGGTTCGTGTTGATCACGTCGAACCACAGCTCGTCCGGGATCTCCGCGGTCTGCCCGCCGCCGCTGCGGCCCGCGTTGTTGACCAGGACGTCGATCGGGCCGTACCGGTCGACCGCGGCCGCGACCAGCGCCTGGATGTCGTCCTTCTCCCGGACGTCGCAGGTGCTGCCGTCCACGTCCAGTCCCTCGGCACGCAGGTCGCGCACCGTGTCGTCGACGGATCCCTGGGTGCGGGCGCAGAAGTACACCTGGTAGCCCTGCTGCGCCAGCGATCGGGTCACCGCGAGCCCGATCCCGCTGGTGCCGCCGGTGACCAGCGCTACGCCCCGGCTCTGTTCGGTCATCGTGTCCCTCCTGGGTTGCTCGGCGCGCGGAACAGGTCCGCGCGCACGTCGCGCGGGCGAGCTCCGAACGCGACGAGATTGAGGATCTTGCGGAAGATCGGGGTGTGCGGCAGCAGCTTCGCGATCACCGGCCGCACGGCGTCGACGATCCGGCCGGAGGACAGCATTCCTTTGTTCTGCCTCGACTGGAGCGTGAAGACGGTGTCCACAGCCGCGCGTCGCTCGGCCTCGAAGCCGGCGAGCGCGGCGGGCCGGTTGTCTTTCGCGGCTACGGCGGCGACGAGTTCTGGGTGCAGCGCGACGGCGTCCGCGATGGCCAGGTTGATGCCCTGCGCGCCGATCGGGCTGTGCGTGTGCGCCGCGTCCCCGATGAGCACGAGTCCCGGCCGGACCCATTCCTGCGCACGGCCGGAAAACACGTCCAGCGGCGACAGTTCGGACAGCGCGGTCACTTGCTCGCGGATCAGGTCCGCGTGCTGCGGGACCGCGGCGACCAACTGCTCCCGGATGTGCTCGATACCCTTGGCGGCCACCGTTTTGTAGCTGCCCTTCGCCAGCGTCCAGCCGATCTGGACGCGGTCCGGGTAGGAATCGTGCACCAGCACCGGATCGGCGGCCGTGCGGTGGATGCGGACCGCGCTGGTGCGCCGTTCCGGGGCGACCAGTTTGAACCACACGACGTCGTGCTCGAACTTCTCGAACTTGTCGTAGCCGATCCCGGCGAGCGAACGAGTCTTCGAGTACCGGCCGTCCGCGGCGACCACCCAGCGAGCGCGTACCTCCGTCTCACCGTCGCCGGAACCGCAGCGGATCCCGGTCACGGCGCCGTTCTCCTCCAGCAACGCCCGGGTCGAGCAGCCGCTGAGCAGACGGAAGCCCGGCGTCGCCTTGCATTCGTCGAGCAGCCGCTCCAGCAGGAGCCGCTGCGGCAGGCTGAGCAGATGGTCGTACGGCGCGGGAAGCGTCGTGTAGTCGATGTCCAGCAGCGTGCGTTCCCCTTGCACCAGCTGGAAACTGCGCATCGGGTAACCGCCGATGCCGTCGAGGACGCCGAGCTGGTCAAGCGTGCGCAGCGCACCGGGCTGGATGATCTCGCCGCGGTATTCGCGGTCCAGCGACGCGCTGCGCTCCGCGACGACGACGTCCACTCCCGACCGGGCGAGCAGCAGCGCCAGCACCAGACCCGCCGGTCCGCCGCCGGACACGCACACGTCCGCTTCGATCTCGCGCACTCGATCCCTCCCGCTGTCGCACCGCCTCGGGCCACCCTCCAGCGGGCCGGTCCAAAACGGCTCGACGCACAGTCGGCCGTCCCCCGCGAGTGGTCCACGAGGGGACTTTGAGCCGGCCGCGCGACTGTCGGACGACACGCGGCCGACGAGGAGGAAACGGTGGCGACAACCGCGCACCCGCGGGTGGGAATGGAGCTGTACCACCAGGTGCAGGCCTTTTACGCCAAGCAGATGCAGCTGATGGACGACGGCGACGTGGAACCGTGGGCGGAAACGTTCACCGCGGACGCCACGATCGCGAACAACGCGAATCCCGCACCGGCTACCGGGCGGGAGTTGATTTTGAAGGTGGCCCGGAAGCTAGCCGCCGACGTTGTTTCGCGCGGGGTTCAGCATCGGCATTGGACTGGGATGCTGGTGGTGACCGAAGACAGTGCGGATCAGGTGCGGACGCAGTTGTACGCGATGGTCGCCGAGATTCCCGCCGGGGGCGAGGCCCGGTTGTGGCGTTCGACGTTTTGCCGGGACACGTTGGTTCGCGGGGCTGACGGATGGCAGGTCGCCCGGCGTGTGGTGACTCATGACGATATTCAGGATTCTCGAGCGGAGGAGCAGGCGTGACTGTGTCGGGCGAGTTGTATCAGGAGATTCAGCAGTACTACGCGTGGCAGATGCAGTTGCTTGACCAGGCTCGTACTGATGAGTGGGCGGAGACTTTTACCGAGGACGGGGTTTTCGCGGCTAATGCCGCGCCGGAGCCGGTTAAGGGGCGGGCGGCTATTGCGGCGGCTTCGGCGGCTACGCATCGGCAGCTGGCTGAGGTGCATGAGTTGAGGCGGCATTGGTTGGGGATGTTGACGGTTTCCCCTGGGGCGTCCGAGGATGAGCTGCATACTCGGTGTTATGCGTTGATTATTGCTACGCGTAAGGGTGGGGAGCCTCGGATTCACTGCAGTACGTTGTGTGAGGATCAGTTGGTGCGGGTCGGCGACACCTGGCAGGTTAAGTATCGTGCAGTGTCGCGGGATGACATTCGTTAGAGGGCGGCCTTCGGCCGAAAAGAGAGTTGCGTTGGGGCACCCCGAAGCCCGAGTGTGACTACGCGCGGAGAGGCTTGTCAAGGCTGGAAAGAGTACCTTGACAAGCCTCTCCGCGCGTGTTTTTGGCTTCGTATCGGGGTGCGGGGGGTGTGGGTGCCCCGGCTGCTGTGTGGGTTGGTGCGGTTTGGTGGGTGGCTGCCTTGGCTCGGCTGATCGTGCTTGTCGCGGGTGCCAGGCGAGCGCCCCAATGTGGCATTGGGTGCATGCGATGCACCCAATGTGGCGTTCGGTGCGTCCGACGCAACCAATGCCACATTGGGGCACGCCGGAGGCGGCTAGCGGGCTGGTCGTGAGGGGAACCCTGAGGGAATCAGAGTCAATGAAGGTGGCCCTCACGGACTTCTCGGCAGTGGGAGCTAGCGGGTCATGTCTGAGCCGCCGTTTACGGAGACTACTGTGCCTGCGATGTAGCCTGCGTCCTTGCTGGTGAAGAAGGCTACTAGGGCTGCTACGTCTTCTGGTTCTGCTGCGCGGCCTGCTGGGATTCGCTTTTCGAAGGCGGAGAACCAGTCTGGCGGGGCCTCGCCTACGGCGTCGGTACGGGTTAGGCCTGGGGAGACTACGTTCGCCACTACGCCGTTGGGGGTGCCTTCTCGGGCGGCGAACTTCGCGTACGAGATCAGGGCCGACTTTGCTGCTGCGTGTGCTACCACGTCCGCGCCTACTGGGCCCTTGCTCGCTTCTGCGGCCAGGTAGACGATGCGGCCGTAGCCCTGGTCCTTCATCAGTTGCCACACCGCGCGGGTGGGGTGGAAGGCTGCTGCCAGCTCGTCGTTCACCTTGGCGGAGAACGTTTCCCACGGGATTTCCGCGACCGAGCCCTGGGCCAGTCCGACGTTCGCGTTGCAGACCAGTGCGTCTACGCGGCCGTAGGCTTCGACCGTCGCGGTCACCAGTGCTTGCGCGCCCTCCTCGTTGCGGACGTCGGCTCCTACTGCGATTGCTTCGCCGCCGGCCGCGGTGATGGCTTCTACCGCTTCTTCGGCGGCCTCTTTGGACGTCAGGTAGTTGATCACCACCCGGTCGCCTCGTGCGGCCAGCCGTTCCGCGATGCCGCGGCCGATTCCGCGTGCCGCGCCGGTTACCACCGCGACGCGGCGTACCTGGTCTTCCACCCGCTGCTCCTCGGTTTCGGGCTCCCGGGCTTCTCCGCGAGCCGTTTCTGCCAATGTATCGGCTGAAACCGTTGCCGCGACACCGCCTTCAGAGATCTTCGAGAACCTTTTGAACGGCGGCAGCGAGCATCGGTCGACTACCCGAAACGGCTGAGGAGACGACCCGGATGTCCGACGATTCCGCGCGCGCGAAAACGCCGCAGCTCGAGCTGATGAATCTCATCATCGGCGACTGGAAAGCCCGCGCCGTCTACACGGCAGCCGAGCTCGGCTGGCCCGACCGGCTCGCCGACGGGCCGCGTACGGCCGCTCAGGTGGCGGCCGACTCGGGCACTGATCCTGTTGCCACCCAACGGTTCCTGCAGTACCTGACCGCGCTGGGCGTGTTCCGCGAGGACGACGGCTCGTTCTCCCTCACCGAGCTCGGCGAGCTGCTGCGCAGCGACCGGGAAGACTCCCTGCGGCCGTACACGCTCATCGCGGGCTCCGAATTCCATCGTGCCTGGACCGACATCGCCTCCGCCGTACGAACCGGACAAAATGCGTTTGAAGGCGCATTTCAGTCTAGCTTCTTCGAGTACCTCTCCGCAAACCCCGAACGCGGAAAGCTTTTCGACCGCGCGATGGCGGGCAACACGGCGTTGTTCGACGCGCTGCCCGGCGCCTACGACTTCGGTGCGCACCAGCGATTCGTCGACGTCGGCGGCGGCAGCGGCGAACTGGCGCTCCGGCTGCTCGCCGCACACGAACAACTCCACGGCACGGTCTACGACGCCGAACAGTCCGCGGAGGCCGCGAAAAAGGCCATCGCGGACGCGGGCCTCACGGAACGCTGCGAGGTGGCGTCCGGGAATTTCCTGGAGTCCGTTCCCGAAGGCGGCGACCTCTATCTGCTCGCTCGAGTGCTGGTGAACTGGCCGGACGAGGACTGTGCGCGGATCCTGGCGAACTGCGCGGCGGCAGCGGCTCCGGGGGCTCGGTTGCTGCTGGTGGAACGGGTGTCCGGACCGGGCGTGGACAACGCATTGCTGCTGTCCCACGACACCCTGATGTACGTGCTCTTCGGCGGGGGCGGGATCCGTTCCACCGCGGAAGTGACCCGGCTGCTCGAGGAAGCCGGGTTCGCGCTGGACGCGATCACTCCGCTGCCGCAGGAGTTCTCGCTGATCTCCGCCACCCGCCGAAGCTGAGAGCTCAGGCCCGGGAACGCGTCAGGAAACCTCAGCCGCTCGTCGTTCCCGGGCCGGCACCACCACGAGAACCACGATCGCCGCCAGCACCGCGGCACCGGCCGCGGCGAGGGCCGTCGTGCGCATCGCGACCGAGAACGCGTCCGCGCCCGCGGCGAACAAGTCAGTGCCCTGGTTGCCGCCTAGGCCCGCCGCGGCGGCCTTCGTCGCTTCGATCGAATCACCGGCGGCGGCGCGAGACTGCTCCGGCAGCACCGACAACGCGGGCTCAACCCCGTTGCGGTACACGACAGTCAGCAGCGAACCCAGCACCGCGATACCGATCGCGCCGCCGATGCTGCGGCCCATGTTCGTCAGCGCCGAACCGACCCCGGCACGCTCGCGCGGGACCGCCGACATGATCGTGGTGGTCGCGGGCGGCATCACGTTGGCCATCGCGAGACCGACCAGGAAGTCGGCGACGAACACCGGCCACAACGGACTGTTCTGGTCCAGCAGCGCGAAAATCGCCACGCCGACAGCCAGCAGCAGCAAGCCGCCGACCAGCACGTTCTTGGTGCCGAACTTCGCCGACAGCGTCGCCGAGCGCGGCGAGAACACGGCCAGGGCCAGCGCCAGCGGCAGAATCGCCAAGCCGGTCATCAGCGGGCTCACGCCGAGCACGCTCTGCAGGTAGAAGATCAGGAAGAACGGCACGCCGAAGTTCACGAAGAACGCGAGCGACACCGCGCTGGTCGCACCCGCGACCCGGCGGTCCGACACCAGCCGCAGATCCAGCGCCGGAGCCGCGGACCGCAGTTCCACCAGGACGAACACGACCAGCAGCACCACGCCGAGCACCAGCGGGACGTACACCCGCGGATCGGCGATCGTGGCCAGGTTGCCCGCCTGGATGATCCCGTAGACGAGCGCGGTGCTCCACGCGACCGACAGCACCACGCCGGGCACGTCGAGCTTGCGCGCGGTCGAAGTGGACTCCGGGACCATCAGCACGGTCAGCACGATCGCGGCGAGCACGATCGGGCCGTTCACCAGGAAAATCGAACCCCACCAAGCGAACTGGATGAGGAAGCCGCCGAGCACCGGGGCCACCACGGCCGCGATGCCCGCGGCGGACACCCAGTACCCGATGGCGCGCGGGCGTTCCTTGTCGCCGAACACGTGCGAGATGGTCGCGAGCGTGGTCGGCGGGATCGCCGCGCCGCCCGCGCCCATCACGACGCGCCACAGCACCAGTTCGCCGGGCGAGTGCGCGAACGCCGCCAGCACGCTGGAAACGCCGAACACCACGAGCCCGATCAGGAGCACCTTCCGGTGCCCGAGCCGGTCCCCCAGCACGCCCCACGCCAGCAGCAAGCCGGCGTACACGAGCGTGAACCCGTTGACCACCCACTGCAGCTGGTCCGCGGACGCGCCGAGCCCGTCGACCGGATCGGCGAGCGCGCGGAAGGCGATCGTCACGATCGTCGCGTCCAGCACGGTGAGCAGAAAGGACGTCAGCAGCACCGCGAGGATCGCCCAGCGGCGCGGGTTCAGGGCAGGCTCGGACACCTGTCCTCCTTCGGAAGGCTTTGGCGGAATTCCCCTTACACCGCGGAACCGAGCCTGCTGTTCACCAGTTCGACCAGAGCGCGCGGCGTGTCGATGTCGACCACCGTTTCGTCCGGCAGCTCGACTCCGTAGTCGCGCTGGAGCATACTCGCGGTCTCCATCAGCGCGAGCGAGTCATAGCCCAATTCGGCGAAGGGAATGTCGCGCGCGTCGGTGGTTTGTGCCATTTCGTCGCTCTCTCCGGCGCAACGGCGGATGATCTCCATCAGATCCTCGTAGGTCAGCTCGCGCATGATCGCTCCTCCTGCCGCGCGAATGCGGCTGTCAGTGGGTTCTTCTTGCTGGACAAGGCTTTGCGGTTCGGCCGTTCGGGTGATCTTGAAAACTCTTCCCTCACACTCCGCGCAACACGAGCGCGGCGTTGTGGCCGCCGATGCCGCGGGCGAGGACGACCGCGGCCCGCACCGGCGTTTCCCGCGCGGCACCGGTGACCAGGTCGATCCCGTGCTCCGGCACCGGATCCGAGACGTTCGGCGTCGGCGGAACCACGCCGTGGCGGATCGCCAGCGCCGCGCACGCGACGTCCAGCCCGGCGCCGCCCGCGGCCAACCGGCCGACCCCGGCTTTTGGCGCGGTGACCGGGACACCGCGTTCGCCGAACACCGCGCTGATCGCCTCGGCTTCCTCACGGTCGAGCACGAGATCCCCGGCCGCGTCGGCAAAAACGACGTCAACTTCGGCGGCGGAAATGCCCGCGTCCGTCAGGGCGAGTTCGATCGCCCGCCGCAGTCCCGGCGGACGGCCGCTGCCCGGTTTCGGGTCGAAAGTGGACGCGTATCCGGCAATCTCGGCGTACGGCGGCTGCCGGTCCCGCGCCGAGTCCGCCGGTTCGAGCACGAGCACCGCGCCGCCTTCGCCGGGCACGTACCCGGCGGCGGACCGGTCGAACGGCAGATAAGCCTTCGCCGGTTCGCTGCTCGTGCTGAGCCGTCCGGAGGTGAGCATCGCCGCCCAGCCCCACGGGCACAGTGCGCTGTCGATGCCGCCGGTCAGCGCGACCGCGGTCCCGGAACGCACCGCGCGCCGGGCCTTTCCGATCGCGTCCAGCCCGCCGGCTTGTTCGGACACCACCACCGCACCCGGCCCGCGCATGCCGTGCCGGATGGAGATCTGCCCGGTGTTGACCGCGTAGAACCACGCGAACGACTGGTACGCGCTGACGTACTTGCCGCCCTTGCTCCACATGTTCTGCAGTTCGCGCTGCCCGAACTCGTAGCCGCCCGCCGAACTGGCGGTGATCACCGCGAGGTCGAACCCGTCGTGCGCCTCCGGGTCGACGCCGGCGTCGGCCAGCGCCCATTCCGCGCCCACGAGCGACATCCGCGTGGAATGGTCGGTCTGCGGCAGCAACCGGCTGGGCAGGATGCCCTTCGCGCTGAACCCGGCGACCTCGCCGGCGAGCGAGCTGGGATAACTCGAAGCGTCGAACCGGGTCACCGGGCCGATTCCGCTGGCCCCTTCGAGGGTGGCTTCCCAGAACTGCTTGACCCCGCTTCCGGTCGGCGCGAGCACGCCGAGCCCGGTGATCACCGCGTTCATGCCGGACCGCCGACGTTGCTGGTGAGCACCATCGCGCTCTGGAACCCGCCGAACCCGCTGCCGACCGTCAGCACCGTGTCCACCGCGGCTTCTCTTGCCACCAAAGGAATGTAGTCCAAGTCGAGCTCCGGGTCGGGTTCGTTGAGGTTGGCCGTCGGCGGCAGCAGCCCGTCGCGCATGGCGAGCAGGCTGGCGGCGATTTCGATCGAGCCGATCGCGCCGAGCGAATGCCCGACCATCGACTTGATCGAGCTCACCGGGACGCGATAAGCGTGTTCTCCCAGCGAATTCTTGAACGCCTGCGTCTCGTGCCGGTCGTTCTGCTTCGTGCCCGAACCGTGCGCGTTGACGTAGCCGATCGCTTCCGGCGTCACCCGCGCCTGGCCCATCGCCTGCCGGATCGCCTCGGTCATTTCGACGCCGTCCGCCCGCAAACCGGTCATGTGGTAGGCGTTGCACCGCGTCGCGAACCCGGCGATCTCGCCGTAGATCCGAGCCCCGCGGGCGAGCGCCCGGCCCAGTTCCTCCACCACGAACACCGCCGCGCCCTCGCCGAGCACGAACCCGTTGCGGGTGTTGTCGAACGGACGCGACGCCGTCGCCGCCTCGTCATTGCGCGGCGAGGTTGCCTTGATCGCGTCGAAGCACGCCACGGTGATCGGCGAGATCGGCGCGTCCGAACCGCCCGCGAGGACGACGTCCGCGCTGCCCTCGGCGATCAGGTCCCGCGCGTGGCCCACCGAGTCCAATCCGGACGTGCACCCGGTCGAGATGACCTGCACCGATCCTTCCGCGCCCGCTTCCCAGGCCACTTCCTTGGCCATCGAACTCGGCACGAACTGGTCGAACAGATGCGGCACCGCGTAGTCCGCGTCGACCTCCCACTTCCGGCCGCCGTCGCTCACCACGACGTACTCGCGTTCGAGGCTCATCGTGGCTCCGACCGCGCTGCCGATCGAAACCCCGGTCCGGTACGGGTCCACATCGGACGGTGCGAGCCCCGCGTCGGCCAGCGCCTCCCGCGTGCACGCCACCGCGAACTGGGCCACCCGGTCCATCCGCCGCACCTGCTGCGGACCGAGCCCCGCCGCCTCCGGATCGAAATCGCATTCGGCGGCGATCCGCGAGCGGAACTGGGAGGCGTCGAAGAACGACACCGGCCGGGTGGCGGTCCGCCCGCCCGACACCATGTCCCAGAACGGTTCGCGTCCCGGTTTCCCCGGCGCCACAACGCCTATCCCGGTGATCACCGCCCGCCGCGGACCTCCGCTGCCGTGCCGCGCCGGCACTCCCGCTGCCCCGGGGTGCCCCGCACTCGTACTCACTCCGTCTGCACCTGCCCTTCGCGCTCCGAGCGCCCGACGTCGCTGTTGTCGAGTCTGGGCCCGGGGTGTCCAAGACGGATCGAAGCGGGGTCGAACGCGCTCCAGCCGGATTCGACCCCGCCTCGTTCTCAGCCGGTGGCGACCGCCGCCTCGCGTGCTGCGGGCTCGGCTTCCCTTGCGAGCCAACGGCCCGCGAACGACGGGAGCCGGGGAACGCAATAGACCGCGTCCGCCGTGGACGGCCGCAGAACGTCTACATTGGACTCCGCGTCGTGGTACCGGTGCGGTCCCGAACCGCCGCGTTCGCCGATTTCCTCGGCCAGCCCGGCGGATTCGAGGTCCTCGAGCACTTCGCGCACCAGTTCTCCAGGGCGGCCGAGGAGCTTGACCGCGTCCGGCACGGTGAACTCGTCGATGCTCGCCAGCTGCCGGAACGCTTCCTGCGCCGGTCCGCACAGCGTCCGGTAACTCGCCCGGACGCTCGCGTCGACCGTGCCTTCCCCACACGGCAACCGAAGCACCGCGCCGGGATCGCGGGACAGCCGGTCGTGCATCCGGCGCAACGACCAGGCCGGGCGGTAGGCCAGGTACCCGCCGACCGCCGCGACGGCCAGCGGCAGCCTGCCGCACATCCGCACGAGCGCGCTGGCGCAGTCGAGGTCCTCCAGCATCCGCCGGCGCCCGATGAACTGGCCGAGCAGCTCCAGCGATTCGTTGACCGTCAGCGGCGGCAGGTTGACGGGCGCGACCACGCCGCGCAAGTACAGCCGCCGCCTGCTCGCGACCAGCAGCAAGCTGCCGGAACCGCTGGGGCGCAACAGATCCACTTCGGAAGACCGGGCGGCGTCGTCCACGACGACCAGCAGCCGCCGGGTGGCGGTGTAGTCGCGGTAGACGTTGACCAGCTCCGACATCGAGGGCGACGGCGACAGCGGAACACCGCACGCGCGCAGGCAGCCGGCGAGCACGTCGGCCATCGTCTCCTCGCCGCGGTGCACCGGCGTCAGCGACACGAAGATCTGCCCGTCCGGGAACGTCGCGCGGACCCGGTGCGCGACGTGCACGAGCAGCGCGGTCTTGCCCGCCCCCGGTCCGCCGGTGATCTCCACGACCGTGCTGCCGCCGGTGAGCTTGGTGCGCGCGGCGGAACACCGCCGCACCAGCTCGCGGATCTCCTCGTCCCGGCCGACGAAGTCGGGCACGTCGGACGGGAGGTGGTTCGGCCCCAGCACCTCCGGCGCCGCGGGCCGCAGCGGGACCAGATCACCCTCCGCATCGGCACGCACGACGGAAACCACTTCGACGACACTGCTCTCAGTCACGGTGTCGTTGTCGTCGATACTCCGGACGGCTACTTCCGCAGTGCGCTCATTTTGCGTGGTCTGCCCGGTTTGCCCATTGTCTAGACCAGTTGTGGCTTCACTCACACTGGAGCCGCGCGGGGCCGGAAGGGTGAGCGCGGGATCGTCCACCAGGATCTGCTGGTGCACCGAACGCAGCGTCGCCGACGGCTCGATGCCCAGCTGTGCGATGAAATCGCTGCGCACCCGGTGGTAGACGTCGAGCGCCTCGACCCGGCGGCCGCAGCGGTAGAGCGCGACCATCAGCTTCGCCGAGTACGCCTCGTGCGTCGGATTCGCCTTGACCACCCCGGCGAGTTCGTCGACCACGCGCCGGTGCCTGCCCAGCGCCAGTTCGGCCTCGAACCGCAGGTCAAGCGCCGCCTTGCGGCTCTCCTCCAGCTGAGTCGCCCGCGCGGCGAGGGTCGGGCCGAGCGGGAGATCGGAGAGCGCGGCCCCGCGCCACAGTGCGAGCGCCTGTCTGGACAGCTCGGCACAGGCTTCGAGATCACCGGCGTCGTGCCGGTCCCGAGCCTGGTCGAGCAGCGCCGAGAAGCGCACCGCGTCGACCACGTCCGCCCGCGGCACCTGCAGTTCATAACCGTGCGGGCGCGTTAGCAGTACTGTCGCTCCCTCCTCGGCCGAACCGGCCAGGCGCAGCGATTTGCGCAGCTGGTAGACGTAGGTCTGCAACGTCGTGGCCGCGCTCGCCGGAGGGTTGTTCTCCCACAGCTCCTCGACGAACTGCTCGAAGTGCACTGCCCGGTTGGCGTTCAGCGCGAGCATGGCCAGCACCGTGCGGAGCTTCGGCGCGGACGGCGTCTTGCCCACTCCGTCCGCGCGTACGGCCAGCGGTCCCAATATTGCGATCTGCATCCGACCCCCAGATACCTGCCGAAAGAGCACGCCAGGCAGCTGCCCGCGTGCTTCGCTTTCCCCCAGTGAGACGCCAGCGACGCTAGCAGAGAAACGGCTTCCTGATCCCGGGCGGGAAAAACTTAACGTCCGCCTGATACTTCTGCGAACTGTCCGTTCGTATTGCCGTTGGCGGCCGAACACAGGAACACTGCGAGTTGTGCGACATCACCCGGACAGCTCAATCGGCCACTGGGCGTGATGGCTCGCTCGCGCTCCAGCATCTCGGCCGGAACCTGTTGCGCAACACGGGGAGTGACGGTCAGGCCCGGAAGAATGGTGTTGACCAGCACTCCGTCACGGCCGACGTCCCAGGCGAGGCTCGTGGCGAAACCGTGCAATGCGGACTTCACCGCCCCATAAGCCTCGCGGCCCGGCTTGCCCGCGGTCGCCGCGCGCGACGAGATAAATGCGATCCGTCCCCATTTTTTCGCGCGCATACCGGGCAGCACCTTCGCCACTGTGTGGAACACCGGCGCGATATTCACATTGATGAACGAAGCGCAATCCTCCGTAGGTAGTTCTTCGAACAATTTTCCCGGCTTGCGCAGCGCGCCGGGACTGATCGCATTCGCGACCAGCACGTCCACCGGGCCCCAGTGCCGCTCCACGGTCTCGACCGCCGCGTCCACGCTGGCCAGTTCGGTCAGGTCGTAGTGCACGGCGAGCCCGCGGTCCGGCCCGCACTCGCGCGCGACCTCCTCGGCCGCCTCGCGGTTGGACCGGTAGGTCACCGCGACCTTGGCCCCTTCGGCGGCGAACGTGCGCGCGAGTTCGGCCCCGATCCCGCCGCTGCCGCCGGTCACCAGCACGACCTTGCCGGTCAGCCCCAGATCCACCTTCGCTCCTCGAATTCGCGGCCCCGCGGGGCCGTCAGACAGAAATGTGCGCGTGCCGCAGCACGGCGCGTACGACAGCGGCGGACATCCGGTCGCCGCGGTCGGCCACGTAGCCGTCCGGGCGCGTCAGGATCCAGCCCGTCGCCGAAAGGCCGAGCGACCGCCGCAACGCGCCGTCGGCGTCCGGCAGGTCCCCGCCAGGGCCCGCCACCTGCGGCACCAGCCAGCCGCCCACGGACGGCAGTTCGGCTCGCTCCGCGTCCGGGCCGAGCACCAGCGTCCAGCCCGGTTCGCGCAATTGCGCCAGCAACGCCTGCCACGCCGGGGTTTCCGCGTCCGCACCGGCGACGGCCGACAGCCGCTCGCCCGGTCGCGGTCCAGGCCCGGCCGCCGCAGAGCCGTCGCCATACGAAAGGCCCAGTGCGGACATTCCGCCCATGATCTTGCGTTCCAGCTTGCCGCGCAGCGCCGAAACGTTGCGCATCACGCCGAACGCCACCGGCAGCACCGCGGCGACGTACGGATTTTTCAGCTGCACCAGGAAAGTCGCCTTCTTCGTGGTGCGCAGCAGCTCCGCGCCCACCGGCACGCGCTCGCGCGAGTAGCTGTCGAGCAGTTGCTCGTCGGCGTGCCCGTCGATCACCATCGCCAGCTTCCACGCGAGGTTGTACGCGTCCTGGACGCCGGTGTTCATGCCCTGACCGGACGCCGGACTGTGCACGTGCGCCGCGTCGCCAGCCACCAGACAACGGCCGGACCGCATCGACGGAACCATCCGCTGCTGGATGGAAAACACTGAAACCCACGTCGGCGGGGAAACCACGGTCGGCACGCCGGTCGCCGCGGACACCTTTTCCGAGAATCGCCGCGCGACCGCCGCGTCGTCGCCCGAGCCGGAGTACTCGACGTCCCGGGTGTCGAGCAGCCGCCATTTGCCCTCGTCCGGGAACGGCACCATCATCACCGAACCGCCCGGGGTCCGGATGAGATGAATACTGTCGCGCGGCAACGCGGTGTCCGCCTGCGCGTCGGCGATCAGCCAGGTCTCCGACGAGTCGCCTTCGAGCTTCAGCCCCAGCTTCTTGCGCACCGCGCTGTGCCCGCCGTCGCAGCCGACCAGCCAGTCCGCCGAGGTCTCCTCGATCTCCCCGTCGCGTTCGAGCCGCACCTGGACGCTGTCTCCGGTGTCGGTGAAGTCGGCCAGCGCGACGCCCCATTCGACCTCAACGCCCTGCTTGGCCAGCGCGGTCCGCAGCACCTCCTCGGTGATGACCTGGTCGACCATCAACGTGAACGGCAGCCGCGTCGGCAGCCGCGAGTAGTCCGCCCGGAGACCGACCATTCGCTTGCCGCGCATGTGGATCGTGAACGCGCGCACCTGCTGCCCGCGCGGCAGCAGGTCGTCGAGCACGCCCATCTGGTCGTAAATCTCCAGCGAACGCGGATGCGTCGCCAGGGCCCGGCTGGTCACCGCCGGACCGGCGGCCCGGTCCACGATCCGCACCCGCACGCCGCGCCGGGCCAGTTCGTGCGCCGCGGTCAGCCCGACCGGCCCGGCTCCGATCACCAGCGCTTGCGCACTCACGGTTTCACCGCGACCACAACGGTGTCGTTGCCCTTCGGCAGGGTGGTGGCGGCGCGGAATTCCAACCCGGCCTCGGCCAGCCACTCGCGCAGCTGCGGCACGGTGTACTCGGAACCGCCATCGGTGATCAGTCCGACGTTGATACTGCCGACCAGGCTGCGCAGATCCGGGTTCTCGGCGTCGAGGATCTGGTCGTACACCACGACCGCGCCCCCGCTCGGCACCGCGTTTTTGGCCCGCACCAACAGGTCCACGCGCCGCTGCGGGTCCCAGTCGTGCAGCACGTGGCCGAACACGACGACGTCGGTCTCCGGCAGCGGCGTCTCGAAGAAGTCGCCGGGGTGGAACGTGACCCGGTCCGCGACGCCCAGCTCCGCCATCAGCTCGTCGAAGTGCGGTTCGATCGGCGGCAGCTCGAACACGCCGCCCTGCAGATGCGGGTGCACGAGGCACAACTGCGCCGCGACGTTGCCGCGCGCGCCGCCGACGTCGACGAAGCTCTTGTACTCCGACCAGTCCACGTGCTCGGCCAGCTGCGGCGCGACCAACGCGTTGTTCGCGTCCATGTGCACCAGGAAAGCCTTGGCGCGCACCGGATCCTCGTACAGCTTGGCGAACGCGCCGTGCCCGCCGATGTCCGCCTTCGGCTCGCCGTCGCGCAGCGCCTCGGACAGCTTGCCCCACATCGCGTAGTGCCGCTGCGACGTCGTGCGGACGCGCGCGCCGAGGTAGCCGCCGCCGGACGCGCCCGGCACCAGCACCTCCGCGGCCGCCGGCGCGTTGCTGAACTTCTCGCCGTCGCGTTCCAGCAGGCCGAGCGCGGCCAGCGCCTGGACGAAATCGCCGGTGAACCGCTGGTGCAGACCGAGTTCCCGGCGGATCTCGTCGATCGTCCTCGGCGCGTCCGCCAGCAGTTCGAACACTCCCAGTTCGACCGCGCTGTGCAGGATCTTCGACTGGGTGAACAGCATGTTGAGGCGGCCGATCGCCTGCGCGTCCACGGTGGTGTGGGCAGTCATCCCGGGTCGTACCTGCCTTCCTTATCTGGTGGTCCGCGCGCACGACAGCCGCGGAAACCTTCGTGTGCGGCGATGCTTCCGGCCGGGTCTCGAAGGCCCCTCAACACGCTCTCGACCTCCGCCGACGCCCCGCTCAGGCCGTCCCGGAGACCGTCCAAGACCGCTCGGCTAGCGCTGAATCCCCAGCACAGCGCGTATAGCCGCGGACCCGCGCGGTGCTCCAGGCTTGTCCGTGCTGACAACAGAGTGAGCACAGGCACGGACACATGGGGAGCACCGGGATGGATGTCGAGTACGACGTGGTGATCGTGGGCGGCGGCCCGGTCGGGCTGATGCTCGCGAGCGAACTCGGGCTGCGGCCCGGCCGGGTGCTCGTGCTCGAGCGGCTCGCCGAGCCGAGCGGGCAGTCGCGTGCGCTCGGCCTGCACTCGCGCACCGTCGAGGTGCTCGACCAGCGCGGCCTGCTGCCCCGCTTCAGCGAGGGCGCGCCGGTGTGGCCGAAGGGGCACTTCGCCGGCATGCGGCTGCTCGACCTCAGCAAGCTCAACGGGCGCCACACGTACGCGCTGATGGTGCCGCAGTCGCGCACCGAGGCGATCCTCGAAGAACGCGCGCGGGAACTGGACGTCGAGATCCGCCGCGGGCACCGGCTCACCGAGCTGGAGAACGGGCCCGACGCGGTGGTCGCCACCGTGACCGGCCCGGACGGCGAGTACCGGATCCGCTCCCGCTACCTCGTCGGCTGCGACGGCGGCAGCAGCCTGGTCCGCAAACTGGCCGGCATCGACTTCCCCGGCACCGCCTCCAACATCGACGCAATGCTCGCCGACGTCCACCTCGACCAGGTGCCCGACGGCCCGCACCTGGCCCGCTGCAAGGGCGGCGTGTTCGGCACGGTCCCGCTCGGCGGCGACCTCTACCGCGTCGTGTCGGTCGAGTTCCGTCCGCCGACCGCGCACCGCGACGACCCGGTCGAACTGGAGGAACTCGCCGCCTCGGTCAAGCGGGTCACCGACCAGGAACTCCCGATGCGCGACCCGGTGTGGCTCTCGCGCTTCGGCGACGCGACCCGGCAGGCCGCGCAGTACCGCAAGGGCCGGGTCATGCTCGCAGGCGACGCGGCGCACGTGCACTTCCCGGCGGGCGGACAGGGCCTCAACACCGGCATCCAGGACGTGGTGAACCTCGGCTGGAAGCTCGCCGCGGTCGTCAACGGCAGCCCGGACGAGCTGCTCGACACCTACCACGACGAACGCCACCCGGTCGGCGCGCGCGTCTGCTTCAACACCCAGGCCCAGCTCGCCCTGATGGACCCGCGCCCGGAGATCGGCCCGCTGCGCGAGCTGTTCGGGACGCTGATGGAGTTCGACGAGGTCAACCGCTACCTCGCGGAGATGATCACCGCGCTCGACGTGCGCTACCCGACCTTCCCCGCCTCGGACCACCCGCTGGCCGGGACACGGGTGCCGGAGTGGTCGATCGTCGCGGACGGCACCGCGACGACCACGATGAAGCTCCTGCACTCCGGCCGCGGCGTGCTCGTCGACCTCACCGACGGCCCCGCCGTCGCCCGCACCGCCGCGCCGTGGCTCGACCGGCTCGACCTCGTGTCCGGCACCCCGTGCACCAGCGACGTCCCCGCCGCCTTCCTGCTCCGCCCGGACGGGCACGTCGCCTGGCTCGCCGAGAGCCCGGACACCGATCCCGCCGATCTGCGCGAAGCCCTGCGCGCGTGGTTCGGACCAGCACCGGTGCGTTCGCTGCCCGCCGCGGCGAGCTGACGCGAGGGCCGGCGCTGTGTCCGGGATCACCCCAAACCGGCCGAGGTGACGGTATTCGGCCCTTGCGACGCGTACGGTGGGCCCTGCTGTCTGTCAGGCTGGGCCTCTCAACCGATCCAGACAATGACCTGTCTCACGAGCGTCCAGGTGGCGTGTTTCGGGCCACCGGCAGGGGACTAGCCTGGCGGTCAGCAGATGCTTGTGATATCGGATCGAGAATGGATAGAGGCGAGAGCCAGCCGTGGCCAGCAGCAGTCCCGCATCGCAGTTCGGTGCCAATGAGTGGCTCGTCGAAGAAATGTACGAGCGGTTTCTCGCGGACCCCCAGTCGGTAGACGCCGCCTGGCACGATTTCTTCGCCGACTACAAGCCCACTCCGGGCGGCAACGGCACCCAGGCGGAAGGGAACGGGGAAGCCAAGGCGGCCCCCGCCGCCAAGCCCGCCGCCCCCGCCGCGAAGGCCCCGGCGGCTCCGGCCGCCAAGGCAGCGCCCGCCCCGGCGGCCAAGGCCCCGGCCAAGCCCGCCCCGGCCGCGAAGCCCGCGGCTTCCGCGCCCGCCAAGTCCGCTCCGGCGAAGGACGCCGAGCCGGAGTCCAAGCAGCTGCGCGGCGCCGCGGCGGCGATCGCCAAGAACATGGACGCCTCGCTTTCCGTGCCCACCGCGACCAGCGTGCGCGCGGTCCCGGCGAAGCTGATGGCGGACAACCGCATCGTCATCAACAACCACCTCAAGCGCACCCGCGGCGGCAAGATCTCCTTCACGCACCTCATCGGCTACGCCATGGTGCGGGCGCTGAAGGACTTCCCGAACATGAACCGGCACTACAAGCTGATCGACGGGAAGCCGTTCGCGATCACGCCGGAGCACGTCAACTTCGGGCTTGCCATCGACATGAAGGGCAAGGACGACTCCCGCACTCTCGTCGTGGCCTCCATCAAGGCCACCGAGAACATGACCTTCATGCAGTTCTGGCAGGCCTACGAGGAGATCGTCAAGAAGGCCCGCACGAACAAGCTCACCGCGGACGACTTCGCGGGCACCACCATCTCGCTCACCAACCCGGGCGGCATCGGCACGAACCACTCGGTGCCGCGGCTGCAGGCGGGCCAGGGCGCGATCATCGGCGTCGGCGCGATGCAGTACCCGGCGTCGTTCGAGGGCACCAGCGAGAAGACCCTCGTCGACCTCGCGGTCAGCAAGATCATGACGCTGACCTCGACGTACGACCACCGCATCATCCAGGGCGCGGAGTCCGGCGAGTTCCTGAAGCGCATTCACGAACTGCTGCTCGGCGAGGACGGCTTCTACGACGACGTCTTCACCAGCCTGCGGCTGCCGTACGAGCCGATCCGCTGGGTCGCCGACATCCCGGACGGCCCGGTCGACAAGACCGCGCGCGTCATGGAGCTGATCGAGGCGTTCCGGATGCGCGGCCACCTGATGGCCGACACCGACCCGCTGAACTACCGCCAGCGCAGCCACCACGACCTCGACGTGCTCAGCCACGGCCTGACCCTGTGGGACCTGGACCGCGAGTTCGCCGTCGGCGACTTCTCCAGCCGCGAGCGGATGAAGCTGCGCGACATCCTCGGCGTGCTGCGCGACTCCTACTGCCGCACGGTCGGCGTGGAGTACACGCACATCCTCGACCCCGAGGAGCGGCGCTGGATCCAGGAGCGCGTCGAGGTCCGGCACAGCAAGCCGGAGCCGTCCGCGCAGAAGTACATCCTGTCGAAGCTCAACGCCGCCGAGGCGTTCGAGACCTTCCTGCAGACCAAGTACGTCGGCCAGCGGCGGTTCTCGCTGGAAGGCGGCGAGACCCTGGTCCCGCTGCTGGACACGGTGCTCGACAAGGCCGCCGAGGCCGAGCTCGACGAGGTCGTCATCGGCATGCCGCACCGCGGCCGGCTGAACGTGCTGGCGAACATCGTCGGCAAGCCGATCAGCCAGATCTTCCAGGAGTTCGAGGGAAACCTCGACCCGGGCCAGGCGCACGGCTCCGGCGACGTGAAGTACCACCTCGGAGCCGAGGGCAAGTACTTCCGGATGTTCGGCGACGGGGAGACCCGGGTCTCGCTGGCGTCCAACCCGTCGCACCTGGAGACCGTCGACCCGGTCCTCGAGGGCATCGTCCGCGCCAAGCAGGACGTCCTCGACAAGGGCGGCGAGGGCTACACCGTGCTGCCGGTCCTGATGCACGGCGACGCGGCCTTCGCGGGCCAGGGCGTCGTGGCCGAGACCCTGAACCTGGCGCTGCTGCGCGGCTACCGCACCGGCGGCACCGTGCACGTGGTCGTCAACAACCAGGTCGGCTTCACCACCGCGCCGGAGCACTCGCGGTCGAGCCAGTACGCCACGGACGTCGCGAAGATGATCGGCGCGCCGGTCTTCCACGTGAACGGCGACGACCCCGAGGCCGCGCACTGGGTCGCGAAGCTGGCGGTCGACTACCGCCAGGCGTTCCACAAGGACGTCGTGATCGACCTGATCTGCTACCGCCGCCGCGGCCACAACGAGGGCGACGACCCCTCGATGACGCAGCCGGCGATGTACGACATCATCGACACGAAGCGTTCGGTCCGGAAGATCTACACCGAATCGCTGATCGGCCGGGGCGACATCTCCGTCGAAGAGGCCGAGGCCGCGCTGCGCGACTTCTCCAGCCAGCTCGAGCACGTCTTCAACGAGGTGCGCGAACTCGAGAAGCACCCGGCGAAGGCGAGCCCGTCGGTCGAGGGCGAGCAGCAGATCCCGGCGAAGGTCACCACCGCCGTGTCGCGCGAGGTCGTCGAGAAGATCGGCGACGCGTTCGTCAACCTGCCCGAGGGCTTCACCCCGCACCCGCGGGTCAAGCCGGTCATGGAGCGCAGGCACAAGATGTCGCGCGAGGGCGGCGTCGACTGGGCGTTCGGCGAACTGCTGGCGTTCGGGTCGCTGGCGCTGGAAGGCCGTCTCGTGCGGCTGTCCGGCCAGGACTCCCGGCGCGGCACGTTCACCCAGCGGCACTCGGTGTTCATCGACCGCAAGAACGGCCAGGAGTACTCGCCGCTGCAGCACCTGGCCGACGGCCAGGGCCGCGTGATGATCTACGACTCGGCGCTGTCGGAGTACGCGGCCGTCGGCTTCGAGTACGGCTACTCGGTGGCGAACTCCGAGGCGCTGGTGATGTGGGAAGCGCAGTTCGGCGACTTCGTCAACGGCGCGCAGACCGTGATCGACGAGTACATCTCCTCCGGCGAGGCCAAGTGGGGCCAGCGCTCGGACGTCGTGCTGCTGCTGCCGCACGGCCACGAGGGCCAGGGCCCGGACCACACGTCCGGCCGGATCGAGCGGTTCCTGTCGCTGTGCGCGGAAGCGTCGATGACCGTCGCGGTGCCGTCCACCCCGGCGAACTACTTCCACCTGCTGCGCCGGCACGCCCTCGACGGCATCCAGCGTCCGCTGATCGTCTTCACCCCGAAGTCGATGCTGCGCAACAAGGCGGCGACGTCGACGGTCGAGGACTTCACCGGCCAGAGCCGCTTCATGTCGGTGATCGACGACGCCACGCAGGACCCGGCGAAGGTCCGCAAGGTGCTGCTCACCTCGGGCAAGCTCTACTGGGAGCTGGTGGCCGAGCGCGAGAAGCGCGGCGCGGACGACGTCGCGATCGTGCGGATCGAGCAGTACTACCCGCTGCCGAAGAAGAAGCTGCTGGCGGCGGTGGAGCGCTACTCGAACGCCAGCCAGATCGCGTGGGTCCAGGAGGAGCCGGAAAACCAGGGCGCGTGGCCGTTCTTCGGCCTCAACCTGCCCCGGAAGTTCCCGGAGTTCTTCACCGGCCTCGACGTGGTGGCGCGCCGCCCGATGGCCGCCCCGTCGGCGGGTTCGTCGAAGGTGCACGACGTCGAGCAGAAGGCGCTGATCGCCAAGGCGTTCGACTGATCCTCAGTTACGCAGAAGGCCGCCGCGGGACTCGTTCCCGCGGCGGCCTTCGCCGTTTCCTGGTCTGGTGTCGGTTCTAACCGGCATCGCCACGCACGACCGCGACCCGGCTGCCTCCGCCCCGCCCCGGCGTCAGCAGCTCCGTCGTCGCTTAACGCCTTCCCGCTCGGCGGCCCACTCACGCCCCCGGGGGCAACGTGCCCACCCCGTCCGCGCACATGCCGCGACCGCTGGTCCGGCTGATCTTCGTTCCCGCGGCGGCCTTCGCCGTTTCCTGGGCCTTGGCGATCGTGCGTCCGGCCTTCGCCGTTCTCAGATCGTTTCCACCCGAAAAACCGCGATCCTCCCCGCAGCCGCCGCCACCCCGTCCGGCGTCGGGGACTCCGCCAGCCCCGTCGTGACGTAACGTCGCCCCACGCTCGGCGGCCCGTCCGCGACCACCTCCCGCAGCACCGGCCCCCGCTCCGCGACCGGCAGTTCCGCGAACCGCACCCGTCGCGATCGCCGTCCCCGCGACAACGTGCCCTCCCCCGCCGCGCGGACGTTCGCCACCCACGCCGCCTTCGGGAACGCCTGGATCAGGTACTCCCCGCCCTGAACTTTCAATACCGCCAACGGAAACGTCCGCGGCTCGCCGCTGCGCCGCCCGGGGACGGTGAGCAGTTCCATCGGCCCGAACGCGAGCCCCGCGCGCTGCAGGGCGGTGATGACCCGGTTGATCGTGTTGACCTTGCGCCGGTATCCGGCTGCCTTCGTGTCCATGCCCCGAGCGTACGCCAACTTGTATGAGTTTCATACTTTCTGGTCTTCATAGATATACCTTCCGGGTATGCCCGGGGTGCCGGAAAGGCAGTGGCGACGTCCCGGCCGGACCCAGTTCACTGGATGCCAAACACCCGAGGAGGGCTGGAGTGCACTACGACGTCGTCGTAGTCGGAGGCGGTGCTGGGGGTATCGCCTCCGCTGCCGGGGCGGCGCGCACCGGGGCGCGGGTGCTGCTGGTCGAGCAGTACCCGTACCTTGGCGGCGCGGCGACGATCAGTTCCGTGCTGACCCTCTGCGGTTTCTTCGACCAGACCGGCCAGCAGGTCGTCGCGGGCGTCGGCGAGGAGGTGCTGCAGCGGCTGCGGCACCGGGGCGCCTACGAAGAGAAGACGATGGGCTGGACCGGCAACAAGATCGTCTTGCTCGACCTGGAAACCACCAAACTGGTGTACGACGAGCTGGCCGCCGACGCCGGCGTGGACGTCCTCCTGCACACCAAGCTCATCGGTGCGCGGCGGACGCACGGCATCGTCACCGAGGTCGAACTGCACCACCGCGGCGGCCGGGAACGGGTCACCGCCGGTGCGTTCGTCGACGCCAGCGGCGACGGCGCGCTCCTGGCCGCCGCCGGAGCCGCCGTCCGCGTCGCCCCGCTGCGCGACCGGCAAACCAGCACGCTCGTCTGCCGGTTCTCCGGTGTCCCCGAAGACGCGGACCTCTCGCGCGAGGGCCTGCGCGCCGCCGTCGCCGCGTACCAACGGGAAACCGGCGTCCAGCTGCCCCGCGATTACGGCATCGCCGTGCATCTTCCGTTGACCCGCAACGTAATCGCCCTCCTGGTGGACGAACAAACCGACGTCCTGGACGCCGCCTCGCTGAGCCGCGACGAAGCCAACGCGCGACGCCAGGCATGGCAATACCTGGACGCTCTGCGCAAACACCTCGCCGGCTGGTCGTCAGCGCGCCTCGAGGAAACCGGCCCCCAGCTAGGCATCCGCGAAGGCCGCCACTTGGTCGGCCGCGAACAGCTCACCGGCCGCGACGTCCTGACCGCCCGCAAACGCCCCGACGTGTCCATCGGCCGCTGCGGCTGGCCGATCGAAGACCACGCGGGCCCCGGCGTCACCCGCTACGAACCGATCGCCGACCGCGGCTGGTACGACCTCCCCTACGGCGCGATCTGCTCCGCCGACACCGCGAACCTCTGGGCAGCCGGCCGCCTGACCAGCTCCGACGACGACGCGTACGCCTCCGTCCGCGTCATGGGCACCGCCTTCGCGACCGGCCACGCCGCGGGGATCGCCGCCGCCCAGTACGTCGACGGCCGAGCCCACGACGTCCGCGCGATCCGGGCCGAGTTGCACCGTCAGGATGCCTTGGCTTGACCCGCGACCGCCGGTAACGGGAACCTTCCCTGATCATCCGTCAGGTCGAAGGAGGCCCCATGCCGAGCCGCTATCGCTGGGTCGTCCTGCTGCTCTGCTGGGCTGTGTTCACGATGACCTCGGTGGACCGGTCGACCTGGGGCCCGGTGTCCTCGGCGGTCAGCGATTCGCTCGGCGTCCCGCTGGCCGCGCTCGGGATCTTCGCCACCTGCTACTACATCGGCTACGTCATCTCCAACACCGCCGGCGGCTTCCTCTCCGACTGGCTCGGCAGCCGCGCGATCCTGGGCATCAGCTCCTTCGTCGCAGGCGCGCTCATGGTGGGGTTCGGCTCGACCACGTCCATCGCCTGGGGCCTGGTCCTGCAAGCTCTGCTGGGCCTGTTCGCGGGAGTCGACTTCTCCGCCGGACTGAAGCTGATCACCACCTGGTTCCGCCCGGAGGAGCACGGACTCGCGAGCGGCATCTTCATGATCGCGACCTCGCTGGGCACAGTCGTAGCCAACGCGGTCGTGCCCACGCTCGTGAAAACCAGCGGCTGGCCAGTGTCGTACCACCTCTTCGGCGGCGTCACCGTCGTACTCGGCCTGCTGTGCCTGGTCTTCATCCGCAACGGCAACGTCGCCACGTCCACCCGCCGCGGTTTGCCGGACCCCCGCCCGCTCTTCCGCAACCGCGACCTGCTGCTGCTGGGCTTAGCCGGTTTCGGCGGCTTGTGGGGCACCTACGGTTTCGTCACGTGGTCCAACACGCTGATGATCCGCGGCGAACACATCGACCCCGTACGGGCCGGTGTAGTCCTGGTCATCTTCTCCGGCACAGCGGTAGTGATCAAACCGCTGATCGGCTGGCTCACCGACAAAATCGGCCTGGGCAGGCGAATCCCCATCATCGCCGTCCTCATCCTCTTCGGCGGCGCTCTGCTGGTCTTCGGTTCCCTGAGCAGTTACAGCGCTTTCCTAGTGGTGGCCCCGATTCTCGGCATCGGCGCGTACGCCTACAGCCCGCTGACCGCCGCCATGATCCCCGCGTTGACCGGTGTCCGGCTAGCCGGTTCCGCGGCTGGCGCGGTGAACGCCTTCTGGCAACTGGGCAGCGTCATCGTGCCCGCCGTCGTGGGCCCGGTCTTCCACGCGACCGGCTCGTTCTATTCAGCGTTCCTCACCCTGGCCGCCGGACCGCTCGTGGGAGCCGCCGTCCTCCTCTTCATGCGAGACGACCGCCCGGCCCGGGTCGCTCCCCAAACTGTCACGGCCTAGCACCGGAAACTCCGCCTCGATCGACGCTAACCCGTCGATGATCGCCGGCAGATCAGACTGATCAAGCTCGCCGATCCGAAACGACAGCCGGTTCCCCCGCCCGTCGGTCGCGGTTCCCTCGACCTCAACCCTCCCGGATTTGGCGACGGTGACCGTCAGATCGAGCCACTCCTCCATCGACGTCAGCCGAGCGACCCCGCCGAAGTCGGCATACGCCTTCGCCAGCTGCTCCCGGAAACTCCGCAACTCCTCGGCCCGCAACCCAGCGGGCACCCGCGCGGAAAACCCGCCGACCACCAGGTCAACCGGGCTGAAAAGCCAGTTGCCGTCCCAGAAATCGACCGCCCCCGCATGCATCCGCCCCAGCACGTCGATCACCAGCCGATCGCCGTGCGCCGCCCCTATCGCCACCTCGCTCATCACCCCCCACTCTAATGCGGCCCGCCAAAATGAATTTCCTCTCCAGCCGCCGCTCAGGGAAACTGGGCGCATGCAGATCCGCCAGTCGACCGCCGCCGACGCACCAGCGATCCATGCTGTGCACACCGCCGCGTTCCGCGTCCACAATCCCGATGTCACCGGCGAAATGCCGGAAGCGAAACTAGTCACCGAACTCACCGCCGACGGCGATCTGCTCCCCGCACTCTCCCTCGTCGCCGTCCGCGACGGAGAGGTCATCGGCCACGCCTGCTCCAGCCCAGGTCGCCTAGGCGACGACCCAAACTCCGCCATCGGCTTCGGCCCGCTAGGCGTCCACCCGGACCGCCACCGCGGCGGCGCAGGCTCCGCTTTGGTCCACGCAACGATCGGCGCCGCCAACGCACTCGGCTACCGCCTGATCGTGCTGTTGGGCGACCCAGGCTATTACTCCCGCTTCGGCTTCGTCATGGCCGAAAAGCTCGGCGTGACCCCGCCGGTACCGGAATGGGCCCCGCATTTTCAGGCGCTGCCGCTGGCCGCGTACACCCCGGAAAACCGCGGCGCGTTCCGCTACGCGGCGGCTTTCGACCGGCTCTGAGGCGGTAGCGCTCGTGAGTGGCGAATCCGGTTAGAACCGGCAACGCCACTCACGAGGCCGCCAACCCGTTCCGCCGCAAGAACTCCTCAGCGATATCCTTAGCGTTCCGCTTCTCATCCGTGTACTGCACGTTCAGCTCAGTCAACTGCTCCGTAGTCAACGCCGCCGAAACCCGGTTCAGCGCAGCCGTTTCAGCGGCATTCAACGTCCCCCGCGACACCAGCGGCACGATGTTCTGCGCCGGGAACATGTGCTTGTCGTCCTCCAGCGGCACGAACCCATTGGACGCGATAGTCGCCGACGTGCTGAACAAGTCCGCCACTTGCACCTCACCCGACTTCAACGCCGCCACCGTCACCGGCCCGCCGGTATCCGTCGTGCGGATTTCCTTGAACTCGCACCCGTACAGCTGCTTGATCCGGTCCTTCCACCGGCTGCTCCACTGCCCCGGCCCGCCCATCACCAGGTCCTTGCAGCGCGGTCCCAGATCAGAAAAGGTCTTCACCCCGGTGGCCGCGAGTTCCTTGCCCACCACGAGCAAATCCTTGTCCTGCGCGGGCGACTGGTCGAGAACCTCGAACCCGCCCGGGATTTTCTGCTTCAGCTGTGCGTAAACATCTTCCGACGTCGTCGCCGGAGTGTTCTTGTCGAAATACCGCAGCAGGTTCCCGGAGTAATCCGGCACCACGGACAAAGACTTGTCCTGCAACGCTTTCACCACGACCTCGCGGCTGCCGACCGGCGGTCGCACCGTCACGTTGTGCGCGCCGACATTCCGCAAGGCCCCGGCATAAATCTGGGCCAGCAAGGAACTTTCCCCGACATCCGACGCGCCGATGATGATGTCGCCGGTACTGCCGCCCTCACCGCCGCCGGACAGCGGGTTTCCGCACGCCGACGCCAGCAGCGCCAGCCCGGCCACCAGGATCCCCCACCGTTTCACGCTGCTCCTCCCGCGGCCGCTGCCCGGCCGGACGCTGCTTGCGCGGCCAGCCGGACTCCCTTGGGCACCAAGGCCCGCTGTGCGGCGGCGAGCAGCAGGTCGACCACGATCGCCAGCAACGCGGTGAGAATCGCGCCCGCGACGACCTCGGTGTAGTCCAAAATGGCCAGTCCGTCGAGCAGGAACCGGCCGAGGCCGCCGAGACCGACGTACGCGGCTACCGCGGCCGTCGCGATCAGCTGCAGGACCGCGTTGCGGATTCCGCCCAGTACCAACGGAAGCGCGATCGGCACCTCGACTTTCCACAGTCGTTGCCAGCCGGTCATCCCGATGCCTTGCGCGGCGTCGACGACATCGTGTTCGGCCGCCTGCAGGCCAGCGTACGTGCCCGCCAGCACCGGCGGGATCGCCAGCACCACCAGGCCGATGATGGTCGCGGTGGTGCTTTCGGTGAAGAGCAGGAACAGGAACGTCACGAGCCCGAGCGTCGGCAGCGCGCGGATCGCGTTGCCCACCCCGACCAGCACGACGCCGCCGCGGCCGGTGTGGCCGACGAACAGTCCAATCGGGATCGCGATCACCAGTGCGATGACCAGCGCCAGCGCGATGTAGCCGACGTGCTGGGCGAGCCGGGCGAGAATGCCGCCCGTGCCCTGCCAGTTCGCGGCCGTGGTGAACCAGGCGAAGACGTCGCCGATCATCCCGCCACCTCCGCGGCCGGCGCGCGACCCGCTCTCTCCCAAGGCGTCAACAGATTGCGCAGCAACACCAGCAGCAGGTCGACGATCAACGCGAGCAGCATCGTCAGCACGATCCCGACCACGATCGGCGAGAAGTACTCCCGCTGGAACCCGTCGGTGAACAGCACGCCGAGCGCCCCGGTCCCGATCAGCGCACCGACGCTCACCAGGCTGATATTGCTCACCGACGCCACCCGCACCCCCGCCGCGAGCACCGGCACCGCGAGCGGCAGTTCGACGCTGAAGAACCGGCGCGGCCCGCGATATCCGATCGCCGTGGCAGCCGCGACGATGTGCGGCGGCACGGCTTCCAACGCGTCGAGCACCGGACGCACCAGCAGCGCGGTGGTGTAGATAGTCAACGCGACGATCACGTTGACGCTGTCGAGAATCTTCGTCCCGATAATGCCGGGAATCACCACAAAAAGCGCCAGCGACGGAATCGTGTACAGCAGATTCCCCACCACCAGCAGCACACTGCGCGCGGGCCGCCAGCGATGCCCCAGCCAGCCGAGCAGGATCGCCAGCACGATGCCCGCGACCAGCGGCACCAGCGCGAGATAGATGTTCTCGAGCAGATTGGCGAGGATTTCGCCGCGGTTGTTGGAGCTCGACAGGTACCGGCCGAGTTCGCCGAAGAAGTCGCCCATCAGGACGCCTGCGGGGAGGCCTCGATTACATCCAAGACCTGGTGCGCGACCACCGTCCCGAGCACGCGGTTCTCGTCGTCCACCACGACGCCGAGACTGGCCGGCGACGACAGCGCCGCGTCGAGCGCCCCGCGGATCGGCGTGCCCTGCACGTACAGCGATCCGCCTGCCACGAGGTCGGTTTCCGCCAACGAGCCGTCCACTGTGGAGCCTGGCGGAAGCCAGCCGCGCGGCTGTTTCTCGTCGTTCACCGCGAGCAGCCAGCCCTCCGACGGGCCGTCGATCTTGCTGCCGAGCTCGATCGTCCGAGCCGGCGAAACCTCGACGCCGCTCGCCGGCAGGAACGAAAGCCCGCGATACCCGCGGTCCCGGCCGACGAACGACGCGACGAAGTCGTCCACCGGATGCCGCAGCACCTCGGCCGGCGTGCCGTACTGCGCGAGCTTCCCGCCGACGCGCATCACCGCGACCTTGTCCCCGAGCCGCACCGCCTCGTCGATGTCGTGCGTGACGAACACGATTGTCTTGCCCAGCTGGGATTGCAGCCGCAGCAGCTCGTCCTGCAGCCCTTCGCGGACCACCGGGTCGACCGCGGAAAACGGCTCGTCCATCAGCAACACCGGCGAATCGGCGGCAAGCGCACGAGCCACGCCGACGCGCTGCTGCTGCCCGCCGGACAGCTGCGCCGGATACCGCTTCCCGAGTTCCGTCGGCAGGCCGACCGTCTCGAGCAACTCGGCCGCCCTGGCGCGCGCCTTGCGTTTGTCCCATCCGGACAGCAGCGGCACGGTCGCGATGTTGTCGAGCACTGTCCGGTGTGGAAAGAGCCCGGCGTGCTGGATCACGTAGCCGATGCCGCGGCGCAGCACCGCCGGGTCGCCTTCGCTGACGTCCTTGCCGTCCAGCAGCACCGCGCCGGAGGTGGGTTCGACCATCCGGTTGATCATCCGCAGCGAGGTCGTCTTGCCGCACCCGGACGGACCGACGAACACCGTGATCGTGCCGTCTTCCACGGTGAGCGAGAGGCCGTCGACCGCGACCGTGCCGTCCGGATAGCGCTTGACGACGTCTCGGAATTCGATGGTCACAGACTTCTCCCCACGTCCTGGTGCAGAGTCCGACGGTAGCCCACTCGCGCGGCCTTGGCAGCCTGTCCCGCAGCGTGGCCGACTACCCTCGGACCCCGTGACCGCCCTAGACGACGTCCTCGCCGCACATGGCGCCGCCGTCCGCCCGCTCTACGAAGTGCTCACCCTGCTCCGCAGCGGCTCGTACGAACTGGCCGACCTAGTGCGGCTCACCGCCGCCCCGCGCCGAAGCGTCGAAGACCTTCTCGCAGCGCTGGAACCGGACCTGGAACGCTCCCCCGCAGGCATCCGCATCGCCCCGCCCGCACGCGCCACCTACGCGTCGTACTCCCTGCCGCCCCTGCCCGACCCCCTCGACGCCGCGGTCGCCGCCCAACCGGCCCTGCTCACCATGCTGGCCGAACGAATCGCCGCCGTCCCGCCCCCGCTCGCGGCCTTGGACCACGTGCAAGCCACCCCGGAGACCGTGCTGCGCCGCGCGTTGTGGCTGAACTCCCGCTACGACCTCCGCCGCAGCAAGGTGCTCTTCCTCGGCGACCACGATCTGACGTCGCTAGCCGTGCGCGCGGTGTGCCCGGAAGCGGAACTGTCCGTAGTGGACCTGGACGAACGCGTCCTGTCCTACCTGGACACCACCGGCGAACGCACCATCTTCACCGCCCACGCCGACCTGCGCGTCGGCCTGCCCCCGGCCCTGACCGGCAAAGCAGACCTGGTCTTCAGCGACCCGCCCTACACGCCGGAAGGCATGGGCCTCTTCGCCGCCCGCGCAGTGCAAGCCTTGCGCGAACCCACCGAAGGCCGAATCCTCCTGGCCTACGGCTACAGCCCGCGCCACCCCGCGCTAGGCGCGCAAGTGCAGCGCTCCCTCGCCACCCTGGGCCTGACCTACGAGGCGATCCTCCCGGACTTCAACCGCTACACCGGCGCCCAAGCAATCGGCAGCGCGGCAGACTTGTACGTCTGCCAACCAACCGCGAAGGCGAAGAAATCGTTCGCCCGCAAGGGAAGCTCCGCCATCTACACGCACGGCCCGCAATCAGTCGAATCAGCCGGCACCAAGCCGGGCCTTCTGGCGGCCGCCCGAGAAATCGCCTCCGAAGGCGGCCTGGCCCTGGAAACGCGCCCCGTCGGCTGGGCCACGTCCGGCCCCGAAGGCGATGCCGTCGCCATGGACCTCACCGCCGACCCAGGCCCCTGGCTACTGCGCACCCTGCTGGGCACGAACGCCCGACGCCTGGCACTGCTGCTGCCGAACAACCACCCCGACCTCGCGGACGCAGCCGCGCAAGCAGCCCTGACCGCACTGGTCGCGGACAAGTACCGCCTCCGCCTGCTCCGCAGCACCCCCGACAACCGCCACGCGATCGTCGCCGCAGACCTGGTCGACCACCCGTCCGAACTGCTGACCCGCGCCCACGCGAGGCTGGCTAATGCCGCACTGAACGTCCCAGAGGATTTGGCGGACCTACGCCTGGTGGACGTCCCCCGACACCGCCTAGCGGAACTGCTCCCCGGCTGACCACCAGCCGCTACTGGGCGGCCAGGTTGAAGCAGCTGGAGCGGCCAGATTGAAGACCCAGTAGCGGCCAGATTGCCGTCAACCTAGCGGCCAGATTGACGGCAATGCAGCGGCCAGACTGCGCTATCCGCCCGCTGACCAGCGCAATCGCTTCTCGCTCGCCGCCCCGGGCTCGCGCGCGATCACTGCTTCCGGCAATAGGTCGTGAGGGCCACCCTCATTGACTATGACTCCCTCAGGGTTCCCCTCACGACCGTCGGCGGGCCGTGAGGGGCTCCTTCAGAGACCCAGATTCCCTCGAGGAGCCCTTCACGGGCCACACCACACCGCCCCGCCCGCCGCCCCGGGATGCGCCCCAATGTGGCATTGGGTGCGTCCCACGCACCGAACGCCACATTGGGTGCGCCACATGCACCCAATGCCACATTGGGGCGCAAGCCCCCACCTCAAGCAAACCGCCACCGATGCACCCAACTCGAAGTGCACCCACACCACCCCCGCACCCCGATACGAAGCTCTCCTGCGGTCTGGGGTGGCTTGTCAAGGCATCTTTCCCGCCTTGACAAGCCACCCCAGACCGTCAGCACAATCAAGCTTCGGGGTGCCCCACGCACGCCAGAACGCAATGTCGCCGCCAGGCGACGAGCCGACTAAAACAACTCCCCAGCCAACCCCCGATAAACCCCCACCACCTCATCGTCATAAACCTGCAATCGCACCCCCGGCAACCCAGGATGCAGCTGATACTTCTCCGTAACCACCTGCACCACAACATGATCCGCCCCAGCCGCCCGATGCTCCCCCAACCGAGCAGCGACCGCGGAAACATCCCCCAACGCCACCAAATCGTCAATCAACCGATCAGACCCAGACCCGGCCAAATCCTCATCCGAATACCCCAACCGCCGCAAATTGCGAGTGTAATTACCCAACCCCAAATAAGGATTCTCCACCCGCCCCCGAGCCACGCGCCGAGCCCGAACCAGATCCGAAGTCACCACAACCTTCTGCTCCGGCGCCAAAAACCCACCAGCACCCAACACCGTCCGAGCCGCCCGAGTATGCCGAGGCGGAACCAAATAAGGCACCGCCCCGCCAGCCCGCTCCGCAGCCAACTCCAACATCCTCGGCCCCAACGCAGCCAGCACCCGCCCGGAAACCGGCACCCCACCCGCATCCAGCACATCAAGAAATCGCCGAACCGCATCCATCGGCCGCTCATACCCCGCCGACTGCTCCCGATGCCCAGCCCCGATCCCGAGCACAAACCGCCCGGGAAACTGCGAAGCCACCCGCTGATACGACTCAGCCAACACCGCCGGATCCCCCGACCACACATTGACGACGCTCGACCCCACCACCAACGACTCGGTAGCCGCCAGCAGCTCGTCAATCCCAGCCAGATCCACCCCGGGCCCGCCAAGCCACAACGCCGAATACCCCAACTGCTCGATCTCCGCAGCCATCGCCGGAGTAGTCAACGCCCCGACCTGCCACACGCCGTACCCACGCAATCCGATCTCCATGAAGACCACCGTGGCGACGAAAAAATGGACTGGCAAGTCCAAAAGAAGCCCACAAAGAAGGGCTCCCCGGCACCAGAAAGCCGGAGAGCCCTTCCCCAAGCAAAACTCAGCCAGTCACGCCGTCCTGCTCAGCCGCCTTGGCCACCGCGGCCGCCACCTCAGGCGCGACCCGCGGGTCCAGCGGACTGGGCACGATCCGATCCGGCCCCAGATCATCCGAAGCCACTGCCACGATCGCCTCCGCGGCCGCCAGCTTCATGTTCTCCGTGATCGAGCGCGCGCCTGCGTCGAGGGCGCCGCGGAACACGCCAGGGAACGCCAGCACGTTGTTGATCTGGTTCGGGAAGTCGCTCCGCCCGGTCGCGACGATCGCCGCGTGCTGTGCGGCGACCGCCGGGTGCACCTCCGGGTCCGGATTGGACAGCGCGAACACGATCGAGTCGTCCGCCATCGTCGACAGCAGAGACGGGTCGATCGTCGCCCCGGACAGGCCGAGGAACACGTCCGCTCCGCGCAGCGCCTCGGCGAGGCCGCCGGTGAGCCCGGCCTTGTTCGTGGTCTCGACCAGCTGCCGCTTGATCGGGTTCAGGTCGTCGCGCCCGGCGTGCACAATGCCGCGCGAGTCGAGCACCGTCACGTCCGCGACGCCGGCCGCGAGCAGGATCTTCGCGCAGGCCACCCCAGCCGCGCCCGCACCGGAGACCACGACCCGCTCGCCGGCGATGTCGCGGTCGAGCACCAGGTTCGCGCCGCGCAGGGCGGCGAGGGTGACGATCGCGGTGCCGTGCTGGTCGTCGTGCATGACCGGGCAGTCCAGCGCCTCCTTGAGCTTGTCCTCCAGCTCGAAGCAGCGCGGCGCGGAAATGTCCTCGAGGTTGACCGCGCCGAACGACGGGCGCAGCCGCACCAGGGTCTCGACGATCTCGTCGACGTCGGTGGTGTCGAGCACCAGCGGGATCGAATCCAGCCCGCCGAAGGTTTTGAAGAGGACCGACTTGCCCTCCATGACCGGCAGCGACGCGCTCGCGCCGATGTCCCCGAGGCCGAGCACCGCGGTGCCGTCGCTGACCACTGCCACGAGCCGGTCCGCCCAGGTGTACCGCTTCGCCTTGGCCGCGTCCTCGGCGATCGCGCGGCTCACCTTCGCCACGCCGGGCGTGTAGGCGATCGAGAGGTCGCGCGGGTCGGAGATCGGCCGGGTCGCCGCCACGGAGAGCTTGCCGCCCTCGTGCCCGGTGAAGATCTCGGCGTCGGTCACGGCCGCGACGCTGCTGGCCTGGTCGGTCATCGGAAAACCTGTCGTGGGATCGAGGGAAGCGGGCGGATGGGTCTGGGTCATCGAACGTACTCCTGGGACTGCGAGCGGGGGACCACCTGGTCGACGGGCGTGCAAGCGCCCGTCGAGAGTGGGAACTCGTCCTCCGGACGGCAGCCCAGCGCGGTAGCGCCGGCCTGTCGGCGAGGCGTCTGCGCGGCCATCCGATCCGTGGGGTGTGGCGATGGCCGCCGACGCTGCGGTCCGTCAATCATGACAGGCCCCCGGCAGGCCCCGACCCCTCGGTGCGGCTCATGTCACAGATTCGCGATTCCCAAGACGTCCGTCCGGTTTTGGAAGCAGTTCCGTTCCGGGTCCGGGAAACACACTCGATAGGGTGGCCGCCATGGACTTCCGCCCGCTCAAGGTCTCCGGCGCGTTCGAGTTCGTCCCGCGCGTGTTCCCCGACGAACGCGGACTGTTCGTCGCGCCGTTCCAGGAAGAGGCGATGGTCCGCGCGACCGGGCATCCGCTTCGGGTCGCGCAGACGAACCACAGCGTTTCGCGCGCGGGCTCGATCCGCGGCGTGCATTTCGCCGACACTCCGCCGGGCCAGGCGAAGTACGTCTACTGCCCGGGCGGGTCGCTGCTGGACGTGGTGGTGGACCTGCGCGTCGGCTCGCCGACGTTCGGCGAATGGGACGCGGTGCGGCTCGATGCGGCCGAGTTCCGCGCGGTCTACGTGGCGGAAGGCATCGGGCACGCCTTCATCGCGCTGGAAGACAACACCGTGATGGCCTATCTCTGCTCTGAGCCGTACAACCCGGCGGGCGAGCACGGCATCAACCCGCTCGACCCGGCTCTGGACCTGCCGTGGCCGACCGGACTGGCCCCCATTGTGTCCGAAAAGGACAAAGCAGCGCCAACCCTGGCCGAAGCGCTCGACCAGGGCCTGCTGCCGTCGTACGCCGATTGCGTGGCGTACTACGAAAAGCTGCGGTCAGCGCACCGCTAAGCGCGCACGCCGTCCTCGGCGATGACCCGTTCGATATTGCGCTCGGCCAGCGCGGTGATCGTCACGAACGGGTTCACGCCGGTGCTGCCCGGAATCAGCGAACCGTCCGTCACGTACAGGTTCCGGTACCCCTTCACCCGGCCGTAGTCGTCGGTCGCTTCGCCGAGCACCAATCCGCCGAGCGGGTGGTAGGTGAAGCGGTTCTCGAACGCCCGCGTGTCGCCGAAGAGGTCGTAGCGGTAGATCGTGGAGTTCGCCTTGTTGATCCGGTCGAACAACGATTTCGCCGCGTCGATCGACGGCTGCCCCTGGTCCGGCGACCACTGCAGTTTCGCCGAATCGCTGGCCGCGTCGTAGGCGAAATGGCCGCGTTCGGGGTTCTTGGTGATCGCCAGGTACAGGCTCGCCCACGTTTCTAGCCCGGCGGGCACCGGCGCGATCTCGGCGAACACCGGATGCGTCGGGTTGTCCCAGTCGTCGATGCCGAGCGCGGGCATTCCCGCTTCGAGGCTGCCGGTCGTGTCCCACACGTGGTTGGCGCGGCCGAGCATCACGTTGCCGTTGGTGCCCCAGCCCTGTCCGACCGCTTCGGACAGCCGCGGCAGCCTTCCGGTGTCGCGGGCGCGCACCAGCAGTTCGGTCGAGCCGAGGCTGCCCGCGCCGAGGAACAGGTACTTCGTGGACAGGTGCTTGGTGGCGAGCACATTGCCGAGCGCGTCGGACTCGCGCACCACCAGCGTGTACGTGCCGTCCTGCTGCTGGATGATCTCGCGGACCTCGTGCAGCGTCTGGATGGTCACGTGCCCGGTGCCGAGCGCGGCGGCGAGATACGTCTTGTCCAGCGAGCGTTTGCCGTGGTTGTTGCCGTAGATGACCTCGGACGCGAGCGCCGAGCGTTCGACCGTGCCCGCCTCTTCCTTCTTCATGTACTCGAAGTCGTAGACGCTCGGCACGAACGTCGTCTTCAGCCCGGTTTTCTGCGCGGCTTTCCGGGAAACGCGCGCGAACTGGTACGACTTGCAGGTCTCGAACCAGTCCTCGTCGATGTGGTTCACGCCGAGGCCCGCGTTGGCGCGCGGATAGTACTTGCCGTACATCTCGTCGGCGTTCACCCGCGGCAGGATTTCCTCGAAGTACGAACGCTTCGGCTGCACCGCCATCGCGCCGTTCACCAGCGACCCGCCGCCGACGCCGCGCCCGACGTACACCGACATCCCGCCGTAGTTCACCCGGTCCAGCACCCCGGCGTACGGATCGATGTCGTGGTTCGCGATGTCCAGCCACAGGAAGGACGCGAGCGGCGCTTCAGTGCGCTTCTTGAACCACATCGACCGCCGGTCCGGCTTCAGCATGTCGCAGAAGACCTTGCCGTCCGGGCCCGGTTCGTTCCACAGCTGGCCCATTTCGAGCATCACCGTGGGCACGCCCGCCTCGCCGAGCCGCAGCGCGGTGACCGCCGCGCCGTACCCGGTGCCGATCACCACCGCGGGCGAGTAGTCCGGCAGCGGCGGAGGCGTCGCGGCACGCGCGGTCGTCGCCGAAATGCTGGTCAGTCCAAGGGCCGCGGCGGAGTTCAGCGCGGCGAGGCCGAGAAATCGGCGACGGTTGAGGGAGGCCATGCCCGGCATGCTGACGCGGCCCGGAGCACCCTGGCAAGGCTAAAACGAACGCTATTCGCATTTGCCCAGTAAACGGTGTTAAGTTTCACTCGGCCGGGGTAACGGGAGGTCCAGCTTTCGCCGGTCAGGCGGCTTTCCGGGGCGTGACCCACACCGTGATCGTCGCGGTGACGACCTCGGTCCCGCGCGCGTCCACGATCCGCACCGGAACGGGAAGATCGAATCCCTTGTCGCCGAACTCGGGGATCTCCGGCAATTCGGCGATCGCCCGCAACCCGGTTTCGGCCTTCGCGACGTACCTCACTTCCATGCCCTTGGGCAGCCACCGGTGCGTGGCCGGGACGGTGGCCTCGGCCAGCATGCCCATCGCGATCTCGGCGAGGTTGCAGGCGGCGATCGCGTGGAAGGTCCGGATGTGGTTGTGGACACCCCACCACTTCGGCGCGGTCACCGAACAGTGGCCGGGACGGATCTCCCGGATGCTGGGCAGCACGGTGCCGAAGTAGGGCACCCGGAGGCACATCGCGGCGGAAAACAGCTGCTTGCCGCCCGGTTTCGCGGCCAGTTTGCGCCACAGCCCGTACGTCGACGGCGTACCCATCGGCACCTCCCAGGTGAAGTTACTCACCAGTAGCCTTACACACGACGAACCTGCCGGGCAAACCCGCCCCGGCTATATTCGGCCGCGTGGCACATCGGCTCTTTCTTCTCCGGCACGGCCAGACCGAATGGTCGTCGAACGGCAAGCACACCGGGCGCACCGACATCCCGCTGACCCCGGCGGGCGAGGACCAGGCGCGCGCGGCGGGCGGCACCCTGCGGACCCTGCTCGGCGGACCCGGGCTGGTGCTTTCCAGCCCGCGCGGCCGCGCGCTGCGCACGGCGGAACTCGCCGGCCTGCGCGTGGACGAGGTCACCGAAGACCTGGCCGAATGGGACTACGGCGACTACGAAGGCGTCACCACGCCGACGATCCGCGAGACGGTTCCGGACTGGACCGTCTGGACCCATCCCGTCCCCGGCGGCGAAAGCGCGGACGACGTGCAGGCCCGCGCGGACAAGGTGCTCGACCGCGCCCGGCGCGAAATCGAGAACGGCGACGTCGTCCTGGTCGGGCACGGGCACTTCAGCCGCGTGCTCGTCGCGCGCTGGCTCGGCCTTCCCGGCACCTCGGGTGTCCACTTCGGACTGGACCCGGCCGGTCTCGCGGTGCTCGGCGACGAGCGCGGCGAACCGCAGATCGAACACCTGAACCTGCTGCCCGCGTTGGAGGGATGAAGTGACCGACCCCCGCGTACGGCGGATCCGGCCGGAAGACGTCGACGCCGTCGTGGAGCTCGTCTACGCACTGGCCGAGTACGAACGCGCCCCGCAGGAGTGTCGTCTCACCGCCGAGCAGCTGCACGGCGCGCTGTTCGGCGAGGCCCCGGCGCTGTTCGGCCACGTGGCCGAAGTGGACGGCGAGATCGCCGGATTCACCTTGTGGTTCTTGAACTTCTCGACCTGGCGCGGCACGCACGGGATCTATCTGGAAGACCTGTACGTACGCGAGGAACAACGCGGTTCGGGCCTCGGCAAGGTGCTGCTGGCGACGCTGGCCGCGGAATGCGTGGACAAGGGCTACCACCGGCTGGAGTGGTCGGTGCTGAACTGGAACCCGGCGGTCGGGTTCTACCGGGCGCTGGGTGCGCTGCCGCAGGACGAATGGTCGGTGTACCGGCTGACTGACGAACCGTTGCAGGTGCTGGCCAAAGAGGCGTGAGACTCGTGCGCGCCTAGGCCGGTGAGAACCGGCTTAGGCGCGCACGAGCTTTTACGGCGTCGGCAACGGCAGCCCCGGCAGGCTCTGGTCCCGCGGCACCACCCCGTCGACCAGGTAGTCGTCGACCACCTTGTCCACCGCCTTGTTCCCGCCAATTCCGTAGATCCCGTGGTCGCCTTCCCCGGTGACGGTCAGCATCCGCGAGTTCTGGAACGCGGCGTGCGCCTTCCGGGCACCTTCGATCGGCGTGGCCGGGTCGTGTTCGGACTGGACGATCACCACCGGCGGCACGCCTTTCCCGTTCAGCACCGGCATCGGCCGCGGCTGCCCGGGCCAGAAGGCACAGACCTGGAGCCCCATCCACAACGAACTGTGCACAGTCACGCCCTGGTCGAGGTACTCCTGCGACCGGCGGATCAGCGACTGCCGGTTGCCCTTCCACGGCCCGTCGTTGCACAGCGTCGTGATCAACGTCGACACCATCGCGTCGTCCGCACCGGTCTGAACCGCACCGCCCATCGGACTCGTGTTCTTCGCCTCCGACAACGTCTTCCCGAGCGCCGCGCGAGCGTCGTCCTTGACCTGCGCCGAAGACCGCGCGTCGGTCAGTGTTTTGACCCGGACCAGCACGGTCGCGATCGTCGGGAACTGGCTCTTGGCCTTGAGCGCGCCGACGATGAAGGAGTCCAGCGCGACCGCGCCGAGCTTCGTGCCGTTCACCTCGACCGGCTCGCGGGTCAGCGCGTACCGGACGCTTTCATAGGTTTGCCGGGCCGCCTCGCCGGTCGTGCCGAAGTGGTACTTGGCGTCGTAGCGGGCCAGCCACGGCAGGAAGTCCTGCCGCCAGCGGCGTTCGTAACCGGCCGGCTGGAAGTCGAACGACTGCTGCCAGGAGCCGGTGAACTGGGTCGAGGAATCGAGCACGAACCGGCCGGTGTGCTGCGGGAACTGCTGGGCGTAGTGCGCGCCGAGCCAGGTGCCCGCCGAGTACCCGATCCAGTTGATCCGGTCGCGGCCGAGCAGGGTGCGCAGCAGGTCGAGGTCCCGGACGTTCTGGAAGGTGCTGATCAGCGACCCCAGCTCGCCCGAGGCCCGATGGCAGGCGGTCGCGACATACCGGACCGCGTCGACGATCTGGTTCAGATTGCGCGGATCGCGATCGCGCGGGTCGAGATCGGCTCCGGTGTCGGCCGCGCCGCCGCAGGTGACGTTGGTGCTGCGGCCGGTGCCGCGGGTGTCGATGCCGATGATCTCCTGGTGCTCGCGCAGTTTGCCCTGGCCGCGCAGCATCGCCGGGAACCAGCGGCCGGCGCCGCCGGGACCGCCCGGGTTGGTGAGCACCGACGCCGTCGTGGCCCCGGTGGATTTGAGCCTGCTGATCGCGATGGTCAGGTACTGCCCGTCGGCCGGACGGTCCCAGTCCCGGGGCGTGCGGTAGGCGGAGCATTCGAGGCCCGAGATGTCGGTGCCCGGTGGCAGGTCGGCCAGCTCGCCCGGCGCGCAGGCGTGCCAGTCCAGCGCCTGCCCGGCGTAGCGGGCCGGGATCGCGGCGGCGTCCGCGGCCGCGGGCAATGCCCCGGCAAGCAGCCCGCCCGCCACCGCGGTGCTGGTCACGACGAGACGCAGTCTCCTCATGGGTTCCCCTCTTCGGAATTCGGATGAATTCGGTTGCGCAGTCCCGATTCCATCGGCTGAGGGGTGCCGCTACCAGTGCCGCCGCGTCACCTGTCCGCCATGACGTGACGTCACTGTCGTTCAGTCCTGTTCGTGCCGCTCCCGCTCGGCCCGCCGCCCCGCGAGACCGCCGCGCTCGGCGGCTTCTTCCTCGGTCTCGTCGTCGTGCATTCCGAGCGCCCACGCCCGCGACGGGCGGCGGAACAGCAGCACCAGCGCCGCCAGCCCGCACAGGCCGATCGGGACGCCCCACAGCGGCTGCCCGGACGGTCCGAGCAGGTACCAGCCGACCCCGATCAGCAGCAGCGCCACGACGACGCCGGGCGAACGCGCCCACGTCTGGCCCAGCAGCAGTCCGACCGAGGCGGCGAGGAAGACCACCGCCAGCACCGCGTACGTGCCGAACTCGGCCCACACGTTGTTGCCCGGGATCGGCGGGTTCTGCAGCCCGTGCACCAGCAGCACCACGCCGAAGACCAGCAGGCCGATCCCGGGCACTCCGGTCAGGACGCCCGCGAGGCGGACCTCGAACGGGGTGGGCGGCGGGTTCTCGGGATGCGACACGGGCGCGGCCCTTTCAGCTGCTGGGGCGGGACTTTGCGGGAAGCTTCGCCGGGCACAGCCACCCGACCAGCGCGGGTCACCGTGCGTGAGCACTACTGATCGTATGCCACCCGGTCGGCCGTTTTCCGGGGCGGCGGCCGCGGAGAAAATCGGGGTAGTCGTCGATGAGCGGGCGGTCGGCCCGGGTGCACTTGTCACGACGCGCGGAGTTTTCGCCGTCTGCAGAGGAGGACCGCCCGCCACAGGGTCGCCACAGGTCACCGAGCCGGGACGGCGCGCGCGAGCGGCTGAGCTTCGCGTCACCATGTGGCGCTGGAGGTACGTCCGCCGGGCGGAAAGCACTTACCCTGCGGTAGTGCGCGCCATCCTCGTCGTGAACCCCCAGGCCACCTCGACCACCGCGGGTGGCCGGGACGTGCTGGCGCACGCGCTGGCCAGCCAGGTGAAGCTCGACGTCGTCGAAACCGACTACCGCGGGCACGCGCTCGCGGTGGCCCGTTCGGCGGCCCGCGACGGTTTCGACCTGGTCGTGGCCCACGGCGGCGACGGCACGGTCAATGAGGTCGTCAACGGTCTCCTCGCCGATACCGCGGGCGCTCCCGGACGCTCCGGGTCCGTCCCGATGCTCGGCGTCGTCCCGGGCGGCTCCGCCAACGTGTTCGCCCGCGCGGTCGGCCTTCCCGCCGATCCGGTCGAGGCGACCCACCAGCTGCTCAACGCGCTGGAGACCGAACGGACCCGGCGGATCGGCCTCGGGCTGGCCGACGGGCACTGGTTCACCTTCAACGCGGGCCTCGGCTGGGACGCCGACGTCGTCGGCCGCGTCGCGAAACGGCGCGGCAAGCAAACCAGCGCGAGCCTCTATCTGCGGGCCGCGGTGCGCTCCTACTTCCGCCCTCCGCTCGGGCGGCCGGCGCTGACCGTCCGGATCCCGGGCGAGGAACCGGCCGAGGCGGTGACCGCATTCGTGTCGAACACCGATCCGTGGACTTACCTCGGGGAACGTCCGGTCCACCTCAACTCCGGCTGCTCGTTCGAGACCGGATTGGGCCTGTTCGCGTTGAACGGTCTGCGATTGCCCACCGTGTTCACGCATGTACGGCAAGCTCTGCTCACGGAGAGCGATCAGCACGGCCGCCGTCTGCTCCGTCGCGACGATGTGCCTCTGATCCGCATCGACGCAGCTGAACCGGTCAACTTCCAGGTCGACGGGGACCTCGTCGGACAACGCACCCGGGTCGAGTTTCAGAGCGTTCCGGATGCACTCACCGTAGTCGGGTAGCCGAGCGACCACTGATCGCCCGCGGCAAAGTGCGTTCTGCCGCTCGGCGACGCAAACCCTCCGTTCACCGCACCGGCCTTCCGGCGAGCGGAGCTTTTCAGAACGAAACCGCAGGTCAGAGGCATAGCTCGGCCGGGTGAGCTGACTCACCGATCTTGTCGAAACCCTTGTCGAACGCGGTGCTTCGTGAAAGCATTCACAAGCACCCAAAAACACGACCGCCACTACTGTGGCGCGGCCCTCCCGCGTCACTGTGAAGGAGCTCACGAACATGGACTGGCGCCACGACGCGGCCTGCCGAGACGAGGACCCCGAGCTGTTCTTCCCGGTGGGAACCAGCGGTCCGGCTCTGTTGCAGGTCTCCGAGGCGAAGGCCGTGTGCCACCGCTGCCCCGCGGCTTCCGACTGCCTGGCCTGGGCTCTGGCCAGCGGCCAGGACGCAGGCGTCTGGGGCGGAATGAGCGAAGACGAGCGACGCGCGCTCAAGCGCCGCCGTACGCACATCGGCACGCGTACCACCGCCTGAGTCTTTTCGACTCAGCTGCAGCACCCAAAATCGCAAGCACCACCTCGGACCGGACTTTCGCCCGGCGGGCATTCGCGTGCCCGTGCCGCACATGGCGACATATACCCGGTTCGAGCGTAACAACCGAGGTCGGCCACCCCGCATCCGGGTGCCGCCTCGCCAAGGACTATCCAAGTCCTCCCGCGGAACGTTGAACGGGCCGGTACCGCCGAGCTTCACTGGTACCGGCCCTTCACCGCGTCTGGGGTCCGATGTGGACACTCAGGCTTCGCGTGCCCAGCGCACGTAACGCATCTTCGGCGTGAACCCGGCGCGCTCGAAAACTCCGGGTGCCCCGGCCGCGCTCGCCGTGTCCACGGTGAGGCTGGCTTGGTCGTACCCGTGCTCCGCGGCGGCCCGTAACGCGTGCGCGATGGCCGCGCTGGCCAGTCTTCGGTTCCGGTAGCCGGGAATGGTGCCGATCACCATGAAGTGCGCGTCGCGAATTCCGGTCGCTTCGGTGTCGGCTGCCCAGGACAGGGTCAGCACGAGACTCACCGGAGCGCCGGTTGCCTTGTCCCGCAGCAGAAAACTGATCTCGGGCTGGAGAGTGTGGTTGGTGAACTTGTTCTGCCACGCGTCCGTGTTCACCGGGGTCGCGCCCCAGTGGTCTGAAAAGGACTCGTTGCGGACGAGCCGGAACTCCTCGTCGAGGTCCCGGGTCCACTGTTCCGCTTGGAATCCGTCCGGGAGCGGCCCTTCGCCGACCGTCCCGAGTGGATGTTCCATGCGCTGGAACCAGCGGGCGGGCGAAAAACCTTGTGCGGCAAAGAGTTCTTTCGTCCCGGCGATGTGCTCGGCCTTGTGGATGTCGACGGCGAGCTTCAGCGTCGGATGGTGCAGTTCGTGCACCGCCTTCGCCCCGGCGATCCCGGCTTCCACCAGCCTGGTGCCGATCCCCTGGCGGCGATAGTCCGGATGGACCCCGCCGTCGAGGAAGACCCGGTGGATTTCCTCGGGATGCTGCTTGTACCGGGTCTTCACGTAGCCGACCATCCGGTCGCCGTCGAACGCGGCGAGGCTCGCGCGTTCGAGATCGGAGAACGGGTCGATCAGCTCTTGGAGAGTGTCGTCGGCGGTGTAGTTCTCGCCGATCCGGTCGGCCGTTTCGATGGCGTTGAGCAGATCGGCCGAGGACTGGGCGTCCGCTTTCGTGAGCGGACGCCACTCGAGGGCTGGCATGCGCCGGACAATAATCCGGCGCGTGCGGGCTGTCGCCGGGTTTTCTAGAGCCGCCGCGACAACGGAATCCGCAGCGCCGCCTCGGTGCCCGGCACCCGGTTGCCCGCCTCGTCCGTGCGGACCTGGCGCAGCGAAAGCGACCCGCGCAGCTCCGATTCCACCAGCGTCCGCACGATCTGCAGTCCGAGCCCGTCGCTGCGCTCCAGCGAGAACCCGGACGGCAGGCCGCGGCCGTTGTCGCGGATCAGGATGTCCAGCCAGCGTGCCGACCGCTCCACGATCAGCTCGACCTTGCCCGGCCTGCCCTGCGGGAACGCGTGCTCGATCGCGTTCTGCACGAGTTCGGCGAGCACCATCACCAGCGGCGTCGCGATCTCGGCCACGACCACGCCGAACGAGCCCTTGCGGGTCATCCCGACCTTCGATTCCGCGGTGGCGACCTCGCCGACCATCGGGAGCACGTTGTCGAGCAGTTTGTCCAGGTCCACGCGTTCGTCGACGGAAATCGACAGCGCCTCGTGCACCATCGCGATCGACGACACCCGCCGCACCGATTCGCCCAGCGCCAGCCGGGCCTCCTCGCTCGTGGTGCGCCGCGACTGGAGCCGCAGCAGCGCGGCGACGGTCTGCAGGTTGTTCTTCACCCGGTGGTGGATCTCGCGGATCGTGGCGTCCTTCGACATCAGCGCGCGGTCGCGGCGCTTGACCTCGGTGACGTCGCGGACCAGCACCAACGCACCCGCGGGCTGCCCGGCCGGGCGCAACGGCAGCGCACGGAACAGCACTACCGCGCCGCGCTTCGAGTCGGCCTCGGTGCGGGTGGACGGCTTGCCGTCGAGGGCCTCGATGATCCGGTGCGACACCTCGGTGGCGTCGAACGGGTCGCGGATCAGCGACCGGGTGAGCGGGGCCAGCCGCTGCCCGACGAGGTCGGATTCGTGGCCCATCCGGTGGTAGGCGGACAGGCCGTTGGGGCTGGCGAACACGACCGTGCCCGCCTGGTCGAGCCGGACGAGACCGTCGCCGACGCGCGGGCTGGTGTGCGTGTCGGTCTGGTTGCCGCCGGCGGGCGGGAAGGTGCCGTCCACGATCATCTGGCACAGATCGCCCGCGCTGCCGAGGTACGCGATCTCCAGCGGGCTCGGCACGCGCGGCGCGGCGAGGTTGGTCTCGCGGCTCAGCACGGCGATCACCTCGCCGCCGAAGCTCACCGGCACCGCTTCGCGGCGCATCGGCAGGTCGCGGTACCAGTGCGGGTCTTCCTCGCGGCAGATCTTGACCTCGCGCATGGCCTTGGCCAGCTGCGGGTGCTCGTCCACGGTGAACCGGGTGCCGACGACGTCCTCGGGATGCGCGGTGGGCGCGGTGGTCGGCCGGGCGTGCGCGACGCACACGAAATCGCCGCCGTCGGGCTGGTGCTCGGCGGAAACCGGGACCCAGAGCAGGAAGTCGGCGAACGAAAGGTCGGCGAGCAGCTGCCACTCCGCGACGACGGTCTGCAGGTGGTCGGCCGCTTCGCCGGGGAGGCCGGTGTTCTCGGCGAGCAGGTCGGAAAGGGTCGACACGGCTACCGGCCGCCCTCGAATGCGGTGTGTTCGTTCATGCCTGCGCACCTCCTGAGTTCATCCAACCAGAGCGTAGGCGCGGGTGCCGCCGAGGAGCTCAGCGGCCGCATGACACACTGGAACGGTTGACCCGTTCCGGCCGGTGTGTCGAACCCCGCCCCGGGACATGCAGCGGACACCCGAGGAGAGAACATGTCGAAGCGCGCCCGCAAGCGTCGCGACCGCAAGAAGAACGGCGCCAACCACGGCAAGAAGCCCAACGCCTGAGTCCGCGCCCGGACGTGACACGGCCCCCGCACCGGATCGGTACGGGGGCCGTTGTCGTGTGGTCAGTCGCGGCTGGTGCGCTGCTCCACGGTGATCTCGGTGCGCTCCACGGTGACGCCGCCCTGCGTGGCGACGGTCTGCCGGATGGAGGCGCGCAACCTGCTCTTCAGCTCCGCCGGGGCGAGGTCGCCGCCGCATTTGCGGGCCAGCAGGTGCTTGATCTGCTCGTCGATGCCGTACTCCTCGAGGCACGGCGGGCAGTCCTCGATGTGCCTGCGCAGTTCCGCGTCCCGCTCCGGACTGCATTCGCGGTCCAGCAGCAGGTAGATCTCCGCGAGCGCGTCCTCGCAGGGCATCTTCTCCGCGGGCACGTCTTCCGAGCTCATCGTTTCGCCACCTCCTCGCGGTTGCCCCGGATGAAGCCGCGCTCGCGCGCGACGTCGGCCAGCAGGTCGCGCAGCTGGGCGCGGCCGCGGTGCAGCCTGGACATCACGGTGCCGATCGGAGTGTCCATGATCTCGGCGATCTCCTTGTACGCGAAGCCCTCGACGTCGGCGAGGTAGACCGCGAGCCGGAACTCCTCGGGCAGCTTCTGCAAGGCGGCCTTGACGTCGGTGTCCGGCAGGTTGTCCATCGCCTCGACCTCGGCCGAGCGAAGGCCGCTCGAGGTGTGGCTTTCCGCACGGGCGATCTGCCAGTCGCTGATCTCGTCCGTCGGCTGCTGCACCGGCTGCCGCTGACGCTTGCGGTAGCCGTTGATGTAGGTGTTGGTGAGGATGCGGTACATCCACGCCTTGAGGTTCGTGCCCGCCTTGAAGGACGCGAACGCCGCGTACGCCTTCAGGTAGGTTTCCTGGACCAGGTCCTCGGCGTCGGACGGGTTGCGGGTCATCCGCATCGCGGCCGCGTATAGCTGGTCGAGCAGGGGCATCGCGTCGCGCTCGAAGCGCTCGGCGAGCTCCAGTTCGTCGGCCGCCGTCTCCGGCGCGGAGTTGGGGGTGCTCGGCAAACCGTTCCCTTCCCGTTCGGCGTCGATGCGCGTCTGCGCATACGGCAGCACCGAGTTTACGCGGGGATTCGGAAAGCCGGTCCCGGGACGGCTCCTTGCGGGGCGGGGGGTGGCGAGCGTGGTGGTCACGCTGTCTTCAACAGAGTGTGCCGACCAGGCATTCCCGAGCTGTTTCGTAGACTCGCCGCCATGGCGGGCAAGGGCACTCCGGCGACGGCGCTGCTGCAGAAGCAGAAGGTGGCGCACACCGTGCACACCTACGACCACGATCCCCGGGCGGAGTCGTTCGGCCTGGAGGCGGTGGAAGCGCTGGGCCTCGAGCCCGGCCGGGTGTTCAAAACGCTGGTCGCGGACGTGGACGGGAAACTGGTCGTCGGCGTGGTGCCGGTCACCGGCCAGCTGGACCTGAAGGCGCTCGCCGCGGCGGCCGGGGGCAAAAAGGCGAAAATGGCCGACCCGGCCGCGGCCCAGCGGGCCACCGGATACGTGCTCGGCGGGATCTCGCCGCTCGGCCACCGGAGCCGCCTGCCCGTGGTCCTGGACGGCTCGGCACTGGACCACCCGACGATGTTCTGCTCCGGCGGCCGGCGCGGTCTCGAGGTGGAACTGGACCCGGCCGAACTGGTCCGGCTGACCGGCGCGGTCGTGGCCGGGATCGCGGCGGGTTAAGCGGCTTCGGGTACTTCGAGGACGAAGAACAGGAAGCAGAGGAAAGCTTCCTTGCCCTGCATTTCCTCGGGGAACTTCTCCTTCGCCCCCTCGGCCGGATACGGCTCGCTGACCACTGAGATGCGGAAACCGGCTTTGGCGAAGTCGTCGGTCATCGCGTGCAGCGGACGGTGCCAGTACTCGAGGATGCCCTTTTGCCCGTTGAAGGTGTACTCCTCGGACCATCGTTCGACGGCGAAGTAATTGCCCTCGGGGTGGACGAATTTGTAGAGAACCGGGTGGTTGACGGCCAGGATCAGCCGTCCGCCGGGCCGGATGATCCGGCGCAGCTCGGCCAGCGGGGCGGTCCAGTCCTCCAGATAGTGCAGCACCAAGGCCGCGATGACGTCGTCGAACTGCTGGTCGGCGTACGGCAGCGGCTGGCTGATGTCGGCGACCCGGAGGTCCGCGTCCGCGCCGAGTCTTTTCCGGGCGAGCTCGACCATGGTGGCGCTGAAATCGAAGCCGCTCACCTGCGCGCCGCGTTCCCGCAGCGAAGCTGCCAGCGGTCCGGCCCCGCAGCCCGCGTCGAGGATCTTCCGGCCTGCCACGTCGCCGGCGAGGTCAAGAATCGCGGGGCGCGTGTAGTAGGCGTTGATGAGACTGTGCTCGGTTTCGATCGCGTAGGCCTCGCCGAACGTGTCGTAGTCGTTGGCAGTCATGGACTCCACCCTGGCACGGACTCCGGTCACGCAGCTGGCGCTCGCCAATAGCGTTTCAGCACCTCCAGCTGGAGGGTGCACTCGACGGCGGTGACGTCGTCGCTGCCGGGGAAACCGCCGCTGACGAAGTCGGCCAGCTCGTCTTCGCCGCGGAAGACGCCGTCGCAGACGAAGGTGGACGACGCCGCGGTGAGCGCGAGGAACCGGGTCGCCGGGTGCGCGGCGATCGCGGCGCCGACCCGGGTCGTCACGGCCGGCGGGCATGAGATGCCGAGGACGGCCTCGACCCGGTAGCCGAGCTTGCCTGGTTCGATCTCGACGCGAGGCCGCAGCATCCCGGAGCCGAACATCGCGGTCGCGACGCGGCGAGCCCGGGACTCGGAGATGTCGAGCACGCGAGCGACATCCGAATACGGCGTCCGCGCGTCGTCGCGCAGGACTGCCGCGACTTCGCGTTCGAGCGCGCCGAGTTCGGTGCCGGATTCCTCCGCCGCCGCCCCGGCGTGCGTTGCGAGCGCCTCTTCTTGCTCGCTCGTCAGCCTGCGCAACCGCCACGCCGCGGAACTGGTGAGCCTGCGCAACACCGACTCCGCGCGCACCGAGCGGATGCCGGGCACGGCGGGGATCTCGTCGACCAGCGCGCGGGCCGTGGCGCCGCGGGTCATCCCGTGGACGACGGCGTAAACCTCACCGCGACCCGAGGCGAGCGCGACATGTGTGGTGTCGTCGCGCCGCGCCAGCGCCTCCGCCACCTCGCGAGCCCGGCCAGGCTCGGCACCAAGCCACACGTGCGCGGGCGGCCCCTCGGCGAGCAGCGACCAGTCGACCTCGCAGATGACGCGCAGCAGGCCGTCGTCCAGCATTCGGCCGTAACGCCGCCCGACCGTGCGCGCCGAGCTGTCCAGGACACGAGCCAGCACGTCAAAGGGCGCACGGGGCGCGTGCTGCAGCGCGGCGACCAGATCGAGATCGATGTCGTCCAGCACGCCGTCGTCGGCCACCGGGCGCCTCCTTCAGGTTCGGGCAGGCGCAGCTTACCCAAGCCAGATCATGACTGAATCAGGCGAATGTCACTACTGGTTGCCGGAATACGGCACACCATGGAATCTTTATGTAGGAAAACGGCCTAACGAGCTTGTCTCGGACGGAGAAGTGACCGCATGACCGACACGATCGCCTTGGGCTCGGTGGCCGCGACGCGCGTCGTCGAGTACGAAGGAACCACCCGGCCGCCCGAAGCGATGTTCCCCGGCCTCGCGCAGGACACGTGGCGAGCGCACGAATCCGGGCTTCCGCCGGACTCCTGGGACCGCGAGTCCGGGCTGCTGCGCACCTGCGTGCAGACGTGGGTGCTGCGCAGCGGGGGCGCCACGATCCTGGTCGACACCGGGGCCGGCGACGGCAAGGAGCGGCCCGGCACCCCGGCGTTTCACCAGTTGCACACCGGGTTCCTCGACCGGCTGGCCGCGGCGGGCGTCGTGCCCGAAGAGGTCGACTTCGTCGTGAACACGCATCTGCACGCCGACCACGTCGGCTGGAACACCCGGCTCGACAACGGCGAATGGCGTCCGACGTTCCCGAACGCGACCTACTTGCTGCCGCGCGCCGATCACGACTTCTGGGACCCGTCCGGGCCGCACCGGCCGAAACTGGCGCGGGCGAACGAAAACGTCTTCGCCGACAGCGTCGCCCCGGTGGTCCACAGTGGACAGGCGCGGTTGTGGGAGGACGGCTGCGACATCGACGGCGCCCTCCGGCTCGAACCGGCGCCCGGGCACACGCCTGGATCGTGCGTGCTGACCGTGCGCTCGGGCACCGACCGGGCGCTGTTCGTCGGCGACCTGCTGCACCACCCGCTGCAATTCGCCGAACCCGGCCTCAGCAGCTGCTTCTGCGAGGACCCGGCCCGCGCCGCGGCCACCCGGCACCGGTTGCTCGGCCAGGCCGCCGACGACCGCGCCCTGGTTTTCCCCGCGCACGTCGGAGCCGGGCCGGCCGTGGAAATCGTCCGGGACGGTGCGAAGTTCGCGGTTAATCGATGGGGGTCCGACGCATGACCGTGGTTTCCGTTGCCGCCGGACGAGTCCGCGGCACCGTGCGGAACGGGGTGCACACGTTTCGCGCGATTCCTTACGCCGCACCGATGTCCGGTGCCGCGCGGTTCCAGGCACCCGCCCCCGCACCACGTTGGGACGGCGTACGCGATGCCACCCGACCAGGCCCGACCGCACCGGCCGCCCGGCGTGATTTCGGCGGGGTCGACCTGACGCCAGTACTGGGTTCCGGCTGGATTCCCGGTGCCGACTACCTATCGGTCACGGTCAGCACCCCCGACCCGGCCAACGCGGGCCTGCCGGTGCTGGTCTTCTTCCACGGCGGCGGATTCACCGCGGGCACCGGGCAGACCGAGCTCTACGACGGCGACACCTTCGCCCGGGACGGCGTCGTCCTGGTCACGGTGCAGTACCGCCTGGGGGTCGCCGGATGGTTGCGGCTCCCGGACGCCCCAGCCAACCGCGGCCTGCTCGACGCGCTCGCGGCACTGCGCTGGGTCGCCGAGAACATCGCGACGTTCGGCGGCGACCCGGGCAACGTCACGGTGGCCGGACAGTCTGCCGGGGCCATGCTGGTCTCCGCCCTGCTCGTCACCCCCGGGGCTGCGGGCTTGTTCCGCCGGGCGATCAGCCAGAGCGGCAGCGGCGAATGCGCTTTCCCGGTCGAGAAAGCCGACCTGATCACGCGCGCCACAGCCGACGCGCTTGGCGTGGCACCCACCGCAGCCGCGCTGAGCGAGCTTCCCGACGAGCGACTGGTCGCCGCACCCGCCGCGATGCCCGGGGCGGCGATCGCCGAATTCCGCGATACGTCACTGGGCAACAGCCCGTACAAACCAGTCCTGGACGAGGAGACCCTGCCGACCCAACCCGCGTCCGGGAACACGGCCCCGGTCAGCCTCCTGATCGGCACCAACGCCAACGAGGCGAACCTCTACACCGCGAACCTCGACGACACCGGACTCCAGGCCGCGGCGGCCCGCCGGTTCCCAGACCCCGCCGCAGCGATCGCCCGCGCCCGGGCACGGCACCCCGGCGCGTCCCCCGGCGACCTGGCCGCGCGCCTGATGACCGAGGCGTACCAAGCGAGCAACCGACTCCTCGCGGACGCGCACAGCAGGGCCGGAAACCCCACCCACGTCTACGAGTTCGCCTGGCCCCCGCCCAGCCCGGACCACCCGCTGGGTGCGTGCCATTGCGCCGAACTGCCGTTCGTGTTCGACCACGCCGCGCTGCCCAGCCTCTACGGACCATCCGGACTGCTCGGCACAGCACGACCGGATCCCGCGCTGGCTGCGCGCACCCACGCGGCGTGGGTCGCCTACGTCACGAACGGCGCCCCGGGCTGGTCGCCCCACTGCCCGGACGCGCCCGCGATCATGCGCATCGCCGAAGATTGGCACCTCACAACCTGACGTCGCTGCCCACCCTACCCGGCACAAGCGCCCCGGAACCGGTCTCCGCACCAGTTGCCCACAGGCTGGCCAGGTTGTGGACAACTCCACAGAAAGAGCCCTGAACAGCGGAAACGAGCTCTCAAACTATCCACAGCCAGCGTCGTCACAGATGCGGCCGGACAACCCGCCTCAGCCGCTCCTCCGGCAGCCCGCGCCACCGCGTCCAAATCGCTCGCCAGCGTGTGGTCCTCCGCCACCATGACGACCTCGTGATGCGGAGCCGCCGAAGGCCTCCCGAACGGGTCCCGCTCCCCTGGATCACCAGCGCGGGCACCTCGACCGCGTCCAGTTCGGCTTGCCGCGACTTCTCCGGCTTCCCCGGCGGATGCTCCGGAAAAGCCAGGCACAGCACGGCGACCGCCTGCCTGACGGGCGGCTCGGTTTCCGCGCGCCGCACCAGTGCCGGCCAGTCGCGAAGCGAGGTGCTCGATCGCCTCTCGCACCTGTTCACGGAACCGGGCGAGCAGCTCCGCACCAGCTTCGACGAGGTGCGGGAAAGCGCGACCGCCCGGCTGTGCCGTCGATCATGGCCGCGCGACTTGATTCTTCGACGCCGAGCACGTCCTGGCCATCAGCTCGGCCGTGTTCGGAGCCACCCGAATCCAGGCGAAGCGACCTCCGCCATCGTCACCACGCACGCACGACCGGATGGACGCCGCCCACGCGATGACCGTCGCGCCATCGAGCTGCCGCCGGCCGCCGGAGCGGACGGCTTCGCGCTCCGGCGGCCGTGGCCGCTGTCGCGAACCTCGGTATGTTCGGCGCACCCTGCCGGACGTTCGACGCCGACGACCGCGCTGATCTGCTTATCGTCTTCCAGTGCTCCCGCGACCGACATTACCGGCGACCTCGACGGTGAAGCGGTCTGGCGACACAGAACCCGCACAGTTGCCCACCGACCCGCCCAGCTGTGGACAACCCGAAAGATCTCGCTCTGAGCTGGGACAACGTCCGAATTGCAGCCATCCACGGCCAACAGTCTTGCCGGGTGTTCACGAAGGAAATCCGGATTGCCGCGAGTATCGCCAAGGGGCTGTTTTCGCTCTGTTCCCCGGCGATACTGCAGAGCATGGAACTGACGTTTCAGGTGCTGGGACCGGTGCGGGCGGTCGAGGACGGCATCACGCTGCCCACCGAGGGCGAGCGTCCGCTGGTAGTGCTTGCCGGGCTGCTGACTCATCCCGGGCAGGAAGTCGGCGTCGCACAGCTGACGCGCTGGCTCTGGGACGGCGACGGGCCGCGCAACGCCCGCGCGTCCGTCCATACCTACGTCTCCCGCCTGCGCCGCATGCTCAGCACCGCAGATGTGCTGCGGACCGGGCTGGGCGGCTACCGCCTGGACGTTCCCGAGAACGCCGTCGACCTGACCCGGTTTCGTTCGGCTGCCGCTCGCGGCTGGGCAGCTGCCGAGCGCGGTGCGCACGCCGAGGCCGTCGCCGCGTTTGAAACCGCGCTCGCCGAATGGTCCGGCGAGCCACTGTCCAATGTGGAATCCGAAGTACTGCGCCGGGACGTGGTGCCCGCATTGCGCGAAGAAGCGCAAGCAGTGCGGGAAGCCCGCGCGGACGCAATGTTGGCACTGGGCCAGCACCGGCAGCTGATCCCGGTCCTGACTGAATCAGCCGCCGAACACCCCTTGCGCGAACGCGTGCACGAGCAGCTGATGATCGCCTTGTACCGCGCCGGACGCCAGGCGGACGCGCTGGCAGCGTTCGACCGCATCCGCGCTGTCCTCGACGAGGAACTGGGGCTGCGGCCCGGCCCCGGCCTGCGCGAGGTGCGCCAGGCGATCATCACCGCCGACCCGGCGCTCGACCACCGGCCGCATGCCACGCCGTCGCCGGTGCCTCGGCAGCTGCCCGCTGACGTCGCCGGGTTCACCGCGCGTACCAGCGAATTGGCCGAGCTGCACGGGGTGCCGTCCGGCGTGGTGCTGCTCGAAGGCACCGCGGGCGTCGGCAAGTCCGCGCTCGCGGTCCGCTTCGCCCACCAGGTCGCCGCCGATTTCCCGGACGGCCAGCTCTTCCTGGAACTGGCCGGGTTCTCGCCGGGCGGGCCGGCGAGCCCGGACGCGCTGCTGGCCCGGTTGCTCTGGGCGATCGGAGTCTCCGGCGAGGAAGTCCCGGCAGGCCCGGCGGAACGTGCCGCCCTGTGGCGGTCCCGCACCGCCGACCGCCGGTATCTGCTCGTGCTCGACGACGCGTGGGACACCGCGCAGGTACAGCCGTTGCTGCCCGGTGCCAGCTGCCTGACGCTGGTCACCAGCCGACGCCGGCTCGGCGGCCTGATCACCCGGCACGGAGCGCGCCCGATCACCGTCCAGCGCTTCGCCCCGAGCGACGGCGGCGAACTGCTCAGAACCTCGCTCGCGGACATCCAGCCCGAATCCGCGGCGTGGGTGCGCGCGCTCGAACTGTGCGCCGGGCTGCCGCTGGCCATCCGGATCCTCGGCGAGCGGGTCAACCGGCAGGCCGGCCGCTCCCTCGAAGCAGTCGTCGCGGAATTCGACGAAGACGCCGTCCTGCGCGGTTTCGATCTCGACGACGGCGACGACAGCAACCTCGCCGCTCTCTTCGCCTATTCCTACGCTGCGCTCCCTGCACCGGTCGCCCGGCTGTTCCGGCTGCTCGGGCTGCATCCGGTCGGCGGCGTATCGGCGCGCTCGGCCGCCGCGCTCGCCGCGGTGGACGTCCACGAAGCCCGCCGCCTCCTCCACCAGCTCACCGCCGCGCACCTCGCCGAGCAACGCCACCCAGACCGCTGGGATCTGCACGACCTCCTGCGCGACTACGCGGTCAGCCTGACCGCCGAGAAAGACGAAACCGCGACCGCCCGCCTGGTGGACTGGTACGCCGCGTCCGCGGTCAACGCCTTCGACGCGTCCCGGCCCTACACCGAAGCGGAAGGCGCGGACGGCCCGGCGGTCGAACGGTTTTCGAGCGCCGACGCGTCCGCCGACTGGGTGCTGTCCCAGCAAACCAACCTGATCTGGGCCGTCCAGCAGGCGTACGAAACGGGGCTGGACCGCCAGTCCTGGCAGATCGCCCGGACGATGGCGCACGTGTTCCTGATGTGCGGAGAGTGCACCCTGTTCGTCCGAACGCATCGAACCGGCCTCGCCGCAGCCCTGCGCTCGGACGATCGCGTCGGCGAAGCGTGGATGCGCAACGGCCTGGGGCTGGCTCTGCTCGGCATGGGCGAAGCGGACCGAGCCGTCGCGGAATACGAGCAGGCGCTTTCGGCCTGGCGCGCATTGTCCTCAGTGGACGGCGAGATGATGTGCTTGTTCAACCTCGCTTCGGCGTACACCGTGCTGGACCGCAACGAGGAAGCGCTCGATGCCGGCTACCGCGCTCTGGAGTTGGCGCCTCGCTCCGGCAATCCGATCAACGTCGCGGCCGCGAACGGAGTGCTCAGCGACATCCTGCTCATCCTGGACCGGCCGGCGGAAGCGCTGACGCACGCCGAACAAGCGCTGGCGATCTGCGAGGAAGTGGGGGCGGGTTGGGAAACCGGCGAAGCCCGGCACGGACACGGCCGTGCGCTGCTCGGGATGGGCCGGTGCCCCGAGGCCGAACACAGCCTCGGGGCAGCCCTGCGGATCGCCAGGGAACTCGGCTCGACCGCGCTGGAAGGCGGCGTGCTCTGCGACCTGACCCGCGCCTGCTACCTGCTGGGTCAGCACGATCGAGCCCGTGCCTTGCAACGGGAACTCGACGGACTGGTCGCCGCCAACCCGACCATCGCAGTCGACTACCGGCGCCATTTCCGGGAGCTGGCCGACGTGCGGGCCGGGTCGGCGGCGCGGTGATCAGCGCGCTTCCGGCTCCAATTCGCGGTGATTCGCGTCGAACTCGGCTTTCGTCAGCGGCGGAGCCGGCGGCGGGAGATATCGGGATTCCATGTCTCCGTACGACTGCGCGATCTGCGTGATCCCCTTCCGGACATCCTCGATGATCGCGTCGGCGTCGTGGAAGTACTGCCGGGCGGCGGCCTCGTAATCGGCCGAGGTCACGCTGTTGGTGCCCCCGCTGCTCAGCATCTTGTCCGCGACGTTCCCGGCCAACCCCAAAACCGGCTGGGCGACCGCGTTGACGATCTCCGCCGTCGCGGCCGCCGCCGGCAGCGCGGCCAGCCCGAAGCCGCCGCTCGCCACCGCGACGACCGCGGCCGCGACGATCCCCCACGGGAAGGCCTGGTCCTCGGAAACATCCTCTGCTTCCCGCTTCTGCATCGCCGAGACGAACCCGCGCATGAGGTTGACCAGCTTCTTCCGCGCTCCGACGAGCACGCTGCAGTACGCCAGCAGCGCATCGGCCGCCTCCGCGACGATCACCTGCTCGTGCTGCAGGAAATCGTAGATCGACCCGGCGTAGTCAAGGCACTTGTCCTTTGCCGCCCCCGACCAGTTGTCGAAGAGATGGTCCAGCGCGTCGTGCAGGCCCATCTGCCCGCCGCTCGCCTGCCGGGCCGGACTCTGCGGATCGTGCACGTCGCCCGGCTGGTTGGTCAGGTTCACGGTGAGGTTCACCAGCAGATCGCCGAGCAGCCGGTGCGGATCCTCGAATTTGTCCAGCTGGGGCTGTGACAGCACCCGGGCGTGGTAGAAGAAATGGTTGATCGTCGTGTCCGGCATCGGCAGGTTGGCCGGCCGGTTGTCCTGCATGATCTTGGAACGGTCTGGCCACTGCCGCGAATCGTCCAGGACGTGGTTGTTGATTCCGGATTCCGGATGCTGAACCGGCGCTCCCCGTGGCGCGGTGCACAGGTCCGCCCAGTTGGCGACGTCTGCCAGCAGCTTCCGGTCTGCCAGGAATTCCGGTGCCAGGCCGGCGAAGACGCTCGGATCGACGTTGGCCATCGCTCCCCCTCAGCCCTTGCCGATTCCGTGCAGCCGGTCGGTGTGCGCCTGCTCGGTGCTCGAATAGACGCGGTACGCCTCCCACAATGCGTCGTCCAGTCCGCGCAGCGAATCCCGCAGCTGGTCCTGGGACTGCGAGATCAGCTTGTGCACGCCGGTCGCCCGCACCGCGAAGGCCACGTTGAGACCAGCCTGGTCGGCACCGAGCAGGCCGGCCATGTCGAGGTCGCGGAGCGGGCGCACCGCGTCGGCGCCGGCGGCGAAATGCTCGACCGCCGGGTCCAGATGATCAGTCAGCGATTGTTTGAACCCTTCGAGGTCCACCGAATACCCGTCCGGCACGACCTGCCCCCTTCGTCCGTCGGCCGCCCCCGCGTGCGGCCGTACGGACAGCGAAAACCACACCGCTTTCGGAACGCTGACAGATCGCTGTCTGAAGGAGCGCCGCCGTCACGAATGCGGCCGGACGATCCTTACCAGCCACTCCGCCGCCGCGCGGGCGAGCGCGTCCAGGTCGCTCGACAGGGCGTGGTCTCCCGCCACTACGACGATCTCGTGGTGCGGCGCGGGTTCCGGACGGCCGAACGGATCGCGCTCCCCCTGGATCACCAGCGCGGGCACCTCGACCGCGTCCAGTTCCGCTTGCCGCGACTTCTCCGGCTTCCCCGGCGGATGCTCCGGGAACGCCAAGCACAGCACCGCGACCGCCTGCCCGGCCGAAGCCGTCCGGCAGGCCACTCGCGCACCCGACGAGCGGCCGCCGAAGATCAGCGGCAAATCGTCGAAACGGGCGGACACCTCGTCCGCCACCGTGAGCCACGCCGTGTCCAGTTGCTTCGCCGGAGCGGGCGCGCGCCGCCCTGCCACGCGGTACGGCTGTTCCACCAGCGCCACGTGCACTCCGACCTTGGTGGCCGCGCGAGCTACCGCGACGAGGTCCTTCGCCCCGATGCCGCCGCCCGCGCCGTGGCCGAGCAGGAGCACCGCGTCGCCGTCGGGCGCGCAATGCAGCTCGGCTCGCGCGACCCCGTGCTCGGTGTCGATCTCGAGCGTGGTCATGACAGGTCGAACAGCGAGTCGACGGACTGTTCGGTTTCCGTGCGCCGCAAGAGTTCCGGGCCGTTGTTGCGGACGTTGTTCACCAGGCTCGACACCGGCCGCAGCTCCAGCGATTCGACGACCGAGGGCGACGTCGGCACCATCAGTTCGTCCACTTCGGACCGGTCCGGGTCGAGCCAGCCCGCCCAGTTCTCGTGCGGCACGATCAGCGGCATCCGGTGGTGGACGTCGGTGAGCTGCCCCGCGGCGTCCGTCGTCAGGATCGAGAAGGTGATCAGCGGTTCGGCGTCCGCGTCGTCCTTCGGCCGCCAGCTTTCCCAGATTCCGCCGAAAGCGAGCGATTTCCCGGAGGGATCCGTCATGTAGAACGGCTCCTTCTCCTTGCCCGTGCGCCGCCACTCGAACCAGCCGTCGGCGGGAACCAGGCAGCGCCGCGACGCCAGCGCGCGCTTGAACGCGGGCTTCTCCTTCGCGGTTTCCGCACGCGTGTTGATCATCCGCGAACCCGCCGAAGGATCCTTGGCCCAGAACGGAACCAGGCCCCACCGCATGATCCGCAGCGAGCGCTCCGCCGGTTCGTCCTCGAGAACGAGCCCCTCGGCGTCGCGGGGGTGCCGCTGCACCACGGTCACGACGTTCTTGGTCGGCGCGACGTTGTGGTCCACTCGCGCCCGGCCCTCGGTCAGGTCGACCGCGGCGAACTCCTCGACCAGCTTCGCCGGGTCTTTCGTCGCGGCGTAACGGCCGCACATGCCAACCTCCTCGGGGTGCCTCGAACGCCATCGTCGCACGCAAACCGGGCCCGGCGCGACCGGCATGGGATCATTCGACCAGGCAAAGGGCGACCGGGAGGACGTGGGCGGCTTGGGGCGAGGCGACTGGAGGCGGCTGGACGAATCCGACGTGCGGGTGCGTCCCGGCAAGGGCACCAGGCCACGCAGCAAGCGCAGGCCCGAGCACGCCGACGCGGTCACCGCGATGGTGATCGGCAAGGACCGCGGCCGCTGGACGTGCGCGGTCGACGCCGATCCGGATCGCGTCGTGATGGCCATGCGAGCCCGCGAAATGGGTCGGGTCTCGGTGGTCGTCGGGGACATGGTCGCGCTGGTCGGCGATGTGTCCGGACGGCCGGACACGCTCGCCCGGATCGTCCGCGTCGACGAGCGCACCAGCGTGCTGCGCCGCACCGCCGACGACACCGACCCGTACGAACGGGTGGTCGTCGCCAACGCCGCGCAGCTGCTGATCGTCACCTCGCTGGCCGATCCCCTTCCCCGGCCCGGATTCATCGACCGCTGCCTCGTCGCGTGCTACGCGGGCGGCCTGGAACCCGTGCTGTGCCTGACGAAAGCCGACCTCGCCAGCCCGGATTCGCTGCTCGCCGGCTACGCGGGGCTCGACGTCCCGGCCATCGTCACCCGGCACGACGAGGAGCCCGAGGGCCTGCGCGAACGCCTCGCCGGCCGGATCACCGCCCTCGTCGGACACTCCGGAGTCGGCAAGTCGACATTGGTCAACCGCCTGGTGCCCGCCGCCGAACTGGCGACCGGCGACGTCAGCTCGGTCGGCAAGGGACGGCACACCTCGGTCGCCGCGGTGGCGCTGCCGCTGGCGGGCGGCGGCTGGGTGGTCGACACCCCCGGCGTCCGGTCGTTCGGGCTCGCGCACGTGACCGCGGACGACATCGTGAACGCCTTCGAGGAATTCGCCGCGGCCGCCGAGGAATGCCCGCCGAACTGCGGCCACCTCGGCCCGCCCGAGGACCCGGACTGCGCGCTGGACGACGTGGTCGCCGACGGAAACGCCGGAGCGGAACGGCTGGCGTCGCTGCGCAGGCTCCTGGTGTCGCGTTCGGGCGGCGGGGACATCCGCACCGAATCGTGACCTGAACGGCGTAACCCCTGGCGTCGGCCGCCGATACGGAGTGCGACAGCTTCCAAGTCCAGGGGGATATCCATGCGGCTCCGCGTTGGCGCCGCGGCCGTTTGCGCCGCGCTCGCGCTGGCTGGGTGCGGCGCGCCCGCGCCATCGACGGCGGGCCCGTTCACCGATCTCGGGTCGCTCGCCGCGGCTGTCCGCCAGAGCCTCGGGAAGACCGGCACGGTGCGGCTGACCATGTCCGAAGAGAGCGGCAAAGGAACGGCCGACGTCGAGGTCGGCCTTCTCTACAACGGCCCGCACACCGCGGTCGACCTGCGCATGACCAACGGGGCCGAACTGCGCATGGCCAGCGAGACGGTCTTCGTCAAACCGCCCACCGCACAGGCCGACTCCGGCACTCGGTGGATCCGGGTCTTCCCACTCGCCGCCGACCTGTACTCCAGGGCGTTCTGGAAGCTCGCGGAGCAAACCGCCGAGCAGACCGACCCGCTGCGCACCGTCGACCAGCTCGTCCGAGGCGGCGAACTGACCGGGTCCGAGCCAGTCGAACTCGACGGCCGCAAGCTCACGCACTACCGCGTGCGGCTCGATTTCGAGCGTGTCGCGGACCATCTGATCGGATTCATCTCCGACGAATCGCAGTACCGGATCCGGACGCGCTTGTCCGGGAAGGGGGTGCGGATCCCGCTCGACCTGTGGCTCGACGACTATCAGCGACCGGTCAAGGTCGTCCTGGACGAACGGCCCATGGCCCGGTTCGACCCCGATCTGACCGGCTCGGTGCTGACCGTCCAGTACCGCCGCTGGGGCACTCCGGTCGAGGTCGCGGCCCCGGCCGCGGATCTGGTGGACAACCTGGGCGGATAAGGTAAACCGGAAAAACCTCTCCGGCGGAGGGAACCTTTTCCCGCCGGACGGCGTCTCAGAAGCAACCTCGCGGAGTCGCCCCGCGCGCCGGACCGCAAGGACGCGGCCGCGAAGGCAGCCGGCGGCAACGCAGGTGAAAGACCGATTCCTTCCTAGGGGGAGAACCATGCGCAAGACCACGACGTTCGCTGTCGCCGCAGGTGCGGCGCTGGCGCTGGTGCTGACGGGCTGCGGCTCGAGCGCCGAGAACGGCACCGCGTCCCCGGCCGGGCAGTCCAAGGACGGCGGGTCCGGCCTGGCGTCGCCGTTCAGCGACGCGCTGAAGCTGGCCGACGCGGCCAAGCAGGGCACGGAGAAGGCCAAGTCGGCGAAGATGACGATGGAAATGATGGGCCAGAAGGCCGAAGGCTCGATGCGCTTCGACGGCGAGAACTCGGCCATGGCCATGACGATGGACAGCCCGCAGGGCCCCACCGAAATGCGCTACGTCGACAAGACCCTCTACATGAAGGTCCCGGCCTCGCAGTCCAAGCAGTTCGGCAGCGACAAGCCGTGGCTGAAGATCTCGCCGGACGCCACCGACCCGATGTCGCAGTCGTTCAGCAAGATGATGTCGCAGTCGACGCAGCAGAGCGACCCGACCCAGATCCTCGACCAGGTCTCGAAGGCGGGCCGGATCGTCTCGGCCGACCAGGTCGACCTGAACGGCGAGAAGGTCAACCACTACAAGGTGGAGCTGGACGTCAGCAAGTCCATGGAGACCTACGCCAAGGGCATGCCCGAAGAAGTGAAGACCCAGATGAAGAAGATGCTCGAGGGCAAGAGCATCCAGATCCCGGCCGAAATCTGGATCGACAAGGACCAGCTTCCGGTGCAGATCACCATGGACCAGACGGAAATGATGAAGCAGCTCGGCGCCTCGACCGGCTCGCCCGCCGCGGCCGCGGCCGGCGGCAAGATCGACGTCAAGTACAGCGACTGGGGCAAGCCGGTCGACGTGACCGCGCCGCCCGCCGACCAGGTCACCGACTTCGGCGAGCTCATGAAGAAGATGGGGCGCTGACCCCGCCGCTCTTCGCGGGCCCCGAGCCGCTCCGGCTCGGGGCCCGTTTTTTGTGCGCTACTGCCGGTAGCACGCGTTCCCCCGAACGGGGCGGACCCGCCCGTTGTGCTTGGCTTGAGGCACCTTACGGCCGGTCAGAGAGGGTTTTCGGATGCGCAGGACGGCCGTGGCGGGTGTCGCCGCGCTGCTGGCGATCGCCTCGGCGGGTTGTTCCAGCACCCCGGAACCGCAGCGCTTCACCGACGCCCGCGCGCTCGCGGACGCCGCTTCGGCCGCGACCTTGGCCGGGCACACCGCGAAGTTCACCGCTGACGTCACCACCGGCACCCTCGTGTCCCACGGCCAGGGCCAGGCGAAATTCGACCCCGCAGGAACGTCGCTCTCGATGACGACGGACTACGTCGGCGAGCCGATCGAACTGCGCCTGGTGGACAAGACGCTGTACGCGAAGGTGCCGGAAAGCGCGCGAGACCAGGTCAGTGACCACAAAGCGTGGGTGAAGGTGTCGCCGGACGGCACCGATCCGCTCTCGCAGGTGCTGGGCGGCAGCCTGGCGCAACTGGCCGAGCAGAACGATCCGGCGCGCACCCTGGCGCAGGTCCGCGCGGCGGGAACCGTGGCGTCCAGCGAGCAAACCACCCTCGACGGAGCCTCGGCCGAGCACTATCACCTGACCGTCGACCTGGGGAAACTCGGCTCGGAACTGCCCGGCGGCCTGCCCGCCGAAGCGCTGACCCGGCTCGGCGACCGCGGCAAGACGGTCCCGTTCGACCTCTGGCTGGACCCGCAGCACCGGCCGATGCAGCTGGTCCTGGACCTGACGCCGGTCATGCAGGCCACCGGGCAGACCGGCGTCGCCACGGTCAAGGCGCACTACACGGACTGGAACTCCCCGGTCACCGTGAACGCCCCCGCCCCGGCCGAGATCGGCGTCCTCACCGGCGGCTGACGTGCCGTGAAGGGCTCCTTCCAGGAATCTGATTCCCGCAAGGAGTCCTTCACGGACCGCTAAAGCAGTTCGAGCAGGAAAGGCAGTTCCTGCAGCGCGTACCAGGCCAGCTCGTGGTCTTCGGCGTCGCCGAGGGTGAACTCGGCGTCCTCGTCGCCGAGGTCAGCGGCGTCGATCACCGCCGCCGCGGCGGCCACCGCTTCCTCGGCCTCGGCCGAGTCCACGTGGATCGCCGCGATCTGGGACTTCGGCACCGGGCCGGCGAGGCGCACGACGGCCGCGTCCAGGTCCGGCCGCAGCGTCGCGTCGTCGACGTCCACCGAGACCACGGCCCGCCGCGGTTCGGCCTTTTCCTCAGCGGCGATCAGGCGCAGCGAGGCACGGGCCGCGTCCAGCAAGGCCGCGTATTCCAGTTCCTCGTCGGAACCGCTCGCGTACGCCTCGCGCAGGGCGGGCGTCAGCGCGAAACCGGTGCCGCTGCGAGCGCGGAACTCGCCATTGGCCTCCAGGTCGCGCAGCATCGCGATCGTCGCAGGCAGATAAACCCTCACCAGTGCGCACCCTTCAGCTCTTCCAGTGCTTCTTCGATCATCCCGCCGAGCAGCCCGACGTCGAACGCGGCCTTGCGGTCGCCGTTGAGTCCGAAGTAGACACCGCCGTGGTAGGAGGTGACCCCGATCGCCAGCGCCTGCGTGCGCATCAGCGGCATCACCGGGAACATCTCCACCAGTCTCGCCTCTCCGGCATACATCGGCACCTGCGGCCCCGGCGAATTCGTGATCATCAGGTTGAAAATCCGCCCGGACAGCGAACCGCCCGCCCGAGCGCCGAGCGAATGCAGCGTCGCCGGTGCGAACCCGCTCACCTTCAGCAACCCGCGCGCGGCCACCGATCTTCCCGAATTCAGGTGCTCGGCCATCGCGTGGCCGATGTGCTGCAGCCGCAGCACCGCGCTCGGCTCGCCGACCGGCAGGTCGATCAGGTAGGCCGCGACCTCGTTGCCGACCAGCGCGGGCGTCGCGAACTCGGCCGTTTCGGCGTCGGTGACCGCCATCGGCACGAGCGCGCGCACGGTCTCGGTCGGCGTGAGGTGCTCCCCGCGCGACAGCAGCCATTCCCGCAGCGCACCGGTGATCGCGGCGAGGATGACGTCGTTGACCGTGCCCCCGTGGTCCGCGCGGATCTTGCGGAAATCCTCCAGCCGCGTGCGCACGACCGAGAACACCCGGCCGCCGGAGACCCGGACGTTCAACGGCCCGGGCGGCGCGGGTCGCGTGATCGTCGCCGCGACGCCACCGAGCGTCTCGACGGCCTTGCTCACCGTGGTCACCGCGTCACCGGCGATCGAGCGCACGTTTTCGATCAGCTCGCCGGGCCGTTGCACGGTCTCGCTCATCGCGTCGAGCACCAGCTGCGCACGGCTGGGCTCGCGCCGCGGCGCCCACATGTCCTCGAACGGCTCGGGCGGTTCGGGAGTCTCGTCGAGGATGAGCTGGCCGAGGTCGATCGTGCCGACACCGTCCACAACGGACTGGTGCGTTTTCGTCACCATCGCGACCCGGTCGCCGGCCAGCCCCTCGACGAAATACGCCTCCCACAGCGGGCGTTCCGGCGCGAGCCGGCGCGACATCAGCCGCGCGACCAGGTCGAACAGCTGGTCGTCGCTGCCCGGCTGGGGCAGCGCGGAGCGGCGGACGTGGTAGTTCAGGTCGAAGTCGACGTCGTCCACCCACACCGGGCGCGCGAGGTGCCCCGGCACGCCGAGCACGCGCTGGCGGTAGCGGGGCAGGAACGCCAGCCGCGCGGCGACGAGGTCGAGGACCTGCTCGTAGGTGAACCCGGACGACGGCCGTTCGAAGATCGCCACGCCCCCGACGTGCATCGGCGTCGTCTGGTCCTCGACGTACAGGAACGAGGCGTCCAGCGCGGACAGGCGGTCGGGCATGAGCCGATCCTTACACAATGCGAGACTGGCCGGTGTGGGTGATGAGCTGGCGGGTTCGCCGAAAGACCGCTTCCTGACCGTCTACGGGCGCAAACCCGTGCTGGAGGCACTGGGCGATCCGGATCTGCGCGTGGACAAGGTGATCCTCGCCGACACCGCGCGCGGCCCCGCCGCCGCGGAAATCCAACGCGCCGCGAAAGCCGCCGGGGTGCCCGTGCAGCGAGCGAGCGCACACCGGGTGAAAGTGCTGGCCGGCAACGGAAAACAAGACCAGGGCGTACTGGCCGACGTCGTCGCGCCGCGAATGCGAGCCCTCGCCGCGGCCCTCGACGACCGCCGCCCACCGGCCCGGCTGCTGCTCCTGGACGGCATCACCACACCGGCCAACGTCGGAATGATCCTGCGCACCGCGACGGCCGCCGGACTGTCGGGCGTAATCGTGCCGCGCCGGGGCGTCGCCGCATTGGATCCGATGGTGGTGAAATCCTCAGCGGGCGTTGCCTTCCGGGCACCGGTACTGCGCTGCGGATCGGCGCGCGAGGCGGCGGAAATGCTGGTGGAAGCCGGATACAGCCTGTTCGCACTCGGTGCCTCTGCGTCGACCTCGGTGTTCGACGCGGAGCTGCCGCAGCGTTCGGCCTTCGTACTGGGCGGCGAAACCGAAGGCGTCGGCGAGGCAGTTGCCGAGTTGGTGACTGAGTGGCTGTCCATCCCGATGCCCGGCGACGTCGAATCACTGAACGTCTCCGCCGCCGCTGCCGTGCTGTCGTTCGAACTGGTGCGACGCGGGGTCAGCTGAACAACGCGGCCAGCTCGTCGAGAGTCTCGGCGACGCTGCGGTGATGCACGCCGACCATGCCCGCGGCGACCGCTCCGCGCACGTTCCGCTCGGCGTCGTCCACGAACACACACCGCGGCGCGGCCAGCCCGATCCGCTCAGCCGCGACAAGATAAATCTCGCGGTTCGGCTTGGCGACGCCGACCTCGCCGGAGAAGACGAGCGCGTCAAAGTATTGCGCCAGCTCGGTTTTCACCCCAGGAGCGGCTCCGGGTGCGTTCGAGACGAGCGCGGTGCGGGTTCCGTTCGCACGGGCGTCACGGAGGTATTCGTAGAGCAGCGCGGCGTCCGGGTCGGTTAGGACTCCGGCGTAGTCGACGAGCAAGCCTTTCAGCACTTCGCCAGCCTAACTGTTTTGTTTGGGGGGTCGGGTTTCCCAGCAGCGTGGTGCGCAGCGAGTCCGCGAACCATGCCCGCGTTTCGCTCGACCGGTCGCGGGTCGGTGCCGGTCGGTCCGGCCCCCTAGCGCATCAGGCTCATCCCGTCTGCGCCAATCTGCCCTTTTCGCCGGATCAGGCACTCAACGTCCCATCCCCCGCCCCTGGGACGCACTAATCCGCGGGTGGACGTCCATGTTTCGGGGAGGGAACTCAATGACGAACCACAGCCTCCGGCCGCTGGCTGCGGTCCCGGAGGTCAAGGGGCGGCGCAGGCATCGGCGCGGTCGGTGGCCGTCGCCGCACGAACTGCCGCCTGCTGGGCATCGGCTGGTGCGGCTTGCCGATCCGCCTACCGGGCAGAGGCTGAGCCAGCGGCTCAACGCCATCCTCGAAGTCCTCGCCGGGCGGCGGGCGGCCGGGCAGATCCGTCCGCTCGTGGACGAGGCGTTGTTTTCCCGGCTCAGCAGTCAAGGGCTGATGCCGGGCATCCGCCATCACGTCGCCGGGGAGTTGCGCGTCTGCCGTCCGGCCGAGACCGCGTTGGAGACGAGCACGATCATCCACTCCGGACCCCGGGTGCTGGCGTTGGCGGCCCGGTTCGAGCGCACGCGGACGGGGTGGGTGTGCACGCGGTTTCACGTGCTCGCACCGCGCGCCGAGATCGCGCAGGCTGGTCGGTCCTCAGTGGCCTGATTCCCAGTGGGACACGTGTCCTGAAGATTAGGACAGGGATCCTGCAGCAAGTCCACTGTAGAGACAAAAAGAACGGCAGCACGAGCGTTCTCGTGCTGCCGTTCTCAGTCGATACCGTCCACAGTGGACGGAGTTAGGCACGCGTCAGCGACGCGGGCCCTTCTTGCCCTTCTTCGCCTGCGCCCGCTCGGCGGCCCGGCGTTCGCGGCGGGTGCCGCCCGCGGCTCCGGCGTCCGCGTCGTTCGCGCTGTCCGAATGGGACTCGACGCCGCCGCCCTCGGAGGGGCCGGACATGGTCAGTCCGGATTGGACACCGCCGCCGCCGAGGCCCTTGCCGCGCAAGGCGGACGGGACCGAATCGGAGTCGGTGGCCGGCGGCTGCGGCGGGGCGGGGCGGGCGTGCTTGCCCTCGTCCTCGCCCTGGTTGCCGAAGGCGCCCGCCGCCGCGGCGGTCGCGGACGTGACTCCGCCCGGGAGCGCCGACGGTTCCGGCTGCTGCACGGTTTCCGGCTCGGCGCGCTCGACCTGAAGGTTGAACAGGAAGCCGACGGCCTCCTCCTTCAGCGAGTCGAGCATCGCGCGGAACATGTCGAAGCCCTCGCGCTGGTACTCGATCAGCGGGTCGCGCTGCGCGAGCGCCCGCATGCCGATGCCCTCCTTGAGATAGTCCATCTCGTAGAGGTGCTCGCGCCACTTGCGGTCCAGCACGGTGAGCATGACCTGGCGCTCGAGGCGGCGCATCGAGCCTTCCTCGCCGACCAGTTCGTCGATCTCGGCCTCGCGCTTGGCGTACGCGTCGAGCGCGTCGTCGACCAGCGCCTGGCTGAGCGATTCCGCGTCGAGGTCGCCGTCCTCGATCAGGTCGTCCCAGTCGAGGCTCACCGGGTACAGCGTCTTCAGCGCGGTCCACAGCTGCTCGTGGTCCCAGTCCTCGGCGTAGCCCTGGGAGGTCGCGCCCGAGACGTACGCCTTCACCACGTCGACGATCATGTGCTCGATCTGCTCGCGCAGGTCCTCGCCCTCGAGCACGCGGTGGCGCTCGGCGTAGATCACCTTGCGCTGCTCGTTCATGACCTCGTCGTACTTGAGGACGTTCTTGCGGGTCTCCATGTTGAGCTGCTCGACCTGGGTCTGCGCGCTCTTGATCGCCTTGGAGACCATCTTGTGCTCGATCGGCACGTCGTCCGGCAGCCGCATGGTGGTCATGATGCGTTCGACCAGCACCGCGTTGAACCGGCGCATCAGGTCGTCGCCCAGCGACAGGTAGAACCGCGATTCGCCGGGGTCGCCCTGCCGTCCGGAACGACCGCGCAGCTGGTTGTCGATGCGCCGGGACTCGTGCCGCTCGGTGCCGAGCACGTAGAGCCCGCCCGCCTCGCGGACGACGTCGGCTTCGGCGCGCGCCTCTTCCTTGATCTCCTCGAGCACCTTCGGCCACGCGGCCTCGTACTCCTCGGAGTGCTCGACCGGGTCGAGGCCGCGCTCGCGCAGCACCTCGTCGGCCATGATGTCCGGGTTGCCGCCGAGCACGATGTCGGTACCGCGGCCCGCCATGTTCGTGGCGACGGTGACCGCGCCCTTCCGGCCGGCGCGCGCGACGATCAGCGCTTCCTTGTTGTGGTACTTCGCGTTCAGCACCTCGTGCGGCACGCCCAGCTTGAGCAGCAGCTTCGACAGGTGCTCGGACTTCTCCACGCTCGTGGTGCCGACCAGCACCGGCTGGCCCTTTTCGTGCCGTTCGGCGATGTCCTCGGCGACGGCCTCGAACTTGGCCTGCTCGTTCTTGTAGATCAGGTCGGCGCGGTCCGCGCGGACCATCGGCCGGTTCGTCGGGATCGGCACCACGCCGAGCTTGTAGGTCTGGTGGAACTCGGCCGCCTCGGTCTCGGCGGTACCGGTCATGCCGGACAGCTTCTTGTAGAGCCGGAAGTAGTTCTGCAGCGTGATCGTGGCGAGCGTCTGGTTCTCCGCCTTGATCTCGACGCCTTCCTTGGCCTCGATCGCCTGGTGCATGCCCTCGTTGTAGCGGCGGCCCACCAGGATGCGCCCGGTGAACTCGTCGACGATCATGACCTCGCCGTCGCGGACGATGTAGTCCTTGTCCTTGTGGTAGAGCTCCTTGACCTTCAACGCGTTGTTCAAGTAGCCGACCAGCGGGGTGTTCGCCGCCTCGTACAGGTTCTCGATGCCGAGCTGGTCCTCGACGAACCGGACGCCCTTCTCGGTGACCGCGACGGTGCGCTTCCGGACGTCGGTCTCGTAGTGGTACTTCGAGTTGATCAGGTTGGCCTTCTCGACCCGCTCCCGCGTGCCCATCGTGGTGGTGTCGATGCCCTGCATCAGCGGCGCGAGCCGGGCGAACTCGACGTACCACCGCGACGACTGGTCCGCCGGGCCGGAGATGATCAGCGGGGTGCGCGCCTCGTCGATGAGGATCGAGTCGACCTCGTCGACGATCGCGAAGTTGTGCCCGCGCTGCACGCATTCGTCGAGCGACCAGGTCATGTTGTCGCGCAGGTAGTCGAAGCCGAACTCGTTGTTCGTGCCGTAGGTGACGTCGGCGTTGTAGTGCTTGCGCCGTTCCTGCGGGTCCTGCTCGGCGACGATGACGCCGACCTCGAGACCGAGGAAGCGGTGGATGCGGCCCATCCACTCGGCGTCGCGCTTGGCGAGGTAGTCGTTGGTGGTGACGACGTGCACGCCGTCCCCGGGGATGGCGTTCAGGTAGGCCGCGAGGACACAGGTCAGCGTCTTGCCCTCGCCGGTCTTCATCTCGGCGACCTGGCCGAGGTGCAGCGCGGCCCCGCCCATGAGCTGGACGTCGTACGGCCGCTGGCCGAGCACCCGGTGCGCGGCTTCCCGCGCGACGGCGAAGGCCTCCGGCAGCAGTTCGTCCAGGGATTCGCCCTTGCCGTACCGCTCGCGGAACTCGTCGGTCTTGGCCCGCAGTTCGGCGTCCGACAGGTCCTTCACGTCGTCTTCGAGGGTGTTGATGTGATCGGCGATGTTGCGCAGCCGCTTCACCATCTTGCCCTCGCCCGCGCGGAGCAGGCGGTTCAGCACCATCCGGTCGACCTCACTAGCTGATCATGATCGCGCCCAGGCCGTTCCCGGGCAGTAAATCGCCACGGCTGGCGCCCGTGTGCGCCGCCGCCGTCTCCCCCATCGTAGGGAACGCGGCCTGGTCCGCGCACGCACGTCGTCGCAGAAGGTCACGGAAGGTTTGCACAGGTCCCGACGAAGGTCGTGCCGCGGGTCGTGCTCCGGGCACGCGGACGGCCCGCACGCGTTCGCGTGCGGGCCGCCGGTGCGGTTTGTCCCTGGCTGGATCAGCCCAGCCGGATCACGCCGTAGTCGAAGCCCTTTCGCCGGTAGACGACACTCGGCCGGCCGGCCTCGGAGTCGTTGAACAGGTAGAAGTCGTGGCCGACCAGCTCCATCTCGTAGAGAGCCTGGTCCACCGTCATGGGATCCGCGTCGTGTTGCTTCTCGCGGACGACGCGGCCGGGCTGATGGCCCAGGTCCTCGTCTTCCCAGCGCCCCTGCCGGGGAATGTCGCCCGCACTCGTCGCCGCGAAACCGTTCACCATGGGTTCGGTCGCGTCGGGTGCGTCCAGGACGGCCGTGCCCATGGCGGGCCCGGCGACGGCATCGGATCCGCCGACCATCGAGGTCGCCTCGGCGACCGACTCCGGACGGCTGCGTCCGTAATGCACGCGCCTGCGGTCGTGTGTCCGCCGGAGCCGGTTTTCCAGCTTGGTGACGGCGGAGTCGAGCGCTGCGTAGAAGTCGGCTGCGCTCGCTTCGGCGCGAACAGCCGGACCGCGGCCCTTCCCGGTGATCTCGACGCGCTGGCAGCTCTTGGCCTGCCTGCGGTTGGGCTCGTGGAAGAGCTCCACGTCGTAGCGGATGACCTTCTTGTCGTAGCGCTCAAGGCGGGCCAGCTTTTCGCTGACAAGCGCCCGGTAATGCTCGGGCACCTCCACGTTGCGGCCCTTAACGACGATGTCCATACACGACCTCCCTCGCTGAGGAAACTGCGAGCTGTTGTGTTCTCACGGCACCGGTACTGAACGGCTACTGCACGGGTTCGGCGGGCTGATAAAGAATTCGCGACCGGATCACGACGTCTCGTGGCGGTAGCGCGAACGCGGACTCAGCGGGCCGCCGGCGCCAGGGACATGGGCTGCACACCTCCCTGCCTGCGGGTATTGCTGATAGCGGAGCACGTTAGCTTCATCACGCCGTCCGCAACAGCCCCCGAGCCGGGGGATGTCACGATCCGGGAACTCGTCACGGGGCGCAGTGAATCATGCGTGCGCAGCCCGGAACCGCCGCTCGGAAGGCCGAGCGCGCGTGCCCAAGTTTCACGCGGACGGCTCAACAGAGCGGCACCTCGGACGCCGAGGGTGACCGGCCCCTGCAGCACAGCCGCCACCTCGGTGGACTGCCCCGTCGCGGGGGTGATTCCGGCCTCGACCCTCATGCCCCGACAACGGGCGACGAGGACAGGAGGTTCCCTCTTGACATCACTCGTGTAGGTGACACCTGGCGGTAGTGGGCATGCGAACGCGAGTTGCCTCCCCGGCGAGAAAGCGGACGGACGTTTTCGGGCGGACGGTTTTTGGAATCGTTCCGTTTTGGCCGGACACGGAGTGGAGGATCGGTTTCCGCGTAACCGGATTTCGGTTTCCGAGCTCGCCGAACTAGGGCGCGCGGCGGATTCGCGGGCGGCCAGGGGTGCTCGGGTTCCCGATTCGCGCACGGCCAAGGCGCATCCGGGTGCCGGATCCGCGCACGGCTAGAGCACGCCCGGGTTCCCGATCCGCGCACGGTCAACGCGCGTCCGGGTTCCGGATCCGCGCACGGCCAAGGCGCATCCGGGTCCCCGATCCGCGCACGGCCAGAGCACGCTCAGGTTCCCGATCCGCGCACGGCCAAGGCGCATCCGGGTCCCCGATCCGCGCACGGCCAGAGCACGCTCAGGTTCCCGATCCGCGCACGGCCAAGGCGCATCCGGGTGCCGGATTCGCCCACGGCCAAGGCACATCCGGGTTCCGGAAGTGGGGCAGACCGCCTTTCAACGTGGGACAAGCTCCCTTTCAGACTGTCGCCAGCAGGGCCAGCACCGCCACCACCGGCACGCCCGCGTTTTTCAACGCCGTGACGCATGCGGCGGACGTGACGCCTGTGGTGATCACGTCGTCCACCACCACGACCCGCGTGCCCGGCGGTGGACGCCCTGCCGCGGCGAATCGCAGCCGTCCCTCCAGATTGGCCGTCCGTTCCGCCCTGCTCAGCCCGACCGCGTCCCGGCCGCCCTTCAGCACCAGGGCAGGCGCGACATACGCTCCCGTCAGCCGAGCGGCTTCCGAGGCGATTCGCTGGACGTGCGGACCGCCGCGCACCCGCGAAGCGATCCGGCGGCTCGGCGCTGGAACCAGGCACCACGGACTGGCGCGAGGACCGCCGGAAGGCAACGCCGTCAGCCCAGCCGCCAGTACCCGGCCCAAAAACGGGGCAACGTCCCGACGGCAGCGTTCCTTGCAGGCGATCAAGATCCGCCTGGCGGCACCCGTGTAGCGAGCCAAGGCGTAAGCCGGGACCAGCGCTGCCAAAGGCGCGCGGAATACCGCAGTGGGGGACCCCCACGTCGTGGAGCATCCGGCGCACACGGGCGCGCCGCGGGTTTCACAGCCTGCGCAGTAGGTCGGCAGGAGCAGGTTCAAAAGCAGTCTCAGCAACATGACTCCGAGTGTGCACCCGACCACCGACAGTTTTCGGCCGCGCGAGCACCGGAGTCCGGAAATCACCCCGGATAGAACGGATCCGCGTTCTGCATCGAGTGCGCCTGCGGCCGCCACACCTCGCCGAGCTCGGTCGCCGTCCACAGGCCCCCGGCGTCCGCGACCACGATCGGCTGGCTCGGGGCGGACGCGACCGCCCGCACCGGCGCGGTCAGGTTGGAACTGTTGTAAGCGTCCATCCGCCGTCCGTCGATCGACAGCCGCTGGACCGGCTGCGAGGGCGAGGACGTCGCGGCAACCAGGGTGTCCGGCGTCGAGCCCCAGTCCACGTCCAGCACGTCGGTCAGCACGCCGGGCTGCAGCACCCGCGGCTCGCGCAAGGTGACCGTGTCGCCACTGCGCACCACCGACGCCACGACCAGCTGGCCGTTCACCGTCGCGGCCACGCGGGCACCGTCCCGGGAAAGCCGCAGGACGCCGATCGACCCCAGCGCCAGCAGGTCGTTCGCGTTGACGCTCTGGCGCAGCCAGTGGCCGTTCGGGTCGAGGACCATCCGCGCGATGATCGAATGGTCGACGACCGTCCATACCTCGTTCGACGGCCCGGCCCCGGCCTGCGCCGGACGCCAGGTCGGACGGCTCAGCGAACCGCCGCCGAGGTCGACCGTCGGCAGGTCGCGGCCGAGGTCGCCGATGCGCAGCCGCACGCGGTCGCCGTCCTGCTCGACCACCGCGAGGCGTTTGCCGTCGATCGACTCGGCCGCGCTCACCACCGGGTACGCGCCGTTGCCCACCGCGCCCGGGATCGGCGCGCCGTCGCTGAGCGACCGGACCCGGCCGCCGACCGTCATCAGCCCGTTCGGCGATGAGGAAGCGTTGTACGAGGGCAAATCGGTGCTGCGCCAGTATTCGTGACCGGCAACGAGCGGCGCGCCGTCGGCGAGCAGCCGGATCCGCGTGGACGTGACCGTCTGCATCGACAGCACGATCTGCGCGGCGATCAGCGACCGCGTGTCCGCGCCGACGCCGGTGAGTCCGCTCAGCTGCACGGTCAGCGAGCCGTCGTCGTTGTTCTTCACGTTGTTCTCGAGCGACACCCCGTCGCCGAACAGGTTTTTCACCGCGCCGGTGAGCCCGGCGGACGGGCCCTGGAGGATCAGGTCCATCACCCGTCCCGGCATGCCCGACTGCGGTTTCGCCGGGACGTAGCGCAGATCAGGCGCGAAGGATCCGGAGTCGGGCGAGTAGAAGCTCACCACGACCGGGTTGTAGTTGCCGTCGAACTCGTCGTCGGTCACCAGCAGCACCGGCGGGGGCGGGCTGGAGATCCGCCATTGCCCGTCGGCCTGCTTGCGCACCTGGAAGGTCTGCTCGGCGGGACCGCTGCCGGGGATGAACGCGGAATCCGCGCTCAGCGTGCCGAGCACCGAACCGCGCACGGTGACCGTGCGGACGTTCGGGTCCGGTGCGGTCGACGACGGAGTGGGCGTCGTGGTGGCGCCGGTGCTGGCCGTCGGGTCGTAGACCGTGCTGAAGGTCTTGTCGATGATCGTGAACGAGCGGTTCGGCCGCCACGCGCCGCGCTGTTTGTCGTCGAGGAACGCCCGCGAGGCCGCGTTGCCCGACCGCGGATCGGCGTTGGCCTTGATGAACAGCCGCACGATGTCGAGCGGTTCGGCGTTGGCCGGCGGTTCCGGCGCGTTGTTGGCCTGCTGGGGCGCCTTTTCGACCGACACCACGACCGGCAGCGATTCCTGCGGAACGTTCGCGCAGCTCACGAGCACCAGTGCGCAGGCGAGAAGGACGAGCACTCGCCTCACTGACCGACCTCCTCCCGGTCCGGCGCCGGATCGGCGAGGATCGCCTCCGGCGCGGGATGCAGTTCGGCGACCGACGACGGCGACAGCGTGATCTCCGAAACGGCGTCCGGCGGCGGCAGCACCAGCGGGCTGTCCGCGATCGGCACGCCTTGCCTGCGCGGCACCACGAGCCGGAAGCACGCGCCGTGTCCCGGCTCGCCCCACGCGTCGAGGACGCCGCCGTGCAGCCGCGCGTCCTCCTGGCTGATCGCGAGGCCGAGCCCGGTGCCGCCGGTGCGCCGGTTGCGCGACGGGTCGGCGCGCCAGAACCGGTTGAACACCAGGTCGGCCTCCCCCGCCCGCAGGCCGACACCGTAGTCCCGGACGGTGATCGCGACCGCGGTGTCGTTCACCGCGACCGTGAGCACCACCGGTTTGCCCTCGCTGTGGTCGACGGCGTTGGCCAGCAGATTGCGCAGGATCCGTTCGATGCGCCGCGCGTCCACCTCGGCGGAGGTGTCCTCGTCCGGCAGCACCAGTTCGACCGCGCTGCCCGCGGTCCCGGCGAGCACCCGCACCTGCTCGACCGCGCGCGTCGCGATCGGCCGCACGTCGATGTACTCCGCCGACAGCTCCTCGACGCCCGCGTCGAGCCTGCTGATCTCCAGCAGGTCGCCGAGCAGCGCCTCGAACCGGTCGAGCTCGTCGACCAGCAGTTCGGTCGAGCGGGCGAGGCCCGGCGGGAACTGCTCGCGGGATGCGTGCAGCACGTCGGCGGCCATCCGCACGGTGGTCAGCGGGGTGCGCAGCTCGTGCGACACGTCGGAGGTGAACCGGCGCTGCAGCCCGCCGAATTCCTCGAGCTGGCGGATCTGGTTCTGGATGCTGGCCGCCATGCTGTTGTAGGACACCGCGAGTTTGGCGAGGTCGTCCTCGCCCACGACGGCGAGCCGCTGGTCGAGGTCGCCGCCGGCGAACTGCTCGGCCGCCGCGACGGCTTGCCTGACCGGCCGCACCACCTGCCGGACCACCAGGTTCGTGATGCCGGCGAGCAACAGCAGCAGCACGATCCCGGCGACGAACAACGTGTTCTGCACCGTCGACACGGTGGTCTGCTCGCTGGTGAGCGGGAACAGCAAGTACAGCTGCAGCGGACTGGCCGCGGTCGACAGCGGAGTGCCGACGATCAGGTAAGTGGTCCGGACGCCGTTCTCGTCGACAGTGTGCTCAAGCCGGGCGAGATGGTCGGCCTCGACGAACTGGCGCAGCCGCTCCGGCACCGCGGGGAACGGCCCGACGTACACCGGGTCGGCGTCCGACTGGCCGCGGCCGACGCTGGCCAGCACCGGCTCGAAGGTGCCCGCGGTGGAACCCGCGCGCGACGAGGACGTGGTCGAGATCTTCTTGAGCGCGTTCTGCAGGCGCGTGTGCAGCGCCTCCGGGGACTCGCCGCCGATCCCGACCAGTTCGCGCGTGGCGGTGTCGGCCAGCGCCTGGGTCTGCTCGATCGCGGCGCGGCGTTTGGTGTCCAGCAGCCGTTCGGTGATCTGGTTCTGCAGGACCATGCCCAGCACGAACACCACGGCCGAGGACAGCGCCAGCGTCGAGATCGTGACGCGGAACTGCAGCGAGTGCTTCCACAGCTCGTTGAACGCCACCGCGCGGCGGCGTGCGAAAACCACGACCCGGGCCGAAAGCCGAGCCGTGGCGCGGGCGGCGGCGCGGAGCCGCCCCGCGAAACCGGTCATCGCACAATCACGGCGGGCCGGCCTTGTACCCGACCCCGCGCACCGTCAGCACCACCTCAGGGTGCTCCGGATCCTTCTCCACCTTCGAGCGAAGGCGCTGGACGTGCACGTTCACCAGCCGGGTGTCGGCCGCGTGCCGGTAGCCCCACACCTGTTCGAGCAGCACCTCGCGGGTGAACACCTGGCGCGGCTTGCGGGCCAGCGCCACGAGCAGATCGAACTCGAGCGGCGTCAGCGGGATCGCCTTGCCGTCGCGGGTGACCTCGTGTCCGGGAACGTCGATCGCGAGATCGCCGATGGTGAGCGATTCGGCGGGCTCGGCCTCGGTGCGGCGCATCCGGGCGCGCACGCGGGCGACAAGCTCCTTCGGCTTGAACGGCTTGACCACGTAGTCGTCGGCGCCGGACTCGAGCCCGAGCACGATGTCCACGGTGTCGCTCTTCGCGGTGAGCATGACGATCGGCACGCCGGACTCGGCGCGGATCGCTTTGCACACGTCGATGCCGTTCATGCCGGGCAGCATGAGATCGAGCAGGACCAGGTCCGGTTTCAGCTCCCGCAGCGCGGGAAGCGCGCGCGAACCGTCCGCGACCACCGCGGTGTCGAACCCTTCGCCGCGCAGGACGATGGTGAGCATCTCCGCCAGCGCCGGGTCGTCGTCGACCACCAAGACACGTGCCTTCATGACCACATGTTCGCACTACCTCCCGCACCCGTGCGCACGACCCGCGCGTTTGACCACCGGAAAGATCAAGATCACCGACCCGGTTGGGCCATCCGGACGCCTCGGGCGCCCGGCCGCGGCCGGATTCGCCCGCTCAGCCGAACAGATCGCAGCCGAGCGGTTACTGTTGCGCTATGCGGAACCAGGACTCGGGAAACGCAACGGGAAGCGCGGTGCAGTCCGTCGACCGGGCGATCACCGTCCTGGAGCTGCTGGCTCGCAACGGCGAAACGGGCATCACCGAGATCGCGGGCGAGCTGGGCGTGCACAAGTCCACCGCGTCCCGGCTGCTGAGCGTGCTGGAGGCGCACGGGCTGGTCGAGCAGCTGGGCGAACGCGGCAAGTACGCGATCGGGTTCGGCGTCGTCCGGCTGGCGGGCGCCGCGACCGGCCGGATGGACCTGGCGAAGCTCGGCAGGCAGACCTGCCAGTCGCTCGCCGAGGAACTGGGCGAGACGGTCAACATCGCGATCGCCGACGACGGCGTCGCGATCAACATCAGCCAGGCGCGCGGGTCGGCGGCGATCACCACGCAGAACTGGACCGGGCAGCGCACGCCGCTGCACGCCACGTCCAGCGGCAAGGTCCTGCTCGCCGCGATGGACGACGCCGAGCGCAAGCGGATGCTCGCGCACGAATTAGAGCAGTACACACCGCGCACCACGGTCGACCGGGACGAGCTGGCGGCCGAACTGGACCGCGTCGCGGAGGACGGCTACGCGGCCTCGTTCGAGGAGCTGGAACTGGGCATGCACGCGGTCGCGGTGCCGGTGCGCGGCCCCGGCGGCGAGGTCGTCGCGGCGATGAGCGCGTCCGGTCCGTCCTACCGGCTGTCCAAACAGCGGATCCGGCAGATCGTCGCGCCGATGGCGGAAGCGGCCCGGGAGCTTTCCGCTCAGCTCGGCTACTTTTCCGCGTGAGCGCGGCCGCCGCGGCGGCTCTCTTGACAGCACGCCCGCGATCCCGCAATTTGTGAGTTGCAGCAGACGGAACATCGATCTCCATCCGCAACGCGTCCGTTCCCCGGCGGGGGCGTTCCGGCATGCCTGTCTCGTCCCGAGCCGGGCCGTCCGCGACGGCCGGCAGGCAGGAGGTACCTCGCGATGGCAGTGCGACCGCGGGTGGTTGTGCTCGGCGCCGGACTCCTCGGCTGCGCGGTCGCCGACGAGCTGACCGGACGCGGCTGGACCGACGTCACCGTCCTCGAACCGGAACCGGCGCTCGCCTCGGCCGGACCGGGACTGCTCTTCCGCACGCACGCCGACCGCACGGCGTCCGAGTTCGCCAAGTACACCGCGGAGAAGTACAGCGGGCTGACCGTCGACGGCGGCTGGTGTTTCCAGCCGGTCGGGAGCCTGGAGCTCGCGACCACGCCCGAGCAGCTTTCCCGGCTGCGGCAACGGCTTGGCTGGGCGACGTCGTCCGGCGTGCGCGGCTACCTGCGCGAACCGGGCGAATGCGCGCAGCTGCACCCGCTGCTCGACTCCGCGAAAGTGTTCGGCGGCCTGCACATTCCCGGCGACGGGCTGGTCAAACCGATCCGCGCGGCGCTCGCCCAGGCCCGCCGCGCGAAGGAGCGGGGCGCGAAATTCCTTACTGGGCAAGAGATTGTCGAGATCATGCGCACGGCGGGCCGGGTGACCGCCGTGGCGACCGCGACCGATCGGTTCCGCGCCGACGTGGTCATCTCCTGCGCCGGAGTACGCGCGCCACAGTTCGGCCGGCTGGTCGACCTCGCCGTGCCGGTGGTGCCGATCGCCGTCGAGCACGCGCGGACCACGCCGTTGGCGCAGCTCGCCGGGGACAACGACCACTTCACCGAGGCTGACAAACCGATCCTGCGCGGAGCCGGGCTGTCGCTGCGCGAGCACGTCGACCGGCTGGGCATCAGCGCACTGGGTCCGGTCGAGGCCGACGCCGAGTTCGCTCCGGCGGGCTTCGAGGAGTCGTGGACGGCCGCGCTCGGACTAGTGCCCGCGCTCGCCGATGCGAAGGTCGAGGAGGGCGTCCGGCAGCTGGTCCCGGGCACGCCGGATGGGTTGCCGCTGTTGGGCGAACATCCGGAGCTCGACGGGTTCTGGGTCGCCGAAGCGGTGGACTGCGCGTGGTCCGCCGGGGTCGCGCGGGAGCTGACGCGCTGGCTGATCGAGGGGCAAGCGCACCTTGACCTGCACTCCGTCGACCTCGCCCGGTTCGATCGGCTGCAGCTCGCGCCCGGCCGGGTGCGGGAGCGGAGCCTGAGGGCGGCGGGCCATCAGCGACCGGCGACGGAACTGGCGCGGACCACGCCCTGTTACGAGCGCGAAGTCGCGCTGGGCGCGGAGTTCCGCGAGGTGGACGGCTGGGCGCGGCCGCAGCGGTACTCGTCCGGCAGCCGCGCGGAAGCAGTCGCGGCCCGGAGCCGGGTGGCGTTGTTCGACCTGACCCCGCGGCGACGGCTGGAGATCACCGGCCGCGGCGCGCTGCCGTTCCTGCAGACGATGACCACGAACCAGCTCGACCGGCCGCCCGGTTCGGTCACCAGCACGTTGCTGCTCGGCGAAGACGGCGGGATCCGCAGCGATCTGACGGTCGCCCGGCTAGGCGTCGAGCGGTTCCACGTCGCCGCGCACCATCATCGGGACGTCGCCTGGCTGCGCCGTCATCTGCCCGGCGACGGCTCGGTTCAGCTGCGCGAAACCACCGGCGGTACCTGCTGCCTCGGCTTGTGGGGACCGCTCGCCGAACAGGTGCTGCCCGAACTGTCCACATCGGACTCGCGCGCGTGGCGGACGTACGTCGGCGACGTGCCGGTGACCGTGCTGCGCGGGTCTGACGTGGGCGAACCCGGCTGGGAGCTGCACACCGGCGCGGATCTCGGGCGGGCGCTGTGGGACGCGGTCTGGTCAGCCGGGCAGCCGTACGGGATCGTCGCGGCCGGAGAGGACGCGCTGCGCAGCCTCCGGATGGAGGAGGGCCACCGGAACTGCGGCGTCGACGTGACCACCGAGCACGATCCGTACGAGGCGGGTCTCGGGTTCGCGGTGCGGATGGACAAGGGCTACTTCCTCGGCCGGGACACGCTTCTCCACCGTTCTCCCGCGACGGTACGGCGGAAACTGGCGTGTTTGACCGTCGACGACTCGCGCTCGGTGCTGCAAGGCCGGGAGCCGGTGTACGTCGACGGCCGTCCGGCGGGCTACGTCACGAGCGGCGCGTACGGCTACACCATCGACAAAAACCTCGCCTACGCCTGGCTTCCCGTCGAGGACGCCAGGCCGCGGACGCCGGTGGAAATCGAGTACTTCGGGAAACGGCTCGCGGCGAAGGTGGCCGCGGAACCGTTGAGGAGCAGTGAATGACGCACTACGACGTGATCGTGATCGGCCTCGGCGGAATGGGCAGCGCTGCCGCCTACCGACTGGCGCAGCGGGGCCAGAAGGTGCTCGGGATCGACCAGTTCGCGCCAGTGCACAACCTCGGTTCGAGCCACGGCGGCTCGCGGATCACGCGGCAGGCGTACCTCGAAGGTCCGGATTACGTACCGCTGCTGCTGCGCGCGCATGAGATGTGGGACGAACTCGAACGCGACTCCGGACGGTCGCTGTTCACCCGCTGCGGCGCGGTGATGGGCGGACCGCCGGAGTCTCGCACGATCGCGGGCAGCACGCTTTCCGCGGAGAAGTTCGACATCCCGCACGAAATCCTGGACGCCGCCGAGATCCGGCGCCGGTTCCCCACCATCACCCCGGCCGACGACGAGGTGGCGCTGTGGGAACCAGGCGCCGGTTTCGTATCGCCCGAAGGAAGCGTTGCCGCACACCTGCAACTCGCCGCGCGCCACGGTGCCGAATTGCACCACGAGGAGCAGGTGTTCACGTGGACCACCAAGGAAACCGGGGTGCGCGTCGGCGCCGCTTCGAGCTACTACACCGCCGAGCGGCTCGTGCTGTGCCCTGGCGCTTGGGCACCCGTGCTGCTCGCGGACCTAGGCGTCGATTTCGAGGTGCGCCGCCAGGTCCAGTACTGGTTCGAACCGGCCGACGTGCGGCCGTTCACCGATCATCCCGTCTATCTTTGGGAAACCGCCGAAGGCGGCCAGTTCTACGGTTTTCCCGCGCACACCACGCAAGGCGTCAAAGTCGCCGTGCACCTTGGCGGCACGCCGTGCACCGCCGACACGATCGACCGGCGGATCCACGACGACGAGGTGCGCGCGGTCGCGGACGTCGTCGGCTCCCGGATCCCGACGCTCCCGGCGACCTTCCGCCGCGCGGCGACCTGCCTCTACACGAACACCCCGGACGAGCATTTCGTGATCGCCCCGCACCCGCGGCATCCGCGCGTGGTCGTGGCGTCCGGGTTTTCCGGGCACGGCTTCAAATTCGTGCCGGTGGTCGGGGAAATCCTCGCCGACCTGGTGGTGGACGGCGAGACGCGGCACCCGATCTCGCTGTTCGATCCGGCGAGGTTCACGCCGTAGCGAAGTAGTGCTCTCCGGCGAGATCTTCAAGCAGGCCAGGGTGTTCCGGCTTCCAGTCGAGGAGTTCACGCGTGCGCGCGGCGGACGTCGGCGCGTCCGACTGCACCATCGGCACCAGGAACGCGAAGTGCGCCGCGGCTTCCTCCGGCGCGATGGACTTCACCGGAACCCCGAGCCGCGCGCCGATCGTCTCGGCGATCTGCCGGAGCGAGATGGCTTCGTCGCCGACGGCGTGCAGCATCGTCCCGGCCGGAGCCTCCTCCAGAGCCAGCCGGTAGAGCCGGGCCGCGTCGAGCGTGTGCCCGGCGGACCAGCGGTTGGTGCCCTCGCCGACGTACGGCGAAACCCCGGCCGCGCGAGCGAAGCGGATCATGGTCGGGACGAAGCCGTGCTTGTCGAGCGAACTGTGCACCGACGGCGGCAGCCGCACGACTGACGACCGGACACCGCGGTCAGCGAGCCCGAGCACGTAGTTCTCCGCGTCCACGCGCGGGCCGCCGGGGAGCCGGTCGTCCTCGGTGCCAGCGCGGCCGAGCCCGGCGAACATCAGGGTTCCGGAGGTCGATACCAGTGGCTTGCCGGTGCCGGCGAGAGTCTCGCCGAGCGCTTTCAGCGCGGACAGATCCGCCTCGACCGCCGCGCCGAACTCGCCGCTGGCCATCAGGTCGTGCTTGAACGCCAAGTGCACGACGCCGTCCGCCTCGGCCACCGCTTCGCGCAGGCCGTCGAGATCGTCGAGGTCGCCGCGTCGCACCTGCGCGCCGCGTTCGGCGAGCGCCGCGGCAGAGGCGTCCGACCGGGCGAGCCCGACTACCTCGTGTCCGGCCGAGAGCAGTTCGGGAACGAGGGCCGAGCCGACGTGGCCGCTGGCCCCGGTGACGAAAACCCGCATGAGCTGTCCTTTCCCCGTTGATGACACCTAGTGCCATCACCGTACGCCTGATGTCATCCGGTGTCATCACCTAGACTGGACGGCATGGGCCGCTGGGAACCGAACGCACGCCAACGCCTGGAGCGGGCCGCGCTCGACCTGTTCACCGAACGCGGCTACGACCAGACCACGGTCGCCGAAATCGCCGAACGCGCCGGGCTCACGAAACGGACCTTCTTCCGCCATTTCGCCGACAAGCGAGAGGTGCTGTTCGGCGGACAGGAGGAGCTGACCCGGCTGTTCTCCGAGGGCATTGCCGGGACGCCAGCGGGCGCGACGCCGTTCGAAGCGGTCGGCGGGGCATTGGATGCCGCAGCGGCGGTTTTCACCGGCGAGCGGCTGGCTCAGGCCCGGGCGAGGCAGCCGGTCGTGGCGGCGAACAGCGAGCTGCTCGAACGCGAATTGCTCAAGCGCACCAAGATGGTCCAGGCCATGCACGACGCACTCGCGGCACGCGGAATCAGCGAGCCGACCGCACGCGTCGCGGCGGAACTGGGCTGCCTCGCGTTCGGGACGGCGTTCCACCGCTGGGTCGAGGCAGGGAACCGGCGGGAGTTCGGGGCGCTGGCCGACGAAGTGCTCAGCGAATTGCGCAAGGCGACCGCGGCGCTGGGTTAAGCGAGCAGAGACTTCGCCAGCATCGGCAGATCAACGCCCGCCACGCCGTCCAGCACATGCCACGGCGCGAGCCACGAAGCCGCCGCCAGTTCGTCGTACACCGCGGCGCAACGCTGCTGCAGCGAATCGTCCGACTCGAACGCGTCCCGCGCCCGCGCCGCGTCCGACTCCGCCCGGCGGACTGCCCGCTCGGCGGCGACCTCCGGGCTCACCCGCAGCAGCAGATGCGCGTCCGGCCGGGGCAACCCGAACCGCGTGACCTCGAGGTCCCAAACCCACTGCACCACAGCGCCATCCGCGTGCTCGCGCAGGCGCGCGGCGGCGTACGCGGCGTTTGAGGCGACGTAACGATCCAGCAGGACGACGTCGTTGGCCGCGAGCAGCGCGCGGATCTCGTCGGCCGCACCGCTGCGATCGAGGGCGTAGAGCAACGCCATTCCGTACACCGAGTCGGCGAGGTCGCCGTGCCCGCGATGCAGCGCTTCCCGCACCAGATCGGCGTGCACGCTGCGGCCGTAACGCGGGAAGGCGAGGCTGCCGACGCTCGCGCCCGCCTCTTGCAGCGCAGCAGTCAGCCCCTCGGACAGCGTCCGCTTGCCCGCGCCGTCCAGACCTTCGATCACGACCAGTCGCCCCACGCCGTCGAAGATACTTGGTGGCGTGCTCAGGCCGTCTCTCGGCGGGCGCGGGCGTAGCCGAGGTAGCCGACCGGCACCGCGACCAGCAGCCCGGCGAGGCAGAGCAGCGGGATCCAGTCGTCGCCGTGCGGCTGCGCCGGCGTGCTCTGGCCGCCGTCCCGCTGCACCACCTCGCTGCGCGGTGCGGCCGTAAGGTGGGCGTTGCCGGTGTCAGCGGGCTGCGCCGCGCCCGCGCCCGGAGCCGACACCGGCAACGCCAGGCCCGTGAACGCCACGAGGAGCAGCAAGCGTCCGACGTGCCTTCGGCAAGTGGTCGAGGACCGCCGGACCCGCCCGGCAGTGCTCCCCACGTGATTCGGTTTCCCCAGACCCATGACGCACCTCCCGCCTAGACGTGGCCAGTGGTGGTCACAACGGTGAACCGGTCGATCACTCCGAGCAAGATGCCTGTCCGGCGACGAGGGTGTTCCGGGTCCGCGGTGGAACACGGAACGGTTACCCTTCCGTGGCCAAGCACACCAAACGGGGGCCGGACCCGTTACCGCGCGCTGCTAACGTGAACGTTCCGCGGCATTCACGCCCAGCGCACGGGCGGCGTTGAAGGGACAGCGGTGGCACGAGACGGGGATGGCCCACTGATCATGGAACCTGGCCGGCGCGGCGCGGGTGAACTGCCGCCCGAGCTCGGCGAAGCACTGCGATCCGGTGAATTCCACCAGGCGCTGCGGCTCGCGATCGCGCATCGCGGCCTGTCGCTCGCCCGGCTGCGGGCGCATCTCGCGCTCCGCGGCGTCCACATCGGACAGTCGACGCTGAGCTACTGGCAGCGCGGGCTGCGCCAGCCCGAGGTGCCGAAGGCGCTGCCCGCGGTCCGCGCGCTGGAGTCGGTGCTGCAGTTGCCCGCGGACTCGCTCGTGGTGCTGATCGGCCCGCGCACGGCGCGCCCGCGCGGGCACCAGGCCGCGGCGTCGTTCCACGACCTGCGCTCGGGCGAGATGGGCGCGATCGTCGAGCAGCTGATGAGCGACCTCGGCGCGGCGCCAGCGTCCCGGCAGTCGAACTCCGACCTGGAGATGCTGTCGGTGCACGACCAGATCACCATCGACGAACAGAAACATCAGGTGAAATTCCGGACCCGGCTGGTCACCCGCGCGCGGCGGCACGGACCGGACCGGTACGTGGCGGTCTACAACGGCGACCCCGGCTGCCGGATCGACGACGTCGAGCTGATCACCGCGGAAGGCTGCCGCGTCGGGCGGATCCGCAGGCATCCGGCGCGCGAGACGATGGCGACGGAGCTGCTTTTCGACCGGAAGCTCGCCGAGGGCGAGATCCACGTTTTCTGCTTCGAAATCCACGACAATTCCGCCGTGACGTTCCCCGGGTACTACCGGATGCTGCGCGACCAATGCGCGAGCTATCTGCTGCAACTGCAGTTCGCGCCCACCGCGATGCCCGCCCGGATCACCCGGGAGGTCCGCGCCCGCGACGACGCGCTGCCGGTCGAGGCGGAGGAATTGCCGTGCGACACCGGCGGCGTGACGAGCGGGTATTTCCGCGACACCGGACCAGGGCTGGCCGGCATCGCGGTGGAATGGAACTGAGCTTTATCCGTCCACCCGCTGCGGCGTGCCCTTGGTGATCCGCACCAGTTCGTCGAACGTCGTCGGGAAGACGGCGTTCGGCGTACCGGCCGCTGCCCACACCTCGGTGTACTGGCGCAACGCCTCGTCGACCACTGTCTCCAGCGGACCCGGATGCCCGACCGGCGACACCCCGCCGATCACCTGCCCGGTAGCCGCGCGCACCTCGTCCGGCTTGGCCCGACGGATCCGGCCGCGCTCAAGCCGCGCGGCGAGCGCCTCGGTGTCCACGCGGTGCGCGCCACTGGTCAAGACCAGCAGCGGGGCGTCGTCGGCCATGAAGACCAGGCTGTTCGCGATCGCGCCGACCGGACAGCCCAGCGCGTCCGCCGCCTCGGCCGCCGTCCGCGTGGACTGCGGGAGAGTCCGCGCCCTGCCTTCGACGCCCGCCTCGTCGAGCGCGTCCTGCACGTTTTGCACTGCCGACATCTGCACACCTCCAGCTGTTCTGTAAACAGAACACTAGACTAGGCCCAATGTCGACGTCACCCGCCCCGGACGGCCGCGCCCTCGCCGCAGCGGTCGGTACCCGCATCCGAACGCTCCGCACCCGCGCGGGCGTCGGCCTGACCACGCTCGCCGCCGACAGCGGTCTCGGCAAGGGAACGCTGTCGGAGTTGGAGAACGGCCGCCGAAACCCGACGCTGGACACGCTGTTCGCCATCGCCACCGCACTGTCGATCCCGCTGAGCGACTTGCTCTTCGGCGACGACGGGGTGGCCGAGGCACATGGCGACAGCGTGGCGGCGACACTGCTCGGCCGATGGGAGGATTCGGACGGCGTGACCGAGGTGTACCGGCTCACGATCCATGCGCGGGTTCAGGTGTCGCATCCGCACAGCCCGGGGGTGCGGGAGGTTTTGACGGTATTGACCGGGACGGCTGAAGTGGGGCCGGTTGACGCGCCGGTGACGGTTTCCGCGGCGGGGACGCATACGTTTATCGCGGAGACGGACCATGTTTATCGAGGAATCGGCGGACCGGCTACTGCGGTGCTGACGATGCGGTATCCGCGTTAGCGGACGAGGAGGCCATTGGCCTTTGCCGCATCAGCCTGCCGCGCGTCACAAGTAACCACAGTGACGGGTTCACCGCCAGTGAGGTCGGCGGTTTCCCGCATCACGACCGCGAGATGAAGCGCATCAAGCGTGCGAAGAGAATAGTTCTCGACGACCAATCGCTGCGCGGCGGGAAAAACACGCGCAGGCCGGAACGGAATCACACCCAACGTCGAAGAACGACTCATCGCGTCGAACTGGTCGAGAAACTCCCGCGCATCCGGGATGCGCCCGGACCGCTTGGCCGCCGCCATCGCGCTCGCGAACTCGATCCGGGTCAGCTCACTGGTGAGAACCCGGTTCCGGCCGCTCGCAAGCAGGTCGCGCAACTCGGCGTGCTCGGGCTCATCAGCGAAGAACACCCGCACGACCGCGCTCGTATCGGCGTAATAGACAGTCACCATTCACCCCGCGACCAGTCGAGCGCCTCGCTGACCGACGCACCCCATCCAGCCGAACGCCGCTCCAGTTCGTCGAGGCCAACCGGCTCCCGCTCAGACTCGAAAGCGATCAGCTTGCCCTCCGCGAGCAGCCGGGCTTTCCACGCCTCCGGCGTCTCTTCCCTGTTGAGCGCGTTGCTGAGCACTTCGGTGACCAGGTCGTTCATGCTGCGCCCCTCAGCCTCGGCCCTGGCCTTCAGCCGAGCGTGCAGCTCGTCGTCGACGCGAGTGATCAATTGCTTCACCGCACCATGATAACACGTAACCCATTAGAGTTATCACGTGTTCTCAGATGCAGACAAAAGCCGCCCCGAAACGCATTCCAGGGCGGCTTTAGCGTCAGCAATCAGTAACGATAGTGCTCAGACTTGAACGGACCCTCGACATCCACGTCGATGTATTCCGCCTGTTCCTTCGACAGCTTCGTCAGCTCACCGCCGAGCGCTTCGAGGTGAATCCGGGCGACCTTTTCGTCCAGCTTCTTCGGGAGGCGGTAGACCTCCTTGTCGTACTCCTCGGTCTTGGTGAAGAGTTCGACCTGCGCGATGACCTGGTTCGCGAAGCTGTTCGACATCACGAAGCTCGGGTGCCCGGTCGCGTTGCCCAGGTTCAGCAGCCGTCCCTCGGACAGCACGAGGATGCTCTTGCCGTCCGGGAAGACCCACTCGTCGACCTGCGGCTTGATGTTCACGCGCCGCACACCGGGGTAACGAGCGAGACCCGCCATGTCGAGTTCGTTGTCGAAGTGGCCGATGTTGCCGACGATCGCCTGGTGCTTCATCCGCGCCATGTGCTCGACCATCACCACGTTCTTGTTGCCCGTGGTGGTGACGTAGATGTCACCCTCGTCCAGCACCGTTTCCAGGCGCTTGACCTCGTAGCCGTCCATCATCGCCTGCAGCGCGCAGATCGGGTCGATCTCGGTGATGATCACGCGGGCGCCCTGGCCGCGCAGCGATTCCGCCGCGCCCTTGCCGACGTCGCCGTAACCGCAGACCACCGCGACCTTGCCGCCGATCAGGACGTCGGTGCCGCGGTTGATGCCGTCGATCAGCGAGTGGCGGATGCCATAGCGGTTGTCGAACTTCGACTTCGTCACCGAGTCGTTGACGTTGATCGCCGGGAACAGCAGTTCGCCCGCGGCCGCCAGCTGGTACAGCCGCAGCACGCCGGTGGTGGTCTCCTCGGTGACGCCCTTGACGCTCTGCCCGATGGCGGTCCACTTGCCCTTGTCCGCCGCGACCGACGCGCGGAGCAGCTCCAGGAAGACCTTCCACTCCTCGGGGTCCTCGTCGTCGGCGGGCGGGACCACGCCTGCCTTCTCGTACTCGGTGCCCTTGTGGACCAGCATGGTGGCGTCGCCGCCGTCGTCGAGGATCATGTTCGGGCCTTCGCCCTCCCACGTGAGCATCCGCTCAGTGCACCACCAGTATTCCTCGAGCGTTTCGCCCTTCCACGCGAACACCGGGACGCCCTTGGGCTCCTCGGGCGTGCCGTGCGGTCCGACGACGACCGCGGCCGCGGCGTGGTCCTGGGTGGAGAAAATGTTGCACGAGGCCCAGCGCACCTCCGCGCCGAGCGCCACCAGCGTCTCGATCAGCACCGCGGTCTGCACGGTCATGTGCAGCGACCCGGCGATCCGCGCCCCGCGCAGCGGGTAGACCTCAGCGTATTCGCGACGCAGCGCCATCAGGCCGGGCATCTCGTGCTCGGCGAGCCGGATCTCCTTCCGGCCGAACTCCGCGGCCTCGAGATCGGCGACGGCGAATTCGAGGCCGCCCCGGGTGTCGTGCCGCTTGACAACGCTTTCGGGGGTCATAGTGCGGTTCCTCCAAGGTTTGATGGCACCTGAACAGTACCGTTGTCGGCTCGACCCTGACTCGAACGGATGAGGAGAGAACCACCGTGCCCGCCCCGCTCCCCGGCCCTGACACCCGCATCGTCGAAATGAGGGTGTCCGGACTCGTGGGCACGAGCGGCGAGACGCTCCTCGACACGGTCCAGACCGTCGACGTCGCCGGCGACGAACTCGGCCGCGTGGTGCGCCCGGCCGACCGGCTGCGGCGCCCGGCTCCCGGTCCGGTGGTGCCCGCGCTCGGCCGGTCGATCCCGCGCACCGTCGAAGGCTACCTGTGGAGCGGCATGACGTCCGGCGGCGTCGCGAAGGCCGCCTGGGCGCTGCTGTTCCCGTTCTCGCTGGCGAACGTCGCGTTCTGGATGCTGCCGCCGGTCCACCGCGGCCGCTGGCTCGGCGGCGTGTGCCGCGGCCTGCTGCGGATCGCCGCGGTGCTGCTCACCATGCTGCTGGTCAGCCAGGTCGCGGCGGCGGTGCTGGACCTCGTCGCGACGCAATGCCTGGCACCCGGACGCGCCTGCCTCACCTGGGTGACCCCCGAACTGCGCAAGGGACCGCTGCGGATCGGCGTCGGGGTCGCCGTGCTCCTCGCACTGGTCTACGCCCTGCACCGGATCTCGTCGACGAACTGGCGAGTCCGCCCGCCCGGTCCTCCCGTCCGCCAGGGCGTCCCGATGCGGTTGCGCGCCGATCCGGAAGCGCCCGGAATGTCCGCGACACACGCGGTCGCCGCACTAGCCTGCATCTCCTTGCTTCTGCTGGGCGGACCCTTCCACGTGCCCACGAAAATCCCGCAGTTGATCGCGTGGATCTGCACCCTCGCGCTGGTCCTCGCGGTTCTGCTCGGAGGCGCGATCGGCAGCGACACCGGCACCATCGCGCGCCGGAGCTTGATCACCTTCGCGACGCTGCTGGTCATCTTCGCCACCGTGCTGGCCGCCCCCGTCGACAACCGGTTGCCCGGCGTCGACAACACCGTCGAAGGACTCGGCGGCGCCCTGCTCGTCGTCACCCTGCTGTTCGCACTCGCGCTGATCCCGTCCGCGCTGCTGGCCCGCTCCGCCTGGCGCGACCGCCCACGCCGGCTCCGTCCGTGGCTCGGCGGCTGGGCAGCAGCCCCGGTACTCGCACTCGCCGGCCTCCTCGGTGGCGGTTTCGGCGCCGGACTGGCAATCGCCATCCGAAAACTGCTCCGCGCGGAGAAACTGGCCCTGCCCACGACGTACGACCTGGTCACCGTCCTGTGGGGCGGCGGTCTAGGCCTGATGGCCCTGCTCGCCATCGCCGGGTACGCCATCGCCGTCCCGCTGCGCCGCCGCCGACGCGGCATCCCGCCCATCGTCGAACTGATGGAACACGACGAACAACAAGAACAAGACGCCGCCCGAGCCTGGGCCCGCTCGGCTTGGGAACGCCGCCACCTGCACCACCTGGCCGTGATCGTCGCGCTGGGCCTCTGCGTCGGCGCGATCGCACTGCTGGTCGTGCGGTTCGGTTTCAACCTGCAGCCAGGCTGGTTCACCACCGTGTCGGCGATCGGCGTATTCGCCCTAGGCGCGCTGGCCGCCGGCCTGCTGCGAGTGGTCTACTCCGCCGCTCGCTCCCCCCAACGAAGCCGCCACCTGGGCGCACTGGCGGACCTGGTCTCGTTCTGGCCGCGCGCCGCCCACCCCGGCGTACCCCCTTGCTACGCGCTGAAGGTCGTCCCCGAACTGGCGGCACGAGTCAAGGAACACCTCGCCGAGCCAGGCACGCGAGTCGTCCTGTCCGGCCTGAACCTGGGCAGCATCCTCACCGTGCTCACGGCAGCTCAACTCAGCGCCGAACTCCCCCCGAACGAACGCGACCGAGTCGGCCTCCTCACCGCGGGCTCCCCCTTGCAGTGGGGCTACCAGCGCGCCTTCCCCGCCGTCCTGCCGCAGGATTCGCTCGCCGACTTGTTCTCGTCACTGGACGGCCGCTGGCGCGCACTGTGCCGAGGCACCGACATCTTCGGCGGCGGCGTAACGACCTGGCGCCACCAAACGAGCAACGGCCACCTGCTGGGCGAGGGCTACCTCCCGGACGGCAAATGGGGCGCCCTGGAAACCACCCCAGACGACGCAGGAGTCCTCATCCTCGGCGGCGACCATTGGGTCCCCGACCCCCTGCGAGCCCCCGACGGCCGCAGCCGATGGGCCCCCGGAGTCCTGAAACACACCGAGTACCTGGCCGACCCAGAGTGGGACAACGCCGTAGCGATGGCCGCAGGCCTAGGCCGCCCCAACGGCCGCGCCCGCACACTAGGCGAACAAGGCTCCCTCTTCGGCGACCTGCCCCGCCCCCGCTAGCCCCCCGTTGTCCTGAGGGCCACCCTCACAGCCGCTGATTCCCCCAGGGTTCCCCTCACGACCTTTTCGCGTGCGTGAGGGCCACCCTGAGGGAACCTGATTCCCTGAGGGTTCCCCTCACGACCCGCTCACGACCCAAGCGAGTTCCGTGAGGGACCCCTTCACGGACCTGGATTCCCTCAAGGAGCCCTTCACGGCCCACCCCCGCCAGCCGCGGCCGCCGGGGTGCTGGCCCCAATGCCACATTCGTTGCGTCCCACGCACCGAACGCCACATTGGGTGCGTCAGATGCACCCAATGCCACATTGGGGCGCAAGCCCCACCCCGAACGAAACCGCCGCCGATGCACCCAACGATCGAGGCACCCAGCCCCAAACCGCAACCGATGCACCCACCCATCGAGGCACCCACACCACCCCCGCACCCCGATACGAAGCCAAAAATGCGGGCGGCGGGTGTTTGTCAAGGCATCTTTCCCGCCTTGACAAACACCCGCCGCCCGTCATCACAATCAGCTTCGGGGTGCCCGCCGCACCAACCGTGCGCAATGTCGCCGCCAGGCGACGAGCCGCCACCCCGAACCGAATCAGTTAGTCCCGCGCCGCCGAACCTTGAGCAGCACCAGCAACGCACCACCGCCAACAATCAACACCCCGGCAACCCAAAACAGCCAGGCATTGTCAAACCCAGTGTTAGCCAACCCGCCCCCAGTCCCATTCTGGTTCCCAGCCGGAACCACAGCCGGAGCACTGGTCGTAGTAGCAGGAGCAGAAGTCACACCCCCCGGCACCGACGACGTAGTCGGCGCAGGCGTAGTGCTAGGAGCCTCCGAAGTAGGCTGCGACGGAGCCGTGGTCGGAGTCTCCGAGACCGGCGGCTTGGTCGGCGTGGTCTTGGTCCCGCAGGCGAACCAGTGGCTGATCGTCGGCAGCTGGTCGCCGCGGTTGTACGGCGAGCGCAGCTTCTCCCACGGCGGCGTGGCCGACATGCCGCGCTCACCCGGCACGTACACGTTGAACCCGGGGCCGCCCTTGACCACGATCGCGGTGACCGTGACGCCCTCGCCCACCGCGGTGACGTTCAGGTACTTGTCCTTCTGCGTGCCGCCGGTGACGGTGAGGTCGCCCGCGTCGAGCAGGTCGCCGGGCACCTTCGCCTGGGCGCAGGTGGTCGCGTTGCCCTCGACCGGCTTCGCCCGGCCGTCGTCCGTGGTGCAGGCGAGCGCCGAGGTCGCGGTGCCGAGCAGGGCGAGTCCGGCCACCGCGGCGACCGTGAAACCGGCACGCAGTCTGGTGCTGATGGGCATGGAGTTACTCCTCAGGGAAAAATCCGAACGGGGGATAACACACGCGGAGAACTGCGACCCTCCGTAGGAACCCCGACCACTGTTCGTGCGAATTACCCGAGAGTGATTAACCCGTCAGAGGGAAGACGACGCGGAGGGTATCGCACGCTCAGCACGCCTTCCCTGGTGGGCCCGAGTAGCCACCCGAACCGAGATCCGCGAGTTGCGCATCCGTGACCGACCATGCGAAACGGCCCGCCGCCCACAGGGGGCGACGGGCCGCTCGTCAGCGAAAACAGGTCAGTCGGCGACCGGCGGCGCTGGTTCGGAAACCGCCCCGCCCTGGTCGACGCCCGACTGCCGCTTCCCCAGCAGCGAATGCCGGCGGCTGTAGGCGAAGTAGATCACCACGCCGATCACCATCCAGGCGACGAACCGCAGCCAGGTCAGCACGGTCAGGTTCAGCATCAGCCACAGGCAGGCCAGGATCGCCAGCGGCGCGATGACCCACACGCCCGGCACGCGGAACGCGCGCGGCAGGTCCGGGCGGCTCTTGCGCAGCACCAGCACGCCCGCCGACACGAGGATGAACGCGAACAGCGTGCCGACGTTGACCATTTCCTCGAGCTTGTCCGCCGGGAAGAACGTCGCACCAGCCGCGACCAGCGCACCGACCACGAGCGTCGCGCGCTTCGGCGTCCCGCGGTCGCTCGTCTTGGCCAGCGAACGCGGCATGAGGCCGTCGCGGGACATCGCGAAGATGATCCGCACCTGGCCGAGCATCAGGACCATGACGACGGTGGTCAGACCGGCCAGCGCGCCGACGGAGATGACGTTCGCGGCCCAGTCGACGCCGTTCGCGGAGAACGCGGTGGCGAGCGTCTTGTGGCTGCCGTCGCCCGCCGAGGTCGACAGATCGGTGTAAGGCACCATGCCGACGACCACGAGCGACACCGCGACGTACAGGACGGTCACGATCGCCAGCGAGCCGAAAATGCCGCGCGGCACGGCCTTCTGCGGGTTGCGGGTCTCCTCCGCGGTGGTCGCGACGATGTCGAACCCGATGAACGCGAAGAACACGATCGACGCGCCGGCCAGCAGGCCGAAGATGCCGAACGAGCTGCTGCCGCCGCCGGCGAGGAGCGAGAACAGCGACTGGTCGACGCCGCTCGACCCGGATCCGGCGGGCTTGCCCTCGGGCACGAACGGCGTGTAGTTGCTGGACTTGATGTAGAAGAAGCCGAGGATGACCACGAACAGCACGACGGCGACCTTGATGCCGGTGATCACCATCGAGAACCGCGACGACAGCTTCGTGCCGAGCACCAGCAGCGTCACCAGCGCGGCCACGACGATGAACGCGCCCCAGTCGATGCCGAAACCGCCGCCGAGATCGATCGACGTCTTGGTGCCCTTGCCGAAGATGTACTCCAGCACGGTCTGCAGGTACGACGACCAGCCCTTGGCGACCGCGGCGGCGCCGACGGCCAGCTCCAGGATCAGGTCCCAGCCGATGATCCACGCCATGAACTCGCCGAAGGTGGCGTAGGAGAACGTGTACGCGCTGCCCGCGACCGGGACGGTGGAAGCGAATTCGGCGTAGCACAACGCGGCGAGCGCACAGGCGATCGCCGCGATCACGAACGCGACGGACACCGAGGGACCGGCGAAGTCCCCTGCCGTGCGCGCGGTGAGCGTGAAGATGCCGGCGCCGATGACCACCGCGACGCCGAAGACCGTGAGGTCCCAGGCGCTCAGGTTCCTGCGGAGTTTTGTCTCCGGTTCATCGGTGTCCGAAATGGACTGCTCGATCGACTTAGTGCGCCACAACCCAGTGCCGGGCAACGTTGACCTCCTGCGGTGACCTTCGTGGGGACCGGGCGCCACCCTAGCCTGTCAGTTGGGCGCCAGCTGCCCGGACAGTCAGCGCGTCTCGCGGTCGAGGTCGGGCTCCAGGTAAATCAGCGTCGCGACGGGGACTTTCGCGCGCACGCGGGCCTCGGCGTCGTCGATCGCACCGGCGATCGCGGCGGTGTCGAGACCGGGCACGAGCGCGAGCTTCGCGGCGACGAGCAGTTCGTCCGGGCCGAGGTACTGGGTGCGGATGTGGATGACGCGCTCGACCTTGCCCGCGGCCAGTTCGTCCACAATGGTCGCGAGATCGGTTTCGGTCGCGCCCTCGCCGATCAGCAGGCTCTTCATCTCGATGATCAGGATGACCGCGATGACGCCGAGCAGCACCCCGATGAACACGGTGCCGATGCCGTCGAACACCGGATTGCCGGTCAGCACCGAAAGCCCGACGCCGAGCAACGCGAACACGAGACCGAGCAGCGCGCCGGAGTCCTCCAGCAGCACGACCGGCAGTTCCGGCTCCTTGGCCTGGCGGATGAACCGCCACCAGCTCGCATTGCCCTTGATCTTGCGCGACTCGCCCATCGCGGTGTAGAAGCTGTAGCCCTCGAGGCAGATCGCGACGAGCAGGATGATCACCGCGACGACCGGCGTCTCCAGCGGCTGCGGCTCGATGATCTTGTGGATGCCCTCGTAGAGCGCGAACGCCGCGCCGAGGGTGAAGAGCATGAGCGCGACGATGAACGAGTAGAAATACCGATCGCGGCCGAACCCGAACGGATGTTCCTTGGTGGCGCGCCGCTTCGAGGTCTTCTGCCCGAGCAGCAGCAGCCCCTGGTTCGACGTGTCGGCCAGCGAGTGCACCGCCTCCGCCAGCATCGACGACGACCCGGTGACCAGGAAGCCGACGAACTTGGCCACCGCGATCCCGGCGTTGGCGGCGAGCGCCGCGATGATCGCCTTGGTTCCCCCGCCAGCTGACACTTCCCGCTCCCTGCTCCGCGCCCGAATTGCCCGGTGGGAGCCTAGAGGAACCTCGGCGAAGGGAAGCGCTGGGCCTGACAATCAGCTGGTCGGATCACAGCTCGCAAGCCCCGGCGGTAGCCCGGAACAGCTGCGACCGCTCCCCGCCCAACGGGCGCACCCGCACCGCCGGATCCGCGGCGGGCAGCCAGACCGACTGTCCCCTCCGCAATTCCGCCTGTTCCCCGTCCGAGGCGAGCACCAGGAGGTCCCCTTCGGTGCACAGCAGGATCTGCGGACCGGCCGAATCGACCTCGATCTCGGTGTCCTCCCCGGCCGCCCATTCCATTCGGGACAGTTCGAATTCCGGGGCGTCCGTGTGGTACACCGCCATCCGCTGGCCGGCGCATTCTCCGTGCTGCACCGGCATTTCCCCGCACGCGAAGTCGACCACGCGCAGCAGCTCCGGCACGTCCACGTGCTTCGGGGTGAGGCCGCAGCGCAGGATGTTGTCCGAGTTCGCCAGGATCTCCACCGCGGTGCCGTGCAGGTACAGGTGCAGGTTGCCGGCAGGCAGGTAGATCGCCTCGCCCGCACGCAGGGTCAGGCGGTTGAGCAGCAGCGCGGCCAGCACGCCTGCGTCGCGCGGGTGGGTTTCGCCCAGTTCCAGGATCGTGCGGCATTCGGTCGCGAACTCGCCGTGGTCCTGGACGTGCCGGACGCACGCGTCGAGCACCTCGGGCAGCAATTCGTCCAGCGCGGACTGCGGCAGCGTGATCCAGGTGGTGAACAGCGCGCGCAGCCCGGCGGGGTCCGGCTGGGCTTCCAGCAGGCCGGTGTACTTGCCCAGCCCGGGCGTCTCGATCGCCTTCAGGAGCTTGACCGTGCGGTGCGGGTCGCGGAACCCGGCGAGCGCGTGGAACTCCGTCAGCGCGCAGACCAGCTCCGGCTTCGCCGTGGGGTCCGGGTAGTTCCGGTTCGCGGCGTCGCGCGGGATGCCCAGCTTCTCCTCGCGGGCGTGTCCCTCCGCGGCCTGCGCCGCCGACGGGTGCGCCTGCATCGACAGCGGTTCTTCCGCGGCGAGGATCTTCAGCAGGAACGGCAGCCGGTTGCCCCAGCGCCGCGCGCAGTCCTCGCCGAGCTGGCCGACCGGATCGGCGTCGACGAGTTCGAGCAGGCTCACCTCGGCGCCGTCCGGGCCGAGCACGTGCGACGGGTCCCCTGGGTGCGCTCCCATCCACAGCTCGGCCTCGGGGTGCGGCGCCGGCACCGGACGTCCCTGCAGCTGCGGGATGGCCGTTCGCGATCCCCAGGCGTAGGGCCGTACGGCGTTGCGCAACAGCTCCACTGTCAACTCCCAATCCTTCCCGTCGGCACTGGGCCGACGCACGCGGCGGCGGAACCGCCTGCCCGCGTTCCCCCCTGCTCCCTCAGGCGGAGGCCGGTTCGTATCTCCCGGCCCCGCCGATGCTGCCCGCCGCCAGCCCCAGGTACACCGCGGCCAGCTCGAACCGCAGCGCCAGCACCGCGGCGCGGACGATCTCGTCCGCCTCGATCTCCTCGGCGGGCGCGATCAGGTCCGCGCCCGGCAGGAACTCCTCGGCCTGGTACCGGGCCGCCTCGGTGGCCGGACCGGTCCGCACCGACAGCAGCAGCACCCGGGTCGCGACTCCGCCGGGAGAGTCGTCCGGGTCGGCGAAAATGTCGCGCTCCGCCCCGCCGGACTGCGCGACCCGGCGCAACGCCGGGCGGGCCAGCGCCTGCCGGTAGTCCTCCACGTCGCACACCAGCGCGGCGTGCGCGGCGAAGGCGTGCGCCGCGTGCTCGCCGACCGCCACCGCGACCGGGTCGAGCCCCCACAGCAGCGGCACCCGGTCCGCGACCCGCAGCGCGAGCGCCTTCGCCGGATTGGCGAACGATTCGCGTGCCAGGTAGTCCTTCTCCGCTTCGAGGTCGAGCTGGTCGGCGAGCGCCTGCACGTCCGCGACCAGCAGGCCGAGCGCGTTCGCGGTGAGCAGCCCGGCCGCCAGCCCGCGCGGGAACGCCAGCTCCGGCGGCACCGGCACGCGCGGCGCGAGCAGCACGCCCTTGCCCGCCACCGATGCCGCGACCGGCCCTTCCGCCGGCGCGGACAGCACCACCGACGCGCCGAACCGGGCGGCGCGCTCCAGCGACGCGGCCAGCTCGCGGTCGCCCGCGTCGTCGGTGTGCGCGAACACCACGTCGAGCGCGCCGATCCAGGCCGGCACCGATTCGGCCACCACGACCGGCACCGGGCACGACGGCGTGAGCAACGCGGCCAGCAGCCGGGTGAGCGTGCGGCTCACCCCTGGCCGGTCGATGAGCACCAGCGAACGCGGACGCCCGACGTCCAGCCGTTCGCTCAGCTCCAGTTCGGCCGCCGCCTCGGCGGTGGCCCGCACCTGCGCACCGGCCATCGCGGCGGCGCGCAGCAACCCCGCGCGGTCGGCATCGGCCAGCCGCGCGGAGTCGTCGAGCAGGGAATCGTCAAGCATGGTCAAGCACTGTCGCCGTGGTCAGCGGCCGAACCGGGCAGCGTCGCCTCGTCGAGCAGCAGCACCGGGATGCCGTCGCGGACCGGGTACACCCGGCCGCATTCGGTGCAGGTCAGCGCGTCGGCCTCGGCGTCGTCCGGCGTACCGGGACGCAGCGGGGCGTGATCCGGCGACGGGCACGCGAGGATCTCCAGCAGCTGTGCGTCAAGCGTGATGGCCATAGTTCCTCCATACCACGCGTCGTTGGGGTGTTGAGGGCGCCTTCCGGACACAATCCGGCGCCAGCCGGTCAGGCCCGGACAATGGCCAGCACCTCGGCGGTGAGCGCCTCGACCGCGGCCCGGTCGGCGGCCTCCACGTTGAGCCGCAGCAGCGGTTCGGTGTTGGAGGGGCGCAGGTTGAACCACGCGCCGCCGGGCAGCTGCACGGTGAGGCCGTCCAGCTCGTCGATCTGGACGCCGGACTTGCCCGCGTACGCGTCCTTCACCGCGAGCATCCGCGCGACCTGGTCGCTGACCGTCGAGTTGATCTCGCCGGACGCCGCGTAGCGCGAGAAGTCCTGGGTGAGCGCGGACAGCGGGCCGTTCTGCTCGCCGAGCGCGGCCAGCACGTGCAGCGCGGCCAGCATGCCGGTGTCGGCGCGCCAGAAGTCGCGGAAGTAGTAGTGCGCGGAGTGCTCGCCGCCGAAAATCGCACCGGTGCGCGCCATCTCGGCCTTGATGAAGGAGTGCCCGACCCGCGTCCGCACCGGCTTGCCGCCGTGCTCGGACACGATCTCCGGCACGCCCTTCGACGTGATCAGGTTGTGGATGACCGTTCCGCCCGGCTCCTTGGCCAGCTCGCGCACCGCGACCAGCGCGGTGATCGCGCTCGGGGACACCGGCTCGCCGCGCTCGTCCACGACGAAGCAGCGGTCCGCGTCGCCGTCGAACGCCAGCCCGGCGTCCGCGCCGACCTCGCGCACCTTGGCCTGCAGGTCGACGATGTTGGCCGGGTCGAGCGGGTTGGCCTCGTGGTTCGGGAAGGTGCCGTCGAGCTCGAAGTACATCGGCACGACCTCGATCGGCAGCCCCTCGAAGACCGTCGGGACGGTGTGCCCGCCCATGCCGTTGCCCGCGTCGACCACGATCTTGAGCGGCCGCGAGCCGGAGAGGTCGACGAGGTTGCGCAGGTAGGCGGCGTAGTCGCTGAGGACGTCGCGCTCGGAGACGGTGCCGCGCTGGCCGTCGAAGGCGGGAACGCCCTGCTCGACGGTGTCGCGGATCTCCGCGAGGCCGGTGTCCTGCCCGACCGGCGAGGCTCCGGCGCGGCACATCTTGATGCCGTTGTACTTCGCGGGGTTGTGGCTGGCGGTGAACATCGCGCCCGGCAGGTTGAGCGAACCGGAGGCGAAGTAGAGCTGGTCGGTGCTGGCCAGGCCGATCGTCACCACGTCGAGGCCCTGGGAGGTCACCCCGTCGGCGAACGCCGCGGACAGTTCCGGCGACGAATCGCGCATGTCGTGGCCGATCACCACGGCCGGCGCCTCGGGTTTGATGAGCAGCGCGAACGCGGCCCCGAAGTCCCGGACGAGGGCGGCGTCGAGCTGTTCGCCGACCACGCCGCGAATGTCGTAGGCCTTCACGATGCCCGAAAGGTCTGGCACGCCTTCTCCCCGCCGCTAGTTCCGTGGCGACGCCACTCGCGCCGCGGGCGAAAGCCTACCGGTCGGGAGGATGGCTCAGGCGCGCCCCGGGAGGACGCGCAGATGGCCGCGCCTGCCGGAGGGCCCTTCGGGCTCGGGCTGCGCGGGCGGGACGTCGGAGCGACCGGCCTCGCGCACCGCCTCGGCCAGCGCGGTCAGCTCGTCGGCGGACTGCTCCGGAGCGGCGAAGGCCCCCTCGTGGCGGACGACTTCCCAGCCCTTCGGGACGGTCAGCCGCAGCGCGTGGGCCTCGCAGAGGTCGTAGGAGTGCGGTTCGGAAGCGGTGGCCAGCGGTCCGACGACCGCGGTCGAGTCCTGGTAGGCATACGTGAGCGTGGCGACAGCGGGTTCGAGGCAACCCGTTCGCGAACATTTCCGTACGCTCCGCACGATCCGAAACGATAGCGCGTCGCCGCAAGCGAGTACCGGCGACACGCGCGTTCCCCTGGCGACCGCATAGACTTGGCCGGTGGCGACGGCTCGTGACTACCGACAACGGCAGCGGCTGCGACGGGACCGGCACGGCCGGGGCCTGCGCGGAACGCTCTATCCGGCGACCCTGCCAGCGGCCGCGAGCCGCGCGGAACGCTTCGACGCGCTGGTGCTGGACGCCCTGGAACCCATCGAGGCCCGCTGGCGACACGAGCTGACGAAACTGGACGTAGCGGTAGACGACGTCCCCGAAGTCCGGATGGACGGCCGAGCCCCCGCAGACGGAGTGCTGCACGACGGCGCAGTGCCCCTGTCAAGGCTGGTCCCAGCCGGGGTCGACCGAGCAGGCCTGCCCACCCGCGCCCGCATCGTCCTGTACAGGCGTCCTTTGGAAGCACGCGCCAAAGACCCGTCAGAACTGGCGGACCTGGTCCACGACGTCCTGGTAGAGCAGGTCGCAGGCTACCTAGGCGTAGAACCAGACGTCATCGAAGGCGACTGACTGACCCACCACGCCCGAGGCCACCCACACCGCCCCCAACCCCGATCCGAAGCCTCCCTGCGGTTCGGGGGTGCTTGTCAAGGCATCTTTCCCGCCTTGACAAGCACCCCCGAACCGTCAGCACAATAAAACTTCGGGGTGGCGGGCCCCCGCAGCGAGCGCAATGTCGCCGCCAGGCGACGAGCCGAAACTCACTCGACCCGCCCCCGAGAAGGAATAGCCGTCAACGCCGTAAACAACACCGCCGCCAGTTGCACCAGCAGCAACAACCCCCGCTCAGTCCCAGGGAACGTCACCGACACCTCCGAAGACTTCGCAGGCACCGACACGGCGACCTGATGCCCCCAAGCAGGCACGATCGGCACCGCTTTCCCGTCGACACTCGCCTGCCACCCAGCCTCCTGCTCAGCCGCCAGCACGAGCAACCGCCCAGTGGGCCCCTCAGAAGCCCGCACCCGCACGTCCGGCAACCGAGCAGCCACCGGCGAGATCCCCGGATTAGTCCCCGGCGCACCTCCACCGGTCACGGCCTGCTTGGCCAACTCCGGCGAGATCAACGCCACCTCCCCAGACTTCGGGAGCAACCGCAACGTAGGCCGCCCATCCGACATCGGCGCAGCCACCGCGGCAAGATCACTGGCCGCCGCGGCGAACGCCCGAGCGTCCGTCCCCACCGGCAACACCACGTACTGCACCCCAGAAGCCGCAGCAGCCGCGAACACCCGCTTCAGCGCCGCGACATCTCCCTGCCCCAACCCCCGCCGCCAGTCAGCCAACCGCTCGGGCGTCCCCTTGACCGGCGCAAGCTCATCGTCCCCGAAGAGCGCCAGCCGACCACCGGTCTGCCGCACCTGCCCCGCGCTGACATCCAGCACCGAACGCCCCGTAGCCGCGACATCCGCCGCCACCTCAGGCGCAAGCTGCGGCCGCGCCGCCGCCGTCAACGGCCCCTCGGACCCGGTCGCGACCGCCCCGACACCCAGCGCAGCCACCACCACAACCCCGGCGACCGCGAGCACCTTCGGCAACCAAACCGCAGGCACCGCCGCACCGCCCCGCTGCCAAGTAGCCAGTACCGCCCACAACAACCCGGCCCCGACCACCAGCAACGGCACCCCGGCGTATCCGGACGCGGGCGCGCCGCCCTGCATCGGCGTCAACTGCACCTGCCGCACCAGCACGACGCCGATCAGCCCCAGCACCGCCAGCGCCAACCCGCCAACGACCTGCTTCCGCGGCCGCACCACGAGCGCGACCAGCGTCGCCGCGAGCACCACCACCCCGATCGGCCACGCCCCCGGTCCGCCCGGCGTAAGCCCGGCAAGATCCGTAGCGGACGCGGGCGCGGCCGGACCGCCAAGACCTTGCAGCAGCAGTTCCGGATGCCGCAGCAGCACAGTCGGCCAAGGCAGCAGCAGCACCAGCGGCAACAGCACCACGATCCCGACCGACGCCACCCGCCGAGCCAGCCCGGACGGCGCGGGCAGCACCACGAACCCGACCAGCAGACCCACCAGCGCCAGCCCGTGCGCGAGCGGCGAGAACGCGCCCAGCAACGCGACCCCGAACGCCGACAGCGCCGAGACGTGCAACCACCGCGTGCCCGGCCGGGTCAGCAACCGAACGATCCCCGCGACCACAAGCGGCAGCACGAGATGCACCACAACCACATCGAGCCGTCCCTGCGCGACCGACGCCGTCGCGGCAGGCAGCAACGCGTACGTCGCGGCAACGGCAGCGCGCACCCAGCGGCGCACGGCGAGCTTGCGAGTGGCGACGTACGCACTCAGCGCGGCAAGCGGGATGTCGCCGATGAGCAGGATCGCCACGAGCGCAGCCGGACCGCCGATCGGGGCGAAGATCGCGCCGATCGTGCCGAGCACCGGCAGCGTCGCGGGAGCGGGCGCACCGGTGCCGCCGGCGACCGAATGCCACGGCGACAGGTACGTCGACCAGATCTCGCCGAGCCCGCCGACCGGCAGCAGCTGGCCGCCCCACAGGTCGAGACCGAGCCGGCCGCGGTTGAGCACCAAAGCCAGCGCGGTGAGCAGAACGACCAACACCACCGGCGGAGCGAAGACGGTCGCGGCGAGCACGCGTCGCCGGTTGACCTCCACGAACACCAGATCCGGTTCGGGCGCGGCGGGTTCCGGACGGGGCGACGGCGACGGCTGGGCCGCGGTCTCCTCGGCCGGTTCAGTGTCCTCTTCGGACACCGGCGCTTCCGGCAGCGTGACCGCGACGACCGTGCCCGGCCGACGCAGTCCCCGGCCGCGCGTGCTCAGCCCGCGCAGCGCACCGGCGGGCAAGGCGTCCGGACCGACCGGACGCGCGCCGGACGCGGCGAGCGCCTCCGGCGGAATCCACGCCGACTCCTGCTCGACGCTTTCCGGCACCGTCCCGAGTGCTACATCGCTCTGTACCCCGCGCCGGACGAGTCCAACCACGCCGGCGCTGATCGCGTTGCGCAGCCTCGCGATCCGGCTCGTGAAGAGCCCGCGGACAGTGCCGGGCCGCGGCTGCTCGCGCCGCCGCGCCCGGGCAGCGCGGAGATTTCCCTTGCCCCCGCACAAGTATCCGAGCGCGGCCAGTTCCGCGCCCGCTTCGGTGGTGCGCCGCAGCACGAAGAACACGAACGCGCGCAGCACCAACAGGACCGGCAGCCGGACAAGCCCGAACCAGAACGACGGAGTCGAGCAGTTCACGAGAAAGACGCGTACGCCGTGCGAACGGTTCAGCGCGGCCAGCGGACGGCCGGCGGCGTCCGGGGTGCGCTGTCCGGTGGACACGGCGCGAGCGTGCCTGACGCGCGCGGAGGGCACCGACAGCACGAGCGAGCCCGCCGCGTTGGCGCGCCAGCCGAAGTCGAGATCCTCGCGCAGCAACGGGAAGTCCTCGTCGTAGCCGCCGAGCGCGTCCCAGAGTTCCCGCTGCACCAACGATCCGGCGCTCGGGACGGCGAGGACCTCGCTGGGTTCGCCGTCCGGCGCGGCCATCTGCTGGCGGTGCCCGGAGGCGTCGGTGGACAGCCCCGCCTCGACGATCAGCCGCGGATCGGTCCAGTCGGTGCCGAGCGGCCCGAGCACTTTCGCGGACGGGTTTTCCTCCGCGGCGCGCACGAGCTGGTCGAGGCAGTCGGGTTCGGGGGCGCAGTCGTCGTGCAGCACCCACAGCCACGTTCCCGGGTCGCCCCACCGTTCCACCGCGTGCGCGACGCCCGCGGCGACCGCCTCCGCGAACCCGGTTTCACTCGTCAGAGTGACAACTCCCGACAGCACCGGCTCCTCGGCGGCCGCGCCCGGTTGTGCTGCGTCGGCGAGCAGTTTCGGGGTACGGTCGGTGGATCCGGTGTCCACGGCGAGCACGTGCCGCGGACGGACTGTGCTGCGCCGCAACGCGGAAAGCGCCAGCGGCAGCCATTCTTCGCCGTCGTGACAGACCACAATGGCCAGAACGGGCAACGTCCGCACAGCGGGCGGAACGACGGTGCGAGGCAAGAACGGCTCCTGCTCGGACGGGACGATGGGTGCGGTCACCCTACGGCCTGCGCGAACCCGCGGGCACCGGCCCACGCCGCGCGTCCGGCGGATCCCACCGCGTGGACGAACCGAGCACGAGAAAAAGTCCGCGGACGCCGAACCGGCGCGCTCACGTGAGGAACCGGCACCCGATCCAGCCGCGAGATCCGCGGCACACCGGGGTTTCAGCGGCGGAAGACGAAGATCACAAAGAGAACCACGGCACAGCACCGATTTTCCGGCCGCCGTGACGGTACTTCTGCCCTCATGGCCGCTACTGGAGACGGCCGCACGAATCCGGCGAATGTGCCCGACGCCACCTCGGCGAGGACTCCCATCCCGCCGTGCCGCGCCGGCCGCAGCACTCGCTCACCGCCGTGCCGACGGCGGGGCGCACCCCCGGTCCGCGTGGACCGGGGGAACCGAAACCCGTTTAGACAGCCCGTTTCTTCAGCTTGCGACGTTCCCGTTCGGACAGTCCGCCCCAGATGCCGAAGCGCTCGTCGTGCGCCAGCGCATACTCGAGACAGTCGTCCTTGACCTCGCAGCCAAGGCAAATCCGCTTGGCCTCGCGGGTCGAGCCGCCCTTCTCGGGGAAGAACGCCTCCGGGTCGGTCTGCGCGCACAGGGCGCGCTCCTGCCAGTCCTGCTCCTCGGGGACGTCGAAAAGGTCGGTCAGATCCCCGAGCTGCTGCTCCGGGTTCTCTCCCCAACCCACGACGTGCCCCCATTCCCTGTTGTCCGCTTCCAACCGCACGTCCGCCTCCTCGCTCCTACGCACTCCCCAGGCTGGCGGTGGTGAAACGACACCCGCTGCCCCCTCCGACAGCGAATGACATCACTGTGATTACACCTGTGTAGTGCGGCCAGGTCAAGCCGAGTAGCGAGTTCGGGGGATCTCTGTGCCCGGGTGCGCAAGGGGACACGCCGAAGACTTCACACCGGGCATACGGAAGACTGGTGGGGTGCAGAGATCAGCAGTGCGTCCGAGCCCGATCTTCCTCGGCATCCTCGCCGTCGCCGTCGCCGGTGGTTTCCTGGCTGCATACGGTGATTCCACGACTCTTCTCGGTTCCCGCGACCCGATGTTCATCGCGGGCGTCGTGCTGCTCGTCTTGGGCGGCTGGATGGCGTCGCTGACGCTCCACGAGTTCGGGCATGCCTTCGTCGCCTTCCGCGGCGGTGATCACGAGATCGCTCACAAGGGGTACCTCTCGCTGGACGTCCGGCGCTACGCCGACCCCGTCCTGTCCTTCGTGCTTCCGCTCATCTTCTTGCTGATCGGCGGCATCCCGCTGCCCGGCGGCGCGGTGTGGATCAACCGCGGCGCGCTGCGCAATCGCGCGACGGCCTCGTGGACCTCGCTGGCCGGTCCGCTCAGCAACCTCGCCGTCGGCGCCGCGCTGTGCCTGGCGACGATGCTGATCCCGATGGCGACCGGCCTCTTCTACGCGATGTCGTACCTCGCGCTGCTGCAGATGATGACCTTCCTGATCAACATCCTGCCGGTGCCGGGGCTGGACGGCTGGGGCGCGTTGGAGCCGTACCTCTCGCCGCAGGCGCGGGCGTTCGGTGCGCGGGTGCGGCCGTGGGCGCCGCTGGTGCTCTTCGCGCTGTTCTTCCTTTTCCGGCCGGTGTCGGATCTGCTCTGGACGATCGCCGGGCACATCTACGAACCGCTCGGCGGGAACGCGGCCGCGGCCTACATCGGGCAGAGGGCGTTCCTCTTCTGGCACTGACCGCTCAGGCCCACTCCCGGTGGGCCATGAGCCAGGCGTGCGCGCGCTTCCAGACCTTTTTGAGCCCGGAGCGCTCGCCGAGGTAGTCGCCCGCCGCGCCGACCACCGGCAGCATCCCGAGTGCCCGGTGGAACCATCGGCCGCGCGGGCGCTTCTCGAGTTCGCCGGTGATCCCCCACAGCGACTTGCCCAGGTGCCAGAGCGTGCCGGCGACGGCTTTCGCGGTCACCTTGCCGTGTTTGCGGTGGGATTCGTCGAGTTCCTCGGTGAGCCGCGCGGTCTCACTGTCCTCAGCGGACTTCGCGGACTTGTCGTGTTTGGCACCCGACGCGAGGTCGGCGTCGATGTCGCGTTCGAACAGCACCGAGGCGATCAGCCGGACGCGGCTGCCGACGTCGGTCACGCCGTACTCCCCCGCGATCGCGCACAGCACCAGTCCCTGCGACGCCGCGCCGAGGGTGTCCTGCACCGGCAGCCGGTCGGCGAGCGCGCCGCCGAGCCCGGGGATCGAGGTCAGCAACGAGGTGAGCCTGCCGACGCGGTTGACCCACCAGCTCGCGCGCTGGTCGATGTCCATCGCCGCCCATCCCGCGGTGCCCGGCACCTTCACCGAGGTCAGGGCGCGGAGCATTTTCTTCTTCAACCCGGCGTCGACGAATTCGCCCTCGCCGCGCCGGGCGCGTGCCTGCATGCCGAACGGGTCGGCCTCGCGCAGCGCGTCGATCATCGGCGCGCAGGCCCGGACGAACGGACGCAGGATCGCCACGACCTGACGGTCCGAAATGGCCTCAGACACGGACGCCTCCCTTCGCCGCGGCCCGGCCGAGCCCGCCGCCGAGGACCAACGCGGCGGGCAGGGCGCTCGCGCCGAGCAGCAGCAGCGCGCGCCAGTCCTGGACGAGCACGACGTCGCCGCCCGGACCGAACAGGCCGACCCCGAACACGACGAGTACCCACACCAGCAGCGGCACGAACGACAACCCCGGGCGGACGAGCTTCGCCGCGGTCAGCACGAGCCACGGCGTGGTGACCGCGCCGACCACCGCGGTGACCGGCAACGGCACCTCGCCGAGCGGGCCGACCCGCAGCGGGAGGAAGAACAGTTCGAGCAGTGCCAGCACGACCGCGTCGAACGCGAGCAGCGCCAGCATCAGCCGCTGGTCGCGAGTGAGCGGGGCGGACACCGTCACCACCCGCCGAACAGATCGGTCTCGGCGCCGGCCGCGTCGCCGTGGGCGAGCACGAAGTATTCGGCGGACGGGATCGGCTGCGCGATGCTGTTGGTCAGCGCGAAGTGGCTGACCGCGCCGTCGACCACGGTCAGCTGGGTTTCGTGCGCGCGCAGTGCCGCCAGCTTGGTCTGCCGGTGCGCGGAGATGTCGACCACGGTGGTGATCTTGCCGTCCGGAGTGGACGGAAGCTCGCCGTCGTCAGCCACCCGGAACGGTGATGTTCCGTCGGCGCGCAGTTCGGCGAGCCCGGCGGCGAGCGCGGCCTCGGACTGGACCACGTGGAAGACCCGCTGGACCGACGGGGCGTCCGGGGCCGCCGCCATGGTGATCTCGTGCGCGCGGATGTGGTCGGGATGGCCGTAGCCGCCGAAGGAGTCGTAGGTGACGACTACCTGCGGGGCGAAATCGTCGATGAGCTCCCGCAGCTGAGCGGTCTGCTCCGCCTCCGGCCCGCCGGTGAACGCCCGCGGGTGCTCGGCGGCGGGCGTGCCCGCCATGCCCGAATCGCGCCACCGGCCGATGCCGCCGAGGTACTCGTGCCGGGCGAGGCCGAGCGCGGCGGCCGCGGCGGCCATTTCCCCGGACCGGTACCCGCCGAGCTGGTCGGCCTCCGCCGCGACGAGCAGCGCCAGCCGCGGCGGGACGATTTCGCCCTCTTCGCCGAGCGTGCAGGTCACGACGCACACCTCGGCGCCTTCCGCGCCGTAGCGGGCGATGACGCCGCCGGTGGCGATGCTTTCGTCGTCCGGGTGCGCGTGGACCAGCAGCAGCTTCCGCTTCACGCCCTCAGGTTAATGACCGTCGCGTCCGCGCCCGGGAGGCCGACCCCCGGCGCGGCGCTCGGGACCGGAAATCGGCGGCGTGCACGGGAAAATGCATCCGCATCCCACCACGTCGGACCAGCGTCCCGGACCGTGGGCGTTCCCTTCCGCGGAACGTTCCGCGGTTCGGAATACGCGGGCAAGGACGCAAGATGCTCGGAACACCCACCGAGCACCTCTCGCCGTCCGGGCCGCCGTGTCCGCGTTCGGCGACGGGCGCGTTCTTTCGCTTCACGAGATCGGACCAATTTCTTGTCACTTCGGGTTCGTCGCGGCCGCGTGACTACTCCATTAGCTGGGGTACCGCGTACGGAACGGGGCGGTTATTGTCCGCCGGGCCTATCGGTCCGCTGGACTGAACTGCCACTCGAACCGGTTCCGAATTTCCGTGATCAACTACTGACCGTAGTCGATCAAGTGCGGAAACCACGGTGCAACCAGGGGGCACGAGATATCTGTTCCGCAACGATCTCACTGAGAGTGTCCGGATCGATAGGTTTGCCGTCTGTCCAATGCCTAAGTTTCACGGCTACGGTGAGCAACGCGATACCGATCGGTGCTTGCGCGTCAGGAAGAGCCGCCTCGCAAACCCGCGACGGCGTCGAGCAAGGAGAATGAATGTTAGTGACGACTAGGTCGCGCGCCGCGAAACTCGGCGCGTTCGTCGCGGGCGCGGCCCTTCTGCTCTCCGCATGCGGTGGTGGCGGAGGCGGCAACAGCGCGGTGCAGACCGGGCAGGCATTCGCCGACTGCGACAAGAACCCGAACACCTGCAACGCGGCACAGGCCGATCAGCTCCAGCAGGGCGGCGACGTCACCTACGCGATCGAGAAGAACGTCCCGAACTGGAACGTCATCTCGGCCGAGGGCAACGTCTTCGAAACCGGCGAGGTCACCAAGGGCCTGCTGCCCTACACCTTCTACGCGACCCCCGACCTCAAGCCGGTCCTGAACAAGGACTTCGTCGAGTCGGCCGAGGTCACCAGCACCAGCCCGCAGACGGTCGTCTACAAGCTGAACCCGAAGGCCGTCTGGTCGGACGGCACGCCGTTCTCCGCCGACGACTTCATCTACAACTACAAGGTCCAGAACGGCAAGGACTGCCCCGACTGCGCCGCGGCCAGCACCGCGGGCTACGACCAGGTCAAGTCGGTCACCGGTTCCGACAACGGCAAGACCGTGACGGTCGTGTTCGACAAGCCGTTCACCGACTGGAAGCTGCTCTGGAGCTCCGGCGGCGCGATGTACCCGGCGCACCTGGCCAAGCAGCACGGCGACACCAACACCCCGGCCGGCCTCGCGTCGTCCTTCAAGTGGTTCGGCACGACTGTCCCGACCTGGTCGGGCGGCCCGTGGAAGATCTCGAAGTTCGTCAACAACCAGTCGGTCACCGAGGTCCCGAACGACAAGTACTGGGGCGCGAAGCCGAAGCTGAACAGCGTCATCTTCCGCGTCATCACCGACGCGACGCAGGAGCCGACCGCACTGCAGAACAACGAGGTGCAGGTCATCTACCCGCAGCCGCAGGTCGACCTGATCAACCAGGTCAAGAACATGCCGAACATCTCCTCGTTCATCGGCCTCGGCCTGACCTGGGAGCACTTCGACTTCAACCTGAAGAACCCGGCGCTGGCCCAGAAGCCGCTGCGCCAGGCGCTGTTCACCGCGGTCAACCGCAAGGACATGATCGCCAAGACCGTCGGCCAGTTCACCAACAAGGTCGAGCCGCTCAACAACCACAACTTCGTGCCGCAGCAGACCGGCTACAAGGACACGGTGAGCGCGACCGGCCAGGGCTCCGGTGACATCGAGAAGGCCAAGAAGATCCTGACCGACGCGGGCTACAAGCTGGCCAACAACCAGCTGTCCGACCCGAGCGGCAAGCCGGTCCCCGAGCTGCGCATCCGCTACACCGTCGGCAACCAGATCCGGCAGAACGAGTGCGAGCTGTTCGCGCAGACCGCGGCTCAGCTGGGCGTCAAGGTGAAGGTCCAGTCCACCGACGACCTCGGCCAGACCACCACCAGCGGCGACTACGACGTCATCGTGTTCGCGTGGGTCGCTTCGCCGTTCCCGTTCGGCGGCGCGATCCAGAACTGGGGCACCGGGCAGGGCAACAACTACGGCAAGTACAGCAGCCCGCAGGTCGACAGCCTGATGGCGCAGGCCAACGCCGAGACCGACCAGACCAAGGCGGCGGACCTGCTCAACCAGGCCGACCAGATCATGTCCGAGGACGCTTACGTGCTTCCGCTGTACCAGAAGCCGACCTTCATCGCCTCGTCGGACAAGATCGCGAACATCCGCAACAACTCGACCCTCGACGGGCCGGTGTACAACATGGCGGAGTGGGGCATCCGGAAGTGATCAACGACCGGTAGATTCCCGCAGGACAACCGGTGAAGGGCCGGCCGCAAAGCCGGCCCTTCACCGTATCCGCGAACAATTGCCCTTTTAGTTCCCGAACACCACGATTGCCCCGTTACGTCGCCAAGGCCTGCCACCACGAGCGGCGGGCGCCGGCAGAACACCGTCCAGAGCAGGAAGACCTCCATGCTTGCCTTCGCACTGCGCCGGCTTTTCGTCTCGGTGCCGATCCTCATCGTGTCGACGTTCGTCGTCTTCGTGATGGTGTCGCTTTCGGCCAACCCGTTGACCCCGCTGATCGCGAGAAACCCGCCGCCGCCCCCTCGCACCATCGAGCTCGAACGCATCCGGCTGCATCTCGACCAGCCGATTCTCGAGCGATACTGGCACTGGATCACCGGCGTGCTGCACGGTGATTTCGGGCCCTCGGTCCAGTCCACCATGAACATCGGCAGCGAGGTGTTCGGCCGGTTCGGCGTGACGCTGCGGCTGATCGTGCTCGCCATGGTGGTGGCGCTGATCCTCGCCGTGCTGATCGGCGTGATCAGCGCGTCGCGGCAGTACTCCAAGTTCGACTACACCGCGACCTTCTTCGGCTTCCTCTTCCTGTCGATGCCGTCGTTCTGGTTCGCCCTCGTGCTGAAGCAGATCGGCATCTCGATCAACACGACGGTCGGCGACCAGGTCTTCTACACCATCGGTTCCTCGTCGGTGGTCGCCGCGGGCGGGTTCTGGTCCCAGTTCGGCGACGTGCTCGGCCACCTGATCCTGCCGACGATCTCGCTCGCGCTGACCAGTTACGCGGCCTGGAGCCGCTACCAGCGCGCGTCCATGCTCGAGGTGCTCAACAGCGATTACGTCCGTCTCGCCCGGGCCAAGGGCCTGCCGCGCTGGACGGTGACGCGCAAGCACGCGCTGCGCAACGCGCTGATCCCGCTGACGACAGTGACCGCTCTCGACATCGGCTCGATCCTCGGCGGTGCCGTGGTGACCGAGACCGTGTTCCAATGGCAAGGCGCGGGCGCTTTCCTGCTGGACGCGATCAAGCGAAGCGACGTGTACGCGGTGGAAGCCTGGCTTCTCATCGCGGCCACGTTCATCATCCTGCTCAACTTGGTCGCCGATCTGCTCTACGGCCTGCTCGACCCGAGGATCCGCTATGCCTAACGACGTATTCGACACCCCGCCCACCACCCTGGGCGGCGCTCGGTTCGCTCCGGACGACCCGCAGACCCCGCAGGGCGCGCCGGAACGCGAGTTCACGGTCAAGGAGCGCAGCCAGGCGCAGCTGGTTTTCCGGCGGTTCCTGCAGCACCGGCTCGCGATGATCAGCCTCGTCGTGTTCGTGCTGATCATCCTGTTCGCCTATGTCGGAGCCGCGATCTGGAAGTACAACGCGGCCGACATCACCGACCAGAACTCGGCGCCGCCCTCGGGCGACCACCCGTTCGGCACCGACGCGGTCGGCCACGACACCCTCGCGCAGGTCATGCGCGGGACGCAGATCTCGCTGCAGATCTCGATCCTCGTCGCGATCTTCGCGACCGTCGTGGGCACCGTGTGGGGCGCGGTCGCCGGTTATTACCGCGGCTGGCTCGACACGGTCCTGATGCGCATCGCCGACCTCGTGCTCACGCTGCCGCTGCTCGCGGTGGCCGCGGTGCTCGGCCACCAGTCCGGCGGCACGTGGTGGCTGATCGCGGTCGTCATCGGCGGGCTTTACTGGGCGTATGTGTCCCGGGTGGCGCGCGGTGTCGTGCTTTCCTTGCGCGAGAAGGAGTTCGTCGAGGCGTCGAAGGCGCTCGGCGCGAGCGACAGCCGGATCATCTTCCGGCACCTGGTGCCCAACGCGCTCGGCGCGATCATCGTCAACCTGACGATCCTCGTGTCGATCGCCATCCTGCTCGAGACGGCGCTGTCGTTCCTCGGCTTCGGCGTGCAGCCGCCGGACACCTCGCTCGGGCTCCTCGTGAGCAGCGCGCAGACCGCGATCGACACGCGGCCGTGGCTGTTCTACTTCCCGGGCATTTTCATCATCCTGATCGCGCTGACGATCAACTTCATCGGGGACGGCCTGCGGGACGCGTTCGACCCCCAGCAGACGAAGGTGCGCGCATGACCGAGAACGGCTCGCAAGGACGCGGCGGCGATCCCGTCCTCGTCGTTGAGGACCTGACCGTGCAGTTCCCGACCAGCGAGGGCGTGGTCAGCGCCGTGCGCGGCGTGAACTACCAGCTTCGCCGCGGCGAGGTGCTCGGCATCGTCGGCGAATCGGGTTCCGGCAAGTCGGTGACCTCGCTCGCGGTGATGGGCCTGCTGCCGAAGACCGCGAAGGTGTCCGGCTCGATCCGGTTCGGCGGGCAGGACCTGCTGAAGTCGAACGAGAAGGAACTGAACCGGGTCCGCGGCAAGGGCATCGCGATGGTCTTCCAGGACCCGATGACCTCGCTGAACCCGGTGTACACCGTGGGCGACCAGATCGCCGAGGCGATCACCGCGCACCACGACGTGCGCAAGGACGTCGCGAAGAAGCAGGCGATCGAACTGCTCGACCTGGTCCGCATCCCGAACCCGGCGCAGCGTGCGGACGAGTACCCGCACCAGCTGTCCGGCGGCATGCGCCAGCGCGTGGTGATCGCGATCGCGATGGCCAACAACCCGGACGTGATCATCGCGGACGAGCCGACCACCGCGCTCGACGTGACGGTGCAGGCGCAGATCCTCGAGGCGCTGCAGGCCGCGCAGAAGGAAACCGGCGCGGCGATGGTGCTGATCACGCACGACCTCGGCGTGATCGCGGGACAGGCGGACCGGGTGCACGTGATGTACGCGGGCAAGGTCGTCGAGTCCGGCACGGTCGACGACATCTTCTACAACCCGCGGATGCCGTACACGCTGGGCCTGCTCGGCAGCCTGCCGCGGCTGGACGTGAAGACCGACCGGCTCACGCCGATCACCGGTTCGCCGCCCGCCACGCAGAACATGCCGCCGGGCTGCCCGTTCAGCCCGCGCTGCCCGCTGTCGCAGCCGATTTGCGACGAGGAGGAGCCCGCGCTCGTGGCGGGACCCAACGGCCAGCACGCGGCCTGTCACTTCACCGAGCAGGTCGTCGGGAAGGACCCGGCCGAGCTGTTCAGCGCCACCTCGGCCGACGCGGCAGCCGTCCCGGTCGCTGTGGAGGCCGCCGCGACCGACACGGAGACGAACCGATGAGCGAGGCCACGACGGGGCAGGCGCCCGTCCTCTCCGCGCAGAACCTGGTCAAGCACTTCCCCATCCGCGGCGGCGGCCTGATCCGCCGCGTCTCGGGGGCCGTGCAGGCGGTGTCGGACGTGTCGTTCGACATCTACCCGCACGAGACGCTCGCGCTGGTCGGCGAATCCGGCTGCGGCAAGTCGACCACCGCCCGGGTCGCGCTGGCACTGCAGCCGCTCACCAGCGGCAAGGTGACCTACGAGGGCAAAGACCTCGCGACGATGGGCAAGCGCGAACTGCAGCGGCTGCGGCGCAGCATGCAGATCGTGTTCCAGGACCCGTACGCCTCGGTCGACCCGCGTCTGCCGGTGAACGAGATCATCGCCGAACCGCTGCGCATCCACGGGCTGTACGAAAAGGGCGGCAAGCAGCAGGTCCGTGACCTGATGAAGACCGTCGGCCTGCGCCCGGAGCACGGCAACCGGTTCCCGCACGAGTTCTCCGGCGGCCAGCGCCAGCGCATCGGCATCGCCCGCGCGCTCGCGTTGAAGCCGAAGGTGCTGGTGCTGGACGAGCCGGTGTCCGCACTGGACGTCTCGATCCAGGCCGGCGTGCTGAACCTGCTGAAGGACCTGCAGGCGGAACTCGGCTTGTCGTACCTGTTCGTGTCCCATGACCTCTCGGTGGTGCGGCACGTGGCGGACCGGATCGCGGTGATGTATCTCGGCAAGATCGTCGAGACCGCGCCGTCGGAGGAGCTGTTCCAGACCCCGGCGCACCCGTACACGCAGGCGCTGATCTCGGCGATCCCGGTGCCGGACCCGCGCAAGGAGCGGACCCGGCAGCGGATCGTGATCACCGGCGACGTGCCCAGCCCGGCCAACCCGCCGTCGGGCTGCCGGTTCCGCACCCGGTGCCCGAAGTTCGCGAACCAGCTGGACGACGCCGGACGCGAGAAGTGCAAGACGGAGGAGCCCGCTTTGGTGGACCGGGGGCACGCGCACCCGGTGGCTTGCCACTTCGCGGAGAGTCTGCAGTTGATCTGACGCAGTATGCGAAAAGGGGGCCTCGCGCTTAACGGTGCGGGGCCCCTTTTGCATGACCGGCCGAGCCCGGGGGGGTGTGGCGCGCGGCCTCGTTAGGGCGATGCGCAGCGTCGGCCGCGCGGCATGGCTCCCCCGCTTCCGCTGACGTACCGAGCCGAGCGCGGTCCTCAACCAGCGACTTCGCGCGAGGGTCCCGCCCGCCGCTGCGGGCTGGCGTGCGATGGCGAGGTCCGTGAAGGGCTCCTTGAGGGAATCTGATTCCCTCAAGGAGCCCTTCACGGACGTCAGGAGGAGCGGAGAAGCAGCGCGTACCGGATCAGGTCGCGCCGCGGGTCCAGTTCACCGCCGAGCCGAAGGGCCCCTGCATCGGCGGACCGGGCGTCAGGCCGGAAATCCCCTTGCCCACCGCCAAAGTCTCGGCTTCCTGGAACAGCGGGATCACGACATTTTGGGACCACAGCTGCGGTTCCAGCGTCTTGAGCGAGTCGGCGATCGTCGCCGAACCGGTAAGGGCGGAGTCGATCGTCGCCTGCAGGCTCTGGTCGCACATTCCCGCGGGATTCGCCGGGATCACGGGCTTCGTCTTGTCCACCGGCGCGGATTCGGGGGCGCAGCCGTAGCTGGAGGCCAGTACCGTCGCCGGGTCGCCGCCGACGGGTTGGCCCACGACGGCGATGTCGACGCCGACGGTGCTGTTCGAGTCCGGGCTCGCCTGCTGTTTCCCGTTCACCACCGGCATTGCCAGCAGCGACGAGTACAGGTCACGCGGCTGCGGTTTGATCTGGTTGACCTCGATGCCGCCCGCGACCAGTTCCGACGCCAGTTCCTTCGCGATCGACGCGTACGGTTCCTGTTCGCCGGGCGACGCGAGGACGATCGACAGCGTCTTGTTTCCCTTGCGCCACACGCCGGCTTCCTTCTTGTACCCGGCGGCGGTGAAGTACTGCTCGGCCTTGGTCGCGTCCGGCGCGGCGGGCGGGCCTGCCGGAATGGTGGGGGCGTATCCCTTCGCCGAAGGCGGGAGGACCTGGGCGTCCGCTTTGAGCGTCGCGGACGGGCCGCCCTTCGCGCCGGTCGTGATCAGCTTTCCGCGGTCCAGCAGCGCGGCGATGCCCGCGCGGACTTGGGGGTCGGACAGCGTCGCGCTCACCGGGCGCAGCAGCACCGACGCGGTCAGCGGACGCGGCACCGTGTGCAGTTTGACCGCCGAGCCCAGGTCGTTCAGCAGCTGCAGGCCGGTGGAATCGGTGCGGGTCAAGGAGAACTGGTCGTTGCCGCTGCGCAGTGCGGTCGCGATGCCGGACGCGTCGGAGCGGCGCAGGATCAGCGTGTCGACCGCGGCCGGCTTTTCCCAGTACCGGTCGTTGCGCTGGAGGGTCGCTTCGCCGCGGGCGGTGTCGATCGTTTTGATCGCGAACGGTCCGGCTACCGCGGGGAAGCTCGTCGCGAGGGCGTTCGTCCAGCCGCCGGGCGAATCCTTGAGCAGGTGCTGCGGCAGCAGGTTGTCGAACAGCGTCTGCCAGGCCGGATACGGCTTGCTGAAGGTGACCTCGACACCCTTGCCGCCGTCACGGGATTCGATGTCCGAGATCAGCCGGTACCCGGCCGGGTCGATCACGCCGGGGTTCGTCTTCATCGCGTTGGCGAGATAGATGAAGTCCTCGGTGGCGATCGGGGCGCCGTCGGACCACGAGGCGTCCGGGCGGATCACGTACTTGACCGTGAACGGCACCTGCGAGACGACCTCGGCGGAGACCATCAGCGTCTTGTCGAGCGTGCGCGTGCCGTCGTCAGACTGGCGGAACACCGAGGGCAGCAGCAGCTGCGACAGCGCCGTGGTGATCGTCGACGAGTCCGCGATGCTGTGCGGGTTGTAGCCGCCGACCACGTCGTCCACGCCGACCACGATCTGCGACAACGACGCCGCGCTGGTCGTGCTCGACGGCGGGGCCGACGTGACCACCGGGGGCGGCGGGGTGTTCGAACACGCGGCGAGCAGTACTCCCGCCAGCGCCAGGACCGGCGCAAGCCGGCGTCCGAATCGCACGCTCGTCCTCCTGAAAGTTCCCGCCGCGCTCCGTGGTCCGAGCGGACATGCTGCCACGCCAGGGCGGGGGCCGGCATCGAGATTCCCACATCGGCCGCCTCTCCGTGACACCGGAGTGGATACCGCCATAAGAGTGGACGCACGAACCGCTGCCGGGGTTCACGCGAAAGGGCGCCTCCCGGGAACGGGAGGCGCCCTTTTTCACCTGCGAGAGGTTCAGCTGTTGTTGTCGCGGCTCTTGGCCCGCGAGCGCTCCTTGGCGCGGGTGTTGATGTCGAGCGTGACCTTGCGGACCCGCACGACCTCCGGCGCGACCTCGACGCATTCGTCGCTCGCGCAGAACTCCAGCGCCTCTTCGAGGCTGAGCTTGCGCGGGCGAGCCAGCGTCTCCATCACGTCGGCCGAGGACTGCCGCATGTTGGTGAGCTTCTTTTCCTTGGTGATGTTGATGTCGAGGTCCTCGAAGCGCGGGTTCTCGCCCACGACCATGCCCTCGTACACCTCCGCGCCGGGCTCGACGAAGAACGTGCCGCGGTCGGCGAGCTGGATCATCGCGTACGCGGTGATCGGGCCGGACCGGTCGGCGACCAAGGAGCCGCTGTGCCGGGTGCGGATCTCGCCCGCCCACGGGAAGTAGCCCTCGAACACGTGGTTCGCGATGCCGGTGCCGCGGGTTTCGGTGAGGAAGTCGGTGCGGAAGCCGATGAGGCCGCGCGACGGGAGCACGTAGACCAGCTTGATCCGGCCGGTGCCGTTGCCGCTCATGTCCTCCATGCGGCCCTTGCGGGACGCGAGCAGCTGCGTGATCGCGCCGAGGTGCTCCTCGGGCGAGTCGATGTACAGGCGCTCGAACGGCTCGTGCAGCTTGCCGTCGATCGTGCGCAGGACCACCTGCGGCTTGCCGACGGTGAGCTCGAAGCCCTCGCGGCGCATCTGCTCGACCAGGATGGCCAGCGCCAGCTCGCCGCGGCCCTGCACCTCCCAGGTGTCCGGGCGCTCGGTCGGCAGGACGCGGATCGAGACGTTGCCGATCAGTTCCTGGTCGAGACGGGCCTTGACCAGCCGCGCGGTGACCTTGTCGCCGCCGTTGCGCCCGGCCAGCGGCGAGGTGTTGACGCCGATGGTCATCGAGATGGCGGGCTCGTCGACGGTGATCCGGGGCAGCGCGACCGGGTTCTCCGCGTCGGCGAGGGTGTCGCCGATGGTGATGTCCGGGATGCCCGCGATCGCGACCAGTTCGCCGGCGCTGGCCTCGGACGCCGGGACGCGGGTGAGCGCCTCGGTGACGAGCAGCTCGGAGATCCGGACGTTCTGCACGGTGCCGTCCTCGCGCATCCAGGCCACGGTCTGGCCCTTGCGCAGCTTGCCGGCGTGGATGCGGATCAGCGCGATGCGGCCGAGGAAGTTCGACGCGTCGAGGTTGGTGACCAGCGCCTGCAGCGGGGCGTCCAGGTCCGCGGCCGGGGCCGGGACGTGCTGGAGCAGGGTCTCGAACAGCGGGTCGAGGTTCTCGCTGTCGGGAAGGCCGCCGTCCTCGGGCTGCTCGAGCGACGCCTTGCCGGCGCGCGCGGAGGCGTAGACGACCGGGAGGTCGAGGATCGCGTCGAGGTCGGCGTCCTCGATGTCGCCGGCCAGGTCGAGCAGCAGGTCGTGGGTCTCCTCGACGACCTCGGAGATCCGCGCGTCCGGCCGGTCGACCTTGTTGACCAGCAGGATCACCGGCAGCTTCGCCTCGAGCGTCTTGCGCAGCACGAAGCGGGTCTGCGGTAGCGGGCCCTCGCTCGCGTCGACCAGCAGCACGACGCCGTCGACCATGGAGAGGCCGCGCTCGACCTCGCCGCCGAAGTCGGCGTGGCCCGGGGTGTCGATCACGTTGATGGTGACCGTGCCCTCGGGGGTCTGGCGGTGGATCGAGGTGTTCTTCGCGAGAATGGTGATGCCCTTTTCCCGCTCGAGCTCACCGGAGTCCATCACGCGGTCGACCAGCTCGGCGCGTTCGGCGAAGGCGCCGGACTGGCGGAGCATGGCGTCGACCAGGGTCGTCTTGCCGTGGTCGACGTGGGCGACGATCGCGACGTTGCGCAGGTCGGGCCGGGTCTTGCCGGACGCGCGGCCGGTTTCGACCGCGGTGGCGCTGGCTGCGGGCACGCGAAGACTCCTGAACTTCGAAGAATAAAGGCGGTGGCACCGCGCGGCGACGGGATGACGGGCACCGGACACAGCGACCGGCTCTCGCTGACCGGCTTTGGCCACACGCGGACTTCAACCAGGATACCTGTTGGGTTGGTGTGAGGAGCGCCACGCCCTATGATCGGTTAGGCTCACCTAACCTTGTGGGTGTTCTTGACGGCCGGTTTGAGGAGTGCGCGGTGGGGAAAAAGGGCGCGGACGATCCTCGGGCTGTGGTGCGGAAGTTGATGAAGGCCGGGAAGGTCAAGAAGAAGTGCTGCCGGTCTAAGGATCGGTGTAAGAAGTGTCCGGTTTTGGCGTTGAAGAAGGCTAAGAAGCAGGTGGCTAAGGCTGCTTGATCGCCGTTGGTCTTCGGCTCGTCGCCTGGCGGCGACATTGCTCTTGGGTAGTGCGGTGGGGCACCCCGAAGCTTGATTGTGCTGACGGTCTGGGGTGGCTTGTCAAGGCGGGAAAGATGCCTTGACAAGCCACCCCAGACCGCAGGAGAGCTTCGTATCGGGGTGCGGGGGTGGTGTGGGTGCACCGATCGTTGGGTGCACCGGCGGCGGTTTCTCGCGGTGCGGGGCTTGCGCCCCAATGTGGCGTTGGGTGCATCTGACGCACCCAATGTGGCGTTCGGTGCATCTGACGCACCCAATGCCGCATTGGGCGCATCCCGAGCAGGCAGCGGACGGGCGCGGGGTCGGCGAGCGGGTCGTGAGGGGAACCCTCACGGAATCAGATTCCCTCAGGGCGACCCTCACGTACGCCAAAAGCCGTGAAGGGCTCCTTCAGGGAATCTAAGTCCCTCAAGGAGCCCCTCACGGACCAGCCGCGGGGCGCGACGGGAATTAGCGGCTGTGAGGGTGGCCCTCACGGAATTCGCTAGTTCTTGTCCAAGAGTTCGTTCACCAGGTTCAGTTCGGGGGCCGTCCTGGTGGGCTGGAAGTGGATGATTTCGTAGGTGGCCAGCTGGCCGATCGCGAAGGGGTCGGTGGCCAGGATCGCGTCCAGCTGTGCGCGTTCCATGGGGCGGGTGATCAGCACGCCGCCGGTGCGGGGGCGTTGGCCTCCGGAGGCCAGGAAGTGGCCGTCTTCGTACTGCTTCGTGAGCCACTCGTTGTGCGCTGGCAGGGCGCGGTCGATTTCCTCTAGCGGAACGATGTACGTGAGCACGACGACGAACATGGTTCGAACCGTAGTCCGGTGCTAGGCTCGTCGCATGCGTTTCCAGAGCACTCAGTGGTGGCCGCCCGTTGGCGGCCCTGAAGCTCTGCGCTGAAAAACCAGCGAAGGCCGCCCCGGTGGGCGGCTTTTTTTGTGCCTGCTCCCGGGGGCGAACATCCAAGGGAGAGGGAAAATCCAATGGTCCAGTTGTCCGGCATCACTCCGTCCGGTCACGTTCAGCTCGGCAACCACCTCGGCGCGTTGCGGCGGTGGGCTGCGGAAGGCGGGCCGGACGATCTGTATTTCGTGTCTGACCTGCATGCGATGACTACCGCGCACAATCCGGCGAAGTTGCGGTCGTTGGCGACGGAGCAGCTTGCCGTGCTGGTGGCTGCGGGAATCGCGCCGGAGCGGGTGTTCGTGCAGTCCGATCTTGCCCGGGAGCTCGGGGCGCTGACGTGGGTGCTGGAGTGCACTTGCTCGTACGGCGAGGCGGCGCGGATGATCCAGTTCAAGGAGAAATCCAAGGGGCAGGCCGGAGTGCGGCTCAGTTTGCTGACTTATCCGGTGCTGATGGCGGCCGACATCCTGTTGCAGGGGGCGGATGAAGTGCCGGTCGGCGAGGATCAGCGGCAGCATGTCGAGTTGGCTCGCACGCTTGCCCGGCGGTTCAACTCCACCTACGGCGAGGTGTTCGTCATTCCGGAGGCGACGTTGCCGCCTGCCGGGGCTCGGGTGAAGGACCTCGCTGAGCCGACGCGGAAGATGTCGAAGTCCGCGCAGGATTCCGCCGGGGTGGTGTTCGTGCTGGACGAGCCGGATCAGGTGCGGCGCAAGATTCGCAAGGCGCGCACCGACGGTGATTCGGTGCCGGTTTACGACCCGGAGAATCGGCCGGGGATCTCGAACCTGCTCGAGATCCTGGCTGCGTGCGGGGGCGGTGATCCGGCCGAGCTAGCCGAGAAGTATCCGTCGTACGGCGTGCTCAAGGACGCTGTCGCGGACGCGGTGATCGAGGAATTGCGTCCGGTGCGGGAGGGCACGCGCGCGTTGCTGGACGACGTCGCCGAGCTGGAGCGGGTGCGCAAGGCGGGGGCGGAGCGGGCGATCGATCGCAGTTCGCACCGGGTGTCGGCGGCGCTGCGGATGGTCGGGGCTGCTTGAAGGGCCTCGTGAGTGCTGGTTCTACTGAGAGCCAGCACTCACGAGAGCGCTCAGCGCGGGCAGCAGGTCCCGGTCCGCGGGGAGCCAGTCCAGTTCGTTCAGTTCGTCGTGTCCGACCCAGCGCAGTGCGGTGTGTTCGACCGCGCGCGGCTCGTCGCCAGGGGACAGCAGCGCGGCGGAGTACACGCGCAGCACTTTTCCGCCTGGCAGCGGGATTTCCGGGCCGACCCGGTCGCCGACGGTGACCACCACGTCCAGTTCCTCGTGGCATTCCCTGGCCAGCGCGAAGGCCTCGGTCTCGCCCTCCTCGACGCGTCCGCCCGGCAGTTCCCACTGGCCTGCGTGATGCGGCGGCCAAGCCCGTTGCTGGGCAAGAAGCTTGCCGTCGCGCACCAGTGCCGCCCCGACGATGACCGCGTCCATGCGCTCAGTCTCCCCCACCGGATTCACCGGTCCGCGCCCGCCCGCCAGGTGACCTCGAACCGCGCGCCGCCGTCCGGCGATTCGCCGACCCGTACGTTGCCGCCGCGGCGGCGCACGGTTTCGGCGACCATCGCCAGGCCCAAGCCGGTTCCGCCGGACGAACGCGCCCGGTCGTCCGACACCCGGTAGAACCGGTCGAACACCTTGCTCCGGTGCTCGGGCGCGATGCCGGGACCGTCGTCGTCCACCACGACCCGCACCTTCGAGCGCGAGGCCAGCACGGACACCACGATCTGCCCGGACGCGTACCGGCAGGCGTTGCGCAACAGGTTGTCCAGCACCAGCTCGACCTCCTGGTGCGCCGCCGACGCCCAGGCCTGCGCCACCGCGCTGCTCACCCGCGTGTCCGGTGCCCCGGACGGCAACCGGCGCACCGCCGCGCGGACCTCGGACACCACCTCGACCGGTTCTGCGGGCGGCACCTCGCCAGCGTCGGAACGAGCCAGTGCGAGCAGGCCGTCGAGCAGGCCGGACAGCCGTTCCGACTCCTCGAGGATGTCCGAGAGCGTCTCCTGCGACAGTTCCGGATCAGGATTCGTCACCGCCACCTCGGCCTGCACCCGGATCGACGCGACCGGTGACCGCAGCTCGTGCGCCGCGTCGCCGGTGAACCGGCGCAGCCGCTGGCTGACCTCCTCCTGGCGTTCGAGCAGCGCGTTGAATTCCTCGGCCAGCGCGCGCATTTCGTCGTGCGACGTCGGCAGCGGCAGCCGCGAACCCGGCGGCAGCGCGCGCACCAGACCGCGCATCCGCGCCACCGGCCGCAGCGCGAGCCGCACGACCAGCCAGGTCGCCAGTGCTGCCACCAGCGCACCGACCAGCGCGACCACGACCAGCCACAGCCCGCCGTAATGCACCGCGGCGGCGAACCCGACCAGCCCGGCCCCGGCGACGACGAGCCGCTGGCTGCCGTTCGGCGCGCTGACCACCTGGCCGCGCCAACGCGATCCGTCCGACTGCACCGGCAACCCCGCCTTGAGCTGCGAGACCTCCTGGCCGGTCAGCTTCGGCCGCGCCTGGCCGTCCACCGGATTCCCGGCGATGTCCAGCACCCGCACCGTCACCGGGTCCGCCGCGGCGAGCGGCGTCCCGGCGGAAACCGCGCCGGTCGCCGGGACGAGCGCGGCCGACAGCTCCTCGTCGACCGAATCCGTGAGCAGCGGGTCGAGCTTGTTCGCCGCCAGCGCGGCGAGGCCCAGCAGGCAGCCGAGGGTGATCGCCGCGGCCAGCACGGTGATCCGGACCTGCAGCGACCGGCGGCCCCACCACGACGACGGCGAGCCGGTCACCTGACCTCGTCAAGCTGGTCGTCGGAGGCGAGATAGCCGTGCCCGCGCACCGTCCGCAGGATCGAACCCGCGCCGACCGCGTCGAGCTTGCGCCGCACGTAACCGACATACACCTCAACGAGATTCCGCGTGACGGCCTGCTCCTCGCCCCACACCGCGCGCAGCAGCTCGTCCTTCGTCACGACCGTCCCCGCGCGTCCGACGAGCACCTCCAGCAAGCCGAATTCGCGCGGGCTCAACGGCACGTCCTGCCCGTTCCAGTGCACCTGCCGCAGCGCCCGGTCGACCTCCAGCGCACCGAGTTTCAGCGCGCCGCGCGACGCGTCCGGCCCGGCACGACGCAGCACCGCCCGCACCTGCGCGACCAGCACGACGAACGAGAACGGCTTCACGAGGTAACCGTCCGCGCCGAGGTCGAGGCCGTCGGCCTGGTCGATCTCGCCGTCTTTCGCGGACACGAGCAGCACCGGCGTGGTCACGTTCTCCGCGCGCAGCCGTTCCAGCACGCGGTAGCCGGACAAGCCGGGCAGCATGATGTCCAGCAGCACGACGTCGAACGAACCGGTGCGCGCGAGCTGCAGCCCGGTCGGTCCGTCCGCGGCGGTGACCACGTCCATGTCCTCCGCGCGCAAGCCGCGCTGCAGCGCCTTGCGCACACCAGGTTCGTCGTCGACCACCAGCACCCGAGGTTTCACGATCCTCATCATGGCCGGTTTGTGCAGTTGACGCGCGTACTCTCAGTGCCATCTCAGCTGAACGGGCCGAACATTCAGGGGTATCTCAGCCTCGGCAGTGGAACGTCTGCACCGGGAGCCGGGCCCGCCAAAGCCCGGGAACACAGGGAGAGACGAGATGGATCCGAAGAAGAAGGCCATCACCGCGGCCGTCGTCGGCACCGCGCTCGGCGTGGGCGGACTGGTCGTGGTGGCGATGCCTGCCTCGGCGGGGGACGCGCCGAAGCTGCCTCAGGTCAGCGCGGAGGAACTGGTCCAGTCAGTGGTCGCCGCGAAGCCCGTGCCGTTCGACGGCACGGTGACGGTGAGCAACGACCTCGGCCTGCCGAAAATGGCGACCGGCGCGGTCCCGGGGGCGAGCGCGCTCGGCATCGACTCGGCGCAGGTGTTCAGCGACGGCGCGGGCAAGACGAAGGTGTCGCTGACCAAGGGGCAGACGCAGGAGACGATCGTCCACAACGGCAACACCGTGTGGGACTACGACTCCAAGACCAACAGCGCGACCAAGACCACCATCCCGGCGGACGTCGCGACCAAGCACCAGCCGGTCGAGGGCCAGTCCCCCGACCCGGCCACCGCGGCCAAGCAGCTGCTGGCCAAGGTGCGCGAGAGCAGCAATGTCGCGGTCGACGGCACGGCCACGGTCGCCGACCGGCCGGCGTACGAGCTGGTCCTCACGCCGAAGCCGACCGAACGCACGCTGCTGCGCGAGATCCGCGTCGCGGTCGACTCGCAGACCCGGATGCCGCTGCGGCTTTCGGTGCTGAGCAACGGAACCACCGCCCCGGCGCTGGAGCTGGCGTTCAGCAAGATCGAGTTCGCCGGCCAGTCGGCCGACCTGTTCGCCTTCACCCCGCCCAAGGGCGCGAAGGTGACCGAGAAGCAGGCCAAGATCGACGAGCGCGACAAGGCGCTGGCGAACGAGGCCAAGCAGGACACCAAGCTCGTCGGCGACGGCTGGGACACCGTCGTCACCGGCAAGGTGCCCGCGGACCTGATGCAGGCGAAGCAGCAGGCGCAGGGCCAGGAAAAGGGCCCTGACGTGCAGAAGATGCTGAGCCGGTTCGCCAAGCGGGTCAACGGCCCGTGGGGCAGCGGCTACCTCTTCACCACGAAGGTGGGCGGCGCGGTCCTGACCGACGACGGCCGGTTCGCCGCCGGCGCGGTCCCGGAGCAGGTCCTCTACGAAGCGCTGGGCGCCAAGTGACCAGCACCGCGGTCGAAACCGGGGCGGGCGTCTCCGAGGAGGCGCCCGCCCCGGCGATCCCGCTGGCCGCGCGCACCCGAGGGGTGCGCAAGGTCTACCGCGGCACAGTCGCGGTGGACCACGTGGACCTGGACGTTCCCGAGGGCGCCGTGCTCGGCATGCTGGGGCCCAACGGTTCGGGCAAGACGACCACGATCCGGATGCTGCTCGGGCTCGTCCGCCCGACCGCGGGCGAGGTCGAACTGCTCGGCCGGAAGATGCCGGAGGAATCCGCGCACGCGCTGCCGGACGTCGGCGCGCTGGTCGAGGGGCCGGGCTTCCACCCGTTCCTGTCCGGACGCGACAACCTGCTGCGGTTCGCCGCGGCCGAACCGCGGCTGGCGTCGTCCGCGATCCCCGGCGCGGTCGACGCCGCGCTGGACCGGGTCGGGCTCTCCGCCGCCGCGCGCCGCCGGTACAAGGGCTATTCGCTCGGCATGAAGCAGCGGCTCGGGTTGGCCAGCGCGCTGCTGGTGCCGCGCCGGATGGTCGTGCTCGACGAACCCACCAACGGGCTGGATCCGGCGGGTACCAGGGAGATCCGCCGTATCATCGCCGATCTGCACGCCGACGGCGTGACCGTGGTGGTGTCCTCGCATCTGCTGGCCGAGGTCGAAGCGACCTGCACGCACGTGGCGGTGCTGCAGTCCGGCACGGTGGTCGCGCAGGGCGAACTGTCGGATCTGCTGGAATCCGGGAACGCCGCGCTGCTGGTGCGCACCCCGGACGCCGAGCACGCGGTGGAAACGTTGCGGGAGAACCGGATCGGGGCCCGGCTGACCCCGGACGGCGTCCGCGTCGACCTCACCGCGACGGCCGCGCCGCGAGTGCTGCAGGTGCTCGTGCAAGCGGGGGTCGAGGTGCACGAGGCGACCCGGGCGCGGACCGGGCTGGAAGACCTGTTCGCGCGGCTGACCGAAGGGGAATCGGCGGCTGGCGACGAATCCGAGGGGGACGCATGACTACCGCTGCGGTCGCCGTTCCGGTGAGCCGGACCGGGCACGACACGGTGCCGTTGTTCCGGCTGTTCGCCGCGGAACTGCGCTGGATCTTCCGCAGGCCGCGCACGCTCGCCGTGCTGGGGCTGCTGGCGCTGGTGCCGATCGTGGTCGGGATCGGCCTCACGCTGGTCGGCGAGAGCTCCGGGAGCGACGCGCCGGACGACAGCGGCGGCGCGCTGCTGGCGTCCGCGGTGAACAACGCGTTCGTACTGCCGATCGCCGCGATGGTCCTGACGCTCACCCTGCTGCTGCCGCTCGCCTCCGCGATGGCCGGTGCGGACGCGATCGCCGGCGAGGCCGCGCACGGCACGCTGCGCGGCTGGCTCATCGCGCCGGTGAGCCGGGGACGGCTGCTGGCGGTCAAGGCGTTCGGCGTGGCGACGGTGTCCGTGGTCGCGGTGCTCTCGATGTGCGTGACCGGTGTGGTCACCGGGTTGATCATCAACGGCACGGATTCGCTGTTCACGCTGTCGGGCACGACGCTGTCGCTCGGCGAGGCGCTGCTGCGGATCCTGCTCGTCGGCGGCTGGATCGTGCTGCAGCTGTGGGCGGTCGGCGCGGTCGCGCTGGCGGTGTCGAGCTGGACCGAGCACCCGATGCTCGTGGTCGCCTCGGTGCTGGCCATGAACATCGTCTTCACCATCCTCGGCTTCCTCAGCTCGTTGAAGTGGCTGCACCCGTTCCTGCTCACCAAGGACTGGACGATCGCCCCGGCGGCAGTGCTCCAGGATCCGATGATGCTGACGACGTTCGGCGAGGGCGCGGTCCGCGCGGCCTGCTACATCGTGGTCGGCCTGTCGCTGGCCTACGGACGCCTCGTCACCCGAGACGGCTGACCTGGGGGTTCAGCCCACCACGGCGATCCCGTCCGGATCCGGTTCGAGCCGGACGGGATCGCCCGCCCGGAAGTCCGCCCCGGCCGGCGCGATCGCGTCCACAGTGGACTCTCCGCACCGGACGACCAGCCGCAGATGCTCGCGTCGGTGCACCGCGGCGGTCACTTCGCCGGGAACCCCTTCGGCGGACACTTTCAAGCCGTGCGGGCGCAGTCCGAGCCTCACCGGACCGTCGTCCACTCCGGAGAGTTCGACGGAGCCCAGTTCGGTCCGCACCACGCCGTCAGCCGCTTCGCCGTCCAGAAACGTCGTGACGCCGAGGAAGCGCGCCACGTCGTCGTCCACCGGCTTGTTCCACACCGACCGGACCGCGCCCTCCTGCCGGATTTCCCCGGCATCGAGCACCGCCACACGATCGGCGAGCGTGAACGCTTCCTCCTGATCGTGCGTCACCAGCAGCGCGGTGATTTTGCTGCGCCGCAACAGATCCGCCAGGTCGATCGCCAGCTGCTCGCGGAGTCCGGCGTCCAATCCGGACAGTGGCTCGTCCAGCAGCAGCAAGCGCGGTTCCGGCGCGAGCGCACGAGCCAACGCGACCCGCTGCGCCTGCCCGCCGGACAACTCGGTCACCCGTCGCCGTTCGTAACCTTCCAGACCGACGAGCTTGAGCAGTTCCTCGACGCGTGCCGCGTGCCGTTCACGGGGCACGCCGTGCATCCGCAGGCCGAACGCGATGTTCGCGGCGACGTCGCGGTGCGGAAACAGCTGTCCGTCCTGGAACACCAGGCCGAATTCGCGCTTGTGCACCGGCACAGCAGCGAGATCAGTGCCGTCCCACGAAACCGAACCGGACGACACCGGCTCCAACCCGGTGATCGCGCGCAGCAGCGTCGACTTGCCCGAACCGGACGGTCCGAGCAACGCGAGCACCTCGCCGTCGGCGATGTCCAGCTTCGCGTCGCGGACCGCGGCGAACGATCCATAGTGGACAGTCAGATCCCGTACCGTTAACGCCATCAGAACTCCCCGACTGTGCTGCGGCCGCGGACCGAGCCGAACCGGTCGATCAACGCCACCGCCACCACAGTCACCACCATGAGCAGGGCGCACGAGGCGTACGCCATCTGGTTGTTCAGCTCCCCCGGCCTGCTGATCAGCGTCGCGACGGCCACCGGCAGCGTCGGCGCGTCCGGCCGGGCGAGGAAGCTGGTCGCGCCGAACTCGCCGAGCGCGACGACGTACCCGAAGCCCGCCGCGGCCACCACCGACCGCGCGACCAGCGGAAAGTCGATCTCCCGCCACACCCGCGCCGGACTCGCACCGAGCGTCGCAGCGGCCTGGCGCAGCCGGACGTCGACCGCGCGCAGCACCGGCAGGATCATCCGCACCACCAGCGGCATGATCACCAGGGCTTGCGCGAACGGCACGAGCAGCGGCGACGTACGCAGGTCGCCGGGCAGCGCGTCGAGCGTCACGAGGTAGCCGAAGCCGACGGTCACCGCGGACACGCCCAACGGGAGCATCAACGCGACGTCCATGGTCTCGCCCATCCCGCGCGCGAGCCCGCCGGGCGAACGCCGAAGCGCCACCAGCACGACGCTGGCGACCAGTCCGACGGCCATCGCCAACAGCGTCGCGTCCGTGGCCGCGGCGAGCGAATTCTGCGCCGCGATCCAGCCGGACACCTGCAATGCGTCGTTCTGCCCGACGGTGTTCAGCGCCCGGTATCCGGCGAGGCTCCATCCGTCCGAGCCGGACACTGACTCGACGAGCAGCGAGACGATCGGCGTCAGCAGCAGCCCGAGCACCACGACCGCGGCACCGACCGTCCACCACTCCCCGCCGCGCGGCCGACGTGCGGTGACCTGCGCGGACCGCAGCTTCACCGCGTTCTCCCGCTTGCGGCGCGCCATCGCCCCGAGCACCAGCGCGGCGACCACGGCGGCGAACTGGATCAGCGACAACGCGGCCGCGCCGGAGAGGTCGAGCAGGTCGACCGTCCGGAGATAGATCTCGGTCTCGAGCGTCCGGTAGCTCCCGCCGCCGAGGATCAGCACCACGCCGAAACTGGTGGCGCAGAACAGAAACACCACTGCGGCGGCGGACGCGACGGCCGGGCCGAGCGCCGGCAGCGTCACCGACCGGAATGCCCGCCACGGCGAAGCTCCAAGCGCCCGCGCGGCTTCGGTCGCTCGCGGATCGAGGTGCGCCCACAGCCCGGCGACCGTCCGCGCGACGACGGCGACGTTGAAGAAGGCGTTGGCCAGCACGAGCGGCAGCACGCCGCCGTCCGGCCAGATCGCCCGGAAAGCCAAGCCGACGACGACCGTCGGCAGCACGAACGGGACCAGCACGATCGTGCGCGCGAGCCCGACCCCGGGCAGCCGCACCCGCGCCAGGAGGTACGCCACCGGCAGCCCGGCGAGCACCGCGACCACGGTCGACGCGGCCGCGCTGGCCAGCGTGAACCCGGCGAGCCGCCACGTCTGCGGGTCGCCGAGCACGGTGTCGACGCCGCCCGCGGAAAACCCCCGGCCGACGATCGCCACGACCGGCCAGGCGAAGAACACCACCAGGAACGCGACCGGCAGCAGACCGAGCAGCGTGAGCCCGACAGTGCGCGCGGGGATCACGCGCCCATGAGCGAGCGCCATTCCCCGATCCACTTCTCCCGGCCAGCCTGCACCTTGTCCGCGGGCATCGTGGCCGGCGCCTGCGGCAGCGGAGCCGCGGTGGCCCAGCCCGCCGGCAGTTCGACGCCCTGGCGCGCCGGGTAGACGTACATGTTCGCCGCGACCGTCGTCTGGAACTGCTGCGACAAGAGGAAGTCGACGACCTTCTGCGCCTGCGGGATCTGCTTGCCGTTGGTGAGCACGCCCGCGTACTCGACCTGGCGGAAGCACGTGTCGAGCAGCGCCTTGGTGCGCGGCTTGCCGTCCTCGCCGAGCTCAGCGGCGGGCGAAGAGGCATAGGACACGACGATCGGCCGCGGGCCCTTGCCCGACGAGCCGGAGAAGTCCTTGGTGTAGGCCTCCTCCCAACCGCTGACGGTCTTGAGGCCGTTGTCCTTCAGCTTCTGCCAGTAGCCCTGCCAGCCGTTCTCGCCGTACTTCGCGACCGTGCCGAGCAGGAAGGCCAGCCCCGGCGACGCGGTGGCCGGGCTCTCCGCGACGGTCAGGTCCTTGTACTTGGGGTCGGCGAGGTCGTCGTAGCTCTTCGGCTCCGGGAGGCCCTTGCTCGCGAAGTAGGCCGGGTCGATGTTCACGCAGACGTCGCCGAGGTCGACCGCCGCCAGCCGGTGCTGCGGGTCGACGGAATAGCGCTGCGGGCCGCGGTCGGCCTCCGGGCTGGTGTAGGGCTGGAAGACGCCCTCGCTGAGCGCACGGGAGGCGAAGGTGTTGTCGACGCCGTACGCGACGTCGCCGATCGGGTTGCCCTTCGTGAGCACGAGCTTGTTGGTGAGCGCGCCGGCGTCGCCGGACTTGAGGATCTTGAGCTTGATCCCGGACTGGCGCTGGAAGGCGTCGAGCACGTCCTGCGGGGCGGCGAACGAATCGTGCGTGACCAGCGTGACGGTCGGCGTCTGCTGGTCCTGGCTCGCGGACGACCCGCCCGAGTCGCCGCTGGACAGCGAGCAGGCGCTGGCGAGCATCGAGACCCCGGCGAGGCCTGCCACCGTGCGGACGGTCCGCGACATCATTCTTCCCCTCCTGCACTGCGCCGGATGAGGGAGAGCGATACGGCCTCCCTACGCCGGCATGATCCGGATCCAGGTGCGAACGGTCGCGGGTTGACGGCCCGCCTCTCAGCCCGGCGTACCGGACTCCCGTGGCAATGCCGCAGCGTAGCCGACACCATGGAGTGATGACGCAGCTATTGAACGACTCAGCGGTGGAAGAGGCCCTCGGCACCGTCCCGGAGTGGCAACGCGAGGACGCCGTCATCGTGCGGACGGTCGAACTCCCGTCCTTCCCGGCGGCGATCGAGGTGGTGGACCGGGTGGCCGAACTCGCCGAGGAAGCCGACCACCATCCGGACATCGACATCCGCTGGCGCACCCTGACCTTCCGCCTCAGCACTCACTACCTCGGCGGCCTGACCGAACGCGATTTCGCGCTGGCCCGCCAGATCGACGAGGTACTGGCGGCCCGCTGACCAGGTGTGATGTCGGCAACCCTGGCAACATGAACGGCCCCTTCGCGCGTCTTCCGAACAGACGCGACGGAAGGAGGCCTCATGGTCCAGGCACTCGTAGTGGGAATGGGTTCGTTCGGCCTGATGGTGGCCGCCGCGGGAGGCGTGCTGTGGCACACCGCGCGCAACCGACGTGACCTTGATCACAAGCGGTAACAGTGAGCTAGATCAAGGCGCTATCCCAGCGGAATCATCGGCACTCGCCCCGCTAGGACTCGCCATGAACAGCACATCCGCCCAGCTCACCGCCGCACAGCGCACGTGGGTCGCGGTGTTCTCGACCGCTGTCGTCCTCCTGTCGATGGTGGTGCTCGGCCTGCTCGGCTGAGCCCCGGCCGGTTCACGGCAGCGGGAACATCCGGATGAACCAGAACCTGGCGATTCCGATGAGCCTGAGCACGACCTAAGCGCCCCAGACGGCGTAGAGAACGATCCGCACCGGGGCATCTTTGCCGGGTGACCGGGGCGAGTAGGACGTTTCGCCGAAATTGCCCCGGCGCGGGTCAGGCGGTCGAGACGATCCGGAAGCGCTCCCGGTACTCGCTGGGCGTCGTGTTCAGCGTCCGCCGGAAAGACCGGTTCAAGGTCGACACCGTGCCGAACCCGCACGTCCCGGCGATCCGCGACAACGTCTCGTCGGTCGTCTCCAGGCGATGCCGCGCGGCCTCGACCCTGGCGTGCTCGACGTAGGCGGCAGGGGTCATCCCCAGCTCCGCCTTGAACACGCGCGTGATCTGGCGGTCCGTCACATGCGCGTGCGCGGCGAGGTCGGACACGGTCAGCGGATCCGCGAGGTGGGCCGCGATGTACTGCCGCAGCTCGTCGACCCGCCGGGTCGCGGACGCGGGCTCCAGCGACACGCTGAACTGGCTCTGCCCGCCGGGCCGGCGCAGGAACATCACCAGCTGACGAGCCACCCGCGAGGCTGATTCCGGCCCGAAATCGTCGGCTACCAGCGCCAGCGCGAGATCGAGGCAGGCGCTCAGCCCGGCGCCCGTCCACACGGACCCGTCGCGGATGAAGATCGGGTCCGCGTCGACCGTCACCTCGGGATGCTCCGCGGCCAGCTGCCGGGCCGTCGACCAGTGCGTAGTGGCGCGTTTGCCGTCGAGCAGCCCCGCCGCCGCCAGGATGTGCGCGCCGACGCAGACGGACGCCACCCGGCGTGTCCGCCCAGCCATTCTGCGCACCTGCTCGACCACGGCCGGGTCGCATTGAGCGACGACCTCGCCTTTGCCGCCCGTCGTCACGGCACCGGGCACGATCAACGTGTCGATCGCCTTTCTCCCCAGCTCAGCGAACGTCACGTCGGGCAAGACGCGCACTCCCGCCGAGGTGGTCACCGGGTCCAGCGTCTCGGCGGCGAGCACCACCTCGTAGCCCGTCGGACGGTCCATTTCCCGCTGCAGCAAGGAAAACACCTCAGCGGGACCGGTCACGTCGAGCAGGTCGATCCGGTCGAACAGAACGACGACCACCAGTCTCTTCATTCGCGCCCCTGTGTCGGTTTCTGCGCTTTGCATGTCATTGCCGACATTCGGAGCCGAGTCTAGCGTCGGTCGTGCGGAACGGAAACGAGAGGAAACCCCACCATGGCACGGAAAACGCTGCGGGAGCTGAACGGTCTCGACCAGACCCCGGCAACGCTGGCCGACGCGACGCTGATCCTGGTCGACTACCAGAACACCTACACCCGCGGCGTGATGGAGCTGGAAGGCTGGCGTCCGGCGCTGACCGCGGCTCGGCATCTGCTCGCCAAGGCCCGCGCCGCCGGCGCGAAGGTGATCCACGTCGTCCACGACAGCGGCGAGGGCACGCCGTACGACGTCCGAGCCGAGATCGGCAGCATCCACCCGGACGTCGCCCCGGTCGAAGGCGAACCGGTCGTCGTCAAGGGCGCGCCGAACTCCTTCGTGAACACCGACCTGGGCTCACTGGTTGACGAAGCCGGGCACAAGAACGTGGTGATCGCCGGGTTCATGACCAACATGTGCGTCACGTTCACCACCGAAGGCGCGTTCCTGCGCGGCAACCACCCGACCGTCGTCGCCGACGCCTGCGCGACTCGTCCATTGCCGACTCCTGCTGGGGAAGTCAGCGCGGATCAGCTGCACAACAGCGCTTTGGCGACCATCGGGGATCTTTACGGCGTTGTCGTGCCGAGTGTTGCCGAACTGAACTGAACCTCGCTCTCGGTCTCGGCGGGCCTTCTCCTGCCGAGACCGGTCCGTCAGAAGTCGATGAACCCCGCGACCACCTCCCGCACCACTCCGTCGGATCCCGGAGTGCCGTAGAAGTAGACCGACCCGTAGCCCCAGAGGTACTCCTCGATCACATCCTCGAGCTCGCCCTCGGTCGGCCAGCCCTCTTCGTTGACCTGAAAGAGAAACTGATGCCCGTCGGCACGTACGGCGTCGGCGTAGCTCGGCTCGTCTTGAATCAGCACCGGCTCGTCCCCGAACTGGACGAGCGCGATCGCGTCTTCCTCGTCAGGCATCTCGGAGAGCGCCGCCGAGCGAAGCCCAGGCCACCCCAGGTCAGCCCGCTCCCCGCGTGGCGAGGGCAGGTGCACCAGCGCACGCATCGCCATGTCCGGGTACTGGACGTCGCTGTCGCCGATGTCGAATCCGTTGCGCAGCACCACGGAAACCTCGTAACCCTGCGCCCAGGGAGCTGCGGGAACAGTCAGCAGATAGCGGTGGGTCGCGAGGAGCGGATGCGCCTCGATCGCAACGGGCGGCGCACCACCAAGACGGCCTCCGTCCGCGCGATCCGGCAAGGACGGGGTGAAGAGCACGGGCATAGGCCGATCCTACGAACCAGGACCGACAATTTCGCGCCCGTGCTCGGCCGCGACACCGGTCAGACGTTGAAGCGGAACTCCACGACGTCGCCGTCCGCCATCACGTAGTCCTTGCCCTCCATGCGGACCTTGCCCGCCGAACGCGCAGCCGCCATCGAGCCCGCTTCGACGAGGTCCTCGAACGACACGACCTCCGCCTTGATGAAGCCGCGCTCGAAGTCCGTGTGGATGACGCCGGCCGCCTGCGGGGCGGTCGCGCCCTGCGGGATCGTCCAGGCGCGGGATTCCTTCGGACCGGCCGTGAGGTACGTCTGCAGGCCGAGCGTGTGGAAGCCCGCGCGAGCGAGCGCGTTCAGGCCCGGCTCCAGCTGGCCGACGGACTCCAGCAGCTCGCGCACGGACTCCTCGTCGTCCAGCTCCAGCAGCTCGGCCTCGACCTTCGCGTCGAGGAACACCGCGTCCGCCGGGGCGACGAGCTTCGCCAGCTCCTCGCGGCGCGCCTCGTCGGTGAGCACGGCTTCGTCGGCGTTGAAGACGTACAGGAATGGCTTCGTGGTGAGCAGGCTCAGCTCGCGCAGCGCCTCGCCGTCGATGTCCTTCTGCGCCTGGAACAGCGTGCGCCCGGAATCGAGGATCTCCTTGGCCTTCTGGGCGTTTTCGAGCGCCGGCCGCGCTTCCTTCTTGGTGCGCGCTTCCTTCTCCAGCCGCGGCAGCGCCTTCTCGAGCGTCTGCAGGTCGGCGAGGATCAGCTCGGTGTTGATCGTCTCGATGTCGGACATCGGGTCGATCCGGCCGTCGACGTGCACCACGTCCGGGTCGTCGAACACGCGGATGACCTGGCAGATCGCGTTGGCCTCGCGGATGTTCGCGAGGAACTTGTTGCCGAGCCCCGCGCCCTCGGACGCGCCCTTCACGATGCCCGCGATGTCCACAAAGGACACCACGGCGGGCACGATCTTCTCCGACGAGAAGACCCCGGCCAGCTTGTCCAGCCGCGGGTCCGGCAGCGGCACGACGCCGACGTTGGGCTCGATCGTGGCGAACGGGTAGTTCGCGGCGAGCACGTCGTTGCGCGTCAGCGCGTTGAACAGGGTGGACTTGCCGACGTTGGGCAGGCCGACGATACCGAGGGTGAGACTCACGGCCGGTAAGTCTACGTGCTGCGCGCGAACCGTCGCCGACCCGGTAACGTCGTGTCGGTTTTCCGCCAGTCAGGGCTCTCACCTGCTGGCATCATCGACCGCATGGCTACCTCGACCATTCCGATCTGGCGCGACACCGAGCGCTGCTACCGCGCGGTGACCGCCCGCGACCAGCGGTTCGATGGCCAGTTCATCATGGCGGTGCGCACCACGGGCATCTACTGCCGCCCGTCCTGCCCGGCACTCACGCCGAAGGCGCAGAACGTCCGCTTCTACCCGACTTCGGCCGCCGCACAAGCCGGTGGTTTCCGCGCTTGCCGCCGCTGCCTGCCGGACGCGGTCCCCGGTTCGCCGGACTGGAACGTGCGCGCCGACCTGGCCGCCCGCGCGATGCGGCTGATCTCGGACGGCCTGGTCGAGCGCGAAGGCGTGCCCGGCTTGGCCCGTCAACTCGGCTACTCGGAACGCCAGCTCGGACGGGTGCTGACCGCCGAACTGGGCGCGGGCCCGATCCGCCTCGCCCGAGCCCATCGAGCCCATTCGGCGCGCTTGCTGATCGAGATGTCGCAGCTGCCGCTCACCGACGTCGCGTTCGCGGCCGGGTTCTCCAGCATCCGGCAGTTCAACGAAACGATCCGCGAGGTGTTCGCGACGACGCCGTCGCAGCTGCGCGCGGCTTCGCTCCGCCGCGGAAACCGCAACGAACCCAGCGGCGCGACGCGGCTCAGCCTTCGCCTGCCGTTCCGTGCCCCGTTCGACGCCGCGGGCGTGCTGGGCTACCACGCCTCGCGGGCGCTGCCAGGCATCGAAGCCGTCTCCGAGGACGGTTACGGCCGCACCTTGCGCCTCCCGCACGGCCCGGCGTCAGTGTGGGTCAGCCCGCGCGCTGGCTATGTGCAGTGCGACCTAGCGCTCTCGGACCTGCGCGACCTGAGCAGCGCCGTCAGCCGCGTACGACGCCTGCTGGACCTGGACGCCGACCCGGAAGCCGTCTCGCGCGTGCTCTCCGCCGACGAGGCCTTGGCCCCGCTGGTCGCCGCCACGCCAGGCATCCGCGTGCCAGGCGCCGTCGACGGCCCGGAAGTCCTGCTCCGCACCCTGCTCGGCGAGGACATGGCCGACGTTGTCGCCCTCGGCGAGCCCGTCCCGCCCGCCGACCCGCCCATGGACACCCTGACGACTCTTTTCCCGACCCCGTCCGCCCTCGCCGAAGCCGATGTGAAACCGCTGGTCAAGAAGGTCGCCGCGGCCATCGTCGCCGGTGAACTGGACCCGCACGTAGGCCGCGACGCCGACGAACTCCGCGCCGAAATGCTCGCGACCGGCGTCGATCCCGCCATCGCCGACTACGTCGTGATGCGCCTGCTCGGCGCCCCCGACGTCCTGTTGACCGCCGACCCAGCCGTCCGCCACGGCGCGGCCGAGCTGGGCATCGACCTGGCGACGTCCGCGCGCGACTGGCAGCCGTGGAGCTCGTACGCCAGCCGGTATCTCAGTTCCGTGACCGTTTAAGGAGACTTTCCTCGTGCCCACCGCCTTCTGGTCCACTTTGGACACCCGCATCGGCCCATTCACCGCAGTAGTGACCGGCGACGGCGCCGTACTGGCCTCCGGCTGGACCGCCGACGTCGCCGAGCTGACGCCCCTCATCTCGCCGTCCCTGACTCCGACGACCCTGACCGAACGCCGCGACCTTGGCCCGGTGACGACCGCAATCCGCAGCTACCACGGCGGCGACCTCGACGCCGTCGCCGACATCGAGGTGCGCCAACGCTCCGGCCCGTTCCGCGAGCACGCCTGGGAGATGCTGCGCAAGGTCCCAGCAGGCAGCCCAGTGAGCTACGCGGAGTACGCCGCCCTATCCGGCAACCCCTCCGCAGTCCGCGCCGCAGCAACCGCCTGCGCCCGCAACGCGGCGGCCCTGTTCGTGCCTTGCCACCGCGTCGTCCGGACCGGCGGAGCGATCGGCAACTTCCGCTGGGGCGTGCCCGCTAAGCGGTGGCTGTTGCACCACGAAGAGGCCGCCTGACGGGTATGCGCGGGGTGTCGGTCGGCGCGAGTTCACTGGGCCGGGTTGACCGACGCGGCGAGCGTGGTTGAGGTGGCCGGGCCGATGGGGCAAGTGTTGCTGAAGTGCCCGGGCTGAGCCCGCCACTTCAGCAGCATCCCGCTACATCGCTCAGCCCGCGACCGCACCAGCCGCCCGCCGAGGTGACCAGCCGCGCTCACCGGCGAACGGCACCCGGCTAGGCGAACTGCGAGCACCACGACGTTGACTGTCGCGCCTCCCTCAGCACCAGCCTCACCGCGGCTGCGACCGGGCACCATGCCTCGCGGTCGACATTCCCCAGCCAGCCAACTATCCGGCACCGCCCCAGACATCCAGCATCCGAGTTGCACCAACCATTCGGCCGCCGCGCCGACCCAGTCAGCGGGCTGCCAAGCCGTCCGGCCGCCCAGCCATCACACGTCCCACGTGCGAGACGCCCGGCCGCCCGAGCCACCCGGCCGATCAGCCGCCCAGCTGTCCGGCCACGCGGCCCGCCCAGCGGCACCTCGGTGCAGGAGCCACCCGTCATCCGGCGCAGACTCGCCCTGCTCTCGTCAAGCCATCTGCAACTCCACTCTCGACCCGGCGCGGGACTTCCGCACCCGCAGCCGCGTGGGGATGCGCTGGCGGAGTTCCTCGACGTGCGACACCAGGCCCACCACGCGGCCGCCGGCGCGGAGTTCGTCGAGGATGTTCATCACCACGTCCAGGGTTTCGGCGTCCAGGGTGCCGAAACCCTCGTCCACGAAGAGAGTGTCGAGCAGCGCACCGCCGGTTTCGCCTGCCACCACATCGGCCAACCCCAGCGCGAGCGACAACGACGCGAGGAACGACTCGCCGCCCGACAGGGTTTTCGCTGGGCGCACGGCACCGGAGTAGTCGTCCAGCACATCCAGGCCGAGGCCGCCCCTCGTGCCGCGCGCGCCGGCCGCGTCCGAGTGCACGAACGAGTAGCGCCCCTGGCTCATAGTCCGCAACCGCGCGGTCGCCGCGAGCGCGACCTCTTCCAGCCGAGCCGCCAGGACATACGAGCGCAGCGACATTTTCCGCGCGTTCTGCCCTCGTCCATTGACCACTTCGGACAGTGCCCGGAGTTCGGCGTATTCCTCCTCCAACGGCTCCAGCTCCGACAGCGCCTTGCTCAACCGTCCGGCCAGCTTCACCAGCTCGCGACGCTGCGCCGAAACCGCTTGCTGCGCGGCAAAAGCGGTATCCGCCCGAGCCCGCGTCTCCTTCGCCCGCTCCGCCAGCGGCGCAACTTCTACCGCGTCGTCCGGCGAGATCCCGAACAGTTCCGGCTGCGCGAGCATCTCCCGCGCACCGGCGGCAGTCGCTTCCGCCTCGGCGAGACCCTGTTCGAGCTTCGTGATCTGCTCGTCGGTCCGGACGGCGGCGCGCATTTCCTCCAGGGTCGAGAACCCCTTGGCATGCAACGAGATCTCCACCAGATCCCGTTGCTCCGCGAGCCGAGTCTCCGCTCCCGACACCGCGGTGTGCGCCTCCGCCGCCAAGTCGAGCGCGCCGGCGAACGTGAGCAGGTGCTGCCGCCGGGCAGGAACGTCCGGGAACTCTCCCCGGCCCGCGACCAGCCGCTGCTCGCGTTCGGCCATCCGTTCGTCCAACGCCCGGATCTCGCCGTTCGCCTCGGTGACCGTCTGTTCGGCGAGGCGCCGCTGTTCGGCCAACTGCTCGGCACCGCGCTCGAGTTCAGCGACCTTCGCGTTCAACTGAGCCTTGCGCTGCGCCTTTCCGGAGAGTTCCGCGACGACCGTCCTGGCTTCGGCCAGCGCGGTCACGATCTCCTCCGCAGTGCGTCCGTCCAGCCGTTCGCGCAGGAAGACAACCCGCGCCTTGGCCTCTTCCAACGCGGACACCACTCGCTGGCGCAACGCCGACGCCTTCTGCTCGGCTTCTTCCGCGGCACGTTCTTCCGCCGCGTCCACCAATGGCGCGTCGTGGTTCGCCGGTGCCGGATGTTCGGCCGACCCGCACACCGGGCACGCCGTTCCCTCAGCCAAGCCAGCAGCCAGCTCTGCCGCCATGCCGTCGAGACGCCGTTCGCGGAGATCCAGCCGACGTTGCCGAGCCGCCTGGTGCTCGTCGACCACTTCGCGCAGTTTCGCTTCGCCGCGCTCGACTCTGGCTTCAGCTGGCGGTAACTCCTCGGCCGCGCGAGTGAGTACCGTCAGCTCTTCAACGCGGGATTTCGCGCCGTCCAGCTTCGCCGCCGCTTCCCCGGCTACCGTCGCTTCGGTGCGCGCAGCGGCAATCCGACCGGGCAGCTCGGCCAACCGCTCCGCAAGCCCAGCAACTTGCTCGGCGGCTTTCTCCGCGGCTTTCTGCCGCTCCGCACGACGTTGCTCGTCGCTCTTCTGCTGGTTGGCTTCCGCAGCCAATTCGGCGAGAGCGCCCGCCTCCTCGCGAACGGAGCCCGCGCGCTCGCGCAGGTCCGCGACGGCGAGCCCGACCGCATCGAAACCGAGGTCGGCGAGATCTCGGATCCGATCGGCCACGAGCACCTGTGCATCACCGAGCTCGGCCGTGCGCCGGTCCATCAGCTCGGCCTCGGGAACCACCGCGGCAGCGCGCCGAGCCGCCGCGATTTCTTCCGTCCACTCAGCACGTTCGGTCGCCTGCTCGGCGATCTGCGTCAGCCGGGTGTGCGCGGTGCGCACCCGGCGGATCTTTTCCGCGTCCTCTTCGGCCTCTCGCAGCGCGACCTCAGCGGACTTCGCTGCCGAACGCGCTTGTGCTGCCTCGGTTTCCGCCGCCTCGGCCCGGGCGGCGATCTCGGTCAGCACCGCCTCTACCCACTCCGGCTGCCCTTCCTCCGGCGGTTCCTGCTGCGCTTCCTGGGCGTAGCGGGCGAGCAGCTCACGGACCTCCTGCTGCCGCTTTTCCAGCGCACGGCCGCGTTCCGCGCGAAGGTCCGCGAACCAGCGTTCGACGTCGGAGAACCGCTCGGTGCCGAAAAGCCGCTCCAGCAGCTTCTCGCGCTCCGTGGTGTCGCTGCGGAGGAACTTCGCGAATTCTCCTTGCGGCAACAGCACAACCTGGAAGAACTGCGCTGCAGTCATGCCCAGCAGCCGCTCGACGGTGCGCGCCACCTCGTCGATGCGGATGCTCCCGTCCGGCGGCAGCCCGGCGGGCGGTTCGCCGACCCAGGTCAGCGAAACCCGGGCCTGCTGGGTGGTGAATCCGTCGCCGCGCTTCTTCGGCCGCTGGTACTCCGGGCTGCGCACGATCCGCAACCGCTGACCCTGCACGGTCAGCTCCAGCACGACCTCCGTCTGCCGATCCAGTTCGGCGAGGTCGCACCGCAACCGCTTGACGTCGCCGCGCGCGCCCGGCACCACGCCGAACAACGCGAACGCGATCGCGTCGAGCAGCGTGGTTTTGCCCGCTCCGGTGTCGCCGTGGAGAAGGAAGAGACCGTCGGCGCCAAGGGCGTCGAAGTCCACCACCTCCCGTCCCGAGTAGGGGCCGAAAGCTTCCACCTCCAGCAGATGCAGTCTCACAGCTTCTCCACCGCCGCCCGGTTCGCTGCTTCGAGCGCCAGGTGCACGAGCCGCTCCTCGCGTTCGGTCGGCGGAGCACCCCGGCAATCGTCGAGGAAACTGCGCGCGATCTCGATGTCGCTGCGCCCGCGCACCGCCTCGGCGTACTTCAGTTCGGTGCCGGCGACCCCGCCGTCGGGTCGCCAATCCATGTGCACCGCATAGGGAAAACGGTCCTGCAGCAACCGCATCGCATCGATCGGGCGCACTCGGTCCGTGACCGTGATCGAGAGGAAATGCTCGCGCCATTGCTCGTGTTCCGGGTCCTCGAGCAAAGCGGCGAGCTCGCCGGAGAGCGTCGCGAGCGGGCGCGGCACCGGCAGCTCGTGCCTGCGGACCTCGGCCAGGCCGGTGGCGTCGAGATCCACGAACCACACTGATTTCCGTTGCCGCGCTTCGGAAAACGAGTACGCCAGCGGACTTCCGGAGTACCGGAGATGTTCCGCGAGCGTCTGCGGCCCGTGCAGGTGCCCTAGCGCGACGTAGTCCACGCCGTCGAACACCGAGCCGGGAACCTGCTCGACTCCGCCCACCGCGATGGTTCGTTCCGATTCACTGGCCTCGCCGCCGGTGACGAAAGCGTGTGCCAGCACTACGGACCGAGTCTCCGGACGACTGGCCAGGTCGTCCCGCACACGCCGCATCGCCTCGCCGAGCACGCCGGTGTGGCCGCGCGCCTCCGGCACACCCAGCGCGTGCCGCGACGGCTCGGGTTCGAGATACGGGATGCCGTAGAACGCGACCGCGCCGTGTTCGTCGTGCAGCACAACGGGTTCCGCGATGCCTTCGACGGTCGCGCGGACGTGCAGCCCGCCCGCCGCCGCGAATTCGGCGAACGCGCCCAGCCGAGCGGCCGAATCGTGGTTGCCAGGCGTGACCACGAGTTCCGCGCCTGCCCGCCGAATGCGGGTCATCGCGGCCGTGGCGACGCGGACAGCTTCGGCGGACGGCACCGCTCGGTCGTAGATGTCACCGGCCACCACCACGACGTCGACCGACTCGCGGTCGACGAGTTCGGCGATGTGCGTGAGGGCGGCCTCCTGTTCGGTAAGCAGATCGGCGCCGTGGAACGTGCGGCCGACGTGCCAATCAGAGGTATGGAGGACTCTCACGGCGACCACGTTAGGAGCAGACCCCGACGAAATCGGGGAGGCACGCCGGTACCCCACTCGAACGTGTGTACGAAGCCGATCAGGTCCGTCGCGGACACGCCCAGCCTCGAATCTGGAAAGTCGCAGGTCAGCTACGCAGCGCGACCGCGGGTGCCGGTTTTTGTCGGTGGGGTCCGCCATGATGTCTCGCGTCCGGACACCCGCCGGACCCGACGGAGAGGAGGACCGGGTGGAGACGGTGATCACCACCGCGGCCGTCGTGCTCGCGCTGCTCCTGTGCGTCGCGGTAGTCGCGCTGTGGCGGCTGTACAACGACGGAATGCGCCGCGCCGACGCGGCCGCGCGGCTCGTGGCGGCGGAGCGTGCGAAAGGCGACCAGCAGCAGCTCGCGCTGCGCCGGTACGAGGTGGCGTTCGCGTCGATCCACGGCCGCGGCGAACTCGGCGAACAGGTGCTCGTGGAAACCGCGCGCGCACTCGGACTGCGGGAGGGACTGCACTTCACCCTGCAGACCGATTTGGGCGGCGGCGGAAGCGCGAAGCCCGACCTGGTGCTGAATGTCGGCGGCGGCCGAGCGGTACCGGTCGACGCGAAGGCGAGCATGGCCATCTGGGCGGAGGCAGTCGAGACCGACGACCCGGAAGAACGGCTCGACGCGCTGCGCGTCCACGTCCGGCAGCTGCGCTCCCGCGCGGCGGAGCTGGCGGGCAAGGGCTACCAGCGCTGGGCGGACGCGATCTACGGCACCATCATGTTCGTCCCGTCCGACGCGGCCGTCGTCGCCGCGCTCGACACCGATCCCGAACTGCTGCGCTGGCTGATCGACCGCCGCGTCTTCCTGTGCGGCCCCACGGGATTCGGGGTGCTCGCGTCGGCAGCGCTGTTCGCCGCCAGCGACCGGGCGCTTGTCGAGGACGTCGAGCAAGTGCGCGCGGGCGCCGCCGCCGCACACCGAGCCGCGGGCAATGCGGTGGAGGCGCTGAATCTGTCCTCCACGCACCTGCAGCGCTTCGTCTCGGCCCGCCGCCGGGAACTCGAGGCGCTGGAGTCGTTCCGCGCGACCGTCGCGCCGCTCACCGACGCGTCGGGCAGTCCGGCGCCGGTGCCGCAGCTTCGGAAGGGAGACGAGGTGGCAGCTGGTTGAGGTCACGGCGCGATGGCCGCGGGCTCGACAGTCGCGATCGGATAATCGACGGTGTGCTCCCACGGGCGGGCTCCGCAACGGGGCTTCCTGACGTCAGATGACGGCCGTGGGCTGATGCTCTCGCACATGGAGCGTGCTTGACGTTGGGCAGGGCGAGGTTGCGGTTGCCTGGTCTGGCGCGACGATCTGCGCGGGCTTGGCTGGCGCGAGCGTGGTGACACGGTTCGGCGGCATGCCTTCGGGACACGAATCCGGTGGCACGTCCCGACGAGTCGAACCCCTGCAGCGCGATCTGGCGGCATGGCCGCTGGCGGCGCGATCTGGCCGAGCCAGCCACGGCAGTGCGCTTTGGCGGCGCGGGTCAGATGGCGCGATCCGGCAGAGCGGGCCTCGGCGGCGCGATTTGCCTCCACGTCGTCCGGAGGGAGTGAGCCCGGTCGAGGGAGCAGCTGCGCGGCCTGGCGTGGTGCGGCTCGCCCCCTGGCGCTCTTCGCGGAGGAGCGTGGTCTCGCTCGGGCGGTGACGCGGCAGGCGTCCGAGGAGCGCCCAGCGACGTCCCGGTGAGCGGTAGGCCGGAGGTCACGCGTCGGCAGCCAACACGGTGACGCGGCCCAAGTGGTCATCGTCCGCAGCGCCGACGGTCGGCGGCTTGCAGCTGAGTGCGGCGAGCGGGTACCAAGGTCCGGATTGCCCGGAACGAACGGCGAAGTCCAGGTTGGACACTGCCGCCGGGGCGAGCGAAAGGGCATGGTTCCGACGTCGCGCGGGCAGGATCCGGACGCTCAGGCGGCTCACGGGAACGTCAATTCCCGGTCAAGTTCCAGAACGGCGAATGTTCCGGAACAGGACCGGTGGCGCCGCCGTCGCGGTCGTCGGCTGGTGGCATAGCCTGGGGTCAGCGCAGGGCCGGGAAACGGGCAGCCGGACCATACCGTCGGTATCACCGCTGGTCAGAGGTCTGGTCCACTGGTTCCTCGTTCGGCGGAGCGGTGCGGGAAGGCCGTACCGCGGGTACCGCTCGACCGTACGAAATGTCATGCGGTCGAGTGGCTGCTTCGTGCTGTCCTCGGCAGTGCCAACAAGATCGTGACAAGTACGGGCTACGGTGTGCCTCGTGACCGCGATACGCGATCGCCAGAGCGATCCCGATGCCGATGACGCCCCCGTGCCGTGGGACGAGCGTCTCGTCGTCGGCACGAGGCGCGGCCTGCCCTGGTGGGCGGCTGTGCTCGTGGGCTTCGGCTTGGCAGTGCTCGGCGCCATCATCGACGAGAAGTCCACCGGCAGCCTCGGTTTTGTTTTCAAGGCGGGCTACTTCCTCGGGGCCGTGATCGCGGTCGGCGCGGTGCAAAGACGCGGACTGTTCGGTCCGATGGTGCAGCCACCGCTGGTGCTCGCCGTCACCGTGCCGGGTGTGGTGCTGCTGACCGGCGGGGGTCCGGAAGCCAGCGACACCCTGTCGAAGCTGCTCAACATCGGGACGCCGCTGATCAAGGGCTTCCCGACGATGGCGGTCACCACCGGTGTCACGCTGCTGTTCGGCTTCTTCCGCATCTACCGCGAACGCGACCCGGACGCACCGGTCAAGATCAAGGACGGCAAAGTCCCGCGCGGTCGGGACGAGGACGACGACAAAGCCGCCAACCGTCCGCGCTCGCGGCCGCCTGCCGGTCGCGCGGGGCAGTCCGGTCAGACGCCGCCTCCGGGCAACCGTCGCCGTCCGCCGCGGGATCTCGACGCTCCCCCGCCGCGACGGCCGCGTCCGCCTGGCGAGCCGGGTGCCCGACCGCGTCGTGAGCCGATGGACCCGAACGCTCCGCGCGGTAGTCGCAAGCCGCCGCCGGAAGGGCGTCGGCCCCGGCCGCCGGAGGGCGATCCGCGCCGTCGTGATCCGCGGGGTGACGCTCCGCCGCCGCGTCGTCGGCCGCGCGGGGACGAGCCACCGCCCGGACGTCCGCGTCCGCCTCGCCGGGAACCGCCGCGCCGTCAACGTCCTTGGGAAGACGAGGGCTGACCGAGCGCGCAGGCCACGCTGGAACCGGGCGAACCGACGAAGGCTGACCGAGCATGCAAGTCACGCCGAAACTGGGCGACCCTACGAAAGCTGGCTGAGCACGCAAGTCACGCCGGAGCTGGACCACCCGACGAGAGCAAACCGGGCACGCAAGTCACGCCGGAGCCGGGCCACCCAACGAGGATTGACCGGGCGCGCAGGGCAGGTCGAAACCAGACCACTCGACAAACCTGACCGAGCACGCAAGTCAGGCCGGAGCTGGACCACCCGACGACGGCCGACCGGGCGCGCAAGCCACGCAGGAACCGGACCATCCGCCGAAGGCTGGGCGCCCAACTCACGTCGCAAGCTGGCAGCACAAGGCAAACGAGAAAGGCCGCCGATCCCCACACCGGGATCGGCGGCCTTTTCGTTGCGACTAAAGGAATTCTCTCGTCCGGGTCGTGACTCAGCACGAACTACTGCACGGCTCAGCGGCCAAATCGACCGGAGCGGCTCGCACGACTCCGCGGCGAAAGCTTCAGCGGCGCGCCAAACGCTCCGGCTGCCGCAGCACCGAACGAAAACCTCAGGACTCCGACTTAACAGCCTTCCGAAGCTCCTTAGGCAACGCAAAAGCGATCTTCTCGTTCGCCGTAGTCACCTCGTCCACCTGCCCGTACCCGCGCTCGGCCAGCCACTTCAGCAGGTCCATCACCAGCACGTCCGGCACCGAAGCCCCAGACGTGACCCCGACCGTCGAGACGCCCTCGAGCCACGCCTCGTCGACCTCCGAAGCGAAGTCGATCAAGTGCGAGGCCGACGCGCCAGCCTTCAAAGCGACCTCGACCAGCCGCTTCGAGTTGGAGGAGTTCTTCGAGCCCACGACCAGCACCAGGTCGCATTCCGGGGCCATTGCCTTGACCGCGACCTGGCGGTTGGTCGTGGCGTAACAGATGTCGTCGCTGGGCGGGTCGGCCAAGGTCGGGAAGCGGTCGCGGAGCTGGTCGACGCGTTCCATCGTCTCGTCCACCGACAGGGTGGTCTGCGACAGCCAGATCACCTTCGACGGGTCGCGCACGTCGACCTTGTCGACGTCCTCGGGCTTGTCGACCAACTGCACCTTGTCCGGTGCCTCGCCAGCCGTGCCTTCGACCTCCTCGTGGCCCTCGTGGCCGATGAGAAGGATGTCGTAGTCGTCCTTGGCGAAGCGGTTGACCTCTTTGTGCACCTTGGTGACCAGCGGGCAGGTCGCGTCGATGGTGCGCAGGTTCCGTTCCTCGGCCTCGGCGTGCACCGCGGGCGAGACGCCGTGCGCGGAGAACACCACGAGCGCGCCCTCGGGCACCTCGGACGTCTCGTCGACGAAAATCACGCCGCGTTCGCGCAGGGTTTCGACGACGTGCCGGTTGTGCACGATTTCCTTGCGCACGTACACCGGCGGCCCGTACAGCTCGAGCGCCTTCTCGACGGCGACGACCGCGCGGTCAACGCCGGCGCAGTACCCGCGCGGCTTCGCGAGCAGCACGCGTTTGGCGGCGCCGGACCGGGAGATCGTCGGGGTACCGGCGGGTTCGGTTCCGGGACTCGCAGAAGTCATGCCTCCAGGGTACGGGCAGTGCCGATCCGGGGTTGAAGTCCTCGTTCGGATGATGGCGGCGGCCGTTCAGGCTGTGCCGGGCGTCACGTCCGGTGCCCCTGGCCACCCGTTCGGTTGGGCAGAACAGCCCTGATGCGGCACGCTGGACCCATGAAGCCACTCCCGCTCCCCCTCCGGGTCGCCGCGGGCCTCGCCGTCACCACCGCCGAGCGGGTTCGTGAGCTCCCGAAGCAGCTCACCGGCCTGCCGGTCACCGTCGTGAGCCAGGTGCTGCAGCTGTCCATGCGCGTCCAGCAGCAGGTCACCGAGCTGGCCATCAAGGGCGACGACGCGCTGTCGATGCTGCGTCCGGTCGAGGACACGCCCAGCTGGGCCACGTTCGACGAGGACGCCGAGCCTGAGTTCGCCCCGTCCCGGCCCACGCTCGTGCCGGTCGACGACCTGCCCGAGCCGCGCACCAACGGCCATCGCGCGCAGCCGCCGGATCTCGCCGCGGAAACCATCGACGATCCGTGGGTCGAGGAGACCCGCGCGCTCGCCGAGGAACACTCCGAGGGCGAGAACGACAGCTCCTCCGGCCCGGCCGGGCTGGGCAATTACGACGAGCTGACCCTGCCGCAGCTGCGCGCTCGGCTGCGCCGGTTGACCGTGCCCCAGCTGGAAGAACTGCTGGAGTACGAGAAGTCCCACGCCGACCGGGCGTCGTTCGTCGGCATGCTCGCGCGGCGGATCGGCAACGCACGCAAGGCCGAGGAACAGCCGGGCGACCCCGCGGAAGGCCAGTGAGCAACGACCCCGCCACCAGCGCGGAGAATCCGTGGCCGGTCCGCACTGTCGCGCGCAAGATCGGCGACTGGGTCCACCGGCTCGGCGACGTCTGGGTCGAAGGCCAGGTCACGCAGATGAACGCGCGGCCCGGCACGCAGACCGCGTTCCTGACCCTGCGCGACCCGTCCGCGGACGTCTCGATGTCCGTCACCTGTCCGATGTGGCTGGTGCGCGAGCTGCCGACGCCGCTGCGCGAAGGCGACCGCGTGGTCATCCACGCCAAGCCGTCGTTCTTTTTCGGACGCGGCACGCTGAGCCTGCGCGCGGACCAGATCCGCGCGGTCGGCATCGGCGAACTGCTCGCGCGGATCGAACGGCTGCGCAAGCTGCTGGCCGCCGAGGGCATGTTCGCCCGCGAACGGAAGCGCCCGATTCCCTTTCTGCCCAAGGGAATCGGGCTGATCACCGGACGCGCGTCGGCCGCTGAGCGGGACGTGCTGGCGAACGCGCAGGCACGCTGGCCGCACGTGTTGTTCAAGGTGCTGAACACCGCCGTGCAGGGTTCGCAGGCGGTGCCGCAGATCCTCCGCGCACTGTCCATATTGGACAAAGACCCGGACGTCGACGTGATCGTCATCGCCCGCGGCGGCGGCAGCGTCGAGGATCTGCTGCCGTTCTCCGACGAGGCGCTGTGCCGGGCGGTCGCGGCCGCGGGCACGCCGATCGTCAGCGCGATCGGGCACGAGCCCGACACTCCCCTGCTCGACTATGTCGCCGACCTGCGCTGTTCCACTCCGACCGACGCGAGCAAGCGCATCGTGCCGGACGTCCGCGAGGAAACCGCGCGGGTCCGGCAGATGCGCGACCGCGGCCGGCGTGCGCTGCACGGCTGGGTCGACCGGGAGACGCGGCTGCTGACCCAGTTGCGCAGCCGTCCGTCGCTGGCCGACCCGCTGGGCCCGATCGAACGCCGCCTCAGCGACCTCGAGATGCACCGCGAACGCGGCAGGCGCGCGATGCTCAGCCTGCTCGCCAAGGACCAGGCGGAAGTCGCGAACGCGCGGGGCAAGCTGGCCGCGCTCGGCCCGGCGGCCACGATGGAGCGCGGGTACGCCGTCGTCCAGTTCACGGATTCCGCAGGCAACCTCCACGTGCTCCGCTCCGTCTCCCAGATCGAGGACGGAGCGCAGCTGCGCGTACGGGTCGCCGACGGGGCGGTCCACGCGGTGGCCGAGTCCGTCGAGCCGACGACACCCGCACCGGAAGGAGACCGGCCGTGATGCACCGGGCCCCGGCGTTCCTCCCGCTCACGGTGGACGCCGCCGCCCGGCTCGACGCCGGTCTCCTGCTGCGCCAGGCCCTGGTCACCGACCGGGCCGCCGACGAATGCTGGACCGCCCTGCTCGCCGGCTGCGGCACCGCGGCCCGGCGCGGGCTGGCCCCGCAGCTCAGGCGGCTGTCCGAGGCGACGTCCGAGCACGTCGGCGTCCGGTGGTGGTTCGCCGAAGGGACCGGCCATCGGCGACGCGTGGCGAGTGCGCAGGAGAACCTCGAGGACGCCATCGCGGACGGTGACGGGCAGGAGTTCGCGCTGGCCTTCGTCGGATACGACCACGCGATGGCGAGCGCGGTGGTCGCGGGCCCGCATCGGGCCGGACCCGGTTCCCCGGGAATGTCGGCCGAGCGCGGTAGTCTGCGCCGACAGCCCCGTGCACCACAAGGTCGGAGAACGTGAGCGAAGCAGACACCGCCGGACTCGGTTACGAGCAGGCCCGCGATCAGCTCGTCGAAGTGGTGAAGGAACTCGAGGCAGGCGGGCTGTCACTGGAGCAGTCGCTCGAGCTGTGGGAGAAGGGCGAGCGGCTCGCCAAGGTGTGCGAACGGCATCTGGAAGGCGCCCGCGAGCGGATCGAGGCCGCGCTGGCCTCGGTGGAGACCGACGACGACACAGAGTGACGTGCACCATGCGTTGCTGAATCGGTCAGGTGGTCTAGGGATCTGACAGACTGGGCACCCGCTGACGAACCGTGTTCCGGGAGGCCACCATGACCACCGCCAGTGACCGCAGCCGACGCGAAGCGCCTGATCGCAACCTCGCCATGGAACTGGTGCGGGTGACCGAGGCAGCCGCGATGGCGGCCGGCCGCTGGGTCGGCCGAGGCGACAAGATCGGCGGCGACGGGGCTGCCGTCGACGCGATGCGCCAGCTCGTCTCCACCGTCTCGATGCGCGGCGTCGTCGTCATCGGCGAGGGCGAGAAGGACGAAGCGCCGATGCTGTTCAACGGCGAAGAGGTCGGCAACGGCGACGGCCCGGACTGCGACGTCGCGGTCGACCCGGTCGACGGCACCACGCTCATGGCGAAGGGCATGCCGAACGCGCTGGCCGTGCTCGCCGTCGCCGAGCGCGGTGCGATGTTCGACCCGTCCGCGGTGTTCTACATGGAGAAGCTGGCCGTCGGCCCGGACGCGGCGGGCAAGGTGGACATTTCCGCCCCGGTCGCGGAGAACATCCGGCGCGTGGCGAAGGCGAAGAACTCCAGCGTCAGCGACGTGACGGTCTGCATCCTCGACCGGCCGCGGCACGAACAGCTGGTCAAAGAGGTCCGCGAGGCGGGTGCCCGGATCCGGTTCATCTCGGACGGCGACGTCGCGGGCGCGATCGCCGCGGCCCGGCCGACCACCGGCGTCGACATGCTGCTCGGCATCGGCGGCACGCCCGAGGGCATCATCGCCGCGTGCGCGATGAAGTGCCTCGGCGGCGAACTGCAGGGCCGGCTGTGGCCGAAGGACGAAGCGGAGCGCGAGAAGGCGCTCGCCGCCGGTCACGACCTTGACCGGATCCTGCTCAACGACGACCTGGTCACCGGCGACAACGTGTTCTTCTGCGCGACCGGCGTCACCGACGGCGACCTGCTGCGCGGCGTCCACTACCGGGCGGGCGGCGCGACGACGCAGTCGATCGTCATGCGGTCCAAGTCCGGGACGGTCAGAATGATCGACGGCTACCACCGGCTCGAGAAGCTGCGGGCGTACTCGTCCGTCAACTTCGACGGCAACCTCGAACTCGACGAGGGCGCGGTGCCTCCGCTTCCCTGATCTGCCAAGGAGTTTCCCGGTGTCGAAACGGCTGTTCGCGCTGGTGCTGACTGTCCTCACCGGAGTCGTGCTCAGCGCGGGCAGCGCTTTCGCCGGGCCCTCGATCGTCGGCGGGACCGACGCGGACCAGCCTTACCCGTTCGCGGTGTCCCTGCACACCTCGGGCGGCGCGCTGTTCTGCGGCGGCGCGCTGATCACGCCGACCTGGGTGGTCACCGCGGCGCACTGCCTGTCCGCGAAAGACCCGGCGACGATCGGATTGCGCGTCGGCAGCAACGACGCGGACGAGGGCGGGGAAACTCCGAAAGCGGCGGAATTCGTGCTGCACCCGCATTTCAACGCCGAAACGCAAACCGGCGACGTCGGCTTGATCAGGCTGACCGCCCCGGTGAAGGCAGCGCCGATCGCGATCGGCGGTTCGGCGTCGCCAGGCACGGCGGTCCGGGTGATCGGCTGGGGCCAGACGTGCGCGACGCCGAATTGCGGCCCGGTGTCGAAGACGCTGCGCCAGCTGGACACGCACCTGGTGGAGGGCGCGAAATGCACGGCGGCGTTCGACGGAACCTCCGAGCTGTGCACGGAAAGCCCCGGCGGATCCGGCTCGTGCTACGGCGATTCCGGCGGCCCGGAACTGATCCGCGACAGCGACCGGTGGACGCTGGCCGGGATGGTCAGCCGCCCGGGAAACCGCTCGTCGACGTGCGGATCGGCACCGTCGATCGCGACCTCGGCGGTGGCGTATCAGCCGTGGATCGCGGAGAAAACCGGCTGAGTCACTCGACGTTGCTCGAATGCCCCGGGAACAAATGCGCCTCGGGATTCAACGCCACCGCGATGTTGTTCACCGCCGTCGCCGCCTCGCCGAACCCGGTCGCGATCAACTTCACCTTCCCCGGATACGCCGCCACGTCCCCAGCGGCGTAAACGCGCGGCCGGGCCGTCGCCATCGTCGAACCCACCGAAATCGCGCGGTGATCGATTTCCAAGCCCCAGCTTTCGATCGGCCCCAAATCCGCGGTAAAGCCCAACGCCGCAACCACCGCGTCCGCGCGCAGCTGCTCGTCCGCGCCGCCCTTCACCGTCACGTCGACCGCCGTCAGCGAACCGTCCGGAGCTTCGACAAATCGGGCCACCTCGGCGTCCGTGACCAGCCGCACGCCCAGCTCCTGCACCTGCCGCACGATCGACTCCGCGGCCCGGAACTTCGCGCGACGGTGCACGAGCGTCACGCTCGCCGCGACCGGATGCAGCGCCAGGCACCAGTCGAACGCCGAATCCCCGCCGCCGACCACGACGACGTGCTGGCCCGCGTGAGCTGCCAGCGATGGGACGAAGTGGACCATTCCGCGGCCGAGCCAGCCGTCTCCGGCGGGCAGCGGACGGGGCGTGAACTCGCCGATGCCCGCCGTGATCAGGACCGCGCCCGCGCGCAGCACGTCGCCGCCGTCGAGAGTCAGTTCGAGACCGCCGTCGACGCTCTCCAGCTTCTCCGCCTTGCGGCCGAGCAGGTAATCCGGCTTCCACGGCGCGGCCTGGTCCACCAGGCCCTGCACGAGATCACGGCCGCGGATCGCGGGGAACCCGCCGACGTCGTAGATCATCTTCTCCGGATACATCGCGGTGACCTGCCCGCCCGGTTCGGGCAGCGAATCGACGACGGCCATCGACAGGCCGCGGAATCCCGCGTAGTAGGCGGCGAAGAGGCCGGTGGGTCCGGCTCCGATGACGACGAGGTCGTAATCCATGAGGCTCGCTCCATGCCAGTGGTGGGTGGCGGTGATCGAGAACACAACCGAGCGTACCGGGGTGGGCGACAACACCCGGCCGGTTGCGCGAAACGGGGCCAGAATCGGGGGTATGGCTGAACAGGAATACCGGATCGAACACGACACGATGGGTGAGGTCCGCGTCCCGGTCGACGCGCTCTACCGCGCGCAGACGCAGCGTGCCGTCGAGAACTTCCCCATCTCCGGCCGCGGTCTCGAGCGCGCCCAGATCCGCGCGCTGGGCCTGTTGAAGGCCGCCGCCGCCCGCGTGAACGCGCGCCTCGGCGTCCTGGACGCCGACGTCGCCGACGCGATCGCGAAGGCCGCCGACGAGGTCGCCGAGGGCCGCCACGACGAGCATTTCCCGATCGATGTCTTCCAGACCGGCTCGGGCACGTCGTCCAACATGAACGCGAACGAGGTCATCGCGACGCTGGCCACTCGCGCGCTCGGCCGCGACGTGCACCCGAACGACCACGTCAACGCGTCGCAGTCGTCCAATGACACCTTCCCGACGACGATCCACGTCGCCGCCACCGAGGCCGTCCTCACCGACGTCGTCCCGGCATTGGAGCACCTCGCCGGCGCGATCGAGGCGCGCGCCGAGGAGTGGCAGGACGTCGTGAAGTCCGGCCGCACGCACCTGATGGACGCCGTGCCGATCACGCTCGGCCAGGAGGCGGGCGCGTGGGCCGCGCAGATCCGGTTCGGCATCGAGCGCCTGCAGTCCGGTCTGCCGCGGCTGGGCGAACTGCCGATCGGCGGCACCGCGGTCGGCTCCGGCCTGAACGCGCCCGATGGTTTCGGCGCGGCGGTGTCGGCCGAACTGGCGCAGATCACCGGGTTGCCGCTCACCGAGGCACGCAACCACTTCGAGGCGCAGGCGACGCAGGACAGCGTGGTCGAGACTTCCGGGCACCTGCGCACGGTCGCGGTGTCGCTGAACAAGATCGCGAACGACCTGCGCTGGCTGGGTTCCGGCCCGCGCACCGGCTTGGCCGAGCTGGCGTTGCCGGACCTGCAGCCGGGTTCGTCGATCATGCCGGGCAAGGTCAACCCGGTCATCCCGGAAGCGACGCTGCAGGTCGTCGCGCAGGTCGTCGGCAACGACGCGGCGGTCGCGTTCGCTGGCGCGGCGGGCAACTTCCAGCTCAACGTGAACCTGCCGGTCATCGCGCGCAACGTGCTCGAATCGGCGCGGCTGCTCGCGGCCGTCTCGCGGCTGCTGGCGGACAAGGTGTTCGCCGGGGTCACCGCGAACGTCGAGCGCGCGCGGCAGTACGCCGAGGGGTCGCCGTCGATCGTCACGCCGCTCAACAAGTACATCGGCTACGAGGAAGCGGCCGCGGTGGCGAAGCAGGCGCTCAAGGAACTCAAGACGATCCGCGAGGTCGTGCTGGAGCGCGGGTACGTCCGCGACGGCAAGCTCACCGAGGCACAGCTGGACGAGGCACTCGATGTGCTGCGGATGGCGCGTGGCGGCAAGTAGAGGTTAGCCGATCGTAGCGGCTCGCTCGGACAATTCCGGGCGAGCCGCTTCGCGTTTCCACAGTCCACATGCGACTCCCGCAGCGACCAGGATGACCCCGGCCAGGTCCTTGAGTTCGAACTGTTGCGCCCCGATCAACACCGCCACGGCCAGCCCGGACACCGGCATCAGCCCGATCAGCACGCCCGCCCGGTCCGCCCCCAACTCGACGACGCAGCTGTACCAGAGCACGAAAGCCACCGCCGTCACCACGACGGCCAGCAACAGCAACGCGACGAGTTCACGCGCGTTCGGCCACCGCCAGGCTCCAGCCGGATCGACCACCGTCCCCACCACGGAACCGCTTGCCGCAGCGGTGAAACAGCCCCACGTCGAGGTCGCCAACGGCCCGAGCCGACGCAGCAATCCCACCGCGAGCAGGGTGAACGACGCTTCGCACAACATCGCCAGCGCAGCCAGCAACAGCCCTGGCGCGGAAGCGGATCCGCCGCCGGACAGCACCACGATGCCGAGCCCGGCCAGTACCGACCCGACGACCGGCGCGGCGGACGGACGGCGACCGTCCAGCATCGGCGCGATCAACGCGAGCACGAGCGGGCTGGCCCCGAGAAACGCCGCCACCGCACTGGGTTCCGCGTAGCGCTGCGCCAGCAGCAGACAGGCCTGGAACCCGATCATCCCGGTCGCGGCGAGGCCGAGCAGAGTCGGCAGATCGCCCAGTTTCGGCCGCGGCAGCGGACTGCGCGTGACCTTCGCCCAGCCCAGCAGCAGAAGCCCGCCCAGCGCGTACCGCAACGCCTGCCCGGTGATCACCGGATACCCGTCCAGCATGCCGGTGACCGGCACCGATCCGCCGACCAGCACCGCGCCGGCCACCCCTGAAAGCACCATCGACCGTTTCACGCCGCTCAGTCTTCAGCGGAGAGTGGTCTATTCAGAAGGACCACTCAACACTGGCCTAACTGGACCACTTGGCCGTACTGTCGTGGCCGTGGAGACCATCCGGGAGTTGCTCCTGCCCGCCGCCACCGGCGGACGCCGGGGCCGCGCCGTCGAGGCCGCGCTGCGCGACGCGATCCGCACCGGGCGGCTGGCGGTCGGCACCCGGCTGCCGTCGAGCCGCGATCTCGCGCGCCAGCTCGGGGTCGCGCGCGGCACCGTCACCGCGTTGTACGAGCAGCTCACCGCCGAGGGTTACCTGCTGAGCAAGCACGGGTCAGGCACTCGCGTCGCGCCGATCGACGATCCCGCGCCGAATCCTCGGGTCAGCGCAGCGAAAACGCAGACCTGGGAGTTCGACCTGCGTCCGGGACTGCCCGCGTTGTCGGCGTTCCCGCGGGCAGAATGGCTTGCCGCCGAACGAGAAGCCCTGAACGCGACGCCAGATCTCGGTCTCGGCTACCCCGATCCAACCGGACACCCCGCGTTGCGCGCGGAACTGGCCGCCTACCTCGGCCGCGTCCGGGCGCTGCCGACGAACCCGGACGACATCGTGATCACCAGCGGAGCCGCGGAAGCGTTGTCGTTGCTGGCCGACGCCTTGCCAGACCAGCGCATCGCCGTCGAAGACCCGAGCCACCACGGCCAAGCGAATCTCCTGCGCGACCACGGGCTGGCCCCGGTCGGAATCCCGGTCGACGACAAGGGCATCGACGTCGACGCACTGTCCACTTCAGACTGCTCCGTCGTGTTGCTCACCGCCGCACACCAGTTCCCGCTCGGCGTCGCGTTGCATCCGGAACGCCGTCGGCAACTGCTTGCCTGGGCAGCGGAAACCGGCGGGCTCATCCTCGAGGACGACTACGACGCCGAACATCGCTACGACCGTCCCGCGCTGGGCGCGATGCGCGCGCTCGCACCGGATCACGTCGCGTACATCGGCAGCGTCAGCAAAGTTCTTGCGCCAGCGTTGCGGATCGGCTGGCTCATTCCGCCGCGACGGCTGCGCGACGCCGTGGCGCGGGTCAAGGAAATGCACGACCTCGGCTGCCCGCCGCTCCCGCAAGCCGCGCTCGCGCATCTGATCGCCACCGGCGGTTACGACCGGCATCTGCGCCGCACTCGACGGCTGTACCGCGTTCGTCGCGACGCGCTGATCGAAGCCCTGACCCAGCGCCTTCCGCAGTGGCAGCCGGTCGGAATCGCCGCCGGACTGCACCTCGTCGTCCGGCTGCCCGACGGTACCGATGACGTGCGGCTGCAGGAAAAACTCGCCGCGGCAGGCGTGCACGCCCCGGCTTTGTCGACTTATTCCCATACCTCAGCCGGATATCCGGGCCTCGTGCTCGGGTACGCCGCGCTCCCGCCGGACCGGCTCCGCGCCGCCGTCGAGCGGATCGCGTCGGCCGGTTGAACCGCTGGTGAACACCTGGTGCACCGGGGAGGGGTCCCGTTGCTGACGCTTAGGGTTGACCTTCTCGGGAGCAGGCAAGGGGGAGGCGACCGTGGGCTTCGGGGAAATAGTGCGAACACTCGCCGACGTGCTCACGTCCAGCCGCGGCATCGTGCCCATCGCCGTCGTCGCGGGCGCGACCATCCTCGCTCCGGTCATCGACCGCTACGTGATCCGCCGCAGGCGCGTGATCTACCGGGAGCTCTACAACTCCAAGATCGGCCTCAACCCGGTGACGCTCAGCGACTCGGACAACGGTGTGGTGCAAGCGGATCCGGAACTTGTGCGCACCGTGCAGCTGCTGGAACCGCTCAGCGTGGTCGTGATCCGCATCCGCAACACCGGCAGCTTCGACATCGCTCCGGACGACTGGGAACACCCACTGCAGTTCACCTTCGGCAGGCGGGTGGTGTGGGACGCGCGCGTATCCGATGCCAAAGACGGGTTGCGTGAGGTGGTACGGAACGGGCTTGAATTCTTCACTCATGATCAGCCTACGCCGGAAAACGGAACCGCGCGACTGTCCGGCGTGCGAGCGTTGCTGCCGCAGCGGCTGACCGCGCTGCTGCGGCAAGCCGACGCACCGGCAGCGGCGGCACCGCAATGGCACGGTGTCCGTCTCGAACAACTTTCCTTGAAGCGGCGGGAAAAGTTCAAACTCGTCGTCGTGCTGCGCGAGCCGGACGACTGGCGCGGCGGGCCGTTGTCCAAGGAACTGGACGTCACCGGAAGGCTCAGCGGCGGGCGGATCAAAGACGAACGCAAACAGCGCTGGCTGTCGTGGCCGGTGGTCACGGGAGCGATCGGGGTGCTGCTGACCGGGGCGTTGCTGAGCATGCTCCTCGTCGCCGTGTCGCGTGGGTCCGAACCCGGCTGCGGCAACGGATCCCTCGCGGTGCACGGATCCAGCGCGTTCGCGCCCATCATGAACAGCGTCGCGACCGAGTACCAGAAGCTGTGTCCTGGCGCGACGATCACGACGCAAGCGGACGGAAGCGTGTCCGCGGTGCGCGAACTGGGACCGTTGCCCGCGGAACAAAAGGACAGCATGGCAGTGCTTTCCGACGGCAAGGCTTCCGACGCCGGGCCGGATCTGGTTACACAACCGGTCGCAGTGCTCGTGTACAGCCTGGTGGTGAACAGCGCCGTCGGCGTCGACCGGCTGAGCAATGAGCAGGTGCGCGGCATCTTCAGCGGGAAGTACACCAACTGGGCGCAACTGCGCGAGGGTCCGTCGATCCCGATCCGGGTTGTCGGACGCGGGCAGGAATCGGGTACGCGCAAGACTTTCGAGCAGAAAGTGCTGGGTGCCGCAGAGCCGGGACTGTCCTCGGACGACTGCCGGACCCCGACCCGCGACCCGCACGCCACCGTGGTGCGCTGCGAACGCGGCAAGACCGACGAACTGCTGCGCGCGGTCGGCGACACCCCCGGTGCCATCGGCTACGCGGACGTGCCCGCGGCCAAGATCGCCGCGGCGGGCGGCCGCGTCGCGATGGCGAAACTCGACGACCGCTACCCCGACGTGACCAGCATCGACGCCGGCTATCGCTTCTGGACGGTGGAGTACCTCTACACCAAGGGCGTGCCGGAGAACGATTCGCTGCTGAAGCAGTTCCTCGACTACCTGCGCAGCAGCACGGCGCGGGCGGAACTGCAGGACGCAGGGTACACGCCGTGCGTGACAAAACAGGGGCTGCTGGACCAGTACTGCACTCGTCCGGATGCCTGACCAGCTCTTTTTCACCCAGTCGAGGCTGGAGCGGGAGTTTTTGTCGGTGGCGGGGGCGATGATGGCCGGGTGTTGTTCACCGACCTCGTCACCGCCTCCGCCGAACTGGCGGCCACGCGGTCACGGAAAACGAAGATCGCCGTGCTGGCCGCCGTGCTGCGCGCGGCCGAACCCGGCGAACTGCCCGCGGTGATCGCGTATCTCACCGGGCAGACCGCACAGGACCGGCTCGGCGCAGGCTGGCGCACGCTCGCCGACCTCGCCGTCGAACCCGCGGCCGCGCCTGCCGTCTCGGTGGCGGAGGTCGACGTCGCGCTCACCGAGGTCGCGGCCGCGGCGGGCGCGGGTTCGGTGAAGCGCCGGGCGGAGGTGCTCGCCGCGCTGTTCTCCCGGCTGACCAGGGCCGAGCAGGAGTTCGTGTTCCGGCTCGTCACCGGGGAACTGCGACAGGGCGCGCTGGAAGGCGTGATGGTCGACGCGGTCGCGGCGGCGGCCGAGGTCGAAGTCGACCAGGTGCGGCGTGCGTTCATGCTGTCCGGGCGGCTGCCGGTCACCGGACAGGCGGCGCTCACCGGGGGCGCGGCGGCGCTCGCGGAATTCGGGCTGGAGCTGGGCCGTCCGGTGCGGCCGATGCTCGCGTCGCCGGCGGAATCGCTGGAGGAAGCCGTGACGGAGCACGGGAACGCGATCGTCGAGTACAAAATGGACGGTGCGCGGATCCAGGTGCACCGGCGCGGCGCGGAAGTGCACGTGTACACGCGTACGCTGCGGGAAATCACCGGCAGCGTCGCCGAGTTGGTCGAGCTGGTGCGGGCGCTGCCGTGCGAATCGGTGGTGCTGGACGGCGAGACCCTCGCGCTCACCGACGACGGGCGGCCGCGGCCGTTCCAGGAAACGATGAGCCGGTTCGGCAGCACGCGCGACGAACAGGTGCGGGCGTTGCTGCTGCGGCCGTACTTCTTCGACTGCCTGCATCTGGACGGGGTCGATCTGCTCGACGCGCCGTTGTCCGAACGAAACGAGGCACTGCGCCGGGTGGCGGGCGAGCACGTGATCCCGGGCTCGGTCCGGCCGGAATCGCCGGCGGCGGTGCTCGACGCGGCGATGGACGCCGGGCACGAGGGCGTGATGGTGAAGGACCTCGACTCGATCTACGCGGCCGGACGGCGCGGGCGCGCGTGGCTGAAAGTGAAACCGGTGCACACCATCGACCTGGTGGTGCTGGCGGCGGAATGGGGCCACGGGCGGCGCACCGGGAAACTGTCGAACCTGCACCTCGGCGCGCGCGATCCGGACGGCGGGCCGCCGATCATGGTGGGCAAGACGTTCAAGGGCCTCACCGACGAGCTGCTGGCCTGGCAGACCGAGCGGTTCCAGGAGATCGAAACGCACCGCGACCGGTGGACCGTCCACGTGCGGCCGGAGACGGTGGTCGAGATCGAACTGGACGGGGCGCAGGTCAGCACGCGGTATCCGGGCGGGCTGGCGCTGCGGTTCGCGCGGGTGGTGCGGTACCGGCCGGACAAGGATCCCGGCGAGGCCGACACCATCGACACCGTCCGCGGGCTGCTGCGCGGTAGCCGTCCGGCGACGGACGCCAGCCAGGCGGAGCAGTCCGGCTCTGAGGAGGCATCCGGATGATGATCGCCGCGCCCGCCCTCCGGATGAGTGGGCACATTACGGACATCGGGCAGTTTTCCCCGCTGTGCTCAGGAAAACGCCCGACGAAAGTCGATGTCGCACGCGTGGCCGCGTACCCGAGAGTGGGAGCACTGGCCTGCGTCGATAGGAGAAAAGCATGACGTTCCGGGTGAAATCAGCCGTCCGGGGACTCGGGCGGCCGATGACCCTGCTGGCGGGCGTGGCGCTCGCCGCCACCGTGGTGGCGGCACCGGCCAGTGCCGCGCCGGCGCCGCCGCAGCAGCCGCCGCGACACCACTTCTCGGCTGCCGCGCAGTCGTTCGTCGGCGCGACCACGGTGCGCGAGCGGGTGGCACGGCTCAACGCGGCGATGGCCAAGCTGCCGAAGGAAAGCGGCGCGTACAACGCCACGAAGCTGTGGAACCAGGGCATCACCGGCGCCGGGTCCACCGTGGCCACGCTCGTGTCGTTCGGCGACGACAAGGTCAAGCAGGTGCTGGACGAGTACTCCCGGCAGCACGGTCTGCCGCCGGCGAACGTCGAGGTGCTGCAGCCGTCCGGTGCGGTGCCCGCGTGCACCGATCCCGGGGTGGACACCGCCACCTGCCAGTCGTGGGGCGGCGAAACCGATCTGGACGTCACGATGATGCACGCGATGGCTCCGGGCGCGAAGATCGTCGTCGCCGCCACCCCGGTCGCCGAGACGCAGGGCTTCGCCGGCCTGCCGGAAATGATGCACGCGGTCGACTACATGACCGAGCACCGCATCGCCGACGTGGTTTCGATGAGCTTCGGCACCACCGAGGAGAACTTCCCGTCGTTCGAGTCGATCAAGACCCTCGACCCGGCGCTGGAGCGGGCGAGCAAGGCGGGCGTCACGCTGGTGGCGTCGTCGGGCGACGACGGCCCGACCGGGGCGTACCTGCAAGGCCCCGGCCGGTATCCGTACCGCGTGGCGAGCTGGCCCGCCAGCGACCCGAACGTCACCGCGCTCGGCGGCACCCAGCTGCACCTCGACGCGAACGGCGTCCGCACCCAGCCCGACGACCTGGTCAACGCCGCGGACAACGGGTTCAGCGAGGGCGCGGGCCTGTCGAAGGCGTACGCGCGGCCGTCCTGGCAGAACCGCGTCAAGAAGATCACCGGCAGCACGATGCGGTCGTACCCGGACATCAGCATGGAAGGCGTCCAGGGCACGTCGCAGTCGGCGCCGCTGTTCGCCGGCGTGCTGGCGTTGGCGGTGCAGGCCAACCACGGGCGGCTGGGCCAGATCAACCCGGCGCTGTACTCGAAGCTGGGTCCGAAGGGCACCGCGGCCGGGATCGTCGACGTCACCAAGGGCGACAACAGCCAGTGGGACGTCGAAGGCTTCAAGGCCGGTCCGGGCTACGACATCGCGAGCGGCTGGGGCACGATCGACGCGTCGGTCTTCGTGCCCGCTTTGGTGAAGGCGGTGCGGTGATGCGGTAGTCCCCGCGCCGCGGGCGGGCATCCGGGCAGGTTCGCCCGGCCCCGGCTCGACCGAACATGGTCGGGTCGGGCCGGGCGGACCCGCTCCGGAGCCGTAGTGTCAGCGGTATGTCGTCGAAAGCGTTGGCCCGGCTGTGGTTCGGGGTGACCGCGGTGGTCGTGGTGGCCGCGCTCGTGATCCAGATCGTCGCGCTGGTGCCGCCGCAGGGACGGTACGTCAGCTTCGGCGGACGAGTCGCGAACCTGTTCACCTATTTCACGATCATCTCGAACGTCCTCGTCCTCGTCACCAGCGCGGCTTTCGCCCGCGGACGCGGCACCTCGCCGCTGATGCGCGTGCTGTGGCTCGACGCGCTGGTCGGGATCGTGGTGACCGGGGTCGTCTACCAGGTCGCGCTCGCCGGGCTGTACCAGCTGCACGGGCTCGGCCTCGCCGCGGACATCCTGCTGCACCGCGTCAGCCCGGTGCTGTGCGTGCTCGGCTGGCTGCTCTTCGCTCCGCGGGTGCTGACATGGCGCACCGTCTGGTGGTCGCTCGCCTATCCCTTGGTGTGGCTGGCTTTCACGCTCGTCCGCGGTGCGATCGACGGCTACTACCCGTACCCGTTCGTCAACGCCGACAACCTCGGCTACGGGCAGGTCGCGCTGAACTGCCTGCTCATCGGCGTCTTCTTCATCGCACTCGCCAGCGGTGCCCGGGCCGCCGACCCGCGGCTCAGGCGCGGACCCGCCGAAACGCGTTCAGCGGATCGCTGAGCCCGGCCTGGGCGAACGCTCGCAACGCGCCGCGCTTCAGGTCCACCGGCTTGCCCGCGGCGACGCGGTGCATCTGCTGGGTGTGCCACTGGATCTCGAGCAGGCTGTCGGCGAGCCGGATTCCCGTGCGCGGGCAACGGCGTTCGGCCCGCACGTCCTCGCCCGCGAGCAACCGGCCCGGCAAGCCGGGGTCCACAGTGAACGGACGACCGATCCCGATCACGTCCAGCGCACCGGATTCCAGCGCCTCCGCCATGCCCGCCGCCGTGGTGAACCCGCCGGTGACCATCAGCGCGACGTCGCTGATCTGGCGGGCTTTCGCCGCGTAGTCCAGGAAATATGCTTCCCGCCGCTGCGTGCTCGCCCGGCCGGACCCCATCATCACGGCCCGCTCGTAGGTGCCGCCGGAAATCTCCAACAGATCGATCCCGGCCTCGCCCAGCGCCCGGACCACCTGCAACGACTCGTCCTCGTCGAAGCCGCCGCGCTGGAAGTCGGCGCTGTTGAGCTTCACCGAAACCGGCACGCGATCCCCCACCGCGTCCCGGACCGCACGCACCACCTCAAGCAGGAACCGGCTGCGGTCGCGCCCCCATTCGTCGTCGCGACGGTTCACCAACGGCGACAGGAACTGCGAAATCAGGTACCCGTGCGCGCCGTGAATCTGGATCCCGGCGAACCCGGCGTCGACGAACGTCCGCGCCGACACCGCGAACCTCGCCACCACCGCTTCGATCTCGTCCCCGGTCAACGCCCGCGGCGCGGCGAACGCCGTCCGCACGCCTCGGCCACCGAACGGCACCGCCGACGGCGCGACCGGCTGGCGAGACAAATACCGCGGGCTCTGCCGTCCGGGATGGTTGAGCTGCACCCACAATTGCGCGTCCGTGCCGTCGACGGCCCGCGCCCACGACCGGTACGCCGCCGGGTCGGGTTCGGCGGGCACCGCGACGTTGCGCGGTTCGCCGAGCGCGGTGGGATCGACCATCACATTGCCGGTCACCAGCAGACCCGCGCCCCCGCGCGCCCAGGTCCGGTACAGCTGCGCGAGCTCGGCCGAAGGCGCGTTGCGACGGTCGCCGAGCTGCTCGCTGAGCGCGGACTTCGCGATCCGATGCGGCAGCACGGCCCCGCAGTGCAGTTTGAGCGGTTCGGCGAGCAGATCCCGGGGGTCGGTCATGAGCAGTCCCGTCGTCGCGGCTAACTTACCGCGAGTAAGGATACTCGAAAGTAGGTACCGGCGGTATGCCTCGCGGGCCACTAGGGTCTGCGGCATGACGGCCATAGTGCAGAACCTGGTCACGTCGGGCGTGTTCGAGCTCGACGGCGGCAGCTGGGACGTGGACAACAACGTCTGGATAGTCGGCGACGGCTCCGAGGTGATCGTGATCGACGCCGCGCACGACGCGGACTCCATCGCGGACGTAGTCGGAGAACGCACAGTCCGCGCGATTGTCTGCACCCACGCGCACAACGACCACGTCAACGCCGCCCCCGCGCTGGCCGACCGCACCGGCGCCCCGATCCTGCTGCACCCGGCCGACCGCGTCGTCTGGGACCTGACCCACCCGGACCGCGCCCCGGACGGCGACCTGGCCGACGGACAGGTCATCACCGTCGCGGGCACCGACCTCACCGTGCTGCACACGCCCGGCCACGCCCCCGGCGCGATCTGCCTGCACAGCCCCGACCTGGAAGTCCTCTTCACCGGAGACACCCTGTTCAACGGCGGCCCCGGCGCGACCGGCCGCTCGTACTCCGACTACCCGACCATCGTGAAGTCCATCCGAGACCGCCTCTTCCCCCTCCCCGACGCGACGATCGTCCGCACCGGCCACGGCGAAGCGACGACCATCGGCAAGGAAAAAGCGGGATCGGCCGACTGGCCCGCCGCCTGACCACCCTGTCTCGCCGGGCGGGGCGGCATGGCTGTCGCCCTGCCCGGCGAGTTACGAGATCGGCTGGCGGAAGCGTTTGCGCCCAGCCAGCCTGTCTACCCTGGATCTGCGCGCGGTGCCGCCTCACAGAACCGCGCCCGCCGAACCGTCCAGCTCACGACCGGCCGCTGCCTGCTACCGGATCAGCCCGCGTCGCCGCTTGAGCCGCGCCACGTAGCCGCCCGACCTCGGCCGGCAGCCGCGCCGAACCACACCGCCGCACCAAAGCGCGCGTTACCGCTCGCGCTGCACGACATACTCGCTCGACCTCGACCGCAGCCGCGCTGAGTCGGACAAAGCCCGCGCGACCGCCCGGCCTGCCGTCGCGCGGAACCGCACCAAAGCCCGCCGCACAATCCGAGCGCCCAGATACCGCAGCGAAACCCTCAGCGCAGGCAAACCAGCCCGATCAGCCCCCGAAGCAACCCGCCTACGGAGCCAGCCGAGGAACCTCCGGCTCCACCCGAGCCCGCTCCCGAGCCTCCGCCGCAAGCGCTTGCGCCCACCGCCGCAGCCCGGCCACATCGATCCCGTGCGGCGGTACCTCGGCGAACGGCGCGATGCTCTCCGCACCCCGCTCCAGCAACGCTACCGCCCCGTTCCCGTTCCCCCGCAACGCGTGTGTCAGCCCCACCGCCAGCTGGGCCAGGCCGCGCCACAGTTCGCGTTCCGGGCCGTCCGTCGTCTTCCACGCGTCCTCGAAGACCTCGTGGGCGTGGAACGGGCGGCCGGCGTCCAGCAGGTCCTGCGCCTCCGCCAGGGTCTCCTCCGGGGTTCGCTGCACGCCTTCCGGCTGGCGCGGCACGCCGTCGGAGCCGTAGGGCAACGGGCGGCCAAGGCCATCACGAGGGCGGGCGTTGCGGGCGCGCCCCTGGTCGTCGCGATCACGGCTGTCCACCTGGCCATTGTCCCACGGGCCACGCCGGGTTAGCGTCCCGCGCGCAAGCCACGTAGCCTGGTGACTCGTGCGCTTTCTGGATGGGCACGTGCCCGCTCACGACCTGACCTACGACGACGTGTTCCTGCTGCCGAACCGTTCGGACGTGGAATCCCGCTTCGGCGTCGACTTGTCCACTGTGGACGGCACTGGCGCGACGATCCCCTTGGTGGTGGCCAACATGACGGCCGTCGCCGGGCGGCGGATGGCCGAGACCGTCGCTCGCCGCGGCGGGCTCGTCGTGCTTCCGCAGGACGTCGACACGGCCGCGGTGGCCGAAATCGTCTCCTGGGTGAAGTCCCGACACGCCGTCTGGGACACGCCGCTGGTCCTCACCGGCGGCGACGCGGTGGCCGACGCCCTCAACCTCGTGCACAAGCGAGCACACGGCGCGGTCGTCATCGTCGACGGGGACGGCAAGCCGGTCGGGGTCGTGGACGAGGCCGCCTGCGCCGGTGTCGACCGCTTCGCGCGGCTGGCCGACGTCGCCGAGCCCGCTGTCGTCGCCGTGCCGCTGGACACGCCGCCGCGCGAGGTTTTCGAACTCCTGCACAGCCACGGCGGACGGCTCGCTCTCGGTCTCGACGCCGAGGGTCGCCTCGCCGGTGTCCTGACCGCAGTGGGCGCGCTGCGCTCGGAGATCTACACCCCGGCCGCCGACGCTGACGGGAAGCTGCGCGTCGCCGCCGCGGTCGGTGTGAACGGCGACGTCGCGGCGAAGGCCGAAGCGGTGCTGGCGGCGGGCGTCGACACGCTGGTCGTCGACACGGCGCACGGGCATCAGGAAAAGATGATCGCCGCGCTCAAGGCGGTTCGTTCGGTGTCGCCGAAGGTGCCGGTCGTGGCGGGCAACGTCGTCACCGCCGAAGGCACCCGCGACCTCATCCACGCGGGCGCGGACGTCATCAAGGTCGGCGTCGGCCCCGGCGCGATGTGCACCACGCGGATGATGACCGGCGTCGGCCGCCCGCAGTTCTCGGCGGTCGCGGAATGTGCCGCTGCCGCGCGTGAGCTGGGCAAACACGTCTGGGCCGACGGCGGCGTGCGACACCCGCGCGACGTCGCGCTGGCACTGGCCGCGGGCGCGTCGGCGGCGATGGTCGGCTCGTGGTTCGCCGGAACCCACGAATCCCCCGGCGACCTGCGCTACGACGAGCAGGGCCGTCCGTACAAGGAGTCGTTCGGGATGGCGTCGAAGCGCGCCGTCGGGGCCCGGACGCGCACGGACAACGTCTTCGACCGCGCGCGCAAGGCGCTGTTCGAGGAGGGCATCTCCACGTCGCGGATGGCGCTGGACCCGAACCGGCCCGGCGTCGAAGACCTGATCGACTCGATCTGCTCGGGCGTCCGCTCGTCCTGCACGTACGCGGGCGCGCGCACGATCGAAGAGTTCCACGAGCGCGCGGTGCTGGGCGTGCAGTCGGCAGCCGGTTTCGCCGAGGGTCGCCCGCTGCCTTCCGGCTGGTAAGCAGTCCTGGAAAGGCCCCTCGAGGAAGTTCCTCGAGGGGCCTTTTCCGGTCCTAGGTCAGCCGTGGTCCTCCAGCATCTCCGTCACCAGCGCCGCGATCGGCGAGCGCTCCGAGCGGGTCAGGGTCACGTGCGCGAACAGCGGGTGCCCCTTCAGCTTCTCGATCACCGCCGAGACGCCGTCGTGCCTGCCGACACGCAGGTTGTCCCGCTGGGCGACGTCGTGCGTGAGCACCACCCGCGACGCCGAACCGAGCCGGGACAGCACGGTCAGCAGCACGTTGCGCTCCAGCGACTGCGCCTCGTCCACGATCACGAACGTGTCGTGCAGCGAGCGACCCCGGATGTGCGTCAGCGGCAGCACCTCGAGCATGCCGCGGTCGAAGACCTCGTCCAGCACGTCCTGGCTGACCAGCGCGCCGAGCGTGTCGAACACCGCCTGCGCCCACGGCTGCATTTTCTCGCTCTCGGACCCGGGCAGGTAGCCGAGATCCTGGCCGCCGACCGCGTAGACCGGGCGGAACACCACGACCTTGCGGTGCTGCTGGCGTTCCATCACCGCTTCCAGGCCCGCGCACAGCGCCAGCGCCGACTTGCCGGTGCCCGCGCGCCCGCCGAGCGAGACGATGCCGACGTCGGAGTCCAGCAGCAGGTCGAGCGCCACGCGCTGCTCAGCCGAGCGGCCGTGCAGGCCGAACGCCTCGCGGTCGCCGCGCACCAGCCGCACCCGCTTGTCCGCCGTGACCCGGCCGAGCGCGCTCGAACTGCCCGCGAGCAGCCGCAACCCGGTGTGGCACGGCAGTTCGCCCACCTCGCCGAGACCGAACTCCGCCGGATCCGCCGAACCGCCCGAGAAGAGCGCGTCGATCAGCTCCTGCGGCGCGTCCACGTCCGCCATGCCCGTCCAGCCCGACGGCGTGACCTCCTGCGCCCGGTACTCGTCCGCGGTGAGCCCGACCGCGCCCGCTTTGACCCGCAGCGGGATGTCCTTCGTCACCAGGACGACCGCCAGCTGCTCCGTCGCGAGGTTGAGCGCGCACGCGAGGATGCGGTGGTCGTTCGAATCGGTGCGGAAGCCCACCGGGAGGACGGACGGATCGGTGTGGTTCAGCTCCACCTGCAGGGTGCCGCCCTGGTCGCCGATCGGGATCGGGGCGTCGAGCCTGCCGTGCTTGAGCCGGAGGTCGTCCAGCAGCCGGAGGGATTCCCTGGCGAACCAGCCGAGTTCGGAGTGGTGGCGCTTGGCCTCCAGTTCGCTGATGACGACCAGCGGGAGCACCACCGCGTGTTCGGCGAACCGGGTGACCGCCCACGGGTCGGAGAGCAGCACCGACGTGTCGAGCACATAAGTGATGCGTGGGGATTCGGGCGAGATCGAGGCTTTCTCCGGCGCTTGAGCACCGGTCGAAGAACGGCCTGAGGCCTTGCGGGGTGAACGCTGCGCAGTCACGACGGCATCTCCCTCGAGGGCGTGTGCACCCCACGCCCGCACTCGCTGGGCCGGGCACCTCCCTGGCTGGGTCCGCACTCCCTGACGCTGGCTGCGTCAGGCGGCACGGCCACGAGGGCCGGGTGCCGGCCCCCTCGTGCATCTCGTGGGCGGCTGAGCCGCCCCCTCGATCAACGCCACGACCAGGGCCTCCCGCGAGAATCCGCACGGAACGCGAACTCTCTATTCCGGAAGGTACCTACGTCCGCCCCGTCGTGCAGGCAGCCACACAGGTGATTCGCCGATTCGTCATCCCACCGTCGGTCGCCCGAAACAGAGTGTCCACAGTGCTCACTCAGCGTCACGGGGTCCGGCGATCAGGGGGTCGCACAGATGGATGATCATGGAAAATTAATCACCGAGTGCAGGCAATTCCCAGGTAAAGGGCCTTGTACCACGGGGAAGACCGGAATGCATTTCGCGTCCTGGACACTGAACCGTACCGAGTGAACTGGACCTTCCAGCGCTCACACAATGGGCGTACGCACCATTCGCTAGAGGCCATTCGGGGGTAATTTCCTTACTGCGGGACACACCACCGGAACACTCCGGTGCCCCGAATCCCAGTATCTCTACCTAGGAGTGTGCGAAGTGCTGAAGAAGGCTGGAATTGTCGCCGGTGCGGCCGCGGGCCTGATGATGATCGGCGGGACGGCGTTCGCCTCCCCGGCCGCCACCCAGGGCGCTCCGGACCCGACGTTCGGCGACGCCTACGCCACCTTCATCGAGGGCGGCGGCGCGCTGGGCTACGGTGCCGCTTCGCTGGTCGCGGGTGCCTACACCGGCATCGCGCTGACCCCGGCGCTGGTGGCCCACTCGATGGAGCACCACCACGGCTGAGCCGTCTTGCGCGAAGGCCCCGGAGCCCGGCTCCGGGGCCTTCGCGGCGTTAGCGGCCGGGTCGACCGGCCCGGCTGGGTGGGTCCGCCGGGCCGGTTCGCCGCGTCAGGCCCCGAACCGGCGGTGCCGCCAGGCGTAGTCGCGCATCGCGCGGAGAAAGTCGACCCGCCGGAATGCCGGCCAGTAAGCCTCGGTGAACCAGAATTCCGAATGCGCGGACTGCCAGAGCAGAAATCCGGAAAGCCGCTGTTCACCGGATGTTCGGATAATCAGATCCGGATCCGGTTGGCCTGACGTGTACAGATGTTCCGAGATGTGGTCGACGTCGAGGATTTTCGCGAGTTCGCGAATCGAAGTACCCTCGTCGGCGTGCTGCAGGAGAAGCTTGCGGACCGCGTCGGCGATCTCCTGCCGCCCTCCGTAGCCGACCGCGATGTTCACCTCCATGCCCGAGTGGTTCTCGGTCCGCGCCACGGCGGCGGTGAGCTTCTGCGCCACCTCGAGCGGCAGCAGATCGAGCGCGCCGACGATGCGCAGCCGCCACGGCGCCTCGGCCCCGGCGAGCTCGTCGGTGACGTCGGTGATGATTTTCAGCAGCGGCGTGAGCTCGTCCGGATCGCGGTTGAGGTTGTCGGTGGAGAGCAGCCACATCGTCACGACCTCGACCTCGGCCTCCTGGCACCAGCTGAGGAAGTCGGCGATCTTCTTGGCCCCGGCGCGGTGCCCGTCGGCCACGTCGGTGAACCCGGCCTCGCGAGCCCAGCGGCGATTGCCGTCGAGCATGATCGCGATATGCCGCGGATGACGGCCTGCCGACTGCTGGATCAGACGGCGGCTGTAGATGCTGTAGACAACGTCGGACATGAAGGACCGGAGGCTCACGTCGCCCGAGCGTACGCACCCCTGGAGCAAGGGTGTGACGCGCCACGGGGGCTGGCGAAAAACCTACGGTCCCGTAGCCTTGGCGAGGTGAGCGTGACGATCGAGCCCCCGCCCGTGCCCGAGGACACCCGGCCTCGGCTGCGCGGCCACATCCACTTCTGGTCGTTCTTCGGCGCCGTCGCCGCGGCCGCCACGCTGATCAGCCTCGCCGCGTCGACGGTCTCGCCGGTCGCCGCACTGGCGACGTCCGTGTACGGCCTCACCGTGCTGGGCGTTTTCGGCGTGAGCGCGCTGTATCACCGCAGGCTGTGGAGCCCGCGCGCGTACAAGTGGATGAAGCGCGCCGACCACTCGATGATCTTCCTCTTCATCGCCGGCACGTACACGCCGTTCACCCTGCTGGCCATGTCGAAGCCAACGGGATACATCGTCCTGGGCATCGTCTGGGGCGGCGCGATCCTGGGTGTGGCGATGAAGATGCTGTGGCCGCACGCACCGCGCTGGCTCGGGGTGCCGATCTACATCGCGCTCGGGTGGGTCGCGGTGTTCGTGCTGCCGGAGCTGCTGAGCCATGCCGGAGTTGCGGCTTTGGTGCTGCTTTGCGTGGGTGGGCTGTTTTACACCGTGGGGGCGGTTTTTTACGCGGTGAAGTGGCCGAATCATTGGCCGGAGACGTTCGGGTACCACGAGTTCTTCCACGCGTGCACGGTGTTGGCTGCGGTGTCTCACTATATTGCGATCTGGTTGGCGATGTACTCGTAGCTCCGGTTCGTGGTTGCATGCCGGACATGCGACGCATCGAGGCCGAACTGTTCACCGATCCCGGCAACAACGCGGTCGTCAGGTTGCCGGGGCGCAAGTTCCCCGGCGTCCTGATCCAGGGCGACAGCCTCTCGATTCTTCGCGACGACCTTGCCGACCTTGTCGAGTCCTGCGCCGAGGGAGATCTCGCCGAGGCACACGAATCGGGGGCATCGCTCCTCGCGGACCTCGACGCCCTGCTCGACAAGTACTGCGCCGCGCTGCGTGCGCACGACCTGCCCCTGCCGTTCGCGCGGCGTGAGCCTGATCCGGCTTAACCGCGATGTACTCCTAGCGAACCGCCCGCACGAACAAAAACACCGGCTTTGTCCGCAAAACCTCCGCCAGTTTCGCGTCCTCCATCCCTGATGTCGGCTGGGGCTCCTCTACCGCGTCGATCGCGAACCCGGCCTCCAGCAACGCGGCGAAGACCGCGGACACCGGGCGTCGATACATCTGCCCGGTCACCGTCACGCCGTTCCAATCCCAGTCCTCGCTGATCAGCTCGACGCGGTGGTAGTCCGCACGGTCGGAACGGAGCCAGCCGGTGATCGGGTGATGGATGGAGAACACCAGCGCACCGCCCGGTTTCAGGCAGCGACGCAGTTCAGCCAGGAGCGGTCCCCAGTCCGCCACGTAATGCAGGACCAGCGACGCCACCACCAGGTCCGCCGAGGCGCTCGGGACCATGGTCAGCGGCTCGTTCAGGTCCGCGGTCTCGAACCTGGCCCGAGCGCCCAGACGTTTCCTCGCGATCTCGACCAGGCGAGGGTCGTGGTCCAGCCCCACGACCTCGGCACCGGCGGCGAACAGCTGCTCGGTCAGACCGCCGCCTGCGGAGCCCAGTTCCAGGATCTGCTTCCCGGCCACGTCACCGGCGAGACGCAGGATCGCCGGACGTTCGTAGTGCGCGTTCGGCCCGCTGTTCTCGGCAAAACTCGTGTATCGCTCGGCGTGGTCTCCGAAGATTTTTGACACTTCGCCGAGCGTACCGAGTTCAGCCGTTCAGCATCGGGGCCGCCAAGAACTGCTCCGGAACCGCGAACCCGTCCACCAACGTCCGCGCATGTGGCCGCAAAGCCCCGCACAATGCGTTAACCGCCGCGGTCACCGCCTTGGACCGGGTTGCGGAGATCCGTCCGTGCTCAAGGAACCAAGCGCGGTCCGCTTCGATCGTCGACAGGGCGTACAGGTCGCACACCCGGTCCAGCAGCGCCGCAGCGTCCGGGTCGGGGCACGCGGGCACTGCGCGCGCGAAGGCGTCGAGGATCAAGCGGTCCACGTGTACGCGGCCAGCGAGCAGCACATGATCCTGTACGGAGTTGAAGACGCCGAAGGGATCCGAAGCAGCTCCGCGGAGACGGTTGGCCACACCGCTCAGCACATGCTCTTCACGGTCCTCGAAGAGACGCTGTTGCCACTCGCGGTCGAAGAGGACCGAGGCATCGTCTGACTCGGTCAGGCGTTCCAGGAACTTCCACGCCGCCGAGCGTTCCTTCACGGTATCCACCAGCTGTTCAGCGACAAATCGCGCAGTCGCAAGCGGGCTGAGGTCTTCGAAGTGTTCCTTGTACTGCGTCAGCAAGCCCTTCGCGACCAGCTGCAACAACACAGTGTTGTCGCCTTCGAAGGTGGTGAAGACGTCCGTGTCGGCTTTCAGACCGGCAAGCAGGTTCTCGGACAGGTATCCGCTGCCGCCGCAGGCTTCGCGGGCGGTTTGGATCGCTGCGGTTGCATGCCAGGTGTTGAGAGCCTTCAGGCCGGCGGCGCGGGATTCCAGTTCGCGTTGTTCTTCTTCCGGCGCGTCGGACGCGATGTCGTGCAGGGCAGCGACCAGTTCCTCTTGCGCGAAGTGCAGAGCGTAAGTCTTCGCCAAGGCTGGCAGCAGTTTTCGTTGGTGCCCCAGGTAATCGAGGATGACCACCTCGTCACCTTCCGGACGCTGGAACTGCCGCCGCTGGTCGCCGTAGCGCACTGCCAGCGTCAGGGCTCGTTGAGTGGCGCATCCTGCGCTGCCGCCGACGCTCACGCGGCCGCGGATGAGCGTGCCCAGCATCGTGAAGAAGCGGCGGCCGTCGCTTTCGATCGGGCTCGTGTAGGTGCCGTCCTCGGCTACGTCGCCGAAGCGGTTCAGCAGCGCTTCCCGTGGCACGCGGACGTGGTCGAAGGTCAACCGTCCGTTGTCGACGCCGTTCAGACCGGCTTTTATGCCGCAGTCCGCGATGGTGACGCCAGAAGCCGGTGCACCGGAATCATCGCGGATCGGGACCAGGAAGGCATGTACGCCACGGGATTCGCCGCCGGTGATCAGTTGCGCGAAGACCACCGCGAGTTGTCCGTCGCGGGCGGCGTTGCCGATGTATTCCTTGGTGGCGCCGGGATCTGGGCTGTGCACGACGAATTCGCGCGTCGAAGGGTCGTAGGTCGCGGTGGTGTGCAGGTGCTGAACGTCCGAACCGTGCCCATGCTCAGTCATCGCGAAGCAGCCGAGCAGGTCCAGGTTCATGATGCGGCGCAGGTACTTCTCGTGGTGCCTCGCGGTGCCGAGCAACTGCACCGCGCCGCCGAACAGGCCCCATTGGACCCCGGCCTTGACCATCAGCGACAGGTCGCCGTAGCCGAGCATCTCGAACGACATCACCGACCCGCCGACGTCGCTCAGCCCGCCGTAGGCGGCGTCGAAGCCGAGCGCGGGACGGTCGGTTTCGGCGAGTTTCCGCAGCTGGTCCAGCGCCTGGACGCGGTGCGCCTCGACGTCGAGACCGATCGTGTCCCGGAACTTCTCCGTGCTCATCTGCGCGCGGACGTCGCGCTTCAACCCGGCCCAGCGTCCGTCGAGGACTGCGGTCAGCGCGTCCGGGTCCACTTTCTCGGGCACAGCAGGGACGTCCACGGTTCCTCCGATGCAGCAGGGTGCCACCAGCCTGCCGCAGCGGAGGATCTTCCGCAGCTCAGCCCAAATCGGGCCCCTTCGACCGCAGGTCGTCGACCTTGGTCATCGCCTCGCGCAGTTCGGTCAGCCACGTGTCCGCGTGCTCGCCGACCAGCCGCACCGCCCAGGCCAGCGCCTCGGACCGCGACCGCGCGACGCCGGCGTCCACGAGCGTGTCGAGGACCAGCCGTTCGGGCTGCCGCAGCCGGGTCATCACCGGCACCGACAGCGTCGTGAAGTGCACCGTCGTGCCGCCCAGCTTCGCGCCCCACGCCACTTTGCGCTGGTAGCGGTGCTCAGCCTGCCGCGCGATCTCGATCCGCTCGTCGCGGGTTTCCTCGCGGAACCGGCTGATCCGCCCGTCCTCGGCGGCCGCGCGGGCCGCGTCGTCGGCGTATTCGCCGGTCAGCGCGGGCAGCTCGCCGACGATCAGGATCTCTTCCCGGTCCACGGTGATTTCCGGGTCGCCGGTGAACCAGCCGTCCGGGAGCCGTCCGCCGAACCACGCGGCCGCGTCGTCCGCCGACGGCGCCTCGGCCTGCTGCCAGCCCCGGCCTTTCCAACCTCGCCCCATGACGTCCACCATCCTTGATTACATGATTACGTCACTACTGAAGCTACGCTGATTCCACCGTGGCAGGTAGCGCGTTCACCAGGGGCGGAATTCGTCAGAGCTGGGCGATGAGCTGGTCCGCCGCGGTCACCGGGCGCTCGCAGACGTAGCCGCGGCAGACGTACGCCGCCGCCTCGCCGCCGACCAGCGGCCGGTCGGCCAGCAGGGGGACACCGGACGCGTCCGGCTCGCCGCCGAGCACGATGCCGCCGCCGTGGATGTGCTGCGCGGCGGCGGTCACCAGCTCCGCGCGGTCCGCGCCGACGACCGCGACCTGCACCGGCCCGGACTGCGCCGCCTCCGCCACGGACAGCCAGTGCCCAGCGAACCGCGGCACCCGCGCGGCGAGCAGACCGACGCGACGCAACGCGAGTTCAGCAGCGTCGCGGTAGCGCGCAGCCTGGTCGGCCCCGGCCAGCGCGGACGCGGTGAGCAGTGCGCCAGCCAGCGCCGAAGCGCCGGACGGGCTCGCGTTGTCCGTCGGATCAGACGGGCGCTGCACCAGGATTTCGGCGTCGTCGGCGGTGTCGTGATACGCACCGGGCGCGGAATCCGACGCGAAGTGCGCCAGTGCGACGTCCAGCAGCCGGGTCGCTTCGGTGAGCCAGCGCGGTTCGCCAGTGGCCTGGTGGAGGGCGAGAAGACCGTCAGCGAGGCAGGCGTAGTCCTCCAGCACGCCGACCGGCGTCCCGACCGCGCCGTCCCGCGAGCTGCGGCGGAGTCGTCCGTCCACGACGTGCAGGTCCAGCAGCAGAGACGCCGCGCCACGAGCGAGTTCGATCCACTGTGGACGCTCCAGTGCGACGCCCGCTTCGGCCAGCGCGGAAATCGCGAGACCGTTCCAGGCCGCGACTACCTTGTCGTCCCGTCCCGGTTGCGGACGCTCCGCGCGCGCTTCGAGCAATGCCTGCCGGACGCGCTCGAAGCGGTCGAAATCATCCGGATCTGTCCGCAGCTGAAGGGTCGATGCGCCTTCTTCAAAGGTGCCCTCTTCGGTGACGCTGAACAGCTCGGCCGCCCACGGGCCGTCCTCGCCGAGGACGTCGTTGAGCTGCGCGGGAGTCCACACGTACGTCAATCCCTCGACGCCTTCGGTGTCCGCGTCGAGCGAAGCCGCGAAACCTCCTTGCGGCGTAAGCAGATCGTGCTCAAGGAACCGGACGATCCCTTCCGTCACCCGCCGCGCCGACGCCGACCCGCGACGCGCGAGATGCGCGTACACTCGGAGCAGCAACGCGTTGTCATACAACATTTTCTCGAAGTGGGGAACGATCCACTCCGCGTCCACGGAGTAGCGCGCGAACCCGCCGCCAAGCTGGTCGTGAATGCCGCCGCGAGCCATCGCGTCCGCAGCGGACTCGGCGAGCGCGTGCGCCTGCGCCGAACCCGTACGTTCGTGGTGGCGAACCAGGAACTCCAGCACCATGGACGGCGGAAACTTCGGCGCACCACCGAAACCGCCGTGCACCGGGTCTGCCTCCTGCGCGAGTTTCGTCACCGCTTCCGCCAAAGCGTCGGCGTCGACGGCGGCCTCCTTCAGCGGACCGCTCTGCTCGGCAAGGTGCCCGACGATCTGTTTCGCACCCTCGCGCAAGTCGTCCGGCCGCTCCTCCCACGCCTCCGCGACCGCCACCAGCAGCTGCGTGAACGACGGAATCCCGGGGCGCGGCGCGGGCGGATAGTAAGTGCCGCAATGGAATGGCTCGCCCTCGGGCGTGAGGAAGCAGGTCATCGGCCAGCCGCCCTGCCCGGTCATGGCCTGCGTGGCGGCCATGTAGACGGCGTCGATGTCCGGCCGCTCCTCGCGGTCGACCTTGATGTTCACGAAATGCGCGTTCATCAGGGTCGCGGTGCCCTCGTGCTCGAAGGACTCGTGCGCCATGACATGACACCAATGGCACGCGGCGTACCCGACGGACAACAGAATCGGCACCCCGCGCCGGCGCGCCTCGGCCAGCGCTTCCGGCCCCCATTCCCACCAATCGACCGGGTTGTCGGCGTGCTGCAGGAGGTACGGGGAAGTCGCTTCGGCGAGGCGGTTCGACATGGTGCCGAGTGTGCCTCATTCCGGTCGGGAGCACTCGCGGCGGGCGGGCTTGAATTGAGTGGAAGAAACGTCGCCGCGGCACCTAAGTTGATCTTCATGCCGACAGAAGAGACGACTGCGATCAAGCAGATCCTGGAGAGGGAGTACCCGAAGAGCCACGTCAGGTCGGTTCGCTTCCTCGACAAGGGCTACACGAGCAAGCAGTGGGTGGCCGACACCGAAGACGGCCGGCTGCTGGTGAAGGCACCGCAACGCGATCGGGATCCCGCCCATCTCCGGCGGCTGGTCGCCAGCGCACGGACGGCGGCCGAGGGCGGGATTCCCGTGGTGCGCTACCGGAATCTGGTGCCGCACGAGCCCGCACTGGGCGGCCCCGTGCTCATCCAGGAGTACCAAGAGGGCGACGCGGCCAGCGACGTGTGGGAGTCCCTGTCCGAGAGGGAGCGCAGGGTCCTGCTCGAAGACCTCGGCGAGGTCACCGGTCGGCTGCACGCCATCACCGGACCGCATTTCGGCGACGTGCTGGGCGGAAGCCAGGCGGCGTCGCTGCGGGAATCGATCGCGGCCGAGGTCGAAGCCCTGCTACCCGAAGCGGATGCCGGACAGGCCGGTCCAGCCGACGCCCTCCGGTCCGCGTTCGCCCGCGCCGTGGCAGAGCTCGACGAGTCCGCGAGCGTCCCCGCGCTCACGCACGGCGACCTCTGGCTCCCGAACATCCTGGTGCGCGACGGGCGGATCGCCTGCGTCCTCGACCTCGAACACGCTGCGTACGCGGACCGGTTCCGCGACTTCGGCAAGCTGGGCGAGCACATCTTCGGCGGATTCCCGGAAGGCCGGGCCGTCTTCCTCCAGGCCTACGCCGCCACGTTCCCGCTGCCGGCCGACTGGGAGCGACGGGTGGAACTCGCGCATGCGCTGCACGCACTGAACATGCACGTCTATTTCCGGCGCTGGACCCCGCAATTCGCGCCGGAATACGCACAGCAGCTCCGGGACTGGCTTGCGCGGAACGGGTGATCCCGCGGTCGATCCGCTGAGCGAACACTGAGAAATCCGACCTTTGGCCTTGGTTTCCTGACCAGAAGATCGCTACAGTCCGCCTTCATGAGGCGATCCCTTGGCGCTGGCTCCCGGAAGTCCGTTGTCGCGATCGTTTTCATCGGATGTCTTGGCTTGTCCGGTTGCGGCACCTCTGCGGCATCCGCGGCTCCGAACTGGATCAGCTTCGCGAACGGCCGCCTCGCCTACGGCACTGACGCACAAGGCAACCGGATCCCGGATTTCTCCCGCGTCGGCTACCGGAATGGCGACGCTCCGCTGCCTGATCTGCCAGTCGCGGCCACGCTCAGCCCGCAGCCGTCAGGTGACGACACCGCGCGTATTCAGCAGGCCATCGACCATGTCGCGAACAGCGGCAAACCTGGCGCGGTACAGCTGACGGCCGGTGCGTACCGGCTCGAAGGCACGCTGCGGATCAGCGCCAGCAACGTCGAATTGCGCGGCGCGGGCAGCGGCTCGAACGGAACCAAGCTGGTCGCCGCGGGCAAGCTGCACACGCTGGTCACGATCGCTGGCACCGGTTCGCGCACCTCGGTCGGTTCAGCGATCCCGGTTGCCAGCAGCTATGTCCCGGTCGGCGCGGATCGGCTCGACGTCAGCGACGCGTCGTCCTTGCACGTCGGCGACCACGTCATCGTGCAGCGTCCGCAGGAACAGTCGTGGATTCACGCGATCGGCATGGACAAGATCCCGCCGCGGCCGGACGGCACGCCGAGCAAGCAGTGGACGCCGAACTCGGGTCTGCAATTCGACCGGACGATCACCGCCGTCACCGGCAAAACCGTCCAGTTCGACGTGCCGCTGACCAATGCGCTGGAAAGCCAGTACACCCACGCCACCGTCACCCGCTATGCGTATCCCGGCCGGATCAGCGGTTCCGGCCTCGCCCACCTGTCCGCGGACGGCGCCGCGTTCGAGCAAGACCCCGCCTGGCATGACAACGGTTACTTCAATTCCCAGCTGGTATCCGTGGACGCCGCACAGGACAGCTGGGTCGACGACGTGGTCGCGGATCATTTCGGTTCCGCCTTCACGATCGGGCAGAACGCGCTGCGGATCAGCCTGCTGCGCACCTCGTCGCTCGACGAGTCCGTCCCCCAGGACATCCATGCCCAGCCCGCCGCCTACACGATCAGCGGCCAGGAAACCCTGGTGCGGCACTGCGTCGTCACGGGCAGCAACGTGCACGCCTGGATCACGCAGGCCAGGGTGCCCGGCCCGAACGTGGTCAGCCGCTGCACCGCGACCAACACCGGCTCCCGCATTCTCGACGCGGGCCCGCACCAGCGCTGGGCCAGCGGCACGCTTTACGACGACGTCACCATGAGTCCGCCGTCGGGCCACCTCCAGCTGTCCGACCGCCAGTGGATGGGCAGCGGCCAGGGCTGGGCAGGCGCGAATTCGGTGCTGTGGAACTGCGGCACCGGTTCGTATCTCGTGGAAAACCCGCCGACCGCGCACAACTGGGCGCTCGGGTGCACCGGAACGCAGGACAAGCCGCCGGCGGGGCACCGGAGCGGCGAGATCGCGTCGCCGGGAAAGCATCTGCTGCCGGAGAGTCTTTACGACGAGCAACTGGCCGAACGGCACTGACGAGCTGATCCCGTTCCTCCCCGAGGCCGACGGTCTAGGTCATCCGGGTGAAGCTGCTGTTGGCGGCAGGTCAGCCGTCCTGCTCAGGCCGCAAAACGCGAACTCGCCTGCCATTTGCAGTTAGCAATTGCAGACAGGCTTAATCGTGGCGACTAGAGTAACTGCCCGGCTCCACAGGGTGATGAAACGCACCTGGGCCCAGCGGACCCGGGACGATCTACGCACGGGGAGGCGTACATCGTGACCGACAATCGGCAGTCCAACCTGCCTCCGGACCGGACACGCGCTGCCGCGTCGACCAGGACGACGGCGGCCGCGCCGTTGCCGGGCGACGGGTACTCGTACGACAGAGCGACACTCAAAGAAATCGCGGACCTTTACGAAAACCTCGCCGACAAGTTCGCCCTCGACAAGGATCACGCAGGGGTCGTCGCGCGAACCCAGCCGCCCGGGCTGGATTTTTCCAGCACGGACAACGCGGTCGTCTTCCGAAGCTCCGGCGAAGTCCTGCGAGGCTCGCTGGAGCAATGCGAACGATACTGTCGCGATCAAGCCGCCAAACATCGCGCGGCACTCAAAAAATACGCGGACGCCGAGGACGCGCATTCGACCGAAATGCACCGGACCGGGGGAAGTCTGTGAGACGAGCCCTGGCACTAGCCCCCTTGACCCTGTTCGCCCTCGCCGGCTGCTCGGGTACGACCCCGGGACAAGCCGTCCCGGCCGAGAGCACCGGTCAACCGACGTCAAGAAGCACACCGGCGGACGAGGTTCCCGGCCCTGGCGTGCCGAAAGTGCCGAACCCGATCGACATCACCAGATTCAAGCAGAATCCCTGCGCCTCCCTGACCGCCGAGCAGACTTCGGGCCTGCTCGGCGACGGCACACGCATCGTGCCGGACCCGAAAGGCGCGGGCGGGCCCGGCTGCGGCTGGTTCTCCGAGGCGCACATCGTGGTGCTGTTCCCGAACGTCGACAAACTGGGCCTGACCTCGGTCTATCGCGCCAAAGGCAACGCCTATCCGTTCTTTGTGCCCCTCGCCCCAGTGGACGGGTATCCGGTCGTCGCCTACGGGACAGAAGACGTGCGGGCCCGGCTCGGCGAGTGCAATGTCGCGCTGGGAACGAGCGATCGTGAAACCGTTGATGTGTCAATCACTCAATCGCCGGCACACAAAGGCGAGAAGGATCCGTGCGAATCAGCGCGCGAGGTCGCGGAGAAAGTACTCGGCAATCTGCGAGGAGGACGCTGATGGCCGGTCGATCATTGACCCCGGCGGAAATCTACCAGCGCATCACCGGCGGGCAGGGGCCCGAATCGCTGGGCGAGACCGCGAAGTCCGCGGCGGATCTCAGCCAGGACTTGACGCGGCGGATCGACGAAATCGCGGTCCTCGCGGAGAAAGTGCGTGCCGGATGGCACGGAGCCACCGCCGAGGAAGCCGCTGACTCGGCAGCTCCGCTGATGGCCGCTTCCGCGTCGATCGGCACAAATCTCGTGTTCGCGCGAACTGCGGCGGACGGGCAGATTTCGGCCTTTCAGACTGTCAAAAACACGGTGAAACCGATCGGCGACCGCCCGGAAATCGGCGCACAACACGTATACGACCTGCTTCAAGGAAAACTCGCCTACTTCGCCAAACTGAACCAATGGCAGACCGACGCCCAGCACAACATCGACGCCTACACCGGATACCACTCGGCGACCGGTGCCAACTCCGACCGCATTCCGGCGCGCTACGCGGAACTGAGCGACACCGGAGCGTCCGTTGAACTCGCCAGGGCTCCGCGCAAACCGGTCGGCGGCGGGCCTCCCGACCGTCACCATCCGGGCCCGGTCGAACCTCCTCCTGGAGCAGCGGGACCGACCGGTCCGGTTCCGAACCCGCGTAAGCCGGTGACAGGCAGCGAGCATCCAGAGAATCACCCCGGCAGCCGCGGGCCCGATGCGACGGGAAGCAGGCCTTCGGCGACGTCGGCCGAACCAGTTGAGCAACCCGAGTCGACTCGCACCAGTTCCTCCAGTCCCAGCCCGCCCGCCTCGCCGCCGGGATATCAGTTCGGTCCGTCCGGTCAGCCGGTCAATCCTCTCGGCACCAGCGGATTCGATCCGGAAAACGGCTACGTCCCCCGCGGGCCTGGAGGCAGCACAAACGGAGGTCTCGGCGCAGGAAACCGGGTCGGCACCCGCGCGCCCGGCACATTAACTCCGCCACGCAGCGGCACCTCAGGAACGCCTGGGGCGCAAGGGAAATCCGGCAGTGTGCTCGGTGGCGGAATGCCCGGCAAAAGCAAGGAAGAGGACAAAGAGAGAACCGCGCCGCACTACCTCCGCGAGACCGATCCGGACGTGTTCGGCGGGAGCGACGGCACACCGACGCCTCCGGTGATCGGGGACCGGCCGGCCCGCTAGGCCGCCGGGGAGGAATCAGCGGTGCGCGCGACCGAGCTGTCCCTGGACGCCCTCCTCGGCGCGCTCCGGGAAGCCGGGTTCGACGAACCGCATCCGGTGTTCTCGGGACGGCTTCGGTTCACGCCCGGCGACCAGCGGCTCGACGAAGCGGCCCGCGAGGAGCTGGCTTGGCTGGGCCTGCTCGAGCACGGACGGTTCGTCGACGAGTTCGAGGACGTCCTGTACGCGCTGGGCCGCGCGGACACCGAGTACGTCGCCCACGTCGAGAATCAGGACATCCGCTACGGCGTGCTGGTCGCCGTGCGGGGACGGACCGGCGTGAAGGTGCTCTGTTCCGGCGATCGGGTGCGGCTGAAGGTGCTGGACGGAACCCGTACTCCGGCTGGTGCGCTGGTCGCGAGCCTGCCGCGGTACCGGCCGGCCCGGCTGAGCGCGTTCTCCCTGCCCCAGGAGGAGTTCCAGGCGGACCTCACCGACGATCGCAGCCCGGCCGCCCGCGCTGTCGACGCCCTGTTCCAGCAGACCTGGTTCGGCGTCGGCGAGATAACCGTGGTGGTGCGCGAACCAGGGCGCGCGGAAGCCGGGCCGCTGAGCTACCTCGACCTCACCGACGGGCGCGTCGCGTTCGAGGTTTCCGGGCCCGAGGGAAACCGGTACATCACGGTGCTGCCCGGCGAGGACAGCCTGCTCACGGACAAGATCGCGGCCCTCCGCGACGGGCTGACCAGCTAGTTCAGCCCCGTCGCGGGAGGTCAGTCGCTCTTCTTGGCCGCCGCCGCGTCCGGCTTCTTCTCCGCAGCCGCAGCCGCAGCCGCGGCCGGTGCCTCATCTGCCTCTGCCTCGGCGGCGGGCTCGGCCTCAGCCGAACCATCCTCGGAAGCGGTCTCTTCCTTGTCGAAGCTCTGCGGCACCTTCTTCAGGTGCTTGCTCATCGAGCGGACCAGGAAGACGACCGCGACCAGGAACAGGATCAGCACCAGCAGGCCGACCGGCGAGGACTTGCCGAAGTCCTCGCCCTGGCCGCCGTTGTCCCCGCTGTCCGGCTGCTGGGCCAGCACCAGCGCCGACGCGGTGAGCGGGACGACCGCGACGGCCGGCACACCGAAACTCATGGGCTCACCTTCTCCTTGATGCCTGCGAACAGATCGTCCTCCGGCAGCGTGCTGTCCACCAGGGAGCGATTCAGCTCGTACTCCTCAGTGGGCCACACCTCGCGCTGGATCTCCAGCGGAACGGCGAACCAGCGGCTGGTCGGGTCGATCTGCGTGGCGTGCGCCTTCAGCGCCTCGTCGCGCACCTCGAAGTATTCCCCGCACTCGATCCGGGTCGTCACCCGCTCCATGATGTCGGCGCGGTTCGGGTCCCAGGACTTGAGCCACTCCTCGTACGGCGACTCCAGCCCGGCCTCCTTGAGCGCGGTGTCGAACGCCACCATCCTGGCCTTGGAGAACCCGTGCATGTAGTACAGCTTGAGCGGCTGCCACGGCTCGCCCGCCTCCGGGAACCGCTCCGGGTCGCCCGCCGCGTCGAAGGCCGCCATCGACACCTCGTGCGTGCGGATGTGGTCCGGGTGCGGGTACCCGCCGTTCTCGTCGTAGGTCGTGATGACGTGCGGGCGGAACTCGCGGATCACGCGCACCAGGGCCTCGGTGGACTCCTCCAGCGGGATCACCGCGAACGAACCCTCCGGCACCGGCGGAAGCGGGTCGCCCTCGGGCAGCCCGGAGTCGATGAATCCCAGCCAGCGGTGGCTCACGCCGAGAATCTTCGCCGCGCGCGCCATCTCTTCGCGGCGGATCTCGGTCATGTTCGCGAGCACGTCCGGCCGGTCCATGGCCGGGTTGAGAATGCTGCCCGCCTCGCCTCCGGTGCAGGTCACGACCATGACCTCGTGCCCGTCGGCGACGTATTTGGCCATCGTGGCGGCGCCCTTGCTCGACTCGTCGTCGGGATGGGCGTGCACCGCCATCAGGCGCAGTCGCTGCTTGCGGTCTTCTGTTGTCAGCTCGTCGGCTCCCACCATGGTCCGAACGGCCCTTTCCTGTCCTGTTATTCCGTGACACCTGGTTGCGCCGCGGTAAACCGCCCCGGCTCCGCGCCGCCGGAACGGGTCGCGGATACTCGACCAGGGTGGTGCCCCGGACCGGCCGCACTGCCTATTGTCCCCAGGGGTACGACAAGTTTGACCGGAGGCCCGGATTTGCAGAGCGGGGAGACCGTGACCGCCGAGGGTGGCGCCGTGCCGGCGCGGCCCGCGGACCGGTACGGCACCGCGGGCAAGGGCAAGCCGTCGAAACGCTGGCGGAGGTGGCTTTACGTGGCCATCGCGCTGGTCGTGAGCGGCGCGATCGGCTTCGTCTACTACCTCAATCTCGGCACGACTCCCATCGAAGCGGAGCGCATCGGCTTCGAGGAGCGGCCGGGCGACGCGATGCAGGTCACCATCAACGTCACTCGGGACGACGACAGCAAGCCCGGCGTGTGCGTCGTCCGGGTGCGCGACAAGTCCGGCACCGAAAGCGGCCGCCGGGAGGTGCTGGTTCCCGCCGGGGCCGGCCACAGCAGGGTGAACACAGTGGTGAAGAGCATCGGGACCCCGGTGACCGCCGACGTGTTCGGCTGCTCGTATTCCATACCACGCTATCTGTCAACCCCGTAGCGGCCAACGGAGTGAAATGCGCGGCGAGCGTCCGCGCGGCGTGAAATGGACCGGCGTCGACCTGTCCTGCCGTGATACGCTCGTACACCAGCACGGCCCCCGACGGGCCGTGTTTTTCCTTTATCTCAGCCGCGTGCGTACGCGGTGGCCGGCTTGTACACCCAAGCCTGGCAGGCCCTACGAGGAGATGGTGACCGTGAGCGACACCAAGGTGACCTGGCTGACCCAGGATGCCTACGACAGGCTCAAGCACGAGCTCGACGAAATGATCGAGAATCGTCCGGTCATCGCCGCCCGCATCAACGACAGCCGCGAAGAGGGCGACCTCAAGGAGAACGGCGGCTACCACGCGGCCCGCGAAGAGCAGGGCCAGGCCGAAGCCCGGATCCGGCACCTCCAGGAGCTGCTGCGCAACGCGAAGGTCGGCGAGGCTCCGGACGACGACGGCACGGCGGGCCCCGGCAAGGTGCTCACCGTCAAGTACGACGGGGACGACGAGGAGGAGAAGTTCCTGCTCGCCACCCGGGAAGAGGGCGCGGAGGGCGCGCTCGACGTGTACTCCCCCGAGTCGCCGCTCGGCAAGGCGCTGCTCGGCGCCAAGGAGGGCGAGTCCCGCGAGTACGAGCTGCCCAACGGCAAGACCATGAAGGTCACCCTGGTCAAGGCGGTGCCTTACAGCGAGTCCTGACTCGTTTCCGCCGAACGCGCGCCCGCCCGGTTTTCCGTGGCCCGGCGCGCGTTCGGCGGTCTAGCGTGTCTTCCAGCACAACCACTGGAGGACACCGATGAGCACCCGACCGCTCTGCCTGACCTGCGGGATGCAGTACGCGGCCCCGCGCGCGGACTGCCCGATCTGCGAGGACGAGCGCCAATACGTGCCGCCGGGCGGGCAGAAGTGGACCGACCTGGCCACGCTCCGCGCAGACGGCAACCTCAAGCCGCGGGTCGAGGAGCAGGGGCCAGGGCTCATCGGAGTGGGTTCGGATCCGAAGTTCGCGATCGGCCAGCGCGCGCTGCTGGTCCGCGCGGCGAGCGGCAACTTCCTCTGGGATTGCTCCGCCTACCTCGACGATGAGCTGATCGGCAAGATCACCGAACTCGGCGGCATCACCGGCATCGCGATCAGCCATCCGCACTACTACACGACGATGGTCGAATGGGCGCACGCCTTCGACGTCCCGGTCTACCTGCACGAGAACGACCAGCAGTGGATCGGCCGTCCGGACCCGTCGATCCAGCTGTGGACCGGCACGACGCTCGATGTCTCTCCAGATCTCCAGCTGATCAACCTCGGCGTGCACTTCGCCGGCGGCACGGTGCTGCACTGGCCGGACGGCGAGGAAGGCCGCGGCGCGCTGCTGACCGGCGACATCGTGCAGGTCATCCCGGACCGTACGCACGTCGGTTTCATGTACAGCTACCCGAACCTCATTCCGGAGCGGCCGAGCGTCGTACGGCACGCCGCGGAACTGTTGGAGCCGTACGCGTTCGACGCCATCTACGGCGCTTGGTGGGACGCCATCGTGCGTACAGACGGCCATAACGTCGTACAGCGCTCCGCGAAGCGCTACCTCACGTACGTGTCCTAGCCGTTCGTTCGAGCAACGGCCGCACTCGCGGCGGCACTGGTGTCGACAACGCGATCGAAGTCGACGTACGCAAAACATCGGGCACGCCAACCACTTCGTCGATAACGCGTTGCAGATCGTCGTTGTCGCGCGCGACAAGGCGTACGAAGAGGTCGCCTTGTCCGGTGGTGGCGTGCACTTCGCACACTTCGTCGATCGCAGCCAGTGCCTCCGCGACACCGGCGCGTTTGCCTTGCGCGATTTCCAGCACGGCGAACGCGGTGAGGCTGTACCCCATCGCGGCCAGATCGAGTTCGGGCGGGAAGCCGCCGAGGATGCCGCGTTCGGTGAGCCGGTCCAGCCGGGCCTGCACGGTGCCGCGCGCGACGCCGAGCCGGCGCGCGCATTCGAGCACGCCGAGCCGCGGCGAGTCGGTGAGCAACAGCAGCAGTCGCGCGTCGAGCGAGTCAAGCACCGGTTTTCTCCCTGCGCAGGTTGTCCAAGATGACCGAGCTGCTCCAGGATAAGCTGAGCACATTGTCCAGCTGAAACGGAAACCGTTGCGCAGCTTGCCGGGCGCGACTCATGCTCAGTGCATGACCTCCACGATGGATCCGCACGGCGCACTCGACGACGTCAGCTATGACCAGCTCCGCCAGCTCGTCGGACTGGTGGACCACGACGCCTCGACCGACCCGTTCCCGGTCAAGGCCCTCGACGCGGTGGTGTTCATCGCGGGCAACGCGACCCAGACCGCGTGGTTCTACCAGGTCGCGTTCGGCATGCAGCTGGTCGCGTACTCCGGCCCCGAAACGGGACAGCTCGACCACAAGGCCTTCGTGCTCAAGTCCGGTTCCGGCCGCTTCGTGATCACCGGCGGCGTGAAGCCGGACTCCCCGCTGCTCGACCACCACCGCCGCCACGGCGACGGCGTGATCGACCTCGCGCTGGAGACCACCGACGTCGACAAGTGCATCGAGCACGCCCGCAAGGAGGGCGCGACGATCCTCGAGGAGCCGCACGACGTCTCCGACGAGCACGGCACGATCCGCCGCGCGGCCATCGCGACCTACGGCGAGACCCGGCACACGCTCATCGACCGGTCCCGCTACAACGGCGTCTACCTGCCCGGCTACGAGCCGCGCGAGGGCACCGTCAAGCGGCCCGAGGGCGCGCCGAAGCGGCTGTTCCAGGCGGTCGACCACTGCGTCGGCAACGTCGAACTCGGCAAGATGGACTACTGGGTCGACTGGTACCACCGCGTCATGGGCTTCGTGAACATGGCGGAGTTCGTCGGCGACGACATCGCCACCGACTACTCGGCGCTGATGAGCAAGGTGGTGTCGAACGGCAACCACCGGGTCAAGTTCCCGCTCAACGAGCCCGCGATCGCGAAGAAGAAGTCGCAGATCGACGAGTACCTCGAGTTCTACGAGGGCGCGGGCTGCCAGCACATCGCGTTGGCCACCAACGACATCATCGCCACCATCACCGCGATGCGCGAGGCGGGCGTCGAATTCCTCGACACCCCGGACTCGTACTACGACGACCCCGAGCTGCGCGCCCGGATCGGCAAGGTGCGCGTGCCGATCGAAACGCTGAAGGAGCACCGGATCCTGGTCGACCGCGACGAGGACGGCTACCTGCTGCAGGTCTTCACCAAGCCGATCGGCGACCGGCCCACCGTGTTCTACGAGCTCATCGAGCGGCACGGTTCGCTCGGCTTCGGCAAGGGCAACTTCAAGGCCCTGTTCGAGGCCATCGAGCGGGAGCAGGAGCGCCGCGGCAACCTCTGATCCGCTCCCTCCCTTTCCCCGGCCCGTCCGCGAACCTCGCGGGCGGGCCGTTTTATTTCACAGCGCGCAACCGTAAGTTCGCGTACAGTAGTCGACATCACATACCAAACCGCGCCGTGCGGACAATTCGGAACCGCGCGGAACCGACGGGGCCGCGCGACCGTCATTCTGGAGAAGTCACCGCGGAGAAAGGGGCCCGATGCCGGACAGCGTCGACGCCAGCGAGCAGATGATCGAGGGCTGGACCAAGCAACTCCAGCAGACTGCTGCCCGCTACCAGGCGATGGCCGAGCGCATGCAGGGCCAAACCGTCACCGAGCGGTCGAAGGACGGTGCGGTCGAGGTCACCGTGGATGCCAAGGGGCTGCTGAAGAACCTGGTGCTCGCGGACTCCGCGGCAGGCAAGAAGATGGCCGAGGTTTCCGCCGAGGTGATGCGGCTCGTGCAGCGCGCGCAAGCCCGGATTCCCGAGCTGCTGCAGCAGGCCGCGGCCGAGACCGTCGGCGGCGACGAGACCGCGGAAACCCTGGTGGCCGACGCGCAGCGGACGTTCCCCGCGCCGCCGGTCGAGGAGCAGGCCGAGTCCGCGTCCGACCGGGTGCGCCGGTTTCTGCCCGAGGACGCCGAAGAAACCGGTGCCCCCGCACCGCCGCCGGCGCGTCCGGCTGGCCCGCCGACGCCACCGCCACCGCCTCAGCAGCAACGCCGCCGCCGGAGCTCGTCGGACGATGACGACGACTTCGGCGGATCGATCCTGTCCTGACTTCAAGCCGTTCCAGGGGGAAGAAAAACCATGGCACCCAGGGGTTATGAGATCGGCGGCGATCTCGAGGCGCACGCCCGTCAGCTCGACGGGATCGCCGACGGGCTGAAGCAGGCTGTCGACGCCGCGAACCAGGTCAGCATGCCGACCGACGCGTACGGCATTCTCTGCCAGCCGTTCCGGATGATGCTCGACCCGGTCGAGAACTACGGGATCAACGCGCTGGAGAACACCGTCACGGCGATGGACGCGCAGGCGCAGAAGGTGCGCGACGCGGCGAAGGCGTACGACAGCTACGAAAGCGAAGCCGCCGGTTCGATGAAGGCGAGCGACTGATGCCCGAAGGAAATCCGCTGGTCGCAGAGTCCAAAAAGGACGGCGACGGACCGGGGCCGTTCACCGAGGGCAACGGCGACTACGGCTACGCCACCGGCATCAACATCGCCGAATCGGCCACCGACGCGTTCAAGGGGATCGCGGACGGCGACTGGGTTTCCGGCGGTCTCGGCGTCGCGAGCCTCGCCGGCGAGATCGCGGGCGCGGCGATCGACCCGTTCGGCTACCTGATGTCGTCGGTGGCGTCGTTCCTCATGGAGCACGTGCAGCCGCTGAAGGACATGCTGGACTCGGTCGCGGGCAACCCGCCGGTGATCCAGTCGTATGCCGACACCTGGGGCAACGTCGCGAAGGCGTTGCAGGAACGGCAGAAAGACCTCGAGAACGCGGTCAAGACCGGCACCGCGGAGTGGAAGGGCGACGGCGCGGACGCGTACCGGAAGTCCGCGGCGGAGGCGGCCGAGGCGATCGGCGGGGCGGCGACGGTCGCGAGCGCGATCGGCACCGTCACGATGATCATGGGCCAGGTCGTGGCCTTCGTGCGCGGCCTGGTGCGCCAGCTCATCGCGGACCTGGTGGGCAAGCTGATCTCCTGGGTCATGGAGGAGGTGTTCTCGCTCGGGTTCGGGACGCCGCTGGTGGTCGCGCAGGCTGTCACGGCGATCTCCAAGTGGGGCGAGAAGATCAGCGAGCTGCTGACGAAGCTGTGCGAGACGATGCGCCGGGTCTCGCCGCTGCTCGGCAAGCTCGCCGAGGTGTTCACGAAGATCATCAAGGTGCTGGGCAAGCTGGCCGGCAAGGTCACCGGCCTCGACGTGATCAGCACGAAGAACATCAAGGCGGGCGGCTTCTTCCACCGCGGCGGCTCCGGCGGCGGTACGGGCGGTTCCGGCGGCGGGCCCCACACCGGATCCGGCGACGGGGACGCGGATCCCGGTTCGCCGTCCGGTTCGCGTCGCTCCAACGGGTCGGACGGTGCGGACGGCGACAGTCCGAACAGCGGCCACAACAGTTCGGATGGTGCTGACGGCTCCGATGCGCCCGGTGATCGCTCAGGGGATTCCGGCAGCTCCGACGGATCCGACAGTCCCAGCAGTGACAGCCCGTCGGCCGACAGTTCGCCTTCGTCGTCGCCGGATGGCACTGGACCGTCCACAATCGACACTGCGACGTCGTCGCCCCGGCGCGGTTCCGACAGCCCGGTCGGGAGCCACGCCGACTCCAGCCCGTCGACGTTCGCCGGCGATTCGAGCCCGACGTCCGGGGTCGGAAACAGTGCCCCGGACAGTTCTTACTCGCCGCAAAGCTCTTCGCACAGCGACGGCCCATCCTCGGTCAGCGCTCCGCCCAGCCATTCCAGCGGGGCACCGCATTCCGGCGGGTCCTCGTCGTCGGGCGGCGGCACGCATTCCGGCGGCAGCGAGCCGAGCTCGCATCATTCGAGCAGCAACGATTCGACGTCGGCGAGCGGCTACGCCCCGCCTCGCGCGGACGCTCCTTCCCCGCAAGCCGCTCCCCCGCAGCACATTCGCTCGAACGACGGCGGCGGTTCGGCACCGAACCAGAGCCCGGCGGGCGGCGGAATCCCGCAGCAGGGTGGCGGCGGCAGCCCGACCAGCGCCCCGGCCAGCGGCGGCAGTCCGTCGCCTCGGCCCACCGGCAGCGGCTGGACCGGGACCCCGGGGTCGCGGGCTCCTGACGTCGCGCCGAACCGGGTTCCGGACAGCGGTCCTTCCGGCCGGCGGCCGAGCGGCGGGCCGAGCCCGGCGGACAGCGGCGGGCCGAGCCGCACTCCGGATCGTTCCGGGCCCGCGCCGCAGCGGCCCAGTGACGGCGGTTCCCCGGCCCCGGAGCAGCGAACCGGCGACGGCGGGTCCGGTCGGCCGTCGGACGGTGGCTCCACGCCGCGCACCGGCGACGGCGGATCCAGTCGGCCATCGGACGGCGGCTCCACGCCGCGCTCTGGCGATTCCTCCGGCGGTGGCGGATCTTCGCCGCAGCGTCCGGCGGATTCGTCGAGCGGTCCGCAGCGTCCCGGCGACGGCGGCGACGTCGGACAGCCCAAACGGCCTGGTACGGATCCGGGTCTCGGCCGTTCGGAGCCCGCTCCGACGTCCGGCGGCGGATCGCCCTCGTCGGCGAACCGCGGGTCCGGCGACGGTTCCGCACCCCCGGCCGCGGCGGCTGTCGCGACCGGTCCCGGCGGTGCCCAGCGCGGCACGGAGGCAGGCGGCGCACGGCGTCCCGACGGCTCCACCGAACCCGTCGCACGCGGCGGCGCTCGCACTGACGCGCCGCCCGCCAGGCCCGGCGAAGCCAACAGTCCACAACGGACTGGGAAACCGAACGCCGACGAGCCAGGAAAGCCGAAGGACGGCGGCAAACCCGAGAACACCGCCCCGGACAAGAAGCACGACGATGCGAAAGGCAAGCCGGGCAACGACAAGTCCGACCACAAACCGGATCGCGACGCGCCCGAGCGCAAGCCGGACCACGCCGACCCGGAGCCCAAGCACCAGGACCCGAAGCACCACGACGGGGACGGGTCGAACCACCACGACAACCCCGACCACGACGGCACTCCGCCGCACCACGACGAGCCGCTGTCGCCGGACGAGGTCAACCACCGGCACGCCGAAGACACCCCGGCGGGCAGCTCGTACCACCGCGGCGACCCGGAACTCGGCGACCTGCCGCACCGCGTCCAGCCGGACCCGGACGGGCGCTACACGGTGGACGTGCACGTCACGGCGGACGGCCACGCCCGCATCGGCGACCGGCTGTACACGCCGGAAGAGTTCGCGGACATCCTGCGGCGCAACGGGAACTACGACGGCAGGCCGATCCGGCTGATCGGCTGCGACGCGGGGTCGAACGACTTCGCGCACCGGCTGTCGCGCGACCTCGACACCGAGGTGATGGCCCCGAGCAAGCCGGCGTGGACCGATTCGAACGGCCGTGTCTTCTCGTCCAACTACGAAATCGGGCCGGACGGACGGATGCGGCCGCGGATCCCGCCGGACGGCGAATGGTCGGTGCACCGTCCGGACGGCACGTCGCACCACGTCGGCGACGACGGTTTCGCCCCGGACGGCAAGCACCACGACCCGCACGACATCGACGCCGACAGCGCCGTCGACCGCGGACAGCCGCCGTTCAACCAGGAACAGCGGGACCAGGACGTGCGCGATCTCCGCCAGGAGAACCGCGACCGCCGCGCCGAGGGTCTCGACGACGTGCGAGACCTGAACGGGAACCGCAACCCGCTCACCGACGACGTGCGCCGCCCGCACGAACGGGCCCTCACCACGGCGAGGTACCGCGACGCGAACGGCGAAACGGTCGATCTCTACAGCTTCAGCGGGAAGTCCCACGACTGGGCGCCGGCGAAGGACGGTCCCGAGTGGCCGAAGTCCGAGCGGCTGTTCGGCACCAAGGACGCCGGTCCGTACCGGCCCGAACTCGGCATGCCCGACCCCGACGGCAAGTTCGGCCGCACCCACGACTCGGAACCGAAGCTGCTCGAAGAAATGGTGCGGCACAATTTCGCCGCCCGTTCCGGACTCGACCGCGACGAAATCGACGACATCGTCAAGAAGCAAATCGAGAAATCCCGGCGCGAGGAAGCGGCGTACCTCAAAGCCAACAACGAAAACATGTACCGCGACGGCCTTCGCGGCGACACCGCGCGGGCTCGGGACCGAATGGACGGCGCACTCGAGGAAATCAACCGCCGCGGTGCGGAACGCGCGCACCAGAACGGGCAGACCTACACGCCGGTCACGCGCGAAGACATGAGCGGCGACCTGCGGATGGTGGTGGACCTGCCGTCGACCAAGCGGGACATGATTCCGAACGAGTACCAGATCTGCGACTCCTGCACCGATGTTATCCTGCAGTACAAGCAGCTTTTCCCGAATGTCCGGGTCGAGGTCGTCAACCTCGCCGGTGAAAGGTTGATGTGATGACGGCGTCTCCGGGCGACGGCGCGGAACTGGTTCGCGCGATCTTCGCCGGTGCGGTCGAAGCCGGTTTGCGCGCGGAATCGGTGCGCGGAGCATCCGATGCCGAGATCGACGCGATGGCGCAAGACCAGCGCGCCCGGGCCGTGCCCGGCGCGGCCAGGGAAGTGCTGCGCCTCATCGGCACGACGCACGGATTGTGGCTGCCGGGCAGTTCGCTGGGCGTGGCCGCGGTGCGCGGCGAGGCCAAGAACCACGCCGTCGCCACCGCGAACGCGCAGAACGCCGAACTGTCCGATGTGGACGGCGCACTGGTGCTGGCCGCGCACGGCGGGTACACCTACCACGTGGTCGACGGCGCCGACGCCGATCAGGACGACCCGCGGGTCTGGCTGCTCACCGAAGACGAGCCCGCGCGCGTCGCTTGGACTTCAGTCAGCGCGTGGTTCAAGGCCATCACTCCGGACGTCGAGCGGTATCGCGAGCGCCTGGAGGTCATGCGCGAGACCGGGTCCGATTTCCTGCCGCCGTGGGCGCAGGACATCGTCGTCGGCGGATGACCGTGCCGCTCGCGGACCAGGGCGGGACTGCCGTTGCCCGGCATTCCGTCGGCGTCGACGTCGCGTGGAAGCAGGTCGAGAAGCTGTCGCCGCAGGTGGCCTTCTACTTCGACTACCTCGCGCAGGACACCGGCGTGCTGGCGAACATCGTGCGCCGGGAACTGATGCTCGGGCAGTACCGCAGCGTCGTCGACCCGGACGCCGAGGACCCGGACACCTGGGGCGATCTCGAGCTCGCCGCTCAGGGCGCAGCCGCTGCGTTCACCGCGGCGTGCGCGCCAGAGGGGCAAGAGGTCGAGGCAGTAATCGGCAGGCCGCGGCGCTTCGCCGCCACCGGCCCCACGTCGCACACCGGCCCGGCGGCTTGGCTCACCGCGGCTTGGCTCGCCGTGATTCAGCGCGATGACGTGCTGATCCAGCAGCTGGCCGCGGTACCGCTGGACGTGCTGCGCGCGTCGGGCATCGAGTACGACGCATACCTGTACCCGTGGGTCGAGACGCTGCAGACGTTCCTCGCACACCGCGAGGTCACTCCGGAGATGTTCCTGCCCGCGATGGACGGCACCGACCCGGACACCGCGCGGTTCACGCCTGCCGAGGTAATGCTGCAGCTCGTGTACCCGCCGATCCGGATGTTCTACTACGTGCTGCGCCGGGACTCGAAGAAGTTCGCCGAGGCGTTCGTCTCCGCGCTGGAGCGGCATCGCGAGTACTGGACCGCCGAGGACCGCGCCACCGATCCGGACGGCTTCCTTGCCCTGGCCCCGCTGGCGGTCGCGGTGCTCGCCCGTTCGGTCGGGATGACCTTCGACGTGCAGTCCGGTTACACGCCGGCCACCCTGCTCGCGGGCCTTCGCCCGTCGCGGAACGGTTGATCGAAATGAAGCGTTCGCCCGGTGAGGAGCCGCTGAACCCATGACCCGGCCACCGGTGCCGCTCACCGCTGCCCAGCAGCAGGAGCTCGTCCAGCAAATCGGCCAGGCGGCCGCGTCCGCGCTGCCCGTGGGCTGGCAACAGTTGCAGGTCGTCTGCCGCGCCGCGGGACGGCACGTCGAAGTCGACGTCGCCGCGCTCGCCCCGGACAACCGGACCTACCCGGTCCAGCCGCATCCGGAGCTGCCGCGCCTGTTCGGCGTGCTGCGCACCGGGATGTACCAGCCGGGCCGCGGCACATGGCTGACCGCGACCTTGGTGTTTTCGCCGCAGCAGCCGCCGTTCACGGACTACCAGCCGGACGTCGAACCGCGCTGGCGGCAGCTTCCTCCGCCGATCGGCTTCCAGGACGAGCTGCGGTTTTTCCCGCGCGAGGACCGCTTCGTGCCGCCGTGGTTGCGACAGCGAGCTGGCGCGACTCCGCCCAGCGCTGCTCCCGGACAGCCGGTTCCGCCGTCCGTCCCCGGCGCGGGTCCCGCGGTGCCGCCGCCGTTGCCGGGTGCCGAGAATCCGCCTGCTACTCCTCCGGCGCAGGCCGCTGAGCAACCGATTCCCGCACTCCCCGTGGACGAACCCACCTCGCCTCCGCCGCTGCCGGGTGCCGAAAACCCACCCGCCGCTCCTCCCGCACAGGCCACTGAACAACCGATTCCCGCACTTCCCGTGGACGAGCCCACCTCGCCTCCGCCGCTGCCGGGCACCGAGAATCCGCCTGCCGCTCCTCCAGCGCAGGCCACTGAGCAACCGGTTCCCGCGCTCCCCGTGGACGAACCCACCTCGCCGCCGCCGGTGCCTGCCACTCCGCCGCCACTGCCCGACCTGGAGCAGGCTGCCTCGGCGTCGGCTGGTGACGAGGCGCAGTCCGAGCCGAGCGAGGTCGCGGCGGCGGCTACGGCTGCTGCGGAAGCACAGCCGACCGAGGCTGAAACCGTTGCGTCCGAAGAGGATTCAACGAGTCCGGCAATCGCGCTGCGTACGCCCCGGGTCTACGACGGGCTCGACGAGGCGGGGAATCCGGTCGTCGAGCGGGAAGCGCTGTCCGCGGAGGAGCGCGAGCGCGTTCTCACTTATCTCGACAGCGCGCCGGTCATCCTGGCGTCGCGCAGCAAGGACACCGATGCCTTCGATCGGTCGCGCACGGACGCTGTTCCGCTGAACTTCCGGACCGACGGCAGCTGGGTGTGGCCCGGAGCAGTCGCCTATTACCTGCGCGAGCACGGGATTTCGCCGGATCCGGAGCTGCTCGGGCACATCCGGGCCGCCGGATACGCCGCGCCGGAGGTGGACGAAGCGACGCAGGAACGGATGCTCGCGGCGCTGACCACCATGCCCGCCGAGGAAAGCCGTCCCAGCGAACCGGCTCCGAGGGATCCAGAGCAGTTGCTGGGCGAGATCTCGACGGCCCTCGTCGCCGCGGCTCCGCAGGGATGGCAGCAGATCGTCTTCGACTTCATGACGCTGGGCAGGCACGCGAACCTCGCCTGCGGCGCGCGGATGGCAGACGGGAGCACGCAACAGGTTCCCGTCGCGCGAGAACTGTCGAAGCCGTTGGCTGAACTGCGGCGCGCGAAGTACGTCCAAGGACGGGGCACCTGGTACACGCTCTCGCTGGTCATCGACCCGCCGTCGAACTACCTGGCCAGCTTCGACGAGGACGACGAACCGGCCTTCCACACGCCGCCCCGGCCCGAGGATTACGCACTGGACCAGGAACTTTACCCGCGTGAAGAGGATTATCTCCCGCTGTGGTTCAGCGCCCGGCTGCCGGAAAGTCCACAGTAGACTGTTCAGCTGACGATCGTGAACCCCGCGTCGGCGAGGGCGGCCTCGACGTCCTTGCAGTGTTCCGGGCCGCGGGTTTCGAGGGCGAGGGCGACGTCGACCTCGCCGAGGGCAAGGCTGCCGGAGATGCGGGAGTGCTCGACGTCGAGGACGTTCGCGCCGAGGTCCTTCACGCAGGACAGCACGGAAACCAGCGAGCCCGGCCGGTCCGGAACGCGCAGGTGCAGCTTCAGGTAGCGCCCGCCCGCGGTCATGCCGTGCTGGATGATCTGCTGCAGCAGCACGGGATCCACGTTGCCGCCGGAGAGGATCGCCACCACCGGCGGCTCAAAAGCGCCGGGATGCTGCAGAAGCGCGGCCATCGAAGCGGCGCCGGCCGGTTCCACGACGAGTTTCCGCCGCTCCAGGCACAGCAGTACCGCGCGGGACAAGGATTCCTCGCTGACCGTCACGACGTCGTCGACCAAAGACTCGACGTGCGCGTAGCTGACCTTGCCCGGCTCGCCGACCGCGATCCCGTCCGCCATCGTGTGCACCTCGCGCAGCCGGACCGGCGCGCCCGCCGTCAGCGAGGACGGATACGCCGCGGCGTCCTCGGCCTGCACGCCGATCACCCGGATCTCCGGATGCAGCGCCTTGACCGCCGCCGCGACCCCGCCGACCAGCCCGCCGCCGCCGGTCGGGACGAGGATCGTTTTCGCGCCCGGGACCTGCTCGAGGATCTCCAGTCCGACGGTGCCCTGGCCGGCGATGACGTCGGCGTGGTCGAACGGATGGATGAAGACCGCACCGGTGCGTTCCGAGAACGCGATGGCTTCGGCGAGGGTTTCGTCGACGACCGCGCCGTGAAGGTGGACCTCCGCACCGTAACCGCGGGTCGCGGCGAGTTTCGGGAGCGGAGCGCGCAGCGGCATGAAGACGGTCGAGGAAATGCCGAGCAGCGAAGAGGCCAGCGCGACCCCCTGCGCGTGGTTGCCGGCACTGGCCGCGACGACGCCGCGCGCACGTTCCTCGGCGGTCAGGCCGTGAATGCGGGTGTAGGCGCCGCGGATCTTGAAGGAACCGGTGCGCTGCAGGTTCTCGCACTTGAGATACACCGGGCCGCCGTGCAGCCGGCGCAGGTCGCGGGCGTGCTCCATCGGCGTGACGCGGGTGATGCCCTCGAGAAGCTTGCGAGCTTCCTGGATGCGCTCGACGCTGACCAGTTCCATGGCGCCGATGATGCCACCGACGGACGGCCGGGGTGCGCCGCCCGCCGGACCGGTACCCTGATTACGGCAGCCACACATGATCAGGGAGTGCGACCATGGCACGCGCGCAGCACGGGACCACCTCCCGGGCCAAGTCCCGCACCGGTCTGCTGCCGCTCGCCGCGGGCATCCTGTCCGCCGTGGCCCTCACCGGAGCCGCCTTCGCGACCGTCGAAGCGGCCGGCTGCGGGGGCCCCGCCCAGTACATCCGGCACGACAACCACGTCGAACTGGTCGGCGGCTGCGTCAACGGCACCGACCTCCCGGCCACGACCGGGACCCGGCAGGCCAATGCGCTGCCGGAGAACAGCAAGCCCTGACCGACTGGGTTGCGGCCGGGCTGCGGCTGGGCTGAGGCCGGGCCTGAGCTTGGGCGGCATGGGTTTGGCGAGGCTGGCGAGGCTGGGAATGGTCCGCCGGAGTGGCGGATTATGCGTGATTCGACGCGGCTTAACCAAGCCAAGCGAGGCAGCCCAGGGCCACGCAGCAGGCGACTTCGACGAAGACGGCCGCCCCCTTGGCTCTGAACTGGCTCTCACCCTGGCAGTTTCAGCGATGGCAGAGGTCAGACCTGTGCCGCCGGGCAAGCCCTGACCACCTGGCTCGGCCGAACTCCAGCTGAGTTGAGCCGCTCGGGTTGGGGTGGCACGGGTTTCTCTGGGTTCGCCAGCCGAGACGGGAACGTGGCTCGCCGAGCGGCAATGTTTCCCCGGGTTCGCCAGGCGAGACGGGGACGCGGTTCGCCGAGCGGCGATAGTTTCCCCGGGCTCGCCAGCCGAGACGGGTGTTCGCCGGGTGGCAGATTATGCGGGATTAGATGCACCGGCCAGCCGGGGATCACGCGAAACGCAATCGCCTCAGCGCCCGTCTCATCACAGATTCGCGCTCCGAGGCAAGCCGGTCACGACGACCCACCGATTCAGCTCGGAGGCCGGACTCGGCTCGGGGCACAGCCAAGAACGGGGCACCGGAAACCCAGTGCCCCGTCGAGGTGCCCCGTCAAGCCGAGATCAGCCCAGCGCCTGCGTAAGGTCCGCCACCAGGTCGCGTCCGTCCTCGATGCCCACCGACAGCCGGATCAGGTCTTCTGGGACTTCCAGCGTCGAGCCTGCCGTCGAGGCGTGCGTCATCTTGCCCGGGTGTTCAATCAGGCTCTCGATGCCGCCGAGTGACTCCGCGAGCACGAACAGCTTCGTGCGCGACGCGACTTCCAGCGCCGCTGCCTCGCCGCCCGCCACGCGGAACGACACCATTCCTCCGAAGCGGCGCATTTGCTTCGCGGCGACCTCGTGGCCGGGGTGTTCCGGCAGGCCGGGGTAGTAGACCTTGGTGACCTTCGGGTGCTTCGCCAGCGTGCGGGCAACCAGGTCGGCGTTGTCGCTGTGCCGTTCCATCCGCAGGGCCAGCGTCTTGAGACCGCGCAGGGTGAGCCACGCGTCGAACGGGCCGGGGACGGCGCCCGCGGCGTTGCGCAGGTAGAAGAGTTGCTCGCGCAGTTCGTCCTCGTTCGTGACGACCGCGCCGCCGACTACGTCGGAGTGGCCGCCGAGGTATTTGGTGGTGGAGTGCACCACGATGTCCGCGCCTAGGGCCAGCGGGGTCTGCAGGTACGGCGTGGCGAAGGTGTTGTCCACGACCAGGCGCGCGCCCGCGTCGTGCGCCGCGCCGGCCAGTGCGGCGATGTCGGCGACGCCCAGCAGCGGGTTGGTCGGCGACTCGCACCAGATCAGCTTGGTTTCCGGGCGCATCGCGGCCCGTACCTCGTCGATGCGGCTGAGGTCGGCGACCGTGTGCTCGACGCCCCACAGGCTGAGCACCTTGTCGATCAGCCGGAACGTGCCGCCGTACGCGTCGTTGCCCAGGACCAGGTGGTCGCCGGGGCGCAGGACCGTGCGCAGCACCGCGTCGGACGCGGCCATTCCGGACGCGAATGCCAGCGTGTGCCGGGCGCCCTCGAGCGAGGCGAGGGCTTCCTCCAGCGCGGTCCGCGTGGGGTTCGCGGTGCGCGAGTACTCGTAGCCGCCCTCGCGGGTGCCGCCCACGCCGTCCTGCGCGTACGTGGACGTTTGGTAAATCGGCACGATGACGGCACCCGTGCGGGGATCGGGCTGCTGCCCGGCGTGGATCGCGCGTGTTTCAAAACCCAGGACGGAGTAGTCGTCGGCCATGGTTCCCAGGGTACGGGGCACCCCCGACAATCCCATCAGCTGGGAGGCAACTCACCATGCGGGAGAGGCTGCCGGTACAAACCCGCACCGGCAGCCCCGCGTTCACCAGCCCTGCGGAGCCGGGTAACCGCCCTGGGCCGGTGCGTCCGGGCGGTAGTTGACCCATTCCGCGGTCGGCTTCACGATCGCCAGCACCAGGGTCGCGACCGGCGGGATCAGCCCGATCAGGGCGCCGCCGATGCCCGCGCCCAGCACCTGGGCGCTGCCCTTGTATCCAGCGGTCGCGACGCCGGCGAGAACGACGCTCAAGATCGTGTACGCGATCACCAGCCCGCAGCCGATGATCGTGCACAGCCGGGCGGCCGGCTTGTGCAGGAACAGGCCGATGCCGCCGAAGAACAGCAGGCCGACGAGCACCGCGTTCACCACGATCGACGCGTACAGCTGCCACAGCGTGATGTGGATGGCAGACAGCGCCACCACGGCGAGGATGATCGAGATGATCGCGAAAATGCCGCCGATGATCGCGAGGATCCCGGCGATGATCGCGGTCGCGCCGTTCGGCTTCTGCTGGTAGACGCCAGGTCCGCCCGGGTACCCCGGATACGGCTGACCCGCGGCGGGCGGGGCGAACGGCTGCTGCGGGGCGCCCGGGTACGGCTGGGCCGGCGTCGGCTGGCTCGCCGGGTACGGCTGACCGGGGAACGGGCCGCTCTGCGGGTTCTGCGGCTGGCCCTGCGGGTTCTGGGGGTAGGTCACGGGGAGTCCTCGGTGCATCTGGTCCCGCCGGGCGGCGGGCGGAGTGCTTGTATCGTGCCAGCTCCGTCCCGTTTTCGGGGAGGATTTACCACTGTCGCGAGGGTGACGAAGCAGGCACCACGGGTGCGCGGTAGCGCAGGTAGCCGAAGGTCCGCGGCAGTCCGGCCAGCACGAGCACCAGCAGCACCGCCGCCGCCAGCGTGACGCGGTCCAGCGCGGCGAAATTCTCGAACCGCAGCAGGGTCCGGAAGTACTGGGCGTACCCCGGGGAACCGCTCAGCGCGGGTTCCAGCAGCAGCGCGCCGAGTGCGAGCAACGCGCCCGCGATCAGCAGCACCGCACCGGCTGTCGCGCGGAAAAAGGTCGCGATCGCGCCGATCAGCAAGACCAGCGAAGCGGCGAGATACGCGCCGAGATCGGCGAGGGTCAGCGGCGAGAGATCGCCGAGGCTGAATCCGGACGGAATGTCGAGGAACAGTCTTGCCGGGAGATAGCCTGCCGTCGCGGCGGCGACGAGACCGAACAGCCCGGCCGCGATCGCGGTGCTCCCCTTCGGGCGGCGCGGAACCGGTTCCGCGAGGGAGGATTCCCGTTCCCGCTGCCGTGCCGGAAGTGCGTGCAGGCCGCTCACGGCAGGTCCCCCTCGGGCTGGGAAGGCGATTCGGACGGCGCCCACCCTAGCCCGGAAACGCACCGTTGGGGACCGGCGCGAGCGCATGTGCGCCGCAATTCCCCCGGCTGCCGGAATCGCCGGGAAAAGGCCACCAGCTCCGCGCGAACCCCGCGAAAAACGGACTGGGAACGACGAAGGGCGCCGCCGTCGGGAGACGGAGGCGCCCTTCGCGGAGATTCAGCGAGTCACCACTGCTGCGGCGGCTGCTGGCCCGGCTGGCCGTAGCCCGGAGGGGGCTGCTGCCCGCCCGGCGGCGGGTACTGGCCCGGCTGGCCGAAACCGCCCGGCTGCTGCGGCGGCTGGCCGTAGCCCGGCTGCTGGCCCGGCTGACCGTAACCGGGAGGCGGCTGCTGCCCGAAGCCCGGCTGCGGGTTCGCGCCGCTGCCCGGGTTCGGACCGCCCGGCTGCGGGAAGCCCCCGCTGTTCGGGTTCGGACCACCAGGCGGCGGGAAACCGCCGGACTGCGGCTGGCCGAAGCCCTGCGGAGCGCCGCCGCCGAAACCGCCCGGCTGCTGCGGTCCGCCAGGACCGCCCTGGCCGCCCGAGGACGAACCGAGGCCGACGTACTGCGAGGTCGCCGGGATGATCGCGACCACGCCGATGATCAGGATGATGATGCCCAGGATCAGCGTCAGCATGCCGCCGCCGCTCGTGGCGCTGGAGCTCGCGCCGCCGTACTTGTCGGCGAAGGAGCTGCTGACCGAGGTCCCGGACTTCGCCAGGATCGAGAACAGCAGCAACAGCACGCCGCCGACGAGCACTCCGATCGGGGCGAGCTTGCGCATCACGGCCGCACGCGAGGCGAGAGCCAGCGCGACGCCGCCAGCCAGCGCGATCACCGCGCCGACCAGGATCATGATCACGTAGAACAGCAGCGTGCCCGGTGAGGCGAGACCGGCCTCGTCGAACAGCTTCTGGTACCGGCTCGAGCTCTCGTACAGCTTCGAGTAGTCGCTGGTGTCGCTCATGTAGCTGAACGACACGATCAGCGCGATCAGGCCGAGCACCGCGGTGACGCCGCCGGCGATGTAGCCGTACAGCGCGTTGCCGCCGCCCGCCGACGGCGCGGCGGACGCGCCGAACGGGGCGGGCTGGCCGAAGCCCGGCTGACCCGGCTGCCCGGGCTGGCCGAACGCACCCTGCGGCGGGGCGCCGAAGCCGCCCTGGTCGAACCCGCCCGGCTGGCCGAAGCCCTGCGGCGGCTGACCAGGTTGTCCCGGCTGACCCGGCTGTCCCGGGTGCCCGGGCTGACCCGGCTGGCCGAAGCCCTGCGGGGCGCCGAACCCGGCGACCGCGGCCGGGTTGTCCGCCGCGCTCGGCGGCGGGGCGTACGGGATGTTCTGCGGCTGCTGGCTCGGCGGGACCAGCTGCGTCGACTCGGCGTTGCCCTCGGCGCTCACGGGGTTGACCACCTGCGTGGCGTTCGAGTCAGCCGGCTGTCCCGGCTGCACGACCTGCGTCGGTTCCGGGGTGTCGCCGAAGGTGCCGCCGCCCTGGGCGGGCTGCTGCGGCTGGCCCGGCTGGACCACCTGGGTCGGCTCCGACGCGCCGAAGGGACTGTCCTGCTGCGGTGTAGGACCACTCGACGGGCCCTGCGGCGGCTGCTGGCCGCCGTCCCAGGGCTGGTTCGGTGGCTGCGGAGCACTCATGTGGGTCTTGAACCCCCTTGACGAGGACGCGAAAAAGTTCTATTCGGCCGTAACGCTATCGGATGCCCGGCCAGGACGCGCGCAGACGCCCCGGCCGGCGTCGGTGAGCTTGTGCCTATCTGCCCGCGAGGAACGCGAGCAGATCGTGCCTGGTGACGACGCCCGCCGGCTTGCCGTCGATCAGCACCAGCGCGCCGTCGGCCCCTTCGAGCGCCTTCATCGCGGCGCTCACCTGCTCGCCCGCCCCGATCGTGGGCAGCGGCGGCGACATGTGCGTCTCCAGCCGGTCGGCCATGTGGGCCTTGCCGGTGAACAGCGCGTCGAGCAGGTCTCGCTCGTTGACCGCGCCGACCACCTCGGCGGCCATCACCGGCGGTTCGGCGCTGACCACGGGCATCTGGCTCACGCCGAATTCCGCCAGGATGGCGACCGCTTCGGCGACCGTCTCGTTCGGGTGCGAGTGCACGAGGCTGGGCAGCGCGCCGGACTTGCGGGTGAGCACGTCGCCGACGGTCGCGCCGGAGGAATCCGGCGGCAGGAAGCCGTAGGACGACATCCAGGCGTCGTTGAACACCTTGGTGAGGTAGCCGCGGCCGCCGTCGGGCAGCAGCACGACCACCACGTCGTCCTCGGTCAGCCCCTCGGCCAGCTTCAGCGCGGCGGCCACGGCCATCCCGCACGAACCGCCGACGAGCAGGCCTTCCTCGGTAGCGAGCCGGCGCGTGATCTCGAACGAGTGCGCGTCGCTGATCGGGATGATCTGGTCGGCGACGTTCCGGTCGTAGGTCTCCGGCCAGAAGTCCTCGCCGACGCCCTCGACCAGGTACGGCCGTCCGGTGCCGCCGGAGTACACCGAGCCCTCGGGATCAGCCCCGACGACCTGGACGCGGCCGTCGCTGACCTCCTTCAGGTACTTGCCGGTGCCGGAGATCGTGCCGCCGGTGCCGACGCCCGCGACGAAGTGGGTGATCTTGCCGTCGGTCTGCCTCCAGAGCTCCGGGCCGGTGGAGTGGTAGTGGCTGGCCGGGTTCTCCGGGTTGGCGTACTGGTTGGGCTTCCAGGCGCCCTCGATCTCGCGCACGAGCCGGTCGGACACGTTGTAGTACGAGTCGGGGTGCTCGGGCGCGACCGCGGTGGGGCACACGACGACGCGCGCGCCGTACGCGCGCAGCACGTTGCGCTTGTCCTCGCTCACCTTGTCCGGGCAGACGAACACGCACTGGTAGCCCTTGCGCTGGGCGACCATGGCCAGCCCGACCCCGGTGTTGCCCGAGGTGGGCTCCACGATCGTGCCGCCTGGGCGCAGTTCTCCGGAGGCCTCGGCGGCCTCGATCATCCGCAGCGCGATCCGGTCCTTCACGCTGCCGCCCGGGTTGACGTACTCGACCTTGGCGAGCACGAGCGGCTTGAGCCCCCGCGTAAGCGAATTCAGCTTGACCAGCGGGGTGTTGCCCACGAGGTCCACGATGTGTTCTGCGTACTCCACGGCGACCAGCCTAAACAGCCGGGCCCCGGACCGGCCAGCGCGGGATCGGCGGGCGGTCTCCGGGTGCGCGTCGGGGCCACGGGCGGCGCCAGGCGAGGTCGGACCTCCCCGGCGCGGACCTCAGGCAGCCACCAAGCCGCGCGTCGACACCGGGGCGGGCCCGAGGGCCGCCGCACGCCGATCCGTGATCCCGTCCCGGAGATCCGTCCCGGCCCGCAATGCCGCGCAGTAACGCTTGAGGGCCATCATGACCGGTTCACCTCCTAATCAGGGATCCTCTTCTTCTTGTTGACTCTTCACGAATCCTAGTGGTTCCGCGGTTATTTCGAAACACCCGATGGAACCAGCCGGAGCCAGCCGTCGTCGCCGCGTTCTTCGGTCCAGCCGGGCGGCCAGGTCCGTTTGTAGCCGGGCTTCGCGAGCGCGCCGGCCAGCCCGGCTTCCGAGTACGTCCCGAATTCCGCGTGCTTCTCGAACTTCGCGCCGCGGAATACGTCGTCTCCGCCGCCGAGGACGGTGCCGCGGAAGTCCGCGCGTTCGCGGAACACCGCTTCATGGAAATCGGCTTTGCTGCGGAATTCGGTGCCGCGGAAGGTCGCGAATTCCTCGAATTTGGTCTGGTAGCACACGATGGAACGGATTCTGCAGTGCGTGAGGGTCAGCGCGACGAGCCTGGCCCCGGAGAAGTCGAGGTCGATGTCCGGCCAGTACGACCCGTTCGGCTCCTCGCCGCCGCCCGGACGCAGGTGCAGCATCAGGATCCGCTGCGCGGCCTTGCGGACCTGCACCTCTTCGTCCGTGCCGTCCAACGGCATCCGCAGGTACGCGCAGAGCACGTTGACGATGGTCTGCCGCTGGTCAGCGTGGCTTTGCGCGAGCCGTTCGAGCGCGTACAGCCCGGCCAGCCGGACCGGGGCCTTGTCGCTGCCGAGCTGGTCGGCGGCCTTGCCGTACATGTCGGTGATCCGGCGCTCGGTCGCGTCGTGGTCCTTCTGTTCCAGGTCCAGTTCCGCGGACCGCTGCCGCCGCGCGGCGAGCAGGAGCGCGGCCGCGCCGCCGGTCCCGACGACGATGCTCGAGGCCGTGCGCAGCGCGTCGAGCCGCGACGAATCGGCCGGGGTGCCGCCGCCGAGCAGCCACAGCAGCAACGCCGCCGCGACGGCCGCGAGCAGCACGATGCCCGTCCCCCACCACGCGATCGTGCGGGTGGACAACACCCGGTTGCGCTCGGTCACGGCGGAAATCCTCCCACGGGAGCAAGGTGGTGCATGTCGCCTTCGGCTTTCGGACGGACGCCGGACGCGGCAAGATGGTGAGCAACCGCTTAGTGCCGCCGACCCGAGGATGTGTCAGTCATGCCCGAAGCCGTCATCGTCTCCACCGCCCGTTCCCCGATCGGCCGCGCCGGGAAGGGCTCGCTGGTGGGGATGCGCCCCGACGACCTTGCCGTGCAGATGGTGCGCGCGGCGCTGGACAAGGTGCCCCAGCTCGACCCCGCCGACATCGACGACCTGATGCTCGGCTGCGGCCTGCCCGGCGGCGAGTCCGGCTTCAACATGGGCCGCGCGGTGGCCGTCGAACTCGGCTACGACCACCTGCCTGGCTGCACCATCACCCGGTACTGCTCCTCCAGCTTGCAGACCACCCGGATGGCGCTGCACGCGATCAAGGCAGGCGAGGGCGACGTCTTCATCTCGGCGGGCGTCGAGGCCGTGTCGCGGTTCGCGAAGGGCAGCTCCGACTCCTGGCCGGACACGCACAACCCGCTGTTCGCCGACGCCGAGGCGCGCACCAAGGCCACCGCCGAGTCCGGCGCGGACAGCTGGCAGGACCCGCGCGAGAACGGCCAGCTTCCCGACGTCTACATCGCGATGGGCCAGACCGCGGAGAACCTCGCGCGGCTCAAGGGCGTCACCCGCGAGGAGATGGACGAGTTCGGCGTGCGGTCGCAGAACCTCGCCGAGAAGGCCATCGCGGACGGCTTCTGGGCCAAGGACATCACGCCGGTCACGCTGCCGGACGGCACGGTCGTGTCGAAGGACGACGGGCCGCGCGCGGGCGTCACGCTCGAGGGCGTGTCCGGGCTGAAGCCGGTCTTCCGCCCCGACGGCCGGATCACCGCGGGCAACTGCTGCCCGCTCAACGACGGCGCGGCGGCTGTCGTGATCATGTCCGACACGAAGGCGCGCGAACTGGGCCTGACGCCGCTGGCGCGCGTCGTGTCCACCGGCGTCACCGGCCTGTCGCCGGAGATCATGGGCTACGGCCCGGTCGAGGCGTCGAAGCAGGCGCTGTCCCGCGCCGGTCTGTCCATTTCGGACATCGACCTGGTCGAGATCAACGAGGCGTTCGCCGCGCAGGTCATCCCGTCCTACCGCGACCTTGGCATCGACCTCGACCGGCTGAACGTCAACGGCGGCGCGATCGCGGTCGGCCACCCGTTCGGCATGACCGGCGCGCGGATCACCTCGACGCTGATCAACTCCCTGCAGCACCACGACAAGCAGTTCGGCCTCGAGACGATGTGCGTCGGCGGCGGGCAGGGCATGGCGATGGTGCTGGAGCGGCTTTCCTGAATCCGCGGGCCAACCTGCCTCAGCTCCCGGGAAAAGTCCGTGAGGGGAACCCTGAGGGAATCAGATTCCCTCAGGGTTCCCCTCACGTACCTCGGGGGCGCATTTCCGCCTGAGCGACGCAAAAGGGGCCGTCCGCGGGGGTTCGCGGACGGCCCTTTTCGATGTGCGGGTCAGTGCATCAGCACCGGCGGAGCGACGTCGTCGGAGCCCGTCGCCTCGGGCACCACGCGCTTCTTCGGCAGGAAGAACGCGGGCACCAGGCACAGCGCCAGCAGGATCGTGCCCCACAGGAACGTCGTCGCGAACGACTCGCCCGCGAGGCCGGCCGCGGCGTCGTGCGTGGCCGGGTTCATCGTCGCCGCGGTGGCGACCAGCTGGCCCTGGCTCGTCGGCACGCCGAACTTCCCGGCGAGCAGCGCCGCCAGGATGATCGACATCACCGCGGACCCGATCGCGCCCGCGGTCTGCTGCAGGATGTTCGTCGCGGTCGAGGCCTTCGCCATGTCCTTGGACTGCAACGTCTGCAGCGCGGCCGAGGTGATCGGCATCATCGTGCAGCCCATGCCGATGCCCATCACGAACAGCGCGGCCAGCAGCTGCCAGTACGGGGTGGTCGCGGTGACCTGTGTGAACACCACCATGCCCAGTGCGATGAAGACCAGGCCGGGCACCACGATCCGGCGCGGGGCGATCTTGTCCGCCAGCCGTCCGGTGATCGGCATCGCCAGCATCGCGCCAAGGCCCTGCGGGGCCAGCAGAAGACCCGCGTGCAGCGCGCTCTCCCCGCGCACCAGCACGAAATACGTGGGCAGCAACAGCATCGCGCCGAAGAACCCGACGCAGAACACCGCCATCGTGATCATCGCGACCGAGAACGACCGGTTGCGGAACAGCTTCAGGTCGATCAGCGGATGCTCCATGGTCCGCGCCCGCAGCACGAACGCGACCAGCAGCACGATCCCGGCCAGCGCGGGCAGCCACACCTCGAGCGCGCCGACGGTGCCGGTGGACGGAATCCGCGAAACACCGAAGATCAGCGCGGCCAGGCCCGGCGACACCATCAGCATGCCGAGGAAGTCGAACCGGTTGCCCGGCTCCGGGTTGTCCTTCGGCAGCAGCCGCAGCGCGAGCACGAAGGCGATCAGTCCGATCGGGACGTTGATGTAGAAGATCCAGCGCCAGCTCACCGAGTCGACCAGCCAGCCGCCGAGAATCGGGCCGCAGATCGGGCCGAGCAGCATCGGCACGCCCAGCACGGCCATGACCCGGCCGATCCGCTGCGGACCGGCCGCGCGGGTCAGGATCGTCATGCCCGCGGGCATCAGCATGCCGCCGCCGAGGCCCTGCACGACGCGGAACGCGATCAGCGATTCGACGTTCCAGGCGAGCCCGGCCAGCATCGAGCCGATCAGGAAGGTGCCGATCGCGAGCAGGTACAGCCGCTTCGTGCCGAACCGGTCGGACGCCCATCCGGTGACCGGGATGACCGTCGCCAGGGCCAGCATGTAGCCGGTGGCGACCCACTGGATCGTGTCGAAGGACGTGGCGAACTGGATGGTGAGCTTCTGGAGCGCGACGTTGACCACGGTGGTGTCGAGGATCGCCATGATGGCGCCGAGCACCACCACGGAAGCGACCTTCAGCACTCCCCGGTCGAGTTTGTCACCGGCATCCGGCGCGGCCGGAGTCGCGGGTGCGGACATGCGGAACCCCATCTGTTAGTGGTGATGCGCAAGCCCGCGACGCGACAATACGACGGCGGTTCCCCCTTGCGCGCGCTCCAGACTAGCCGAGCGGCAAGCGGCCACGCAGTCTTTTTCGCTGCCGGGCGAAATGCGTGGGGACTTTTCGCGCAGTCACGATGACCTGCGAAAAGTCCCCGATCGGCTCAGCAGATACTGTCCGTGCGCACAGGGTTGCCCAAACCGAATAACGGCCGCAGTTTCAGCCCGATCCAGGTGCCGAAAAGCGCGAACGCGCCCCACAGCCAGCCGTGCAGGCTGCCGACGGAGATTCCGCCGAGGTACGCGCCGATATTGCAGCCGTTCGCCAGTCGCGCGCCGATGCCCATGAGGATTCCGCCGAGGATCGCGGCGACCGCGGTGCGCCACGGGATCGAGCTGTGGATCTTCCACGCGCCCGCGGCCGCGGCGGCGACGAACGCGCCGATCATGATGCCGATGTCGGTGAGGCTCGTCTTGTCCTGCCAGATCGGCTTGGACAGAGACGTCGCGTTCGCCTTCAGCTGCCAGAACTCCCACTGCTCCGGGTGCAGTCCGAACACCTGGAGAATTTTCGCGCCCCACAGGCTGAACGCGCTCGTGACGCCCCAGATGCCGCCGGAAACCAGGTACACCGCGCCGGCCAGCACGCCGAGCACGACCGCGCCGGCGAGGATCGGCCAGGAGCCGCGGAAGATCCGGGCGAACCCGCGCGCGGTCGGCACGGTGTCGACCGGCGGCGGCACGCGGCGCTTCTGCACCACCCGGGTCACGAGGACGATCGCGGCGAGCACCGCGATCGTGATCGCCCACGAACCGAACCAGCCGACGTGGTCCGACAGCAGGAATCCGGAAACCTGCGGCCAGCCGGTGAACAGCGGATAGCCCCAGGTGTAGAGGACCGAACCGGTGATGAAACCGCCGAGGGTCAGCACGATCGTCGACTGCCCGGCGCCGACCGCGAACAGCGTCCCGGACGCGCACGCGCCGCCGAGTTGCATGCCGATCGCGAACAACGTGGCCCCGACGAACAACGCGAGCCCGATCGGCCCGACGTTCGTCACCGGCACTGGTTTGCTGCCGAAGAGACCCGCGCCGGTGCCGCAGATGAGAGCGATGAGCGTCGCGGCGGTGCCGAGCAGGAGGGTGTGCGCGCGGAGGCCCTGGCCGTTGCCGACGGCGATCAGCTGCCGCCACGCGGACGTGAACCCGAAGCGGGAGTGGAAAAGCGCGAGGCCAAGCGCCAGCCCCAGCACGAGCAGGACCCCGAACTTCGCGCCGTGCGCGGCCCAGACGTAGGCGGTCAACCCGACCGCGAGCACCGCAGCGACCGCCAGCGGGACGACCTTGACCGGCTCCTCCGGTTTAGGCGCCGGAGCCGCGCACGAGGTGGGGAAGTCGAGAAGTTTTCGCTCGTCGACAGGGGAATCGGTGGTCGCCACCACGTCTCCTGAGGGGGTCGGGGATGAACGGGGCCCGCCCGGCGGCGGGCGGCGATCCACGTTAGGTCCCGGTGAGCCCCGGACGCAGCCTGTCTCACGGAGTGCGACGAACGGCCGAAACCGGGCGTCCGGACGGCCCCTTTGTACCGCCCGTCAGCTCTTGATGCAGATGGCTTCCTCCGGGTCGGAGTACCAGCGGACGGTGGTCGAACCGCTGCCCTCGCACGCCGACCGGTCCTTCGCGCCAGGCACGAGCTTGACGATCTCCGCGTTCTTCTGCGGATCGGTGCACGGCACCTTCTGGTACGTCGTGCTGGCGGTCTGGAGCCCGGCGAGGCAATCCCCTTGCTGCACGTTGGGGATGAGGCAGAGCACGCGGTGGTTCTTGCCGCCGGTGGTGTAGCGGTAGTAGTCGCCGCGCGGGCAGGTGCCGCTCCGGTTGGCGCGCGCGACCGCGACCTTGACGTTCGCCCCGGGATCGGCGCAGTCGACGGTTTTCGTCGTCGTGGTCGAGCCGGACTTCTCGATGTGCATGCAGTCGCTGGCGTGGGTGTTGCTGGTCGAGTTGCCGAACTTGAGGAAGCCGATGACGACCCCCGCCGCGACGATCACCACCGCTACGGCGACCAGCACCACGGTCCTGGTCGGGAAGTTCCGCTTCGGGCTCTGCTGGGGCGGCATCCCGCCCGGACCGTAGTGCTGCTGGAACGGCGACTGGCCCTGCTGTCCGTAACCCTGTTGTCCGTAGCCCTGCTGCGGTCCGTGCCCGTGCGGGGGAACGCTCACGTGATGCCTCGCAAACCCGAAAGAAAGATTCCGACCGGGCACATCCAACACGACGGCCTCGGGAGCGCGCAGAGCTTCCCGGCAGAAAAACAGAAAAGGCGCTCCGCGTAACGCGGAGCGCCCCTTCCCGGGAAACCTGTGCGACGGCTAGTCGCGCAGGTAAGACAGCAAACGCAGGATCTCGAGGTACAGCCACACCAGCGTGGTCATCAGGCCGAACGCGGCGTACCAGGCCCACTTCGACGGCATGCCGGCGCGGATCATCTTGTCGGCCTGGTCGAAGTCGAGCAGGAAGCTGAACGCGGCGATGCCGATGACCACCAGACTGAAGACGATGGCGAGCGGGCTGCCGTCGCGCAGCGGGTTGAAGCCGAAGAACAGCGCGGTGACCAGGTTGACCAGCATCAGGATGGCGACGCCTGCGACCGCGCCGACGATCCACTTGGTCAGCTTCGGCGTGACCTTCACCGCGCCGGTCTTGTAGACGACCAGCATCGCGACGAACACGCCCGCGGTGCCGATGAGCGCCTGCAGGGCGATGCCCGGCAGGAACACCTCGAACAACCCGCTGAGCGCACCGAGGAACAGGCCCTCGGCACCGGAGTAGACGAGCGTGAGCGGACCGCTCGGCTTCTGCTTGAAGATGATCACCAGCGACACGACGAGGCCCACCACGAGCCCGCCGATCAGCGCGCCGAGGAGCGGGCCGCTCGGCGAAAGCCTGCCGAGGGAGTCGCGCACGAGCTGGGACTGCGCCCAGATCGCGGTGAGCACGCCGACGACGAGCGCGACGCCGAGCGACATGCCGGTCTTGATGACGACGTCGTCGACCGTCATCGGACGGTCGGCGGAGGCGGTGCCCATCTGGCCAGGGCCGTAACCCGGGACGCCGCCTTGGCCCTGCGGCTGGCCGTAGGGCTGGTCGAAGCCGACGTTCGGCCCGTACTGCCCGGTCGCGGCCGCGCCGCGCGGGAGATTGCGGAACGCCGGGTTGCTGCTGGAACGCACCTGTCCTCCTGGACTTTATGGCACCTTGCATCGGGTTCAACGACCGCGGCGGCTCGCTGGTTCCCGTTCGGGTAAAGCAGATTTTACTCATCACCCGCACGGGTGGGGCCACCCCCGTTACGGCCACCGTAGGCGATGAAGGTCACGACCGTTCACCGCAGGTCACCCGATGGTCTCTAGACAACTCCCCCGCTGACCCGCGAACCTTCACATCGCGTGTCCGGGAAGTGACCGAACGCGTGTCGGGGAGTTGTTCGATCAGGTGAACTGCGAGGACGCCGTTCAGGCGTCGGCAGGCACGTCGAAGGAGCCAACACACCATGGGGTGGATCTCACGCCCGCGCGCTCGCTGGCGCGCGGCCACCGGGCTGGTCGCGACCGCACTGCTCGGCGCACTCTCCGTAACCACGCCGGGGATCGCCTCGGCTGCCGCGGACCCGGTCAAGGGCCCTGGCCTGAAGATCGTCCACAACGAGGGCGGTACCGATTACGAGGATTGGCTCGGCTCGTACAAGGTCGGCGGCAAGAACGTGTTCTGCGTCCGGTTCCACTTGAAGGCGCCGGGCAGCGACGAGGCTTACCAGCCAGGCGATGAGTTGCTGACGAAGTGGGGCGAAAAGCTGGAGCCCGACGTCGCGGGCAACATCTCGTATCTGTTGCTGCGCTACGGCAACACCTCTGACGACAACGAGGCCGCCGCGCTGGCTCACCTGTTGCACTCGTGGACCGCCAAGTCGCGGACGCCCGGCGACACGGAATTCGGCACGCCCCCGGACAAGGCCGCTTATCCCGAGCAGAAGTACCTGACCGCTCTCCCTCCGACGGCCAAAGAGGACGTCGGCAAGATGAAGGCCGAGGCCGAGGCGAACCGCGGCCCGTGGACCGCGTCGGTCACCGCGCCGAAGGGCGATCAGCACCTCGGCCAGCCCGCGACCTGGACGGTCACGGTGAAGAACTCCAAGGGCAAGGGCATCCCGGACGTTCCGGTGAAGCTGACCGCCACCGACGGAACCATCGGCCAAGCGGACAAGCAGGCAGACACGGAGAAGGCGTCCGATTCTTCGGCGGGCAACTCCGCGCCGCAGGCCGCGCAGAAAGACACGACGCTGAAGACCGATGCGAACGGCACGGTCACGGTGAAGGTCACGCCGACCGGCGACCAGCCGAAGCTCGTCGCCTCGTTGTCCGCGCCCGCGGACAAGCCGACCGTGCAGAACCCGGTCAACACCAAGGACGGGATCCAGAGCGTCGTCGGCACCGGCGGCGAGAAGCAACTGACCGCCCAAGGCGTCGTCGCGGTGGCGAAGCCGGGCAAGGTGCAGGTCACCAAGACCGACGCCAAGACCGGCAAGGGCATCGGCGGCGCGACGCTGCGGGTCACCGGCAAGGACCGCAAGACCGCGGCCACCGGCCAGGACGGCAAGCCGCTGAACGGGCCCGACGGACAGCCCGCCGTGGTCACCACCAGCGGCGAGAACGGCACCGCGACCGTCGAGAATCTGCTGGCCCCGCAGGAGGTCTGCGTGGTCGAGGTGAACGCGCCGCCGGGCTACACCAACGCGTTCGACCCGAACAATCCGCCCGCCGCGTGCGGATCGCTGACGCCGGGCGGCACACTTGCGCTGACTGTGGCCAACACGCCGAACGAAGTGCCGCACGCGATTCCCGCCGGCGACCTGCCGGTGACGATGGCCAAGGGCACCGTCGAGACGAGCTTCTCCACCGCCGGCATCGCGGGTCTCGCCGCGCTGGTGCTCGTCGGTTCGGGGCTGGTCGGGTTCGCCGCTCGGCGGTCGGCGCGGCGGTAAGCGAAAGCAGCAAGGGCAGATGAGCGGAAAAGGACGGCTGGTCGGCGGGTTCGTGCTCGGCGCGGCGAGCGTGCTGGCAGTGGAACTCGCGACAGTCGTGATCAGTTCGCCGCCGACGACGGTGGTGGCCGGGAGCGCGTCCCCGGTCGCCGCCGCCGTTCCGGCCGGTTCCCCGCAGCAGTTGGCTCCCGCGCCGCCGCCGTCGAGCAGTTCAGCGGCGCCGCCGCCCAGCAGTTCGGCGGCCGCTCCGCCGGCGGCACCCGCGGAGCATCGGCAAGCTCCGGAACCGGGCCCTCAGGCACCGGGCACGATCCGGCTGCCCGGCGGCGGGACTGCGGCGATGGTGCGGCAGGACCTCGGGCCGGGCAACACGCTTCCGGTGCCGTCGGACATCGGCCAGGCGGCCTGGTGGGGCGCGGATCTGGAAGCGGTCAGCGGCGCGAGCGTGTTCGCGGGCCACGTGAACTGGCGCGGCGCGACCGGGCCGTTCTCGGAACTGTGGAGCGAGCGCATCGGCGGCGTGGTGACGATCGTGGACCGCGCGGGCAAGACGAGCCGGTACCGGATTTCGCAGCTGGTCACCGTGCACAAGAACGATCTGCCGAGCCGTGCCGACGATCTCTTCGGGCAGGCGGGCCCGCATCGGGTCGTCCTGGTGACCTGCGGCGGACGCTGGATCGGCGGGAGCGACGGGTACGAGGAGAACCGCGTCGTGATCGCGGACCCGGAGTGAGGGGTCCCCTCGCGACCCGCTGAACCCGCGCGAGGGGTCCATTCGCGCAGTTTCTGAGCGGCCCCTCGTTCGCGGAAATCCGCTGCCACCTGCGGGACCCCGTGCCGACGCTAAGTTACTTGCGAGTAACCTCACCCTGCCGCGTTGTGGTCAGGGCGGCGTCCATGCAGCAGAATGCCCATGGGTCCAGGCGGCGGCACGGCGGAGGGTGATGGAGATGGCGACGTTCTTGGTGACAGGCGCGACCGGGTTGATCGGGCGCCAGGTCACCCGGCAGCTGCTCACCCGGCCGGACGTGGAACGGGTCGTGCTGGTGGTGCGCGCGTCGTCGCGGGGGAAGCTGGCCGCGCTCGTCGACGCGTGGCCGCATCCGGACCGCGTCACGCTCGTGACCGGCGACCTCGGCGAACCGCTGATGGGAGTGTCCGAAGCGGACCGGGAGACGCTGCGCGGCGTCGACCACGTCATCCACCTCGCCGCGCTCTACGACATCACCGCGGACGACGAAACCAGCATCCGGGCGAATGTGGACGGTACGCAGAACGTCATCGACCTCGCCGCGGACCTGAACGCCGGGTGCCTGCACCACGTCTCGTCGGTCGCCGTCGCGGGCGACCACGAAGGACTGTTCACCGAGGACATGTTCGACGTGGGACAGCGCCTGATCACGCCGTACCACCGCACCAAATTCGAGGCCGAGAAGCTCGTCCGGGACCAGCACGAGGTGCCGTGGCGGGTATACCGCCCCGCGGTCGTGGTCGGCGATTCGCAGACCGGCGAGATGGACAAGATCGACGGCCCGTACTACCTCTTCCCCGCGATCAGCAGGCTCGCCGGGCTGCCCGACGTCCCGTCCGCCGGACCGGATCTGGGCGACACCAACGTGGTTCCGGTCGACTACGTCGCGAAGGCCCTGCTGGAGCTGGTCACCACCCCGGGTCTCGACGGCCGCGCCTTCCACCTCGTGAACCCCGAACCGCAGCCGGTGGTGTCGGTCTACAACGCGTTCGCCCGCGCCGCCGGGGCGCCGACGATCACCGTGCAGCTCGGCGACAGGGTGTCGAAGGGAATCGTCGGGCTGGTCAAGCTCAGCGAACACATTCCCGGGTTCACCATCGCCCGCGACGCGGTGCTGGAGCGGCTCGGCATTCCGCCGGTGCTGCTGGAAACGATGGCTTTCCCGTCGGTGTTCGCGTCCGCGGAGACGCGCAAGGCGCTGGCCGGAAGCGGCGTCGAGGTGCCGCGGCTCGAGGAATACGCCCCCACGCTGTGGCGCTACTGGCGCGAACACCTCGACCCGTTCCGCGCGCGCAAGCACGGTCCGCGCGGCGAACTGGACGGCCGCCGGGTGATCATCACCGGCGCGTCGTCGGGCATCGGCCGGGCGACCGCGCTGAAGGTCGCCGCGGCGGGCGGGGTGCCGCTGCTGGTCGCGCGGCGGCAGCACGAACTGGAAGAAGTGCGCGACGAGATCATCGCGGCGGGCGGCACCGCGTCGGTGTACCCGGCCGACCTCACCGACGAGGATTCGGTGCGCAAGGCCGTGGACGCGATGCTGTCCGAGCACGGCCGGATCGACATGCTCGTGAACAACGCCGGCCGCTCGATCCGGCGGTCGATCAAGCTGTCCTACGACCGGATGCACGACTACGAGCGCGCGATGGCGATCAACTACTTCGGCGCGGTGCGGCTGATCCTGGCGGTCCTCCCGCACATGTCGGAGCGGAAATTCGGGCACATCGTGAACGTGTCCTCGATCGGCGTGCAGGGAATCGCGCCGCGGTTTTCCGCCTATGCCGCGTCGAAGGCCGCGCTGGACTACTTCTCCCGGATCGCGGCGACCGAAACGCACGGCGACGGGATCACCTTCACCACCATCCACATGCCGCTCGTGCGCACGCCGATGATCCGGCCGACGAAGATCTACGACGCGTTCCCCACGAAATCGCCGGAGCAGGCGGCGGACATGGTGCTGAAGGCGCTGATCCAGCGGCCGAAGCACATCGGCACCCCGGCGGGCCAGGCGATCGGGCTCACCTACACGCTCGCGCCGGGGCTGACCGACGCGATCGCGTACCAGGGTTTCCGGATTTTCCCGGACTCCGCGGCGGCCGGCGGCAGCGGGAAACTGAAGATCGGGCGGGGCGAGAAACACCTGTCCCGCGCGGCGATGGCGCTGGCCCGGCTGTCGCGCGGCTTCCACTGGTAGTGACGGCTTCGCGCGGCGGGTGAGGCCGTTCAGGCGAGATCGACACGAAGAATCGACCCGGGGCGGTGATTCGCCACTCCTGGCGGCACGCACGCCAGGTGCGCGGGTACGGTCGTGGGCATGGTTCCCGAGCGAGACAACGGCCTCCTCCCGCTGCGGCGCGAGTACACCGAAGCCTGGCGCGGCTTCGACCGCACCGAGGTGCGGCAGTACCTCGACCACCTCGAAAGCCAGCTGCACCGGCTGATCACCGACCGCGACGCGGCGGCCGCCCAGGTCGCCACGCTGTCGCGCGAACTCGAGACGACGCGCGGCGAGGTGTCGAAGCTGCAGTCGCGGGTCGAGGAACTGATGAAGCCGCCGGAGCGGCTCGAGGACCTGGACGAGCGGATGCAGCGCACCGTCACGCTCGCGAACGCGCGGGCCGAGGAGATCACCAAGCGCGCGCAGGTGGCGGCGGAGAAGCACTGGGCGTCGTCCACCGAGGCGTCCACGAAGCTGCGCGAGCGGTACCACCGCCTGGTCGAGGAGCTGGACAAGCAGGCCGAAGCGCTGCACTCGGAGCACGAGGCCGCGCTGAAGGAAACCCGCGCCGAAGTGCAGCGGCTGACGGTCGAGGCGGCGCAGCGCCGGGAACTCCTCGACAACGAAGCCGAGCGCAAGCGCCGCAAGATCGAGCGTGATTTCGACGCGAAGATCACCGCCGAGCGCACCGCGCACGAAAAGATGATCGCCGACCAGCGCACGGCCAGCAAGAACCAGGCCGAGCGCCGTATCGCGGAAGCCACCGCGGAGGCGACCCGCCGCGTCGAGGAGGCGACGGCGGAGGCCAAGCGCCGTCTCGACGAGGCGACCACGCAGGCGGCCCAGCGCACCACCGCAGCGACGCGCAAGGTCGAGCGGCTCGCCGAGATCCGCGAACAGGCCCGCAAGAACCTGGCGCTGGCCGACGAGGTCCTCGGCCGCAGCGAAGGCTTGCTCACGGCTCTGCCGTCGGAATCGGTGCTGCCCGCCGCGTCGAAACTGGTCGGCGGCGACGACCCGGCGAAGCCAGACCCCTCGCCGACCCCGGTCGAGCCGAAGCCCGCACCGTCGCCGAAGCCGAAGGGCGAGAACGGTTCTGCTGCCAAGAGCGCGACCGGGAACGGCTCGTCCGCGAACGGCGGGGCGACGGAAAGCTCCGCGGGGAACGGCGCGAAGAACGGCAACGGTTCGACGGCGAACGGCGCGAAGTCCCAGCCGCAGACGGCGGGCAAGCCGAGCAGCTGACCCACGGCATCCAGTGAGCCCGCCGGACCGGACATGGTTCGGCGGGCTCACTGCGCTAAGCCCCAGCCACAAACGGCAGGCAAGCCCAGCAACTTAGCCACGGCATGCGATGAGGCCGCCAACCTGGCACGGCCCGGCGGGCACCAACGCCAAGCCCCAGCCGCAAACGGCGACCAGCCCAGCCGCTAACCCACAGCATCCAGTGAGCCCGCCGGACCGGACATGGTTCGGCGGGCTCACTGCGCTAAGCCCCAGCCACGAACGGTGGGCAAGCCCAGCAACTTGGCCACGGCATGCGATGAGGCCGCCGACCTGGGCACGGCCCGGCGGGCACCAACGCCAAGCCCAGCCACAGACGGCGGGCGAGCCCAGCAACTAACCCACGGCATCCGGTGAGGCCGCCAACCTGGACACCGCCCGGCGGCCAAGTCCCAGCCGTACACGGCGCGCGAGCCCAGCAACTTAGCCCGACACGCAGCGCCGGGGTGCCTCGTCACCGACGGATCGGCACGGCGGCGCAGTTATGCAACGCGAAGCCGCGCCCAAGAAGGCGGCGAGCGCGAAGCCGACAAGCACCTCCGCCCAGGCTCCGTGGCGGCGGTCGGCGGGCTGGTCGACGTGGCGGATTCCCGCGCAACTCTGAACGACAGGGCATCTCAGCGGACAGCGCGTCCGCGACGGCCTGGCTGGTGCGCAGCAAGCACGGATTTCCACCCCGTTCCGCGGGCGAAACCAGCGCGGCGGCTAACCCAGCCGCCGTGAACCCCTCCGCGCGAGCCTGCTTGTCGGCAACATCCGGCGAAAAGACGTGCGGTCCCACCAAGCACGCAAGCCGAGCCGGGGTGCCTCAGATCAAGTCCGTGAAGGGCTCCTTGAGGGAATATGTTTCCCGTAAGGAGCCCTTCACGGCATCAAGCCAGTAAGCCCTAAACCGTCCGCGGCCAGGGGTTCGCCGATTCCAGTTCCGCCGCCAGCCCCAGCAGCACTGGTTCCCCGCCGGGGCGGGCTACTAGTTGCACGCACATCGCCAGGTCATGGACGGGGTGCCGGGCCACCGGGACCGAGAGCGCGGGGTATCCGGCCAGGTTCCACGGGCCGGTGAATGACGCCACCCTCGAGGACGGGACTGCGTTCGCCAGCCACGGCTCGCGGTGCCAGCGGCGGGCTTTCAGCGGCAAGGTCGCCAATGTCGGGGTCACCAGCACGTCGTGGGACTCGAAGAACTGCTCCGCGATCGCCTCCCATTCGTCGCGGGCTCGGTCGGTGACCAGGCGTGCCGTCAGGCGGCCGAGGCGGACGTGGACGCGGGTCCGGGGTTGCAGGCGCGACAGGTCGAAGCTGCCCGCGGCCTGCTCAGCCGGACCGGCGAACCAGCGGGCGACCAGGCCGCCTAGGGCGCGGAGTGGGTAGGCAGGGGTCGCGGAAGTGACGGTGTGGCCAGCCGAAAGGAGCGAAGCGGCCTGGTCGACGGCGGCGCGGAGCGGGCGCGGCAGGGGAGCTCGGGTGAACGGGACCTGGGTGGACGTCGCGATGCGCAGGGAACCCGGGGGCGTCAGGGTGGCCCATTCCGGGCGGTCGGCCAGGACGGACATCAGGAGGGCCGCATCGGCGACCGTCGTGGTCAGTGGGCCGTGGGTGGAGAGGCCGAACCAGCCTGGAGCGTCTTCGCGGACCACGTCGCGGCCGGGTTTCAGGCCTACGATTCCGCACATTCCGGCGGGCAAGCGGATGGATCCCAGACCGTCGGTGCCGTGGGCGATCGGGACCAGGCCCGCGGCTACCGCGGCCGCGCTGCCGCCCGAGGAACCGCCTGCGGTGAAAGCTGGGTTGCGGGGGTTGCGGGCGATGCCGGATGGGTCGTCGCTGGTCGGGAAGATGCACAGCTCCGGCACGCGGGTCAGACCGACGATGACCGCGCCGGCTGCGCGCAGGCGGGTGGCGATCAGGCCGTCGGCGGTCGCCAGGTCGCGGGGGCCTGCTTCTGAACCCCAGCCCTGGTATTCGCCAGCGACATCGGTGACATCTTTGACCGCGACGGGGACGCCGGCCAGGGGCAGCGAAGCGAGGTCCGGGCGGGCCGCGACTTCGGCGGCTTCGGCTCGCGCCTCGGCGAAACGCACGCGGCGGAACGCGCCGACGACGCCGTCCGCTGCTGCGATCCGGGCGAGTGCTTCCTCGGTCACCTGGACCGGGTCCAGCTCCCCTGCCCGCACTCCGCGAGCGATCTCTACCGCCGTCTGCGCCATGGGTCAGAAGACTAGATCGCGCCGGCGCGCAGGGCATAGGCCACGGCGTGCGCCCGGTTGTTCAGACCGCAGCGGGTCATCAGGCCGTACAGCACGTTCTTGACCGTCCGCTCCGAATAACAGAGCTTCGTCGCGATCTCCTCGGTGCCATAGCCCTCGGCGACCAGCCGCAGCACGTCGCATTCGCGCGACGCCAGGCCGGACAGCGTGAGGCCGTTCGGCTCCAGCACGTCGCGGCGCATTCGCTGCACCTGCGCGAGCAGCGCGCCCTGCAGCCGCGGTGGGAGCGTTGCCGTGCCGTCGCCCGCGGCCAGCACTGCCGCGACCAGTTCGCCGCCGCCGGTTTCGCGGCGCGGCAGGATCGCGACGACCCCGCATTCGACGGCCGTCATCAGGTCGCTCTCGCGGAAATGGTCGACCACGATCACCAGATGCGGTCCGGTCAGCTGCTCGGACTGCCTGCCGAGGTCCCGCACCTGCGACAGCACCCGGTCGGTCACGTGCTCCTCCATCACAAGGACCACGTCCGCCTGACTCGCCGCGTCCTGGCCGAGCAGGACCAGTTCCGGGCGCGAACCCAGCAGGCTCGCGGCTCCGGCCCGGGTGATCGGGTCCGAGGCGAGCACTGCGACCTTGACGAGCTTCACGGTTACCCCCTTCACATTGCCTGGACGCAGTGTGGCGGGCGAGACTTCACGTTTTCTGGCGCGCTCGTGAAGGCCGGTGGAGAAAACCGGCGTTTTCCCTGTTCAGCGGCCTCTTTTCGGGTCTGGAGACGAGATCTCGCGGAAGGCTTGTGCCGCCCGGTCGAGGCATTCGGGCATCCGGTCGAGCGCGGCGGCCCACTCCCGTTTGGCCTCCCGGTAGCGGGCGCGCGCCGCGGCGGGCCAGCCGGCCACCTCGGGTTCCACCGCCGACTCCAGTTCCGCCAGCACCGCGCCGAGGTCGGCGGTCGTGCGGCGGATCCGGGACAGCACCTCGGCGGCCTGCTCGAATCCGGGATCGCCGCTCATCGATGATCAGGGCACCGCACGCGCTCATTTGAGCACTGTGCAGTGGTGGACGCGGCCGTACCGCGCGCGACGTCCACGAGATCTGCCAGACTTGCCAGAATGCGATCGAACTGCTGCTCCCAATCGTTCATCGCCTGGCCGAAGCGCACCGCCGCCTCGCCGCGCCACGACGCCTGCAGCGCCGCCATTTCGCTGTTCACCGTGCCGAAACAGGCGTTCGCCGCGTCGATCGCCGCCGCGAACCTCGCCCCCGCCGGGGCCGGAACCGGGTCCACGCCTCCTCCTCACCACCGCCGCGCCGAAGCCGCGAATCGAGCGCGCGGGTTCCTCATCGAGGCTGCCGCAGGGATTCCCGTCCGGAAACCGGGGAGCGCGGCCGATGCCCCTTTGTCACGGCAGGTGTGCCTGCCGGACCGCCCGGCCGGTTTGCCCGGCGTTCACCGGCGGGCCTCTCCCCTGACCATGTCCACCGGACAATTCGCTGGACAAGACCGGCAAAAGCAACCCGGGGCGGTCCCGCGACGTCACCTTTTCGGCGTAAGCTCACCAGTGGCATCCGGCGTGTGACGATCCGTCAGCGCGTGAAGGGAGACCGATGTCGGCATCCGGCGGCGTCCCGGCGCCGGAAATCCAGCTGCTCGGACCGGTGCGAGCCTGGCTCGGCGACCGGCAGCTCGACCTCGGTTCCGCTCATCGGCGCACAGTCTTCGCAGTACTGGCCTTCTCGCCGAACCGCACCGTCTCCCGCGAAGTGCTCATCGACGCGGTGTGGGGCGACTCGCCCCCGGCCAGCGCGCAGGGGAGCATCTACACCTATATCTCCGGACTGCGCCGCGTCCTCGAACCGGGCCGCCGCAAAGGCGCCGAATCACGGCTGATCGCGTCCACCGGATCCGGCTACTCGCTCTGTGTCGAACCGGAGCAGATCGACGTCCACCGCTTCAGCGCGCTGCGCGACCTCGGCAACCGGCTGCTCGCCGAGGGACGCCGGGCCGAGGCGCGGAGCGTGCTCGACGAGGCTCTCGCGGAGTGGGACGGGACGCCGCTGCAATGTCTCTCCGGGCATTACGCGACCGCGCAGCGGGTGCGGCTGGAGGAACTGCGGCTGGCGACCGTCGAACGCCGGGCCGAGCTGGCGATGGACTCGGGCGAATCCGCCGGGCTCGTCACGCAGCTCGGCGAACTCGCCGCGGAACACCCGTTCCGCGAGCCGCTGCACGGACTGCTCATGCGAGCACTCGACCAGGCTGGCCGGCATCACGAGGCGCTCACCGTCTACACCGAGCTGCGCGAGCGGCTGGTCGAAGCGTCCGGCACCGAGCCGGGTCCCGCACTGCGGGAGTTGTACGAAAAGCTGCTGGCCGTCGACGAGGCGGTCACGCCCGCGCCGGTCACGAAGGTCCCCCGCTTCCCGCTGCCGGTGCTGCCGCCGCGTCCGGCGACGTTCGTCGGGCGGGAAGACGAACTGCAGTTGCTCAGCGAGGCCGTCGCCGGTCTCGGCGGCGGCCTCGGCCGTTCGGTGTGGGTGAAGGGCGAACCGGGAATCGGCCGGACCGCGCTGCTGGCCGAAACCGTCGCGCTGGCACACGAAACCGGTTACCCCGCGCTGTTCGCCGCCGCGGACTCGCTCGACCAGGGCTTTGCCCTGCGTCCGCTGCTGGACGCGCTCGGCGTGCACCCGCGGGCCTCGGACCTGCGCCGCGCGGAACTCGCGGTGGCGCTCGCGGAGAACCCGGACCTCGACCCGGTGCAGGGCATTCTCGGACTCGTCCGGCAGCTGTGCGCGGACGGCCCCCTCGTGCTCGTGGTCGACGATCTGCAATGGGCGGACGAAACGACGTTGCAGGTGTGGCAGCACCTCGCCCGCGAGACTCGGCGGCTGCCGCTGCTGCTCGTCGGAGCGAGCCGTCCGCTCCCCCGCTCGGCCGCGCTCGAAGCGCTGGCCGCGGACCTGTCATCCGGCGCGACCTCGCTGCTGCGGCTGGAACCGTTGCCGGACCACGAGATCCGGAAGATCGCCGCGGATCTCACCGGCGCGCCGCCGAACCGGATGTTCTCGGTGCTGCTCGGCCACGCCGCCGGAAACCCGCGCTACGCCACGGAAATCGTCGAAACCCTGCTCGCCAATTCGATGATCCTGCTCGACGGCGCGCACGCCATTGTGGACGGTTCCTCGTGCCGCTCGATCCCGTCGCCGCTCGGCTCGCGGGTCACGCTGTATCTGATCTTCCTCTCCAGTTCTGCGCGAGACCTGTTGCGCTGGGCCGCCTTGCTGGGCAAGGAATTCTCGCTCGCCGACATCGCGATCGCCACCGAACGCGCGCCGACCGCGCTCGTCGCCGCGGTCGAAGAGGCGCTCACTGCGGGGGTGCTGGTCGAGTCCGGCGATCTGCTCGCGTTCCGGCATCCGTTGCTGCGCCGCGTGTTGTACGAAAAGACGCCAGCCGCGATGCGCGTCGCGCTGCACCGGCAGCTGGCCGAAGCGCTCGATGGTGCGGGAGCGGGTGCGGAACGCGTCGCCGAACAACTGGCGGCGGCTCCCGCGCAGGTTGACCCGTGGATGGCGAACTGGCTGGTCGAGCACATCGGCACGGTCGCCGCGCAGTCGCCGCGGGTCGCGGTGGATCTGCTCAAACAGGTGGTCAAGCAGGCTGTGCTGCCCGTCGAGGCCCGCGAACCGCTCACCGCCACGCTCGCCCGGCTGCTGTTCTGGCTCGGCCGGGAGCCGGAAGCGGAGGCGCGGTCGGTCGTCGCGCGCACCCAGGACAGCAGGCAGGCCGCGGAAATGCGCTGGATCCTCGCCTACATCTATTACCGGCGTGGCGAATTCGCCGAAGCCTCGGCGGAAGTCCGCCGTACGCTGGCAGATCCGAAGGTGCCGGAGATGTGGCGCGGGCGGCACGAAACCCTGCGCGTGACCATCGAGCGGTTCGCCGTCGACCATCGGGCAGCCGCACCGGATCTGTCCGAACTGGGCGTGCTGGACGGGCTCGACAACGACGCGGACCTGAGCACCGCGCGCCGGCTGGCCGCGACCCGGGCAGTGCCCGGCGAAATGCACCTGGCCGGCGCGGTGCACTACTACTGGCGCGGCCGGTGGGGCGAGGCGCTCGCCGAACTCGACACCGTGATCCGGGGCGGCGCGGAAACCGCGTCGTATGTGTTGCGCAGCCCGGGATCGGCGTTGCTGGTGCACGGCGTCGGCGCGCTGATCGCGAGTCACCGCGACGAACCGGACGAGGCGCGCGCACATCTCGACGCGGCGGCCCGGCACCAGTTCCCACACGGTCTCGAACCGAACGGCGGCGACTACCTGCTCGCCGCGCGCGCCCAGCTCGCCGAGCTGGAAGGCGATCCGGAAGCCGCGCTCGCCGCGCTTCTCCCGTTGCTGGGCCAGAACTATCCGCCCGCGGCGCGTCAGCAGTGGCTGCCCGACCTCGCCCGGCTCGCCATGCAGCTCGGCGACCAGCCGCACGCGTTCCGGGCGCTGCGGCTGATGGGCGACACCAGCGGGTACGACACTCCGCCGTCGCACACCGCGGCCACCGCGCACTGCCGGGGCCTGGTCACCGCGGATCCGGACGCGATCCTCGGCGCCGCCACGCACTACGAGGCCGCCGGACGGATGCTCAAGCACGCTCGGGCCAGCGAGGACGCCGCGATCCTGCTCGCCGAGTACCGCCGTCTCGACGAGGCGCGCACGGCTTTCCTCGCGGCACTCACCAGCTACACCTCGGTCGGCGCGGCTTGGGACGTGCGGCGGGCCGAGACGCGGATGCAGCCGTACGGCATCCGGCGGGCCAGTCCGGTCCGCGCGCGTGCGGCAGGAGAGTGAACCGGGGTGGACTCGCGTCCATGATCGACCGGTAAACTCGGTCAACACGGCGAATGGAACGGCATGCCAGGGGATTTGCGGGTGACGGCGCTCGGCCCGTTGCGCGCCTGGCGCGGGACGACCGAAATCTCGCTCGGACCCGCGCGGCAGCGGGCGGTCTTCGCGATGCTGGCGGTCGCCGCCGGACGGCCGGTGCCGCGTGCGGAGCTGATCGCGGGCGTGTGGGGCGAGTCGCCGCCGGCCAGTGTCGAAGGCAGCGTGCACACCTACATTTCCGGGCTGCGCCGCGCGCTGGAGCCCGAACGCACCCGGTGGTCCGCCTCGACGGTGCTCGGGTCCGGTCCGGCGGGGTACACGCTCGACCTCGCGCCGGAAGCGCTGGACGCGGCGAAGTTCGAGCAGCACCGGGAGAACGGCAAACGCGAGGCTGAGGCCGGGGCGCACAACCGCGCGGTGGCTGAATTCAGTGCCGCGCTCAAGCTCTGGCACGGCGAAGCGCTGTCCGGCGTGCCCGGCAATTTCGCCGAGCGGCATCGCGCGTACCTGGCCGAGCTGCGGCTGGACACCCTGGACCGAGCTGCCCGCAGCAGGCTGGAAATGGGCGGCCACCAGGAGATCATCGCCGAACTGACCGCGCTCACCGCCGAGTATCCGCTGCGCGAATCCCTGCGGGCCTCGCTGATGCTCGCGCTCTACCGCAGCGGCCGGCATTCCGACGCGCTCGACGTCTTCCGCGACGCGCGCCGCACGATCCGCGCCGAGCTGGGCGTGGAGCCCGGTCCGGGGCTGCGCGAACTGCACCAGCGCGTGCTCTCCGAAGACCCGGCGCTGGACCTGCCGCGGCCCGAGGTGCCGGAGCCGGTCGTACGGGTGCCGCAGGACCCGTTGCTCGGCCGGGAAGCCGAGGTCGGCAAGCTGCGCAAGCTTCTCGACGGCGTTCGCGCGGGCCGCGGCCGGGCGGTGTGGATCGAGGGCGAGGCCGGGATCGGGAAGTCGGAGCTGCTGGCGCACGCGTTCGGCGACGCCGGTGGTCTGCAGGTCGCCTGGGTCGCCGCGGACGAGCTGAGCATGCGGTTCCCGTTGCAGGTCATGCACGAATGCCTGGCGATCGACGCGCATTCGCCGGATCCGCGCCGGGCGCGCGTCGCGCTGAGCAGCGAGGAACCGGTGCGGCGCGTCGGCGACCCGGTGCTGGATTCGGTGGACCGGCTGCTCGCGCTCGTCGACGAACTGTGCGCCGAATCGCCGCTGTTGCTCGTGGTCGACGATTTGCAGTGGGCGGACGAGTCGAGCGTGCTGGTGTGGCACCGGTTGTCCGCGGCCGCCCGGCAGCTGCCGTTGCTGCTGGTCGCCGCGACACGACCGGCACCGGAGCGGCCGGAAATGACTCAGCTGCGCCGCGGCGTCGAGACCCGGGACGGCATCGTGCTCGACCTCGGTCCGCTCGGCGAGGACGACGTCCTGTGCCTGCTGCAGCGGCAGATCGGCGCGGATCCCGGGCCGCGGCTGCGGGACCTGACCGCTCGTGCCGGCGGCAATCCGTTGTACCTCAAGGAAATGCTGGACGCGCTGGTGCACTCGGGCGCGGTCGAGCACCTCGACGGGCTCGCCGACGTCCCGGATCCGCTGCGGTTCGAGCCGCCGGAATCGATCGTCGCGGCGGTCAACCGGCGGCTGGAGCTGCTGCCCGAGCAGACCCGGCACGTGCTCGGCTGGGGCGCGATTCTCGGCATGGAGTTCGCGGTCGGCGACATCGCGGCGGTGCTCGGACAGCGTCCCTCTGATCTGCTCGGCCCGCTCGAAGCGGCGTTGGCGGACAACATCCTGCTCGACACCGGAACCCAGCTCGCGTTCCGGCTTCCGTTGCTGCGCCAGACGTTGTACCACCATTTGTCGCCGGAAACGCGGGCCGTGCAGCATCGGCAGGCGGCCGAAGCGCTGGCCAAGATCGGCGCGCCGGTGAAGCGGGTCGCCGAGCAGCTCGTGGCCGTTCCGTCCACTGTGGACCCTTGGGTGCTCGACTGGCTCGTGGAACACCAGAGCGCCGTGTCGAACCGGGCCCCGCTGATCGCGGTCGAGCTGCTGGAGCGCGCGCTCGCCGTGGTCGAGGACGACGATCCGCGCCGCGAACCGTTGCTGGTCGCGCTGGTGCGGGTGTTGTTCCGGCTCGAACGCAGTCCGGAAGACCTTGCGTTGCAAGCGCTTGCGGTGTCGCGCGATCCGGACAACGCGGCGGAGATGCGCCACGTCGTGTCCGCGATGCGGTTCCGCCGCGGCGACGTACAACTCGCGGTGGAGACTCTCGGGAATCCGGCGGAGGACCCGGGAGTGCCGGAGCTGTGGCGGGTCCGCGGCCGCCATTTGCTCGCGAACTTCCGGCGCGGCGGGCTCGACGACCTCGATGTCGCGGAGAAGACCGCACATCGCGCGCGGGCCGAGGCGGACGGCGACCGCTACCTCACCGCGCACGCGCTGCAGACGTTGTGGCTAGTCGATTCCGTGCGGCGGCACCACGCCAGCGCGCTGAAGCACGTGGACGAGGCGATCGCGGCCGTCGGCGACGAGCACGAATTGGCTGACCTGCACCTGGATCTGCTGGACAACCGGGTCTTCACACTGCAGAACCTCGACCGGTTGGACGACGCGAACCGGACGCTGCAGGAGGCCGCCGAGGTGACGCGGCGGCACAGCATGCCGAGCGGGTTGCAGGTTTCCGTTGCGGTGCACCGGTATTGGGAAGGCCGGTGGGACGAAGCGCTCGTCGAACTGGACACGGTGACCGAGGACGGTCCGGCGATCACCTTCTTCGGCCTGCGGGAACCGGGTGCGGCGGCGCTGCTGCTGCACGGGGTCGCCGCGCTCATCGCGGCGCGGCGAGGCGAGCACGCGCAGGCGGCGGCGCTGCTGGACGCGGCGGAGGAACACGCTCCCGCGACCAGTGCCGAGCGGGAGAGTTTCGACTTTTTGCTTGCCGCGCACGCGCTGGTCGCCTATCAGGAGGGTGATCTGCAGAAGGCGATCACGGTGTTCGAGCCAATTCTGAACCCGACTTACGCGCAGATGATGTTGCGGCATCAGTGGTTGCCGCAGTTCGCGCAGATCGCGCTGGCGGCGGGCGACCGGGCCGCGGCGGAGCGGGCGCTGGCGGTGTGTGTCGAAGAGGCAGAGAAGGAACTCGAACCGGCGCGGGCGTTCGCGGCCGCGGAGTGGTGCCGGGGGTTGCTGGGCGAGGATCCGGAGCCGGTGCTGCGGACGGTGGAGCATTTCCGCGCGGTGGGGCGGAAACCGGAGCTGGCCAGCGCGTTGGAGGACTCGGCGGTGCTGCTGGCTCGGGTGGGTCGGCTGGACGCCGCGCAGGCCGCGTTCGATGAGGCGGCTTCGCTGTACACGGAGCTTTCGGCCGCGTGGAATCTGGAGCACGCGGAGACGCGGCTGCAGGCGGTCGGCGTGCAGCGTGGGACTTCGCTGGCGTCGGCGCGGCCGGAGCACGGGTGGGAGTCGCTGTCGACGCTGGAGGTCCGGATCGCTCGGCTCGTCGCGGCTGGGCGGTCGAATCCGGAAATCGCGACCGAGCTGCGGCTGCCTCGGCGGACGGTGCAGGCGCACGTCGTGCGGTTGCTCGGGAAGTTGGATGCGCCATCGCGCAGTGAGCTGGCGACTGCTGTGGCGCGCCGGACGGGGTGACGAAAGTCGGGGGTCACCGGCGACGGTCGGCAGGCGCGGCCAACCCGGCCAGGACGGCAGGGTTCCGGCATGCGCTTCCGAACAGTCCTCGCCGCTGCCCTCCTCCTCACCGTCTTAGGGGCCGCCCCCGCCGCGGCGGAGACCACTTTCGAGCTGCCTACCCCAACTGGCCCGCACGCGATTGGCGAGCGCGATGTCCATCTCGTCGATTCGGCGCGGGGCCGGGAGCTGATGATCAGCGTCTGGTACCCCACTCGGCCCGGCGCTGGGCCGAAGGCGCCGTACCTGCCCGCAGCGGCCGCGGCGTACTTTGATCAGGGGGCGGCACCAGCGTTGGGGCTGCCGAGCGGCAAGGTCGACTGGGCGGCCGTCCGGACGCACGCTCGGGCGAACGCGCCGGTGCAGGGGCGGTGGCCGGTGATCGTGTACTCGCCGGGTTGGGCATCGCTGCGGGCGCTGGGCAGTGCGACTGCCGAGGATCTCGCCAGTCGCGGGTACATCGTGGTGACGATTGATCACACCGGTGAGGCACCGTTCGTCGTGTTCCCGGACGGGCGCGTGGTGTTCTCCCAGCAAAGCAAGGACCTGGTGGCAGGGATGCGGACGCGGGTCGCGGATGTCCGGTTCACTCTTGACCAGCTGCCCGGCATTCCTGGGCTCGGCAAGGCGATGGACCTGAGCCGGGTCGGGGTGATCGGGCATTCGTTCGGCGGGGATACCGCCGCCGAAGTGTCCACGGTGGACTCTCGGGTGGACGCTGCGGCCGATCTGGACGGGTGGCTCGCTTACGACGTCGACGGCAAGCAGCTCACTCGCGCTGGCGCGGACGGGGTGACGCGGCCGGTGCTGCTGATGGGGTCGTCGGGCAGCACCAGCGACGGTCAGGCGCGCAGCCATCGGACGTCACCGGCGTGGAAGTCGTTGTGGGAGCACACTTCGGCACCCAAGCAGGACATCACGCTGGCGACCGCGATGCATTACAGCTACACCGATGTCCAGTGGTTCCTGCCGAAGCTGGCGCAGCAAGTGCCGGTCGATCCGAAGGTTCAGGAGACCCGGATCGGGAGGATTGATCCTCGGGTGAGTATCACCGTGCAGCGGTCCGCGATCGCCGGGTTCTTCGGGCAGTACGTCTCACGACGTCCGTAGGCCGGTCGAGATACTGCGCACCAGGTTTCGGCCGAGGAGCAGGAACAGGATGATCACCGGCAGGACACCCAGGGTCGCGCCGGTCAGCATCAGGGCGTAGTCGGTGAAGTAGCCGCTCGCCAGCTGGGACAGGACGACCTGCACGGTCGGCGTTTGCGCGGGGTCAAGGACTACCAGCGGCCAGAAGTAGTCGTTCCACGCACCGAGGAAGGTCACCATCGCTAGAACGGTAGCTTGTGGACGGATCGCCGGGACTGCCACGTGCCAGAACGTGCGCAGGATCGACGCTCCGTCCACAGTGGCCGCGTCCACCAGGTCCTGGTCGATCGAACCCTCGCACGCCTGGCGCATCCAGAACACCCCGAACGCGCTCACCAGCGCGGGCACGATCACCGCCTCGAGCCGGCCGTACCAGCCGAAATCGCTCACCACCAGGTAAAGCGGCACGACGCCCAGCTGTGCGGGCACCATCGCCGAGCCGACCACGATGAAGAACAGCGTGTTGCGGCCGCGGAACCGGAGCCGGGCGAAGGAAAATCCCGCGAAGCTGGACAGGACCACATTGGACACCATCACCGTCGTCGCGACGATCAGCGAATTGCCGATCGCGAGCCAGAAGTCCACCGTGGTGAAGACGCGCTGGATGTTGTCGAAGAGATGGCCGCCGGGCAGCAGCAGCGGAGAGGTCTCGCCGATCGCCGCGTTGTCCCGAGTGGACACCACGAACGACCAGTACAGCGGGAACAGCGAGGACGCGACCAGCCCCACCAGCACCGCGTACACCCAGCCCCCGGCCCGGCCCCGGCGGATCACGGCGCACCCACGAACCGGCGCACCAGCCGGTAGTTGAAGATCGCGAACACCAGGCAGATCACGAACATCACCCAGGACAGCGCCGCCGCGTATCCGGCGTCGAATTTGCCGAAGCCCTTTTCGTACAGATACATCGTGAGCGTCTGGAACTGCCGGTCATTGCCGCCCGCGCCGCCGTTGCCGGTCGCGTCGAACAGCTGCGGCTCGGCGAACAACTGGAGCCCGTTGACCGTCCCGGCGACCGCGGTGAACGCGATCGTCGGGCGGATGCCGGGCACCGTGATCGACCAGAACGACCGCCAGCGCGAGGCACCGTCGAGCGCGGCGGCCTCGTACAGATCCTGTGGTACCGCTTGCATCGCGGCCAGGTAGATGAGCGCGTTGTAGCCGGTCCAGCGCCACATCACCATGCTCGCGACCGCGAGATGCGACGACCATTGATGCGACTGCCACGACACTGGCGGCACCCCGAACCAGCCGAGCACCTCGTTGACCACGCCGTAACCCGAGCTGTACAGCTGCGCGAACACCAGCCCGACCGCGACCACGGACACCAGGTTTGGCAGCAAAAGCCCGGCCCGCCACCAGGTCGCCGCGCGCAGCGGCCGGTTCAGCAGCGCGGCGATGCCCAGCGCGAGGAAGAACTGCGGAATCGCGGCGAGCAGGAAGATGCTGACGGTGTTGAGAAACGCGTTGTAGAACCGCGGATCGCTGAACAGCTCCGCGTAGTTCGCGAGGCCGAGGCCGCCTTCCGGGCCGGACAGCAAATCCCACCGGTGCAGCGAAACCCACGACGTGTACAGCAGCGGGAACGCGCCGAACAGTCCGAAAAGGACGAAGAACGGCAGGATGAAGACGTAGGGGGTGAGCTTCCGGTCCACGACAGCTACTTGATCGCGTCGCGGCCCATCCGGACCGCGTCGGCCCACGCCTGCTCGACGTTCTCCGTCCCGTCCTCGATCCGGCCGAGCGCGCGGCCGAATTCGGGACGCACGTCCGCGTCGTGCAGGCCGCGGTAGTTCGGCCGCAGCCGGTCCGCCGACGCCGCGTAGATCTGGCCGACCGGAGCGTTCGAGAAATAGGGATCGGTGTGCGCGACGACCTGCGGATCCTGGTACACGCTCGGTTCGCTCGGCAGGATTCCGTCGGAAAGGAAAAGCCGTTTCTGCTGCGCGGGCGCGGTCAGCCACTGCGCGAGATCGTAGGCTTCCTTCGGGTGCGCGCTTTGCTTCGGCACGGCGAGGAAGGAACCGCCCTGGTTGCCGCTGTTGCCCGGCACCGTGGTGACGTCCCATTTGCCGCTGCCCGCGTCGCCGCCCGCTTCCTTGATCTGCGCGAGCATCCACGCCGGGCACGCGATCGTGGCGAAGGTGCCCTGTTTGATCGCGACGTTCCAGGCCTGGGTGTAGGTGGTCGCACCGGCCGTTTCGTGGGCTTGCGCGAGACCGCCGGACAGCTGGAAGGCATTGCGGACGCTGGGATTGCGGTCGGCGATGTAGGAATCGTCCTTGGCGGAGAAGTAGTTCTCCGGCGACTGGTTGAGCATCGCGGTGTAAACGGTGCCCGCCGAATCGGCGAACTTCACCTTCGGCAGCTTTTCGGTGAACCGGGCGGCGGCGTTCGCGTACCCCTGCCAGTCCGGCATCAGCTCGGCGACGGCCTTGCGGTCGGTGGGCAATCCGGCCTGCTGGAACAGATCCCGGCGGTAGCACATCGCGAGGCTGCCCATGTCGGTGCCGAGTCCGAAGACGTAATCACCCGCGGTGCCCTGCGCCCACTTCCACGGCGCCCATTGCTGTTTGAGCTTGTCCGCGCCGTAATCGGCCAGGTTGACGAATTTGTCCTTGGCCCGGATGTACTTCGGGATGTACTGCTCCTCGACCGCGACGACGTCGGCCGCGCCGCGACCGGCCGCCAGCTGCGTGGCGAGGCTCTTGAAATGCGTGTCGAAATCGGTGACCCGGCTGCGGATCTCGATGTTCGGATGGTCCTTCTGATACTGCTCGAACAACGGCGCGTAGCCAAACTCGCCGAACGTGGCCACGCTCAGCGTGATCTTCCCCGAGGACGCGGCGGAACCGCACGCGGCCGCCAGTAACAGGAATGCGGCGGCGAGCGCGGCAACGGCCGGGCGCCGGGTCAGCTTTCGCACGTGGTGAGCATCCTTCAAATCACTCCGGCGCGCAGCGCGTAGGCGACGGCGTGCGGACGGTTCCGCAGCTTGAGCCGGTTCGTCATTCCGTAGATCACGTTCTTCACGGTCCGCTCCGAGTAGCAGAGCTTGTTCGCGATTTCCGCGGTGTCCCAGCCCTCGGCCATCAGCCGCAGCACGTCGACCTCGCGCGGCGACAGGTTGGTGCGGTCGCCGCCCCGGCGCAGGGTCTCCGCCTGCTGCAGCAGGTCCCGCATCGAGGTCTCGCGCCCGGAGGCGGCGGCCACGATGCTGCGCACCAGCTGGTCGCCGCCGATCGCATCGCGCGGCAGCACCGCCGCGACGTGCCAGGCGGCCAGCTCGGCGAGATCGTCGGCGTCGACGTATCCGGCGACGAACACGATGGCCGCGGGGGTCTCCGAGGCCGCGGCCCGCAGCGCCGCCTTCACCTCGCGGGTGACGCGGTTCGCGGCGAACACGAGCACCGCGGCTTCACCGCGCTGCTGGCCCGGCATCACCCGCACCTCGCGGCGCGTGCGCAGATGGTCGATGAGGCCCGCGAGGGTGATCGGGTCCGAAGCCCATGCCGCAACCTTGACCTGATTCATCGCTGCCTCCCCGGTGCAGAGCCTGTGCTTGTCGTGTGCCGGTCAGTGTGCCCACCGCGGCTTCACGAAATCTCTAGTCGGGACGCGCTCATTCTTCACAGCGTGAAGTTGGGCCCGCCGGTGGGGTTCCGTTACCGTCACGGAGACCTGTCCAGACCAGCAGAGGAAATGATGAAGGCGCACGCACGACCCCGCTGGAGCACCGCAGGAGCCGTCAGCGCGTTGACGCTCATATGTGCGCTTTCCGCGTGCTCCGGGGATCGTTCCGCTTCCGGAACAGCAACGCCCACCGCGCTCACCCCGCCGAGTGCGGGGAGCTCGCCGCAAGCCGCTCCACCTGCGTCAACCTCGCCGGCGCAGACTGTGCCAGGACGGGGGTCGTGCGCCTCGGCGGTGTCGGCGATGGATCCGCGGGCGCGCGTGGCGCAGCTGGTGGTGCCGGGCGTCAACGCGGGCGATCCGGCGGGCGTCGCGAACCTCGTGCGGACGCAGCAGGTCGGCGGGATCTTCGTGGGAGACAAAAAGACCACGCTGTTGCAAAATGGCGCGCTCGACGGGGTCCAGCGGGCGGCGAAGATCCCGGTTTCGGTCGCCGTCGACGAGGAGGGCGGCCGCGTGCAGCGCATCGACGACCTCGACGGCTCGCTCCCGAGCGCCCGGCAGCTGGCGGCCTCGAAGACGCCGGACGAGGTGCGCGCGATCGGCGAGCAGCGGGGCAAGCAACTGCGGGCACGCGGGGTGACGGTCGACTACGCACCGGACGCGGACGTGAGCGACGAACCCGACGACGCGGTGATCGGCGACCGTTCCTACAGCCCGGACCCGGAAAAGGTGCGGCAGTACGCACTGGCGTTCGCTGAGGGCCTGCGCGCGGCCGGAGTGCAGCCGGTGCTGAAGCATTTCCCCGGCCACGGCCACGGCTCGGGCGACTCGCACCGGGGCACCGTCGTCACGCCGCCGCTGGATCAGCTGCGCCGGGTCGATCTGGTGCCTTATCGCGACATCTCGGAATACGGACAGGTCGCGGTGATGGTCGGGCATCTCGAGGTGCCTGGGCTGACCGGGGACGAGCCCGCCTCGCTGGCTCCTGAGGCGTATCGGTTGCTGCGCAACGAGTTCCACTTCACCGGTCCGATGATCACCGATGACCTCGGCGGAATGAAGGCGATCACGGACCGGTTCGCGCTGCCGGACGCGGTGCTGAAGGCGCTGCAGGCGGGGGCGGATCAGGCGTTGTTCTCCTCCGGGCACAACGACGTGGGGGCGGTCGTGGACCGGCTCCAGCGGGCGGTGGAGAGCGGGGAGCTGCCCGGGGCGCAGGTGGCGGCTTCGGTGGAGCGGGTGTTGGCGGCGAAGGGGTTTTGCCGTCCTTGACCTGGCGAGGGGGCTGGGTAGCGTCGGAAGACTGGGGCGGCGAGCGTGGCTCAATCCGGCGTTGCTCGCTCTCGCCGAGCGGAATTGCGCTCGGCGACCCCGGGCTTTCCCCGATCCCGGTACATCCGGCCAAGGGCATAGGCCCGGACCACCTCGCCGCAGCGGAAACCGCCCTGCAGCAAAGCAAACCCTGACTCACTCCTGGATCTGAGCCAGCTCCGCAGCAGCGTTCACCGTCAGGGGATGGTCCTCCCCCAGCACCCTTCGGCACCTTGGCAGCAGGTCGTCCAGCACCTCAAGCGCCGCGGCCCGGTCGTCGAGGCGGAGGTGGATCCGCACCAGGTTCCCGGTAGTCCGCAAGGTGCCCAGTGCGTCCGGACCCAGGGCGCGGCGGGTTCGGGCCAGGACGTCCTCCGTCTGGTCGCGGGCGCGTTCGTATTCGTTCAGCCCCATGTACGCCACGCAGAGGTTGCTCGCGACGATCAACGTCAGCGGATCCTCCTCGCCCAGGACGCGGCTCGCCCGGGGCAGCAGGTCGGCCAGCAGGTCGCGTGCCTCCGCGTGTTCGGTGGTGCCGATCAGGCATCCGGCCAGGCGGTTGGCGGCGGCGAGGGTGTCCGGGTGGTCCGCGCCCAGCGCCGTGGTCCATTCGGCGTGGATGAGCCGGCCCAGGGCGGCGCCGGGATGAGCTTGGCCGGAGACGAAGAGGTAGCGCAGCACTCGGATGAGCAGCGCGCGGCGCTCCGGCGGTTCGTGGTTGCGCAAGTCGCCTGAGGCGGCCGCCATCCGGATGGCGTTGGCGACGCGGCGGTATTCGGGCCACGATTCCTTCAGGTCGGGATCCAGGTCCACGGAGGCCGGGGCGTCCGCGAGCGGAGCCAGCACGGGGTAGGACGAAGGCTGGTCCCAGAGCGAAACGGGCGCACCTGACGCGGCGAGCAGGTTCGACGGGCAGCCGCGTTCGTGGAAGAGGTCGCAGCCGGAGCTGAGCACCGTATGCGAGCGGCCGGAGTAGAGCGCCGGCACCGGATACGCGTGGAACGGCTCGCCGTGGTTGTCGATGACCGTGGTGCCGTGGCGGCCCGCGCAGGTCCAGTCCACTTCCAGCCGCCAGGCGACCTCATGGGTGGTGGTGATCGGCTCGATCTCGAACTGCTCGATATCGGTGGCGCTGACGGTGAAGGGGAAGTCCGGGCCCTCCGCGACCAGCCGCGGCGACGGGACGTCGAAATCGGTCGTGAAGGGGCGCGGTTTCAGGTGCCCGCCGACCCGGACCACCAGGCAGGCCGGGCGCGGCGGGGTTCGCGAGACGACCGCGATCCGCGCGGATTGCAGGACGACGGCTCGGTTCGTTCTGGCTTCCACCGTGATGACGTGGACCGTCCCGCCGGGCACGGCGACCTGCGGCGGATCGGTGTCGAGCACCAGGTCGGCCAAGGTTCCGCCGGGTTTCAGGCGGACCGAGGCGATGAGCGGGTCGGCCAGGTCCGCCGGGCTGTCGCCCGACCGGCCGACGTTGATGTCGCCGTGCACCGCCCCGGCCATCACGACCTTGTCGAACTGGCCGCCGGTGATGCGGTTGACAGAGGACTCTTCCGCGTCCGTCACGGGAACGAGCCTAGCCGTTAACTCAATGAACGAAAGGTTCGTCCGGGGCCGATGCGGGGTGACTATGGTCGCGCTCGCCCGTCGATCGAGGAGGATCGGATGTCCGGACGTTTCCGTGCAGGCGTTGCCGTACTAGCGGCGGCGATCGGACTCGGGGTGCTCGCCGCCCCGGCATCGGCCGAAACGGCATCGCCGACGACCGGGTGCGGGCAGGCGGTCGCCCATCCCGGCGCCACGACCGTCGAGCATCTGACCTCCGGCGGGATCGATCGCGAGTACCGGATCTACGTGCCCGCGCGGTACGACTCGCACCGGCGGTACCCGGTCGTCCTCTCCTATCACGGGCACGGCCGCACGGCGGAGTACCAGGAAGAACTGTCCGGCTTCTCCGGCTCGGACGTGATCGCGGTGTACCCGCAGGGCGTCACCGGCACCGACGGCAAATCCGCCTGGACCGGCGCGCCCTACTCGGCCCCGGTCGACGACGTCCGCTTCACCGGCGACCTGCTCACCTCGCTGCAGCACCGGATGTGCGTGGACCCGGCCCGGATCTACGCGGCGGGCAAGTCGAACGGCGGCGGGTTCGTCGGCGTGCTGGCGTGCCGGATGGCCGACCGGATCGCCGCGTTCGCCCCCGTTTCCGGCGCGTTCTACCCCCAGGGCGGCGCCTGCCATCCGAGCCGGAAGGTCGCGCTGCTCGACTTCCACGGCACCGCCGACACCACCATCCCCTATACCGGCAATCCGGCCAAGGGACTGCCGTCCATTCCGGACTGGTTGAACGGCTGGGCCGCCCGCGACCGGTGTTTCCCTTACCCCGTCTCGGTTTCTCCGGTGCGGAACGTGGTGAAGCAGTGGTGGCCTGGATGCTCGCTGGTGCATTACCGGATGGAAGGGGCCGGACACGTCTGGCCGAGCACTCGCCCGAACAACGACTCCGACACTCCTTCCGCGCTCGACGCCACCCCGGTCATCCTTCAGTTCTTCAAAGCGCACCGCCTCGCCGGAGCCTGAATTTCCGCGCCGGGCGATCCCCGGGTATGGCATCGTGACCGGGTGCACCTGCCAACCTCCGCTGACCAGATCCGGCGCTTCGAATGTCTCCGGATCACCGACATCGAGACCCGGGACTGGGTCAGCATCCCCGGGGACGTGCTCGGCGTTTGGGACGGCGAGGACGCCGCCGCGACCGCCGAGCTCATCTCCGACCTGCCAGACGGGGAGTTGATGCGCTGCTTCCTGCCCCGCTACGGAGTTCGCGCGCACGGTGCCGAGGGGGTCTTGTTCGAGCTCGCCTTCTGCTTCCGCTGCAACGGCGTGCTGACCCTGCTGCCCGGCAGGGCAGAGCACGAGCTCGACCCGTTCGACGCGGAGTCCGCGCCCGCGCGCCGCCTGCTCGAGAAGTTCAAGGCCATCGACCCGAACCCCGCCGTACCTCGCGGCAGCCAGGCACCCCTCAGCTGACCCGTTCCGCCGGTTCCCGCTTCTTGGCGAGCATCCGGCGGAACCCTTCGGCGACCACCTTCGCGGTGTCCTTGCCGTTGTTGGCGGTGATCCGCTTGACCATCTCCGCGGACTCCGCGGCGATCGCCTCGCTGCGGGCGAACATCCGTTCCTCGTGCAGAGCCAGCGCGGTCTCGACGTCGTCGGGATGCGCGGCCAGCAACTGGGCGAGGTCGGAACCGTCGAGCATGGCCAGGTTCGCGCCTTCGCCGTTCGGGCCGCGCAGGTGTGCCGCGTCGCCGATCAGCGTCACGCCCGGGGTCCGCTCCCACCGGTGCACGCCCGGCAGCGTGTAGTGCCTGCGCAGGATCGGCGGGGTGTCGCCGCCGGAGATCAGCTCGCGGATTTCCGGGGCCCAGTCGGCGAACTCGGCCGCGATCCGGGCGAGCGCGTCCTGGGGCTCGAGGCCGTCGAGTGCGTCGAACCACTCCGCGGGCTTGTTGAGCATCGCGTAGGTGTGCAGGGCGTCGCGTTCGCGGTGCACCATGATGCGCCGGTCCGGTCCGGGTGAGCCCATCCCGCCGCCGCCCACGACTTCCGCGGCCGCCGGATGGCGGGTCTCGGCGTCGTAGAGGTAGGTCTCGACGAAAGCGAGGCCCATGTACTCCGGCACCGCGTCGGACAGCAGCGGGCGTACCCGCGACCACGCCCCGTCCGCGCCGACCAGTAGTTTCGCGACGACCGAACTCCCGTCGGCAAAGGAAACCTCGTGGCCGTCGGCGACCGTGCGGACGCCGCTGACCTTCCGGCCCCAGCGGACGGTGCCGTCGGGGAGCGAGTCGAGCAGCATCTGCCGCAACTCGCCGCGCAGGAGTTCGGGACGGCCGCCGGTGCCGTCGTCGGGGTGGTCCAGCAGGACGGTGCCGTCGGGATCGAGGATCCGCATCTGCTGGCGGCCCTCGAGGATCAGGCCGCGGAACTCGTCCATCAGGCCGGCCGCCTCGACGGCGAGCTGGCCGTTGTAGTCGTGAATGTCGAGCAGTCCGCCCTGGGACCGCGACATCGGCGACGGTTCGGCCTCGTAGACCTCGGCCGGAATCCCGTGCAGGTACAGGACCCGGGCGAGGGTCAGTCCGCCGAGGCCGGCGCCGATGATGGTGACTGGAGTCTGCATTGTTCTCCCCTGGTGAGCTGGTGACCTCCGAAGAGTGGCGGCCGTCGCTGGCACCGGCCGCACACTTCGCTGGCAGTCCGCTGCCAGGCGCTGACAGCTGGTCAGGGTCTGGGATCCGAGACAGAATCGTCCGGCGGCTACTTGGCCGCAACGGCGCGCTGACGTTGAGTTCGTCCAGCGCATTCACCGAAGAACCGCAGGAGGGGCACGTGGCGGCCACACTGGAGCGACGCTCGATCGACCCGGTCCCGGAGTCCGAGCGGCACGGGCACCCGCGCAGCCTCTTCACCCTGTGGTTCGCCGCGAACACCCAGATCACGTCGGCGGTCACCGGCGCGCTGACCGTGCTGGTCGGCGTGCATCCGCTGTGGGCGATCGTCGCGGTCGTGGCGGGCAACGCGCTCGGCGGCATTCCGATGGCGCTGCACGCCGCGCAGGGACCGAAGCTCGGCATTCCGCAGATGATCCAGTCGCGGGCACAGTTCGGGGTATATGGCGCGGCGCTCCCGCTGGTGCTGGTCGTGGTGATGTACCTGGGCTACTTCGCGAGCGGTTCGCTGCTCGGCGGCCAGGCCGTCGCCCAGATCACGCACCTGCCGACGGACGCCGCGATCGCGGTCTACGCGCTCGCCTCGGCGCTGATCGCGATTGTCGGATACCGGCTGATCCACCGGTTCGGCTGGCTCGCGTCCGCGCTGTCCGTGATCGTCTTTCTCTACCTGACCATCCGGCTGATCAGCGGGCACGACCTCGGCGCCGTGCTCGCCGCGCCGCACCTGGACTTCCCGAAGTTCCTCCTCGCGGTCTCCCTGACCGCGTCGTGGCAGCTCACTTTCGGCCCGTACGTCGCCGACACCTCGCGCTACCTGCCGTCGGCGACGTCGGTGCGCGCGACGTTCTGGTGGACCTACGGCGGCACAGTGCTCGGCGCGGTGTGGGCGATGTCGTTCGGTGCGCTGGCCTACGCGATTGCCGGGAAGGCGTTCAAGGGCCATGAAGTCGCGTACGTCGTCGGCCTCGGCGGTGAAGCGCTGCTCATCCCCTTGCTGCTGGCTATCGCGCTCGGCAAGTTCACGGTGAACGTGCTGAACATCTACGGCGGTTACATGACTGTCGCGACCGCACTGACCGGTTTCGGCCGCCGCGCCGCGCTCTCCCAGGCGACACGGATCGGCTACATCGCAGGCGTCGGCGTGGTCGGCGCGGTGATCGCCATCCTCGGCCGCGGGCAGTTCCTGTCTAACTTCGTGCTGTTCCTGGACTTTCTGCTGTATTTCTTGACGCCGTGGAGCTCGATCAACCTGGTCGACTTCTATCTGCTGCGCAAGGAAAAGTACGACCTCGACGCGCTCTACGACCCGAACGGCCGCTACGGTCGCTGGGCCTGGCCCGCGCTGGGCGCGTACGTGCTCGGTATCGCGGTGCAGATCCCGTTCGCCAACGTCGAAGGCATTTTCGTCGGGCCTATCGCTCCGTTGCTTGGCGGTGCGGACATCTCGTGGTTGCTCGGGCTCATCGTGCCTGGCGCGTTGTATGTGGCTTTCATGCGCCGGTCGGTCGCACTTCGAGTGTGACTGTCCGGGCTGAGTCCGCTACTTGATCCGCGCTGGAAACGGCGAATGCGGTCAACGGCAATCCGCTCTCCGCAGCCAGCACTCGGGCCGCGGAGGACGCGCGTGCCAAGGAGACCGTCGAACCGCCGCTTGCTGGGCCGCCGGGGACTGCGACGCCGTGGCCGATCACGGTCACGCGAAGTGGCTGTCCTTTGAGGACAGGAGCCCAATCGGTCAACGCCGTTCGCCCGGCTGCGTTCGGAGTTGTCGCGTTAGGACTGAACAGACTGCGGTCGAAGCTGACAGTGACCGCGTCGGAACCGGCCTTTGTGGACACACCTGGTGCGGCCAGCGTTTGCGCTAGCTGCTTCAACTTCTCCTGCCGTTCCTTCGCAGCGGTGGCGTCGCGGGATTCCTGGCCGTGGAGACGATCCAGCTCTGCACGGAGACCGTCGTCCGACTTGGCCGCGGTGACGACCGGGGGAGGCGGCTGTCGCGTAGTCAAAACCACCCCACCTGCGATGACGCCGCCGATCAGCACCACCGCACCGGCGGTCAGCAGATACCGGCGAACCGGTCGTCGTCGCAATCGTCCAGAGTGGACTTTCGCGATCACCCGACGTCCCGCCTCGGCAGCGGAATTGTCCGGTTGCAAAGCCAGGACGGCTGCCCACGCCGCGTCCGCCGCCGCTAGATCGCCGGACTGGGCGTGCACGCGAGCCAGCAGGTCGAGCCGCGCGGGATCGCCCGCCGAATCCGGTTCCAGGAGTGCGACGGCGGCCTCGTAATCGCCGCGTCGGGCGAGGTCGGCTCCTTCGGCGAGGACGAGTTCCCGTTCCAGTGCCTGCGAAAGCCCGCTCATCACCGCTCCCCGCGCAGAATGCCGCCGCCTGGCTGGCCTGGCCGGTCGTCGGGGAGCAGACGGCGCAACCGGCGGTTGACGTCCGGCAGCGCGGCCCAGTTTGACGTCGCGACCACGTGCTCGCCTTCCCGGATCAGCTCCCGCGCGCGAGCCGGGTCGGACATCGTGTCGCGCGCGGCCCGCAGTGCGTTGAACACCTCCAGGTCCAGCGAGCCGTCTCGGCGCAGCAACAGCACTTGCAGGTCCAGCGCTCGCTCGGACAGCCGCTCGCCCGCCTCGACGTCGTGCGATTCGGCGATGGTCGCGTACCGGCGCTCGATCTCGGCCAGTTCGGCCCGGTCCTCGTCCGCGCCGACCCGGTCGACCAGTTCGCGGCAGTGGTCGATCTGGTCCCGGAGCCGTTCCAGCACCTCGGGTACGCGCAGCTCCGCCTCGATGTCGTCGAGATCCGCCTGCACGTCGCGCATCCGCCGTTCCGCGGCGACCGCGGCCCCCTCGTCGGTGCCGCCGGAGCGTACCTCGTCCCGGACCGCCGCGACGCTGCCTTGTTCGTCCAGCCGGTTCAGCAGTCCGCGCGCCCGGTCCGAACGCGTCCCCTCGACCTGCGTCCGCACCTGCTCGTGCCGCGCTTCCAGCTCGTTCAGCAGCCGCCGCAGCGTCTGCGGATCCGGCACGTGCTGCTGTTTGAGGTCGATGACCGCCTCGAACTCGTTGTCCAGCAACGGAACCTCGGCCACCACGGACACCTGCCGTGAATCGTCCATCTCGAAAGTCATCACGACCTCGCTGCCGCGCGGCAGGTCGAACCGCACGTCTTTGGCGCGGATTTCGATGACGCCCACCTGCTGGTTCCGCTCGCCGCGACGACGTTCGCCCTCCGCGACCGGAATCCGAATCACCGAAGACGTGTTGCCGCGCAACAGCGTCGCCGTGGTGAAGAACGTCTGCCGTTTCGCCGCCGGCAGCGGCGCGTTCTTCATCAGCATCGGGGTGAAGGAACCATCGGCCTCAGTCAGGCCGACCGTGTTGACCACGGTCTGGCCCATCATTTCGTTGAGCTGGTGGGTGATCGTGAGCGAGTCCGGCTGCACTGGAACGCGTGCGCCGGTCGGGTCGAGCAGCTCGATCTCGAACCGGTTCGTGCTCAGCTCGTCGAGCACCGCGTCGACGGTGAAGGTGCCGTCCGCGGAAAGCGAGACCTCGGACGTCCGGTAGACCGGCCTGCGCTGCGGTGCGCTCAGCGCGATCCGGAACCGCGACCAGTCGGCCGAACCGTCCGTCGAGCAGCGGCCGGACACTGGCACGCTCGGCAGGCTGGTAGTGGCTGGATAGGACAGTTCCAGCGAATACTCGCCGCGTTTCGCCGGGCGCACCGTCCTCGGGCGCGCCACAGTTCCGGCGTATGCGGCGGCACCACGCGCCACCACCGTGCTCGGGTCCTGGCTGTGGTCGAGCGGAATGCCGAGCCCGACCGACGGATCGGCCAGCAGCTCGCGCAACCCGGGCGCGAGCGTCGGACCGCCGACCAGCAGCAACCGGTCGATATCCGCAGGGCGCAGATTCGCCGATTCCAACGCGGTCCGGCACAACTGCACGGCACGGAGATAAAACGGCCGCGCGACCTGATCGACTTCCTCGCGGCGCAGGGTGTACTCGAACATCTCCTCCTGCCCGTCGCCCCGGTCGAGGTCGAGCAGCACCTGAGTCTGTTCCGCTTGGGAGAGCTGGATTTTCGCGGTCTCGGCGGTACTGCGCAGCCGGGCGAAGTTCCGCCGCCAGCGCGGGTTGTCCCGGCGGAAATCGGCGAGCCCGAGTTGTCGCACCACCTCCGGAGCCAGCACGTGGTCCAGCACGGCTTGGTCGATGTTGCGTCCGCCGAGGTGCGTGTCGCCCGCGTGGTGCAGCACGCTCAATTCTCCCTCGGCAGTGCTGACGACCGCGGAGTCGAACGTGCCGCCGCCGAAGTCGAACACCATCCAGTGCGCGCCTTTGCTTTCGTTCTGGAACCCGAACGCGAACGCCGCCGCGGTCGGTTCCTGCAGCAGCGGGCAATTCCCGGTGAACCCGGCCAGTTTCGCCGCTTCCTGCGTCGCCTCGGTCTGGTTCAGCAGGAACGCGGCGGGCACGGTGATCACCGCCGCGTCCGGCATTTCCCGCGGAGCAACGGAACTGCGCAGCGACCGCAGCACTTCCGCGGACAGTTCCACCGGCGTCATGCTGACCCCGGCCTTCGGGAATTCCCGCCGCGCGTCCGGCAATCCCATCGACTGCTTGAATTCGACCTGCACGCTGTCCGGGTCGTCCTCGAGCCTGCGCCGCGCCCCCGCCCCGACCTCGATCACGCCGCGTCGGCGGCACCAGACCGCGGAGGGCGTGTAATCCATCTGCATGTTGTTCTTGATCACCGACACCGCACCGTCGTCGAGCACCGCGATCGCGCTGTTCGTGGTGCCGAGGTCGATCCCGAAATCGATCGTGTCACGCATCCGCTTCCCCGTTCCCCCGGGCGGCCGGGCGCCCGACGATGACCTGTCCCATTTGGATCCGGCGGCCGGTCAGGTAAATCGACGGCCGCACGGTCTCCACCACCCGCTCGACGTCCAGGTCCGGTTCGTCCTGGAACAACAGCACCTCGAGCGCCATCCCGGAGCCGAACGGGATCCGGTCGTGGTCCTGCACCAGCACGCCCGCCGCGTCGAGCGCGTCTTGGCTCGCGCTGAGGAACCGGCCCGCCTGCCGCGCCACCCGGTCCTCGGCACCGGCGAGCTTTCGCCGCGCCCGCCACAACGCCGTCGCCGCCTCGGCCAGGTCCGATTCGGACAGTGGCGGCGCGTCGTCCTTAGTGGTCAATACCGCGGCGAGCTGGTCAAGCAATTCCCGCAACCGAGCGCGTTCTTCTGGCTGGAGGCCAGGTTCGGCGATCCGGAATTCCTTGTGCTGCTTGCGCTGCCGCGCTTCTTCGCCCCGCCGGTCTCGCATCACAATCTCCTCCGCAGTCGAACGAACGGGGCGACATACAACAGCGCCGCCGCCACGGCGACAGCCAGCCAATACGGCAGCTCGACCGGACTGAGCGCCAGGTAAACCACGAAGTCCAGCCCCAGCAGAACCGGGTACCGGCCCGGCTCGATCCACGGCCGGGCCGCGAGGAGGCAATTCGTCATCGCACCGGCAACCGCGCCGAGAAAGATGACCGCCAGCAGCGCGCTTTCCGGAAGCTTCAAAGCCAGGAACACTGATGCTGCCAACGCGTGCAGCAATGCTCCGAAAATCCGCGCCGCCGACGGTTCCCGTTCCGGCGGTGGAGTCGGCGCGTACACCGTTGCAGCGAACTCGTTGCGCGCCACGGCTTCCAGTGTCTCCGGGTCGAGGCTGTATCGCCGGGCGACCGCGAACACGTCCCGGATCAGGCTCGCGGACGCGCCGCGCACCTCCGCGAGGGCAACCCCGATGTTGTTCGCCACCACCGCGATCGACTCCGAAAGCGAGGCGGTCCGCCGGAATTCCGCCCGCGGGACCACCTCTTCGAGCCGGTCGAACAGCGGCTCGACCTCTTTGACGGCCCGCTCCGCGGCGGCCTGCACCCGATTGCCGTCCAGGTCGCCGCGAAGGTCTTTGAGCAATGCCTCGACCCGCCGATACGTCCCGTCGGCGATAGCCGCCCGTGCGTCCTCGACCGCGTGCCGATCAGCCTCGAACAACGCGAGATACCCGGTGAACCGCTGCGGCTCAGCCGACCTCGTGGCTACTTCGATCAACGGCGCGAGCAACGCGTCCGGCAACGCCGTCCGTAATCCGTCCACAGTGGATTCGTCAAGCCGTCGATCGCCCAGCTTCTCGACGCGGTGGTTCAGATGCCGCCAGAAGGATTCGCTGCGCAGCACCACCGTCCAGCAACGGGCGGCTTCGGTCCACAAGGGAGTCGGGTGGTCGTCGGTGCGGTCGGCCTCCGCGTCGAGGGCTGCCGCGTAGGCGGCGACCGCGTTGTCGTGCGCGCGGTGGAGCTGGATCGGGCATTCGCAGTCGACTGGCACGCCCCAGATCCAGAAGACCTCGTCGACGAACCGGTGTTCGGTGTTGCCGAGCGCGTCGAAGGCAGCCCGCACCTCGTCGACGGTCGCGTCCGCGGGCACCCCGTCCGGCACCGCGCCGCCGACTTCGAGCACCCCTAGAACTCGAAGTCGCCGCTCCCGCACCTCGCGCCGCGTCGCGACCGCGGTGAGGCCGACGAGCCGGAACGGGTTGCGCCGGTACAGCTCGGGGGTCGACACCTCCCGCACCCGCGCCGCGGCAGTCCGGCCGCGCCCCTCGTTCGCTCCCATGCCCGGGAAGGTAAAACGACCCGGCTGGGAGGGGTCCCGGAAGAACCGGGCTAGCTGGACCCGCTCGACTCGCGGACGACCAGCGACACCGGCAGGATTTGCGCACCCGGCGCGACGTCCTCGCCGTCCAGCAGCCGCATCAGCGTCGAGACCATCGCGTGGACCTGCTCGCGCGGATCCTGATGCACCGAGGTCAACGGCGGGGTCATGGCCGGAGCCAGCGCGGCGTTGTCGTCGAAGCTGACCACCGCGACGTCGCCGGGCACGTCGCGTCCGGCATCCGACAGCGTGCGCAACGCGCCCACCGCCATCATGTCGCTGCCGACGAACACCGCGTCGAGATCGGGCACCCGCTCCAGCAGCGTGGCCATCGCTTTCGCGCCACCAGCCAGGGTGAAGTCGGCTTCCTCGGCCAGCCCGGACGGGTCGATCCCCGCGTCCACGAGCGTCTTGCGCCAGCCGGCGAGCCGGTCGATCGGCGCGCCTTGATCCTGCGGACCCGCGATGGTCGCGATCCGGCGACGCCCGGACTCCACCAGATGCGTCACCGCCTGCCGGGCGCCGCCCTCGTTGTCGAAATCCACTAGGTGCACGCCCCGGCGCAGATCGGCGGCCGGTCCGCCGAACACCGTGGGCAGCTTCAGCAACCGCAACGCCCGGGGCAGCGGATCCGCACGGTGCGGAGCGAAGACGAGGACGCCGTCGACGTGCCCGCCCTCGAGAAACCGCACAGTCCGCCCGAGATCCTCCCGGGTGTCGCTGAAGAGCAGCACCATCTGACAGCCGACGTCGGCCAGTTCCCGGTAGCCCGCGCGCATCACCGCGGTCCGGTACGGGTCGTCGAGCAGTCGTGCTTCCGGCTCCGAGAGCACCACCGCGATCGCGCCGGTCCGCCGGGTGACGAGCGAGCGCGCCGCCTGGTTCGGCGAATACCCGAGGTCGCGCGCCGCGGCCAGCACCTTTTCGCGCGAGCGCGCGCTGACGTACGCGTCGTCGTTCAGCGCTCGCGACGCGGTGGACCGCGAGACCCCGGCGAACGCCGCGACGTCCTCCAGCGTCGGCCGCTCGTCCTCGGACCGAGGCACCACTCCGCCCACCCCCTGACTGTCGATCGGGTCAGCTTAACGGGGTCCGCCCGGGAGCGCTCCCGGAGACTCTGGCCTTGACATCCCCCGTTACCTGCAACACACTCGTTCGGCATCTGGGAGCGCTCCCAGAACGACTTCCAAGGGGTTGACGACGGTGACAACGTTCCGGAAGGGCCTGGTGCTGGCACTGGGCATCACGATGACCGCGGTGAGCGCCGCGGCGTGCGGCGGTGGCGGCGACGTGCCCGCGGCGGCCGGGCCGAACGAGCACGTGGACCTGACGCTCGCGACGTTCACGGAGTTCGGCTACGAGGCGCTCATCCCGGAGTACGAGCGGCTGCACCCGAACATCAAGATCACCCACCGCAAGACCGGCCAGGGCGGGCCGTACGCCCAGGACATGATGACGAAACTCGCGGCGGGCTCGGGACTGGCCGACGTGCAGGCCGTCGAGGAAGGCCACCTGTCGGACATCCTCAGCAAGTCCTCGAAGTTCAACGACCTGAGCCAGATCGGGCCGTCGGGCGTTTCGCCGGACCGGTGGCTTTCGTGGAAATACGACGCGGGCAAAGACAAGAACGGCAAGCTCATCGGCTACGGCACGGACATCGGCCCGCTCGCCATGTGCTACCGCAAGGACCTGCTCGCCGCGGCCGGGCTGCCCAGCGACCCGCAGGCGGTGAAACCGCTGTTCGCCACCTGGGACAGCTATTTCGCGGCCGGCGCCCAGTACACCGCCAAGACCGGCAAGGCGTGGTTCGATTCGGCGGCGCAGAACTTCAACTCCATGGTCAACCAGCTGCCGGTCGGCTACCTCGACACCAACGACAAGCTCACCGTGGAGAACAACCAGGGCATCAAGGACGCCTGGGCGAAGGTGACCGACGCGGTCGCGAAAGGCGAATCGGCGAAGCTCACCGCGTTCAGCAACGAATGGAATTCCGGGTTCAAGCAGAGCGCGTTCGCGACAAAGGCCTGCCCGGCGTGGATGCTCGGCGTGATCAAGGAACAGGCCGGGCCGGACAACGCGGGCAAATGGGCGGTCACCGCGGCGTTTCCCGGCGGAGGCGGCAACTGGGGCGGGTCGTATCTGACCGTGCCGAAGCAGAGCAAGCACCCGCGGGAAGCCGCTGAACTGGCCGCCTGGCTCACCGCGCCGGAGCAGCAGATCAAGGCGTTCGAGGCCAAGGGCAACTTCCCGAGCCAGGCGAAGGCGCTGGAAAGCCCGCAGCTGCTGAACGCCACCGACGCGTACTTCGGCGGCGCGAAGATCGGCGAACTGTTCGCCGAGCAGGCGAAGAAGGTGGCGAAACCGCAGTACAAGGGCCCGAACGACGGTCAGATCCAGGAAAACGTCGCCAGCCCGGCACTGCAGTCGGTGGAACAAGGAGCCTCGGCCGCCGACGGCTGGCAGCGGCTGGTCGACGGCGCGAAGAAACTCGCCCGCTGACGATGACAGTCATCGACAAGGTCGCTCCGGAAGGCCGGGCCGCACCGCGGCCCGGCCTGCGCGACCGGCTGGCGCGCTGGGATGTCAAGGTCTCGCCTTATCTCTACGTGGCACCGTTCTTTATCGTGTTCGCCATCGTGGGCATGTTCCCGTTGCTGTACACGGCTTACGTGTCGCTGTTTCATTGGGAGGCCGGCGACGACAATCCCGATTTCATCGGACTGGACAACTTCAAGGAACTCTTCACCGACGCGCAGTTCTGGCACGCGCTGGAAAACACGGTCAGCATCTTCCTGCTGTCCAGCGTGCCCCAGCTGATCATCGCGGTGCTGCTCGCCGCGGTGCTCAGTCTCCGGTTGCGCGGCGCGACCGGCTGGCGGGTCGGCATCCTGCTGCCCTACGCGGCGAGTCTGGTCGCGCTGGGGATCATTTTCGCGAACCTTTTCGGGCCGCGCTACGGTCTCGTCAACGGCGTGCTCCAGACGTTCGGACTGTCCCCGGTGGACTGGCAGGCCAATCGGTTCGCCAGCCATGTCGCCATCGCGATCATGGTGAACTGGCGGTGGACCGGGTACAACGCGCTGATCGTTCTCGCTGCCATGCAAGCGATTCCGAAGGAATTGCACGAGGCCGCGCTGATCGACGGCGCGGGCACCGTGCGCCGGTTCACCCACGTGACGCTGCCGCTGCTCAAACCCACGCTGATCTTCGTCACCATCACCTCGACGATCGGCGGGCTGCAGATCTTCACCGAGCCCAAGCTGTTCGACGCGATGCCCGGGTCGAACAACGGCGGCTCCACGCATCAGTTCCAGACGGTGACGCTGTATCTGTACCAAAGCGCTTTCGAGAACTTCAATCTCGGCTACGCGTCCGCGATCGCCTGGGTGCTTTTCCTGATCATCATCGCGATCGCGCTCGTCAACTACTTCGTCACCGGACGGCTCGCGGGGAGGCGAAAATGACCGGGCTCGGCAAACCGCGCAGGGCGACCTACGGCGTGCTGATCGTGTTCGTGCTCGGCTCGCTGTTCCCGTTCTACTGGTCGTTTCTCGTCTCCAGCCGTGACAACGGAATGCTCACCGAACGGATCCCGCCGCTGCTGCCGGGCGGCAACTTCTTCGCCAACGCGGCGCGGGTGTTCGACACCGTGCCGTTCTGGCGGGCGCTGGCCAACAGCGTCATTGTGTCCGGCACGGTCACGCTCACCACGGTGCTCTTCTCGTCGCTGGCCGGGTTCGCCTTCGCCAAACTGCGCTTCCGCGGCCGCAACGGGTTGTTCGTATTCATCGTGGTGACGCTCGCGGTGCCGACCCAGCTCGGAATCATCCCGCTGTTCATCGCGATGTCGAAACTCGGCTGGGCGGGCGGACTGCAGTCGGTGATCGTGCCGAACCTGGTCACCGCGTTCGGCGTGTTCTGGATGCGGCAGTACACAGTGGACGCTCTGCCGTACGAACTGATCGAGGCCGCGCGCATGGACGGCTGCAGCATGATCCGGGTCTTCTGGAACGTGTGCCTTCCCGCGGTCCGCCCGGCCGCGGCGATCCTCGCGATGTTCACGTTCATGACGTCCTGGAACGATTTCCTGTGGCCGCTGGTCGTGCTCGACGCGGGCAATCCGACCGTGCAGGTGGCGCTGGAGAAACTGCAAAGCGGTTACTACGTCGACTATTCGCTGGTGCTCGCGGGCACCACGCTGGCCACGATTCCGATCCTCATCGTCTTCCTCCTGCTCGGCCGCCAGATCGTGGCCGGGATCATGCAAGGCGCCGTGAAAGGGTGACCATGTCCGCACAGCCGATCCCCGACGTGCTCGCGTTCCCGGACGCGTTCGTCTGGGGCGCCGCCACGGCGGCCTTCCAGGTCGAAGGATCGACCACAGTGGACGGACGCGAGACGTCCGTCTGGGATACCTTCGCCGCGCGCCCGGGCGCGGTGGCCCGCGGCGACACCGGCGACCCGGCGGCCGACCATTACCGCCGCTACGCCGACGACGTGGCGCTGATGCAGTCGCTCGGGCTCACCGCGTACCGGTTTTCCCTGTCCTGGCCGAGAATCCTCCCGCACGGCAAACCGGAACCGCGCGGACTGGACTTCTACGACCGGCTCGTGGACCGGCTGCTGGCCGCGGGCATCCAGCCGTGGGCGACGCTGTATCACTGGGATCTTCCGCAATCGCTGGAGGATCGCGGCGGCTGGACCGCGCGCGACACCGCGTACCGGTTCGCTGAATACGCCGAGGTCATCGCGGCCCGGCTCGGCGACCGGGTGGCCAGCTGGTCGACGCTCAACGAACCGTGGTGCGCGGCGATGCTCGGCTACGGTTCCGGCGTTCACGCGCCCGGCCGGACGTCCCCGGAAGCTGCTGTGGCGGCGGCGCATCACCTGCTGCTGGCGCACGGGCTGGCGATGGACGTGCTCCGGCAGCACACGAGCAGCCCGTCCGGGATCACGCTGAACCTGTACCCGGTCGTCGCGGACTCATCCGACGATGCCGACGCCGACGCCGCCCGGCGGATCGACGGACTGCAGAACCGGTTATACCTCGACCCGCTGCTGCGCGGCGGCTACCCCGCTGACCTGCGCGAAGACCTGGCCCGGTTCGGCTTCGACGCCGTGGTGCAGGACGGCGACGAGGCGGTGCTCGGCAAGCCGATCGACTGGCTTGGCGTGAACTACTACCGCGGCTACCGGGTGGCCGGATCGGCGCGGCCGGGAAGCATCCCGGCGGGCCGGGAGTGGCCGGGAGCCGACCAGGTGCACTTCGTCCCGGACCCGGCCGCGCCGCGCACGGCTTCCGGCTGGGAGGTGCGTCCCGGCGGGCTGACCGAATCCCTGCTGCAAGTGCATCGGGACTATCCGCCGGTGCCGTTGTACGTCACGGAGAACGGCGCGGCGTATCCGGACCCGATCCGCGACGGCGAGGTCACCGACGACGACCGCATCGCTTTCCTCGACGCACATCTGCGGGCCGCGCACGACGCACTGGCCCACGGAGTTGATCTGCGCGGGTATTTCTACTGGTCGCTGCTGGACAACTTCGAATGGGCCGAGGGGTATGCGAAACGCTTCGGCCTCGTGCACGTCGATTACCGCACTCAGCAGCGCACGCCGAAGCGCAGCGCACGGTGGTACGCGGAGGTGATCGCGCGCAACGCGTTGCGGTGACCTACTCCCGGGTTCACTAGCACCGCCGGGAAAGACTTTCTCTTCGGGTTTCGCGTCACGGGTTCCGGGCGCGGCCGTCGGACCAGTGCCGGGGCCGCCCCGAACGGCCCCGCGAGCGGAGACTGGAGTGTCCGATGACGGTGCGAAGCCGGGTGACCGACGAGGTCACCACGTGGCTGACCGGGGAATTCGCGGGCCGGGTGCCCGCCGAGGCGATCAGGGTGGTGGTGCGGGCGGCCGGCCGGGACCTCGACGGCAGGGTCGTCCCCGATGAGCAGGGCGACCTGCTCTACCGCGTGGCGCGGGCAAGGCTGGTGCGGATGCTCTCCGCGCCGGACGAGCCGCACATCCCGCGTTCTCGCCGGTAAGGCGTTTGTTCCCCGGATCCGCACGGGTCCGGGGAACAGCTGTGTCCGGGCCCTTCGGTGGCCCGAGGTAACCGAGCGCGCGCCGACCGTGTTCGACGCGCGCCGGGGGCTGCTACGAGCCCGGCACCCGGCTGCTCAGCGGAGCGTGCGAACGCTCCGGCGGCCACCAGACCTGCGCGGGCGGCGGGGGTACGTCGTCGTCTGGAAGTTCGAGTGCGTCCGCGCCGCTCTGCCAGCGGTTCCAGTGCACGGAGCACAGTCCGCGCCACAAGGAATCCTCCGTGCAGTCCCGCCGGCGACACCTGCGTACCTGCTGCCCGCTATCAATCACGTCCACGACTCCAAACCGCGCTCAACCTCCCCGCCGGCTCCAGTCTGCCTCGGCTCCGGCGGGAACGCCCCGTACTCGCGCCAACACAACCCTTGTGCAGCAACGGAACGAGAGATCTCACCCTACTCCAGGCGTCTGTGCGCGCCGCGCGACCACAGTGCACTCTTTCAGCGGTTGACGCGTTCACTGCCCAGCGTCAAATGGTGAATCTCCTGCGCTGCAACGGAGAGTGCGCACCCGACGGCACACGGTAGGTATGTCCACAATGGATGATCAACGCCGCGGATGCTGAGCGTCGTACTCGTGCGCGGCGGTGCGCTGGGTGCGGGTGCGCAGGAGCTGCTCGTCCGGGGACTCGTCCACATCGGCCAGTCCGAGCGCGACCGCGCGGCGGATCTGCTCGCGGTTGTCGCGGACGACGGAGGAGAAGAAGTCGTCGATGCGCGGGTCCAGAAGGACTTCCAGCAGGACCCGGAAGGACGTGTCGACGGTGGCGCGGACGATCTCGTCGTGAAACGGCAGCCTGCGCAGTCTGCCCAGCTGCGGGTCCTCGGAGATCTTTTCGGTGATGATGGCGCGGAGTTCGGTCTTGTTTTCGCTCAGGGACTTGGCGAGGTTCTCCGGGTAGTTCCCGGTTTCCAGCACCTTGACCACCTCGTCGAGGACGGCGATGGTGACGGGTTTTTTGATGGCGCGGACTATGGGCTCGGAGAGTTTGTCCACCAGGCGGTAGGTGAACTGCTCCCCTACCGCGCGGTCGGCGGCCCTTCCCAGGCGGATGATCAGCAGGATTACGCCGATGACGTGATGGTTCGCGGTGAAGGCCGGGTGGGCGACCGGGATCATCGCGAAGATTTCGTACCAGGTGCGGGCCAGGAAGGCGGCGCGCCAGCCTTGTTTGCGCCAGCGGTGGAGGAGTTCCAGGAAGAAGATGCCGCAGATGATGCAGTCGGTGAGGAAGAACCACTGGCTGATGTTGGGCGGGGGCGGGCCGATGAGGAGCCAGGCCAGCATGCCGGTGGAGACGACTGCCAGGGCGAGCATGATCCAGTCGTCGGCCCGGACGTTGCCGGGGAGGACGCCGCTGTTGAGTTCGACTTGGGCCGGACGGCCGGTGGTCATGCTGGCTCCCTGGTGCTGGGGTGTTGCTGGGGGTGATGATTCCATGGGTCTTGGGTTGGGGCAGGGAGCGTGGGGGCGTTTTCGACGGCTCGTGCTTCGCACATCGCTCGATCTGTAGTGCGGTGGGGCACCCCGAAGCTTGATTGTGCTGACGGTCTGGGGTGGCTTGTCAAGGCGGGAAAGATGCCTTGACAAGCCACCCCAGACCGCAGGAGAGCTTCGTATCGGGGTGCGGGGGAGGTGTGGGTGCACCGACAGTTGCGTACACCGGCGGCGGCCTGCTTGAGGTGGGGGCTAGCGCCCCAATGTGGCATTGGGTGCATGCGACGCACCCAATGTGGCGTTCGGTGCATCTGACGCACCCAATGCCACATTGGGGCGGCATCCCGAGCAGGCGCGAGGCGGGGAGGCGGGCGAGCCGAGGGCCGTGAGGGGAACCCTCACGGAATCAGATTCCCTCAGGGCGACCCTCACGTACGCCAAAAGCCGTGAAGGGCTCCTTCAGGGAATCTAAGTCCCTCAAGGAGCCCCTCACAGACCGGCCGCGGGGCGCGACGGGAATCAGCGGCCGTGAAGGAGCCCCTCACAGAACGCTACGGAACCGGTTCACCTTCGAGTTCGGGGCCGGACATCTTGACACCAAACACCCGGTACAGCAGGCTTTTCTCACGCCGCCTAGTTAGGAAAGTTTACTAACAAGGAGACCCCGAAAATGCCCGCTTCCCGGAAGGTGGCGTTGTTCGCTGCCGCTTCCGTTTCGCTTACTGCTGCGTTGGCTGGTGCTGGGCCTGCCACTGCGGCGTCCGTCGCGCGTCCGTTTCCAGCGCACGTCACCTATCAGACTGGTGTCCGGCCTTCCGTCAGTCAGGCTGAGCAGGACAACGCGGTCAAGAGACAGTACGACTCCTGGAAGAAAACTTACCTCCGCCAGGCTTGCGGCGGTTACCTCGTCTGGGCGACTGACGACGCGCCCAACAAGGGCACGGTTTCCGAGGCCCAGGGCTACGGGATGAACATCGTCCCGTTGATGGCGGGCTACGACGACCAGGCCAAGACGATTTTCGACGGGATGTGGAAGTTCGTCCAGGACCACCGGGACAGCAAGGGGCTCTTCCAGTGGGTGATCGACGGCAAGACCTGCAAGTACGCCGACGACGGCACCCCTGACTCGGCCACCGACGGCGATCTCGACGTCGGCTACGGGCTGATTCTCGCGGACAAGCAGTGGGGCGGCTACAGCACCGCCGCCAAGGACTGGCTTGCCAAGATCTACAAGTACGACGTCGCGTCCGACGGGCATCTCAAGATCGCCGACGACGCGGGCAACGACGACACCCGGCCCTCCGACTTCATGCTCGACCACCTGCGCGCGTTCGCGAAGTACGACACCGCGCACGACTGGAACAAGGTCGTCACCCGGACCGAGCAGCTGATCACCCAGTTCACCAGCAAGTACTCGCCGAACGCGAATCTGCTGTCCGACTTCGTGGTCGGTGCGAACACCAACAGCCCGAAGCCCGCGCCCGCGGATCATCTGGAGAACCAGCCGGACAACATCGTCGGCTACAACTCCGTTCGGGTGCCTTGGCACATGGGCACCGACGCGCTGCTGTACGGCGGCAAGGTCGCGACCGAGGTCGCCAAGAAGGAATCGGCCAGCTACAAGAGCCACTCCGGCGCCAACCCGGCCAAGATTTACCCGCACACCAAATTGGACGGGACGCCGACCAAGACCAGCGACCAGTCCGAGGTCGCGGCCAACCCGGTCGGGGTCGCGGCGATGGTCGCGGGCGACCAGGCGTGGACCGATTCGCTGTGGAAATACATGGCGGGCAATCCGTACGACGACACTTACTACGGCGAGACCATCAAACTGCTGGTCTACCTGGTGATGTCCGGCAACTACTGGGCCCCGTGAACCCGGCCGCCCGTACGGACGTCAACCGGCGGCGTCCGTACGGGTGGGCGGGCATTTACCGCCCGGAGTGGTCAGCAGTTCGAAGTGCCACATCTCGTTCGCGTACACCTGGCACAGGCCGTATTTCGCGCCGTGCTGGATGAGCCAGTCGTCGGCTCGGGTGGGGGCGACGTCGACCGCCTTGCCGGACACGTGCGTCGATTGTTCCGGCGTGTTCACATACTTCCGCGCCTTCTCCAGGCTGCCGTACTTTTCGATGCCCGCGTCGAGCAGCTTCTGCTGGTACTCCTTCGTCCGCCAGCCCGACGCGATCTGAATGTCCACATTGCGCTGACGCGCGTCCGTTGCCGCCTCCTGCAACGCTTTCCGCAACGCCGGATCGAGATTTCCGACGGCCGGGTAGCTCGTGTCGGACGGCCTCAGCGTGACGCCTTCGGGAGCACCGCCTTGAGCCGGGTCGTGGTCCGGATCGCCGTCGAGCACCGGGAGGCCGGAGCACCCGGCGACGACGATCGCGGGCAGCACGAGCAGCACGATTTTGATCTTGTTCCGCAGCACGCCGCAACTATCGCGAGCGGGTATCCCCGGAAGGTTCGGCGAATGTCCGCGCTGCGTAACAAGACCGCAGGATCAGGTAACGCCTCAGGCGGTCAGCCCGATCCCCGCCTCGGCGGTGTTGACCAGGAAGGTCAGCGTCTCGTAGAAGTACAGCTCCACAGTGGACGCGTCGTGGCTGGAGTACCCGATGGACAGATCCTGTCCGAAGTGGAGCTCGTAGTCGCCGCCGCGGGTGGACAGGACGCAGGCGCCGCTGATCGCGGGCGTGCGGATGAGTTCGCCGTCCACGATCTGCTTCAGGTGTTCCAGCACCGGATAACCGTGGTTCGCCGCCTCGTACGCAGCGGTGAACTCGTCGTCGCTCAGCAGAACGGTGTACGGGCCGGCCACGCCCGCGTCGCGCAGTTCGGCGATCGCGTCGCCGATTGCCTTCGGGTAGCGCGGGGCTTCCGGCGGCAGCGCGATCGGCGAAAGCGACGAAGCCGGGCGGATGCCGGTGATGCCCGCTTCGGCGAAACCGTCGACTACGATCCGGTCCTCGGCGTACGCGATCTGCTGCGCGGCGTCCTTCACCGGCTGCCAGTCCGCGTCTTTCGCGCCCCACTCGACCGAATCGACTTCCTCGCGCGACACCGTGAACGGCACCCGCAGTTCCACGATCCGCTGTGCCGTGCGCAGGCTCGTCGCGACGCCGTCGAACTTGTCGCCGACGCGCTCGCGGCGTCCGGTGCCGATCGCGGCGAGTGCCGGGTCTCCGGTGACGACGACGTCGACCACCCGGCGCGCCGCGGCGAACTCGGCGAAGGTGCGCTTCGCCTCTTCCTCCAGGTCCGCCCACGCGGCGGCGGAGATCGGGGCGAGTTCGCGATGCAGGTTGTTCATGACCGAGTGCTCCTTCGCAGGCTTCCGATGCCCAGCGACGACCCGGCGGGCGTCGCGGCAGCCGGCGGTTCCGGCTCGGGCGGGGCGTCCGGCGGATCTTCAAGGAAGTCCGCGGTCGGCACGTAGAACAGCGCGCCGGTGTGAGGCGTGGAGAAGTCGAGAATCCGGTCGTAGGTGCCCGGCGGCGACCCGACGAACATGTTCTCCAGCATTTTCTCGATCACCGCCGGAGATTTGGTGTAGCCGATGAAATAGGTGCCGAACTCGTCGTGCCCCGGACGGCCGAACGGCATGTTGTCGCGCAGGATGTCGAGTTCGTTGCCCTCGTCGTCGGTGATCACGTTGAGCGCGATGTGCGCGTCGGCGGGCTTTTCCTCGTCCGACATCTCCACATCGGACAGTTTGCGCCGTCCGATCACCAACTCCTGCTGCTCGGTGGTGAGCGCGTTCCACGCCGCCATGTCGTGCAGGTACTTCTGCACCACCACGTAGCTGCCGCGGTTGAACGGTTCGTCGTCGTCCACCAGCACCGCCTGGTTGACGCCGTTGCCGGTCGGGTTCTCCGTGCCGTCGACGAAGCCGAGCACGTCGCGCGCGTCGAAGTACCGGAAGCCCTGCACCTCGTCGAGCACCTTCACCGAACCGCGCAGCCGGTCCATGATCAGCGATTCCAGCTCGAAGCACAGGTCGAGCCGCTCGGCGCGGAGGTGGAACAGCAGGTCGGCCTCGGCGGTGAGGACGCTCGTGTGCTTGTCGCCGGAGAAAACCGGCAGCTCGTGCAGTTCCGCGGGCCGCGGACCGCCGTAGATCCGGTCCCACGCCGCCGACGAGATCCCGGCGACGCAGGTCAGCCCGGCCCCCGCGGCGCGGAAGCCGACCGCACGCTGCAGCCCGGCGAGATCGGCGAGGAGGTCTTTCGCGACCTGCTCGGCACCGGCGTCGACCTGCACCATCAGGAAGATCGCCGCCCTGGTCAACGGCGCGGAAACGGCCTGCGGCTCAGGCGGTTCAAGGTCCCCCGCTTGCACGCTCGCGCACCCCTTCTCACCCGGTGACCGTCCGAGCGCATCCTAACCACGGACGGGCGGGCGCACCCGGCATCGCCACTCCGGAGGGGTAACCGTCAGACGAAGTGCGTGAGCAGAGCCGCGACATCGGCCTCCAAGCCGTCCGCGGCCGCGTCCTGACCGGCGAGCCGCTGCAGCAAAGCGCGCTGGAACAGGCCGTCGAAGGCCGCGTACGCGACCTCTGGCGACACCTGGGCCGGCCGGCCGGTGAACTCGGCGTAGCGCCGCACGACGCGCCACACCATGTCCTGGCGCTGTTCGTCGATGTCGAGCACATCGTCGCGGAAAGACTCTTCGAACAGGCTCTGGTTGCGCAGGTCGTACCAGAGACGGTGCATCGCCGCGTCGGTCCGCAGCGTGCCTGCCATCGCCGCGCCGAAGCCGTGTTTCAGCTCCTCGGCCGAGCCCGCCTCCGCCACTACGTCGTCGTAGCGGGTCACGCAGACCTCTTCGAACTTGCGGACCGCGTACGTGAGCAGCTCGACCTTGTCCGCGAAGTAGTAGTGCAGGACGCCGTGCGAGAAGTCGGATTTCTGGGCGATTTCGCGCAGGCTCGTGCGGGCATAGCCCAGCTCGGCCAGTGCCTGCAGCGCGGACTCGGCCAGCTGCTCGCGGCGCTGGGCGAACTTGTCCACGGCGCGGCGGGAGATGCGCTCCTTCGCCTGTGTCACACCCGGCAGTCTAGCGCGCCACGATTTCTTGACGATCGTCCAAGAAAATCTTGACGACTGTCCAAAATTAGCTACGGTGTGACCTACACCGCACTCGCGGCACGTCTCAAGGAGGAGATGTCGATGGGTTCGTACGACCTGACCGGGCGCACCGCGCTGGTCACCGGCGGCGCGCAGGGCCTTGGCCAGGGCATGGCCGAGGCGCTCGCGAAGGCAGGCGCGGCGGTGGTCGTCGCCGACGTCCAAGAGGACCTCGGCCGCCAGACCGCCGACGCGATCAAGCAGAGCGGGGCCAGCAGCGGATTCGTCCGGCTGGACGTCACCGACGACGACAACTGGGCGCGGGCTGTCGAGGCCGTGGTCGGCGAGCACGGCGGGCTCGACATCGTCGTGAACAACGCGGGCGTGGAAATCACCGGGCTCGTCGCCGACCTCGACCCGGCCGACGTGCGGAAGATGCTCGAAGTCAACGTGCTCGGCACCTCGCTCGGCGTGAAGCACGCGTTCCGCGCCATGCGTCCCGGCGGCGTCGCCGGACGCGGCGGCGCGGTCGTGAACATCGCCTCGGTGGCCGCGACCATCGCTTTCCCCGGCATCGCTGGCTATTCGGCGACGAAATCGGCGGTCGACCGGCTCACCCGCGTCGCGGCGATGGAGTCCGGGAAACTCGGCTACGGCGTGCGAGTCAACTGCGTGTACCCGGGCCTGGTTCCGACGCAGATGGGCAACCAGCTCGCGGCCGACGTCGTCGACGTCGGGCTGTTCCCGAGCATCGAGGACGCGATCGGCGCGGTGGTCGCGCAGACCCCGGCCGGACGGCTCGGCGAGGTCGCGGACATGGCCGACGCCGTGGTGTTCCTCGCCTCCGACGCCGCCCGCTTCATCACCGGCGCCGGCCTCCCGGTCGACGGCGGCATGGGCATGTGAATCCCCTCCAGCGAAAGGAACACCAGTCGTGACCAAGCCCGTCGTCGTTTACGGCGCGTCCGGCTACACCGGCCGCCTGATCTGCGAATACCTCCGCGAGTACAACGTGCCATTCACCGCCGCCGGCCGGGACAAGGCCCGGGTCCAGGCCGCGCTCGACCACATTCCCGGCCTCGACACCGTGGACCACGAGGTGGTCGAGGTATCGCACGAAACCGGCCCGCTCACCGAGCTTTTCCAGGACGCGTCGGTCGTGTGCAACACCGTCGGCCCGTTCAGCGAGTACGGCCACGAGGTCGTCCAGGCTTGCCTCGAATCCGGGACGCACTATCTCGACACCACCGGCGAGCAGGATTGGCTGATCTCCGCCGAAGAGCGCTACGGCGCGGACATGGCCGCCAAGGGCCTGCTGCTCTCCCCCGGCATCGCGCAGATGTACACCACCGGCGAGATCGCGGCGAACCTCTGCCTCGAGACTCCCGGACTGGACACTTTGGACATCCTGGTGTTCTGGAAGGGTTACCCCACAGTCGCTTCCACGCAGACCATCCTGGTGAACGCCGCGCTGTCCGCCGCGTATTACCTGGAGCAGAACGAATACGCGGCCTGGCCTGCCGACGGCGGGCTGCAAGAGGTCACCGTGCCGGGGCACCACGAGATCGGGCTCGCGCTGCCGTGGGGCGGCACGTCTCATCCGGTGTGGTTCAAGAACGATCCGCGCGTGGCCAACGTGAAAGCGGTCGGCGGCGTGTTCGACCGGGCACTGATGCAAGGTGTGCCGCAGATTGTCGCGGCCGTCCTGGAACAGGTGAAAGACCTGCCGCTGGAAGAAAAGCTCAAGGTGCTGCACGAGCAGGCGGCCGCGGTCCGGGACGAAATGCCGCCGAGGGAAAACCAGCGGATCAATACGTCGCTGGACTCGGTGCACGCGTCCGGCCCGCTCGGTCGCGCGCACTGCGTGATCCACGGGACCTGCAACTACAAGCAGACCGGGCTGATGCAGGCGTACGCGGCGTATTCGCTGCTGCAGCAACCCCCGCGGCGCGCCGGGTTCGCGTCGGCGTGCCAGGCGTTCGGGCACCGCGAACTGCTCGGCGTGCTGCGGTCGTTCGGGCTGGTCTCGAATCCGGTTCTGACGGTGCAGTCCTGAGACGGGGAGACGAGCGGTGCGACTGACCGACTATCTCGACAAGGGCGCCTCGCTGGGCCCGTCGGCCCCGTGTTTGACCACGGACGGCGGATCGCTCAGCTACGGCGAGGTCCAGCAGCTGTCCTGGCAGGTCGCCAGGGCGCTCGCCCGTTCCGGCGTGCGACCGGGCGACAAGGTGGCGATCCTCTCCGCCAACGACCCGGTGTCGTTCGGGTGCGTCTTCGGCATCAGCCGGGCAGGGGCGGTGTGGTGCCCGGTCAACCCGCGCAACGAAGCGGCGGAGAACCGGGAGCTGCTGGACCTGTTCGACTGCACGTGCCTGCTCGTGCAGGAGTCGTTCGCACCGCTCGTCTCCCGGATCGCCGATCAGCTGCCGAAGCTGACCACGGTGGTGTGCCTCGACGGCTCGTTCCCCGGCGCGATCCCGCTGGCCGAATGGCTCGACGGGCTTCCCGGCACGCCGTGGCAGGCCGGTCCGCCGGACGACACGGTGATGCTCGTGGGCACCGGCGGCACCACCGGGCGGCCGAAAGGCGTGGTGCTGACCGGGCACAACGTCGAAACCATGTCGGCGCTGACGTTGATGAGCTATCCGTTCCAGCCGCGCCCGCGCTACCTCGCGCTGGCTCCGCTCACGCACGCCGCCGGGGTGCTGTGTTTCCCAGTTCTGGCGCTGGGCGGCGAAATCGTGGTGATGCCGTCGCCGGATCTCGGCCGGTTCCTCGAACTGATCGAATGGCACCGGATTACCCACACCTTCCTGCCGCCGACGCTGATTTACCTGCTGCTGGACCATCCGGAACTGTCCGCGACGGACTTCAGTTCGCTGGAATGCCTGTGGTACGGGGCCGCGCCGATGTCCGCTGCCCGGCTGGAGGAAGCGATCGCCCGGATCGGGCCGGTGCTCGGACAGCTGTTCGGGCAAAGCGAAGCGCCGATGATGATCTCGACCCTGGCTCCCGCCGACCATTTCCATCCGGACGGTTCCCCGGCGCGCGAACGCTTCACCTCAGCGGGTCGTCCGACGCCGCTGACGCAGGTGGCGATCATGGCCGAAGACGGAACCCTCCTGCCGCGCGGCGAACGCGGCGAGATCGTGGTGCGCGGACCGCTCGTGATGCCGGGGTACTACCGGAACCCCGACGCCACCGCGGAAGTCAGCAGGCACGGCTGGCACCACACCGGCGACATCGGCTACCTCGACGAGGAGAACTTCCTGTACGTCGTGGACCGGGCGAAAGACATGATCATCACCGGCGGGTTCAACGTCTACTCGGCCGAGGTGGAGCAGGCACTGATGACGCATCCGGCGGTGCAGGACTGCGCGGTGGTGGGCTTGCCGCACGAAAAGTGGGGCGAGCAGGTGACCGCGGTCGTCCAGCTGCACCAAGGACGTACCGCTGCCGCTGATGAACTGCGGGCCACGGTGAAGGAGCTGCTCGGCAGCGTGAAGACTCCGAAGGAGGTCTTGCTCTGGCCGGACCTGCCGCGGTCGAAGGTCGGGAAGGTACTGAAGACCGACGTGCGGACGCAGCTGCTGGCCGAACGGCCGGGCGATTAGAACTGCCCGCCGCCGGCGTGCAGCGTCTGGCCGGTGACCCAGCGGGCCTGGTCCGACGCCAGGAACCCCACGATGTCCGCGATGTCGCCGGGTTCGGCGATCCGGCCGAGCGGCGTCTGCTTCGCGCTGTACTCGACCACGCCCGGCGGCCCGTCGGCGAGGAGCGCGTCGGTGCGGACCGCGCCCGGAAGCACGCTGTTCACCGTCACCCCGCGCGGGCCGAGTTCCTTCGCCAGCACGCGCACGAACTGGTCTCCGGCGGCCTTCGCGGCACCGTAGATCCCGGTGCCGGGCCGGGCTGTCTGGACCACCCCGCTCGACATCACGACGATCCGGCCGCCGTCGCGCACCCGCCGGGCCGCCTCGCGCAAGGCGACGAAGGTGGGGCGCAGATTGGTGCCGAAGATCAGGTCGTAGATCTCGTCGGAGGCCTCGGCGAGCGGCACGAACCGGGCGATCCCCACGTTCGCGACGACCACGTCGAGACCGCCGAATTCCTGTTCCGTGCGGTCGAAAAGGCCACGCAGCTCGGCGTCGTCGGTGACGTCCGCGCGCAGGGCGACCGCCTGGCCGCCGTCCGCGCGGATCTTGGCGACGACGGCCTCGGCCGAGTCTTGATCGGAGCGATAGTTGACCGCGACCGAGAACCCGTCGGCACCCAGCCGTTCCGCGACCGCCCTGCCGATCCCGCGCGAACTCCCGGTGACCAACGCGACGCCCGTTCCCCTCTGCATGGCGTCAGTTTAGCGGTGCCCGAAGTGCTCTCCTTCGTCCGTGAAACCATGCATGGCAAGGAAAACCATCGCCCCTACGGCGAACATCAGCAGAATTCCGACCGCCAGCTTCCGCCGCGGCGGTGCGGCTCCGAAATCTGTGACCAACTGGTGTCCGGCCAGCAGAAGCAGTGGCTGCCAGCTGGGCCTCGGCGCAGGTGCGGGCAGGTCCGCGACCACCGCGTCCAGCTCGTGCCGGTATTGCGCCGCGTAGACGACCGTGACCCGTTCTTCCACCTCGGCGAGGCTCAGCCGTCCTTCGCCCGCCGCGTTGTTCAGGGCTTTCGTCGTCTGCTCGCGTTCGGCGTCGGAGCAGCGGACGGGTCGGTCGTCAGTCATGTTTTCCTCCCGGATACGACTGGAATCAGCCGAACCGCCACCTTCGCCAGCGGTTCGCGGACCACGAGCCCGAGCGCCCCGATTCCGGCCCCGACCACGAACCCCGCGAGCACGTCGTGCGGGTAGTGCGCCCCGACGTACACCCGCGAAATCCCCATCAGCACCGCGAAAACGAGCGCCCAGAGTCCCCATTTGCGGTTGACCAGCAGCAACGCCACCGCGAACGCGGCGACGATGACCGTGTGGTTGCTGGGAAACGCGTAGTCGGCCGGCGGATCGCACGGCAGCAGCGTGTGCACGCCCGGAACCACGCGGCACGGGCGAATTTCGGCGAACACCGACTTCAGTACGGTGTCCACGGCGAGCGCCGCCGCGATCGCGATCGGCACCCACACCGCGGCCGCCAGCGCCGCCGGTCCACGCGTCCGCGCTCGCCAGAGGAGCGCGAGGATCACCGGTGCCAGCAGGAAAACCCCGTACTCGCTGAAGGTTGTTGCGATGCCCGCCAGCCAGTGTTGTGACCAGGCGAAATCCGTGACGTCGCGATACAAGCCAGCGTCGATCATCGCGGCACGCTCCGGCGGGCTCGGACAAGTTCGACCAGCAGTGGGCTCAGCGAAAGCAGCACCACCACGGCGATGATCGGCAACAGGTATGTGTCGATGTTGGGCACCGACGCCCCCAGCGCGTACCCGGCGAGCGTGACCCCGGCCGTCCACAACAGACCGCCGATCACCTGCCACAACGCGAATTTCGCGGCGGGCATCCCGGCGATGCCGACGAGCGGGTTCAGCACGGTCCGGACCACCGGGATGAACCGCGCCAGCACGACCGCCTTGCCCAGCCCGTACCGGCTGAGCAGCGCCGATCCGCGCGCGACGCCCTCGTGCAGGTGCTTGCTGCGCACGCGGACGAGCAGCGCGCCTCCCCCGCGGCGGCCGAGGACGAATCCGGCCTGCGCGCCGAGCAGTGCACCGGCCGCCGCGGCGACGATGACGGCCGCGAGGGGCAGGTGCAGCTTCGACGAGGCCGCCAGCACCCCGGCGGTGAACAACAGCGAATCGCCCGGCAGGAAGAAGCCCACGAGCAGGCCGGTCTCGGCGAACATCACCGCGAAGACGCCGAGCGGGCCGAACGCGGCCAGCAGCCACTTCGGGTCGAGCATGCCCACCTCCAACTACTACATAACTGTCGAAATTCTACATGAACGTAGTAGCGGGCCGGGCTGCTTCGACAAACCGGTAGAATTTGGGTCATGCGCAACGGACGGGGCGAGAGCGCCCGGCGGGCTCCCGGCGAGCTGGAGGCCGAGGTGCTCGCGGTGCTGTGGGAATCCGACGAGCCGATGTCGGCCGCTGGCGTGCAGGAACGGATCGGCGGCGGACTGGCCTACACCACCGTCGTGACGATCCTGTCCCGGTTGTTCGAGAAGGGCGTCGCGACCCGCGAGAAGCAGGGCCGCTCGTTCACCTACCGCGCCGCCGACGACGAACCCGGGCTCGCCGCCCGCCGGATGAGCAAGGTGCTCGACGCCGAAGCCGACCGGTCCAGCGTGCTGGCGAAATTCGTGTCGAACCTGTCCGAATCGGACGAGGCCGTGCTGCGCGACCTGCTGCGCCAGAACGGCGGTTGACCGTGAACCTCGACCTGCTCGTTCCGCTGCTGCTGCCGCTGGCGTCCTGGCCGGTGGCGCGCTGGGTCGCGCCCCGGTTGTCGCCGCGGCTGGGCAGCTGGCTGCTCGCCGGTTCCGCGCTGGTGCTCGCCGTCGGCAGCACGGCGACGCTCGCGGTCCTCGCGGCGGCGGGGCTCGCGCAGCTGCCGTTCGTGGGCGAGCTGGGCGATTTCTCCGCGGTCGCGTTCCGCGGGGCCGACGCGGTGAACCTGCCGCTGGCGATCGCCAGCGGGGTCGCGCTCGTCGTCGCCGGGGTCGCGTTGACGCGGGCGGCGACGCAGCACGTGCGCTGGCACCGGAAGGTGCACGCCGAGCTGAACGCGCACACCCGCGAGGCTGGCTTCGTGCTGCTGCCGGGCGAGGAACCGGTCGCGTTCGCAGTGGCTGGCGGCGGCGGCCGGATCGCGGTGTCCAGCGGGATGCTCGCGGCACTGGAACCGCAGGAACGCCGCGCGCTGCTTGCCCACGAACGCGCGCATTTGCGGCTGCGGCACCACGTTTTCGCCGCGATCGTCACGGTCGCGACCACGGTCAACCCCGTGCTGCGCCCGCTCGGCGCGGCGGCCCGGTTCGCGCTGGAACGCTGGGCGGACGAGGCGGCCGCGGACCGCATCGGCGACCGGAAACTGGTGGCCACGGCGGTCGCGAAGGCCGCGCTGGCCAGCCGGTCCCAGCCGTCGCTCGCGCTGGCCGCGACCGGCGGGCCGGTGCCGCAACGCGTGCGTGCGCTGCTTTCCGTCCCGTCGTCCGGTTCGCGGCGGAATCCGTTGGCGGCAGTGGCCGTGGCGGTCGTGCTGGGTGCGTGCGCCTGGTCAGCGGCCAGCACGCTCGACGCGGCGACCGATCTCCACTCCGGACTCGAGACCGCGCAGCACGCCGCTTGCGTGCTCGCGCAGGGGACCCACGGCGAACCCGCGCTCCCGGCATTCCGACACGAGCACCGGGACTGCGCCGAGCGCTGACCGCCACGCTCCCGGCGCGGCGGCGACGTCGGAGTCGTGCAGCAGAATCGTGCCGCCGCCGGTCAGCCTTCGGCACACGGTGTGCACGACCGAGCGCGGAGTGGCGCGACTGGTCCAGTCAAATCCCCAGGTGCTCCACAAAACGGGCTGAAGCCCGAGCACACGCGCCGAAAGCAGGGCGCTCGCGCTGAACACTCCGTACGGCGCGCGCAACCACTGCGGTCTCGTGCCGGTGATGAGTTCGATCAGGTCGACGGTGTGTGCCAGGTCGTCGTGCAGGGCCTTCGGGGAGCGGCGCAGAAAGCAGCGGTGATCCCAGCCGTGAACTGCGACCTCATGCCCGGCGGCGGCGATCTCCCGGCCTAGTTCCGGTGCGGCGGCCAGTTCCCGGCCCAGCACGAAGAAGGTCGCGCGGACGTCCAGCTTTTCGAGGATTCGGAGGAATTGTGGCGTGGACTCCAGGTTGGGGCCGTCGTCGAAGGTCAGCGCCACGTGGCTGGGGTCGCCTCGTCCGGCGAGTCTTGCCGTCCGCAGCTGCGGTACGAACAATGCGGCCGGTGCTGCGTGCGCGACGGCTGCCACGGCGAGTCCGCGGATCATCCGGCTGCCTTGACCGGTCGGCGCAGCAACCACTCGAGCGCCTCGGTCAGTTCGCTCGGCGAATGGACCCACGGGACGATGCCGTCGTTGTGCAGCACGGCGGCGTTGGCTCGGCCGTGGCCGGGCAGGCAGCGGTAGGTCAGCACGGGGAGGCCGGTCGCGAGCGCCTCCGACGTCGTCAGTCCGCCCGCGTTCTGCACCACGACGTCGCACGCGCGCATCAGTTCCGGCATCCGGTCGACCCAGCCGAAAACGTGCCGGTGTCCGGTTTTCCGTAATCGTTCCGCCAGCGCTTCGTTGCGGCCGCACACTACGACCGGTTCGACGAGACCGGTCGCGAGGAGGTCGTCGGCGGTCTGTCCGATTTGGCCGACGCCCCAGGATCCGGCCACTACTAACGCGAGCGGGCCGTCATGCGGAAGACCGAAGGTGAGCCGGAGCCGCAGCCGCTCGGTGATCCCGGCGGCGGGTCGGAAGGCGGATGCGACCAGCGGACGCGAGACGAGCGTGCGACCGGCTCCGAACGCTCGGGCTTGGCGGGCGGCGGTTTCGTTGGGAGCGACGGTGAGCGTCGCGTCCGGGCTCACGCACAGGCGGTGCACCGACGGGTCGGTGAGGTAGACGACCAGCGGGGCCGTCAGTTCGTTGGACCGCCGCAGCCTGGCGACCGCGTGTGTCGCGAGCGGATAGGTCGAGACGACGACGTCGGTGCTCTCCCCCAGCAGCTCGCGCAGTCGTGGTGTGGCGAGGCCGCCGAACCGGCGGGCGGCTCCGGCCAGCGCGGGGGTGCCCAGTGCGCTGAGCAGCCAGTCCCAGCTGCGCGGCGCGATGTTGAGCTGCTGGTGGTAGGCGCCGCAGAGCAGTTCGCCGAGTCTTCCCGGCAGCAGGTCCAGGAAATCGGCGCGGACGACCTGCGCGCCGCGACTGGAAAACCACCGGTCCAGCTCCCTGGCGGCACCGTCGTGTCCCGCTCCGATCCGGGCGGACACGATCACCACGCGGGCCATCGGGCACCTCTTTCTGCTTCTACACGGCTGTAGTAAAACTACATCCCTGTAGAATGAGAGTCGAGCCGGACCGCCCGCGGCGATACACCCTCGGTCCGACATTCCGGGCGCCCTCTCCGCAATTTGGGGTAAGCGGTAACCCGTCCAGGTGAGACGCCCGCTACCGTGGGTCTTTCGACCACCGGATGTGGCAGGAAGAGGAACCCCGATGCGTCGCAAGACTTCCAGCGCGCTCCGCGTCGCCCAGGTGCTCCTGGCCGTCGTCTCGCTGCTGGTCCTCGGCGGCACCGCGTTCGCGTGGTCGAAGCTGAACCAGATCACCGACGGCCTGACCAGGTCCGATGTGATCGGCTCCGGGTCGAACTCGCCGATGGACGAGCAGAACATCCTGATGGTCGGCCTCGACACGCGCACCGACGCGGAGGGCAATCCGCTGCCCGAGGACGTACTCGACCAACTGCACGCGGGCGGCGCCGAGGACGGCGGCGACACGACGGACACGATGATCGTCGTGCATATCCCGGCGGGCGGCGGGAACGCCACGGCCATCTCGATCCCGCGTGACTCGTATGTCCAGCTTGCCGGGAAGTTCGGGAAGCACAAGATCAACTCGGCTTATACGTATGGGCAGACTGCTCGGAAGAACGAACTGAAGACTCAAGGGGAGTCTGGGCCTCAGCTGGAGACGGACTCGGCGCAGGCCGGGGCCAAGACGGCGATCGAGACCGTGCAGCAGTTGACCGGGCTGACCATTACGCACTATGCGGCGGTCAATCTGGCTGGGTTCTATTACGTGAGCCAGGCTGTGGGCGGGGTTCCGGTTTGCCTTAAGGCTCCGGTTCGGGATTCTTACTCTGGGGCTAATTTTCCTGCCGGACCGCAGAATGTTGCCGGGGCGCAGGCGTTGCAGTTCGTGCGGCAGCGGCATGGACTGCCCAATGGGGACTTGGATCGGATCAAGCGGCAGCAGGTCTTTATGGCCAGTATGGCTAAGACTATTCTTTCCGCTGGGACGTTGACGGATCCGGGTAAGTTGGATGCGTTGATCGGGGCGGTTAAGAAGGCTGTCGTTGTTGATACCAACTGGGATTTGCTCGGGTTTGCTCAGCAACTGCATGGGATGAGTGCTGGGAGTATCAACTTCGTCACCGTGCCGGTGGTTAGTATTACTTTGAAGACGCCTAATGACGGGGATGCCGTGCAGGTCGATCCTCAGCAGGTGCAGAAGTTTGTCCGGGAGCAGACTGGGGCTGCTACTTCTGCTCCGTCTTCCTCTGCGCCGCCGTCTTCGGCTGCTGGGGATCCGGCGTTGGCTTCTTATGTGGTGGATGTGCGGAACTCGTCTGGGGTGGACGGGTTGGCCAACCGGGTGGCGGACAAGCTTGCTGCTGCTGGGTATCAGCGGGGTTCTGTGACTAATAGTGCTACTCGGCGGACTTCTACTGTCTATTACGGGCGGGGGCAGCGTAGTCAGGCTGAGGGTATCGCGACGAAGCTTGGCGGGGTTGCGGTGGCTTCGGATAGTTCTTTGGACAAGGATCATTTCCGGGTTTATTTGGGGCAGAAGTATTCGGATGATTCCGGGGTGCATCCGGCTTCCGCTCCGGCGGTTATGGAGCCTCCTGCCGGGGGTGCTCCGGAGATTACTGCTGATGGGGTTACTTGTGTGAACTGACCCGGCTCGTGCTTCGCACATCGCGGGTCGGGAGTGCGGTGGGACACCCCGAAGCTTGATTGTGATGACGGTCTGGGGTGGTGTGGGTGCACCGATCGTTGGGTGCATCGGCTGCGGATTGGTGAGCGGGGTGCTTGGCTTGGGTGCACTGGTTGCGGGGTGATGGGTGGGGCGCGCGGCTCGAGCGCACCGGTTGCGGGGTGGCGGGTGAGACGCGCGGCTCGAGCCATCGGCGGCGGGTTGGCGGGTGGGGCGCGCGGCTTGAGCGCTGGGTGAGGATGGGTTCGCGGCCGCCGGTTGTGGGGGTCGTGGAGCGCCCCAATGTGGCATTGGGTGCATCTGACGCACCCAATGTGGCGTTCGGTGCATGCGATGCAACCAATGCCACATTGGGGCGCATCCCGCGCGCTGGCGAACTGATGGAAGCAGGCGGGTCCGTGAAGGGGCCCCTCACGCACGGCGGATGGGTCGTGAGGGGAACCCTGAGGGAATCAGCGGCCGTGAGGGTGGCCCTCACGGCACCTTGTCGTCCGTGAAGGGCTCCTTGAGGGAACCCAAGTCTGTGAAGGGGTCCCTCAAGGACCGGACGCGCGTCGTGAGGGTGGCCCTCACGCACCGGCCGCGGGGGCGTGAAGGGCTCCTTGAGGGAATTCGATTCCCCCGAGGAGCCCTTTACGGACTTCCCGGGCGGGGAAGCAAAACGGGCCGGTCCTAAAAGGACCGGCCCGTTGCTAAAGCAGGGTCAAGCAGAGTAAATCAGGCGTTGCTGCGACGACGGCGAACCACCAGGATCATCGCGCCGCCCGCGATGACCAGGGCTGCGCCGATTCCGATGGGCAGGGCGGCGTTCACGCCGGTGTTCGCCAGCGGGGTCTGGCCCGAGTTGTTGCCGGCCGCGGGGGCGGTCGTGGCGGGCGCGGTGGTGACCGGGCCCGTTTCCGTCCAGGTGCCGGTTGCCGCGGCCTCGACCGCGCTCTTCTGCGACTGTGCCACGATCAGCGACTGCGCCGGGTTGCTGTCGTAGTTCTTGGCCACGAACAGGCGGCCCGTGTTGACGTCGCCGGTGGCCTTGATCGCGAGTTCGGCCGTGCCGGGCTTCGCGTCCTTCGGGACGTCCAGGAACAGCTTCGTGCCGTTCTTGATTGCCGAGGACTTGATCTCCTCGCCGTTTTCGCCGACGACCTTCACGCCCTCGGGGAGCTTGCTCGTGAAGTCGGTGACGCTGCCGGTGGTGGCGACGGTGAACGGGCCGATCTTGGTGCCCGCTTCGCCGGTCGCCTTCGCCGGGGTGATGCTCAGCGCCGGCTTCTTCTCCTCGACGCCGGTGTTGGCGTCGCCGGTGAGGTACTTGTACAGCGCGAGAACGTCGGCCGCTTCGTCCGGGGAGCCGTTGGCCAGCGGGTTCTCGGCGTCGAGGTCCTTCGCGTCGCTGTAGTGCCACACCGCGGCCTGGGTCGCGGTCAGCGCTTCCTTCGTGGACAGACCGTCGTGGAGCTCGACGCCCTTGCCGCTCAGCGCCTTCTCGATGGAGGCGACGTCCTGCGACGGGTAGCTGTGGTGCAGCACCCAGTTGATGTTCTTGTTGTTCTTGCGGAACGGCGACTTCGCGTCGGGGTAGTCGTTCCAGGCGTGCTCGACCATGGTCTCGCCGAACCGCGCGCCGACCTCGATCTGCACGCAGTACATCTTCGAGATGGCACCGTCGGACAGCTTGAAGTTGAACAGCGTCGTCTGGACCTTGCCCTTGTCGGCGATGTTCACGTCGAAGCCCGACGTGCCGCCGTACACCAGCTCGCCCGAGGCCGCGCCGCTGCGCGCCGTGGGGGCGTTGTCGTCCGCGAGGGCGACTGGCGCGGCGATCATGAGCGCCGCTGCCGCGGAAGCCGCCGCTGCCCCTCCCCGGACCAGAATTGACCTGCCGTGCATGCTTTCTCCCATCGAGTCCCGAACCACGAACGACGGACCGCGTGAGACCACATCTCCCCGACCACGGCGGCCACCAATTCGGGTGAAGAATCCACCCAGTCAAGCGATGGCGAAGCATACACAGGGCTCACATGTGCACTTTGGGTGGTCCCCTGAATGCGCTTCCGTACCTTCAGGAGGAGTCGTTCCTCCCCTTGCGTTGCGCTGGGTAGCTATGCGAGGAGCTGCGGAAACCCGAGAGAAAAGGCGCAGAACGTTGAACAAGCAACCATCGGCGGACGTGCTGGCCGCGTTCGGCTGCGCCGAGGACCCGGTTCGGCTGGAGGGCGGGAAAGGCGAGACCTGGCGCGCCGGGGACGTCGTGCTGAAACCGGTGGAGTTCGCTCCGGAAACGCGATGGCGGGCGGCGGCGCTCGCCGAGGTGGCGGAATCGGCGGAGTTCCGGATCGCTCGTCCGCTGCAGGCTCGCGACGGGGAATGGATCGCGGGAACAGCCGTCGGCCAGAATTCATCCGGCGATCATCCGTCGCTCGGCTGGGAGGCGAGCCGGCTCGCGCCCGGCCGTCCGGACACTTCCCGGCCCGACGACGCGATTCGGGCCGGGATCGCGTTCCATCAAGCGATCGCGCACCTGCCGCGGCCGGATTTCCTCGATTTCCGCACTGACCCCTGGGCGATCGGAGACCGCGTCGCCTGGGCGGAATTGCCGCCCGAAGGCACGGCACCCGCTCGGAACCTCCTCCGCCCGTTGCTCGAGGCGCGCCGTCCGGTCGAGTCGGCCGCGCAGGCGGTGCACGGCGACCTTCCCGGCAACGTCCTGTTCACGCCGGGACAGCCGCCCGCAGTGATCGACTGGGCGGTCTACTGGCGTCCGCCGGCCTGGGCCGCCGCGGTGGCGGTCGCCGACGCGTTGTGCTGGTACGGCGCGACTCCCGGGCTGATCGACCGCTGGGCGCATCTGCCGGAATGGCGGCAGATGCTGGTCCGCGCGCTTGTCTACCGGATCGTCACGCACGACATCTCCGGCTTCTGGACGCCCGACCAGATCGCCGCCTACCAGCCCGCGGTCGAGGCCGTGCTCAGCTGACGAGGTTCTCCAGCGGCTCGCCCTTCGCGTAGTGCGCGAGCTGGCGTTCGGCCAGCCGCTTCGCGCGCGGGTAGAACGAGTCCGAACCGCCGGCGATGTGCGGGGTGATGATCGCGCCGTCGAGGGTCCACAGAGGATGGTCGGCGGGCAGCGGTTCCGGGTCCACGACGTCGAGCGCGGCGCGCAGGCGACCGGCGGAGACCTCGGCGGTGAGCGCGTCGGTGTCCACGGCGGTGCCGCGGCCGACGTTCACGACCAGCGCGGTGTCCGGCAGCAGCGCCAGTTCCTTGGCCCCGAAAAGGCCCCGCGTCTGCGCAGTGTCGGGCAGGACCAGGACCACGATGTCCGCGGTCGGCAGGAGCTCCGGCAGTTCGTCGATGCCGTGCACGCCGGAGCGCGCGGTGCTGGCGACCCGGACCACCTCGGCCTCGCCGGCCTCCAGGTACCGCTCGATGGCTTGGCCGATCGAGCCGTAGCCGACCAGCAGGACGCGGCAGTCGGCGAGCGAGCGCGTGTGCACCCGGTCCCACGAGCCCTTCTGCTGCTGCGCGAACCAGCGCGGGAAATACCGTTGTGCGGCAAGGATCAGCGCGAGTGCGTGCTCGGCGACGCTGAGGTCGTGCAGGCCCCGGCCGTTCGCCAGCTTCACCCCGGACGGGACGAGCGGCAGCAGATTGTCATACCCGGCGGAAAGCGTTTGCACCGCGCGCAGCGACGGCAATTCCGGGATGAGCTTCGCCGCCGCCGGGCCCTGGTCGTAGGGCAGGACGTAGAACTCGACGTCGTCGAGGCCGTCCGGCGGGGTGCCGCGGCCGTCCCAGACGACCGCGTTCAGTTCGGCCGGAACGGAAATGTCGGACCAGGGCACCAGTACACGCGCGGTCATGCTCGCCTTTCCTTCGTCTTCACCGGAACCGCGAGCACCAGCACCGCGGCTGCGGCCATTGTCCCCGCCAGCATCAGGAACGCGGCAGCCGTGCTGCCGGTGGCGGATTCGAGCCAGCCGACCAGGTAGGTCCCGAGGAACCCGCCGAGCGCGCCGGCGGCGTTGACCACGGCTACCGCCACCCCGGCGGTCCGCTGCGGCAGGAGTTCGGAAATCATCGCGAAGAACGGGCCGTACGGCGCGTACAAGGCCACCGCGGCGATCGCCAGCAGCACGAACGCCCACCAGAAATGCTGCTTGCCCAAGAGATACGAACCGTAGAACGCGACCGCGCCGGCGAGCAGCCACGGCCACACGAACCGCCGCCGCGCCCCGGTCCGGTCCGAACCGCGCGAGTTGATCAGCATCGCCACCACGGCGAACGCGTACGGGATCGCCGACAGCAAACCGGTCGCGCCGATCCCGGCCGACGAACCCGCCTTGACGATCGACGGCAGCCAGAACACGAAGCCGTACACCCCGATGCTCCACAACAGATACTGCGCCGCCAGCAGCAGAACCGCCTTGGACCGCAACACTTCCCGCACCGGCCGCGCAGCCGGCTCCGGCAGCTGCGCCTGTTCCGCAGCGATCGCGCTTTCGACTGCGGCGCGACCGGCCGGGTCGAGCCAGGGAGTGTCGGCGGGCCGGTCGCGCACCTGCGCGCGGAACACGAAAGCCCAGATCAGCGCGGGAATTCCCTCGATGATGAACATGCCGCGCCAGGACGTCGCCTCGATCAGATACCCGGACGCCGCCGACAGCCACATCACCGTGACCGGGTTGCCCAGGATCAGGAAAGCGTTGGCCCGGCCGCGTTCGGCCTTCGTGAACCACCGGGCGAGCAGCACGACGAGCGCGGGCAGGACCGCCGCTTCCACCGCGCCGAGCAGGAACCGGACCACGATCAGCACCGGCACCGAACTGAGCAGGCCCTGCGCGGTCGCCAGGACTCCCCACGCGAGCACCGACCAGAAGATCAGGCTCCGCACGCTGCGGCGGTCGGCGTAGAGCACGCCCGGGACCTGCAGCAGGAAGTAGCCGAGGAAGAACGACGCGGCGATCAGGCCGGACGTCGTGCTCGTGAGGTGCAGTTCCTCGGCCATGCCGCCCGCGGTCGCGATCGAGAAGTTCGACCGGTCGAGGTAGGCGAGGCTGTAGGTGACGAAGACGATCGGGATCAGCCGCAGCCAGCGCTGCCTCCCGAGCGTGCCCGCCTGCTCGACGGTGTTCATCCGGTACTCCTGTCGCCGCTGACCCAAGTGCTTGACGAGCTTTCCGTCATATGGAAAGCTATTCCGCAATGCGGTGAGAGGCAGTGTGCGTCGCCGCGCGCGGGACGTCAAGGGGGGCCGATGGCGGACATGGTCGGCAAGGCTTTGCGGGTGCTGTCCCTGCTCGGCGGCTACCCCGAGGGCGTGCCGCTGTCCGAGCTCGCGCGCGCCGCCGGGTATCCGGTGAGCACCACGCATCGGTTGCTCAGCTCCTTGCAGAGCGAGGGATTCGCGCGCAATGACCCGGTGTCGAAGCGGTATTCGCTGGGGCTGCGGCTGTTCGAGCTGGGCCAGTCGGTGTCGCAGGCGCGCGGGTTCGCCGGTGTCGCGCTGCCGGTGATGCAGAAGCTGTCCGCGGAGACCGGCGAGCCGACGCTGCTGGCCGTGCTGGACGGGCACAACCAGGTTTACGTGCACTCGGTGCAGGGGTCCCAGCGGCTGCAGATCCGCGGCGAACCGGGCGCGCGCGGGCCGTTGCACTGCACGTCGATGGGGAAATGCCTGGTCGCGTTCGCGCCGAACCGCGATGAACTGGTCGCTTCGCTTGAACTGCCCGCGTTGGGCCCGCGCACGATCACTTCGCGCGAGGCGTTCGCGGCGGAGATCGCGGCGGTGCGCGAACGTGGTTACGCGATCGCTGACGAGGAGCACGAGGAAGGCATCCGCGCGGTCGGCGTTCCGATCCGGACTCCGGACGGGACCGCGATCGCCGCGTTGTCCACCGCGGCACCGGCTTACCGGCTAAGCGTGGCTCAACTCGAGGAGTTCGTGCCCGCTTTGCGTGCTGCCGCGCGGGAATTGGCGGCACTGCTGCCCCGGTGAGCGCTTACGCGCCGATCTCGCCCCGGATCCACGAGACGAGCTGGTCGACGCGCGCCGCGGTTTCGATGCCGGGCTGAGGACAGTCCGGTCCGAAGTTCTCGACCGCGATCAGCGTGTTCTTGCCCTTCACCGGCACGAAGAACGGCGAACCCGAGTCGTCCGGGCAGGGGCTGTTCTCGACGGTGCGCTTCTTCAGCGGTTCGAGGGTGATCTCGTTCTTGCGCACTTCGTCGACCTGGAAGTCGCCGCGTTTGATGTGATCGGTCTGCACGATGACCTTCGAGGACAGCGAACCCCAGCCGACGAACGTCGTGTGCTGCCCCGGGTCCGGCGGCCCGTCCGGCAGCGCGAGCGGTTCGATGTCGGTGACCGGCTCGGACAGCTTGGCGAGCGCGAGGTCGTTCACCGCGGACTGGCGCGTGTCCACGATCTTCAGCACGTGCCCGCGCGGATCGGAGTCGGTGAGCTTCCCGATCGCGGCGGTCATCGTGTAGTCGGGTTTGCCGCTGACGCGCGTGCCGTCGAGGTCGTGGAAGCAGTGTCCCGCGGTGACGATCCATTGCGGGGCGATCAGCGACCCGCTGCACCCACCGGTGCGGACGCCGCCGCCCTTCTCCGGAATGTCCTTTGAGGACAGTTTGACGCTGAACGGGGTCGGATGATCGGGCAGCGCGGGCGGCTGCGCGGAGGACTTGCCGCCGGTGTTGCCCGTGCCGCCGCTGACTGTGCCACTGGCGTTGCCCGCGTTGCCGCCGGCACTGCGCGCGACGGCGACGTTCGACACCGGTTTGGCCGTCTCCGCCTCCGCCGTCCGGTGCAGGCCGACGTAGGCCCCGGCGAGCCCGGCCCCCAGCACCGTGGCAGCCGCCACGGCGCCCAGCCGAAGGCTCGCCCGCTGAGCGGAACGTGACTTTGCGTGCACCACGGGGTCCAAGATAGCGAAGTTGTTAACCCGAATGAGTGAGAGTGCCCGATTAATCCGGTGACCAGGGTAGAAACTGACGGCCTCGATACGCCGGGTTCGCGGTTGGTCACGGAATGCTAACGGCGGCGGGGTGTTTTGCCTGGAGGCTGGGCCGTTTGGCGGCAGGGGGCGGATTGTGGGGGTTGCTCCCGATCAGCGGGACATCTGCGGGGCTGGCTCGGGCAGGCTCGGTTCGGGCGGGCCTGGCTCAGGCGGGCTCGGGTTGGGCGGGCTCAGGTTGGGCGGGCTCGGGCGGGGCGGCTCGGCGGGCCAGGGTCGGGCGGGCTCAAGTGGGGGCGGGCCCGGCTCAGGCAGGTTCGGGCCGGGCGGGCCCTGGTCGGGTCGGGCGGGCTCGGCTCCGGCGGGCTCGTCAGAGCGGTGGCGGGTCGGGCCGCCTCGATGGGGTTGCTCGGGTGCGCGGAGGGTGAGCAGTGGCGGTGTCGGCCAGAGCGCTGCGGAGGACGGGCCGACGAAAACGTGCCGGACGGCTCTCGCTCTCGCCGAAGTCCGTGAAGGGCTCCTTGAAGGAATCTGGTTCCCTCAAGGAGCCCTTCACGGACCACTGGCATCACAAGCCTGGCCCGCCGCGGCTGGGGCGCGCGCCGGATCTCGGCCGCTTCTCCTCCCGCAGCCGGGAGCCCGGCGGCTAAGCAGCGGGCAAGTACCGAGGAGCCTGCCGCGCGTGTGACGCCTGCTCGTACGCGTAGGCGAAGTTGAGCAGCTGCGCATCGTGATACTTCGTGCCCAGGAACGAGACCCCGACCGGCAGCGGACCCGCGAAACCGGCTGGCACGGTGATGTTCGGGTAGCCCGCGACGGAGGTGTTCCGGGTGCTGCTCAAGAACTTCGGGTCGCCTGGGCGGTCCAGCGGCGAAGCAGGCAAGCCGCTCAGGGTGATGATTGCGTCGAGGCCCTTCGAGGCAAGGACGTCGTCGATCGACCGTTGTGCGATGCCCGTCGCGGCGGCGCGCTGGCGGCGGTAGGTCTGGTCGGTCAGGTTGCCGTCGGCCTTGTTCGCTTCGATCAGCAGGCTTTGGTCGAACAGCGGCATTTCGACGTCGCGGTGCTGGTCGTTGTAGGCGATCAGCTCGGACAGGTTCCGCGGGTGGTTGCCGGGGGTCGCGCTGAGGTAGGCGTTCAGGTCGTGTTTGAACTCGGTCAGCAACGCCGGGAAAAGATCCGGTTTGACCGACCAGGAAATGTCCTCGACGTCCGCGCCCTCGACGACCGTCGCGCCCAGTGAGCGCAGAGTGTGCACTGTGGACTCGAAGACGCGGTCGGCTTGCTGATCGATGCCGGTGTGACCCTTTCGCCAGATGCCGATTCGCTTGCCGCGCAGGGCGTTGCGATCCAGACGGAGGTCCTTGGGAATCGCGGGCGCGGCGGCGACTGAGGCGGGATCAGCTGGGTCGGCACCGGTGATTACGGCGAGGGTGAGTGCGGCGTCGGTGACGTTGCGGGCGATCGGGCCGGGGGTGTCGTGCTGGGTGGTGATCGGCACGACGCCGCTGCGGCTCACGACGCCGAGGCTGGTTTTCACGCCGACGGTCGAGGTCGCGGCCGCTGGGCACACGATCGAACCGTCGGTCTCGGTGCCGATGGCGACCGTCGCCAGACCGGCTGCGGCGGCGACTGCCGAGCCGCTCGAGGAGCCGCATGGGCTGCGGTCCAGTGCGTAGGGATTGCGGGTCTGGCCCGCGACTCCGCTCCAGCCTGGGATTTGCCCGCCTGAGCGGAAGTTCGACCATTCCGACAGGTTCGCTTTGCCGAGCACGATCGCTCCGGCGGCGCGCAGGCGCTGGACCAGGAACGCGTCTTTGGCGGGGCGTGAACCGAGCATCGCGGTGGACCCAGCGGTGGTGGTTTGCCGGTCTGCGGTGTCGGTGTTTTCCTTTAGCAGAACTGGAATTCCTTCCAGGGCGCTGCGGGAAGAGTGGGTCCGGCGGCGGGCGTCGCTTTCCTTCGCCGCCGCCAGTGCGTCCGGATTGGTTTGCACGACGGCGTGCAGTTTGGGGTTCAGTTCTTCGATCCGGCGCAGGTAACCGCGCGTCAGCTGTTCCGACGTCAGTTGCTTCCGGTCCATGGCGCGCTGCAAATCGGGAATGGTGGACTGGTCGAGGAAACGAGCCGGCGAGGCGTCCGCCGCGGCGGGCAGGAGCAGGCCCGCCGCGGTGAGGGCCGCCACCGAAAGCCGTTTCAGCGAGGTGGTGCGCATGGGTTCTTCTTTCTTATTCGCGGAGGCCGATGGCGTCGATGGGCTTGGCGCGCAAGGTGACCCGAGTGGACAGTCCGAGCGAGACCAGGCTGAGCAAGAAAGCTCCGGCGATGATTCCGCCGAATACCGCGGGAGTTCCTGCCGGGAGCGGAGTGTCGCGCAGGGCAAGGTTCAGAATCGCCAACGGAATCGCCGCCACCACGGTGCCGATCAGCGCCGCGATGCCCGCGGTCGTCAACGCTTCCAGGCGCATCATCCGCACGACCTGGCCCCGGGTGGTGCCGATCAGCCGCAGCAGGGCGAATTCCCGCGAACGCTGCGCGGTGGTCATCACCAGCGTGTTGGCCACCGAGATCACCACGTAGCCGAGGATCACGCCGACCGCGACGAGGTTCAGGTAGAACTGCTGCTGCGCCGAAGCGCTTTCCAGCGCGGAAACCGTGGAGCTCGGGGTCACGGTGAGGCCCGGGTAGCGGGCGCTGAGGTCGCGCAACGCGGCGGTCACCGCGGCCGGATCCGCGTTCGGGTCTTGGCGCACCAGAACGGAACTGTCCATCCGGTCCCCCGTGTGCGCGCGGGCGAGATCGGCGGGCAGCACGTACTCGCCGAACGCCTGGTTGTGCGTGTAGACCGCGACCAGTTTCACCTTCGCGGGGCTGCCGTCGCCGAACCAGAAGTCGACCTCGTCGCCGATTTTCTTGTCGTACCAATCGGCTTCGCTCTTGCTCATCGCGACGGTGTCGCCGCGCAGGTCGGCCAGATTCCCGGACACGACGCCGAGGTCGAGCACGCCGCGGACCTGGTCGCCGTTCAGCCCCTGCGCCGGGTACTTCATGACGCGCAGCTGCTGGTCCTCCTTGACCGTGGTGACGACGTCGGTGCGGATCACCGAGGTAGCGGCCGCGACTCCGGGGATGGCCCGCGCCGCCGCGGCGACCTCCGGGGACAGCGCGCCGGTCGTGCTCGTCAGGACGTGGTCCGCGGTCGTCGACCGGACCGCCTGCTCCCGGGTGGCGGCGGCGGACGACGTCTGGCTGTAGAACATCGAGATCGCGAACGCGACCGCCAGCATCACCGGGGTCACCGCCGAGGCGAGCCGCCGGGCGTTGGCCTGGTTGTTCGCCGCGGCGAGGTAGCCGCTGATGCGCGAGAAGCCGGAGTACAGCGGGCCGATGATCCGCGTCATGAAGGCGACCACCTTCGGCCCGAGCACCGAGAGCCCGATCACGACCACCAGCGCGGACATCGAGGAGGCGGCGAGCGCGCCCGGTCCGGTCACGTACATCGGGACCGTCGCGCCGCCGAAGCCGAGCGCCACCAGCACCCAGCCGACGACGAGGCGGGCCCGGCCGAGTTCGCGGCGTTCGACGGCCGCCTCGCCGAGCGCTTCGATCGGGCGGATCGACGACGGACGCCGCGCCGCCGACCACGCGGCCAGCCGGGCCGCGCCCAAGCCGAGCAGGAACGCGACGACGAGCGGGAGCGGGCCGATCGCGAGGCCGAAGTCCTGCGGGATCACGCCGACCGCGGCGAAGGAGTTGCGCAATCCGTAGCCGACGGCCACGCCGAGACCCGCGCCGAGCACCCCGGCGATCGTCGCGACCAGCATGGTTTCGGCGCTGATCAGCTTGCGGATCTGCTTCGGGGTGGCGGCGATCGCCCGCAGGAGCGCGAATTCCCGCCGTCGCTGGTTGATCACCAGCGCCAGCGTGCTCGCCACGACGAACACCGCGACCAGGATCGCGTACCCGCCGAACGCGCCCGCGAGGATGAACAGCAGCATCCGGGTCTGGCTCACGTCGAGGAATTCGACCGTGCTGCGTTCCATCCCCGCGGTCACCGTGACCGGTTCACCCTTGACCGCCGCGCTGACGCGGTCTTCCAGATCGCCCGCCGACACCCCGGGAGCGGCGAGCACGCCGATCGCGTGGACCTGCCCGGGCTTCCCGGAAAGATCAGCGGCGCGCGCGGCGGAGAAGTACAGGGCCGACTGCCGGCTCAGCCCGCTGGCGGACTGGGGCGTGGCGATGCCGCTGACCCGGAACTCCATCGGCGTGGACCGGGTCGAGATCCGCACTGTGCCACCGACCGAAACTCCGGCGCGGGCGGCCAGTTCCGCGTCGAGAACGACCTCGTTCGCCGCCTCGGGCGCGTGCCCGTCCCGGATGGAGAGCGGGGCCAGCACGGCCGCGTCCCAGTTGTGCCCGCGCGACTGGGTGCCGTTCGGGCCGGTGAGCACCTTGCCGCCGGACGTCACGACGTTCGCCGGGAAGTCCTGCTCCGGCACCGCCTGGCGCACCCCTGGCACCGACGCGATCCGGTTGACCAGCGTCTCCGGCACCGTGGTCTGTTCGGTGACCTGCTCGGACTCGCCGAAATCCGATCCCGGCGGTTTCGTGGTCTGCACCCCGCCGACCACCACCGACGCGTCGGCGTAGCGCTCGGTCGGGACTCCGGCCCGGAGACCGGATTCCATGAGGATGCCGCAGCCCGCGACGAGCGCGGTGCCGCAGAGAATCGCGATGAACGCGCCGACGAACCCGCTCAGCCGGGCCCTCGTCGTCTGCCAAGCCAACGACCACATGGCGGTCACCACTCCCCGAGGTGCGTCAGCCGCTGCGCGACCCGCTCGGGGGTCGGCTGCGCGAGGTGGCCGGCGAGCTTGCCGTCGGCGAGGAACAGCACTCCGTGCGCGGCGGACGCGGCGACCGGGTCGTGGGTGACCATCAACACGGTCTGGCCCATCTGGTCGACCACGGTGCGCAACAGGTCGAGCACCTGGCGCGCGGTGCGGGTGTCGAGCGCGCCGGTCGGTTCGTCGGCGAGCACGACCTCGGGCCGGGTGATCAGCGCGCGGGCGATCGCGACGCGCTGCTGCTGCCCGCCGGACAGCTCCGCCGGGCGGTGCTCGAGCCGCTTCGCGATGCCGACGCTGTCGACGATCTCGCGCAGCCAGCGCGCGTCGGGTTTCTTGCCCGCCAGGCGCATCGGCAGGGTGATGTTCTGCAGCACGTTCAGCGACGGCAGCAGGTTGTAGGCCTGGAAAATGAACCCGATCCGGGTCCGGCGCAATTCAGTGAGCGCGCGCTCGCGGAGTCCGCCGAGCTCGGTTTCGCCGAGCAGCACCTTTCCCGAACTCGGCCGGTCGAGCCCGGCCGCGCAGTGCAGGAAGGTGCTCTTGCCGGACCCGGACGGCCCCATCACCGCGGTGAACGAGCCTCGCTGGATCCCGACCGACACCCCGTCCAGCGCGGTGACCGCGCCGTCGCCGGAGCCGTAGATCTTGCGCACCGCTTCCAGCCTCAGGGCGTGTGTTCCGCCTGTGTTCATGTTCGTGTCGCTCCTCGGACCAGCAGATTTCTGTCTCTACGAAGCTATGGCGGCGGGGACGCGGAAACGATCCCGAGCGCGAGAGTCTTGGGGGTAGCGCAGGCACCACCACGCCCGGTGGGGAGGTCCTAATGGGACACTGTGCGGGTGAAAAGGTGGCTGCGCTCGTGGTGGTCCGGACTCCGCTATTTGCTGGTGGGAGCCGCGACCGCGTTTCTCGCGATGCTGCTCTTTTTCGCGATGGCCATCGTGCTCGCGACGTGTTTGATCGGCGTCGGGATTCCGGCGCTCCCGGTGGCGCTGAAACTGCTCCGCTACCCGCTGCGGTTCGAACGCCGCCGTGCCGGGCGCAGGCTCGGCGAGCCGATCGCGGAGCCGTACGCCAACGTTTCGCCCATTCGTGACCCAGCGAGCCTGCGCGACCTCGCGTGGCTCGCAGTGCACGCCGTGGTCGGCTTCCTCGTCGGGGTGCTCGCGTTCGGCCTGCCGCTCGGCGGACTGCGGCAGATCCTCACCGGCGTGTTCTGGTGGCTGGTGCCCGGCGGAATCCAGAGCTCGCTGGAATTCATGGTGAACTCGTGGGCGTCAGCCGCGCTCTGCATCTTCAGCGGGATCGTCATGATCGCGCTCACCTTTTGGGCCGCGCCCCTGGCTCGCTGGCAAGCCCTGGCGACGCGGGCGCTTCTCGGCCCGCGGCCCGGCGCCTCGCTGACCGACCGGGTCGTCGAGCTGACCGCGACCCGCGCCGCCGCGCTGGAGGCGCACGGCGCCGAACTCCGCCGTCTCGAACGCGATCTGCACGACGGGACGCAGGCGCGGCTGTCCGCGGTCGTGCTGCAACTCGGGATCGCCGATCAACTTTTCGAAGGAAATCCCGCCAAAGCACGGGAATTGCTCGGCAAGGCACAGGACGCGGCGACCGAAGCGCTCGCCGAATTGCGCACGGTCGTGCGGAGCATCCACCCGCCGCTGCTGACCGACCGCGGGCTCGACGGCGCGATCACCGCGCTCGCCGACCGATGCGCGGTTCCGTGCACTGTGGACGTTCGCAGCTCGGCGCGCCGCCCGGCCGCGGTCGAGGCGGCGGTGTACTTCATCGTGGCCGAAACGCTCGCGAACGTGACCAAGCATTCGGGCGCGGAACACGCGTCGATTACGCTCGACGGCACCGTCGACACCGTGCGGATCGAAATCCGCGACGACGGCCGCGGCGGCGCGGACGAATCCCAGGGCAGCGGACTGGCCGGGATCCGGAAACGCGCCGAAGCTTTCGACGGGACGGTCACGCTGACGAGTCCGCCCGGTGGACCGACTGTTCTGGAAGTGGAGTTGCCATGCGGGTCGTGATCGTCGAGGACGACGCCCTGCTGCGAGAAGGTTTGGTGCTGCTGCTCGACACCTCGGGCATTGAGGTGGCCGCCGCTTTCGACCACACCGACGACTTCCTCGCGTTCGTCCGCGAGGACCGCCCGGACGCGGTGATCACCGATGTCCGGCTTCCTCCCACGCACACCGACGAGGGCCTGCGCGCGGCCGTGCAGGCGCGGCAGCTGCACCCCGGGCTGCCGGTGCTGGTGCTTTCCGCGCACGTCGAAACCCGCTACGCGGCGGAACTGCTCGCGGACGGCAAGGGCGCGGTCGGGTACCTGCTCAAGGAACGCGTCGGCAAGGTCGCCAAGTTCCTCGATTCGCTCCAACGGGTGGTCGAGGGCGGCACGGCGATGGACCCGGAGGTGGTGACCCAGCTGCTGGCTCACCGCCGCGACCCGCTCGACGCGCTGACCGCACGCGAACGCGAGGTGCTCGGGCTGATGGCGGAGGGCTACAACAACGCCACGATCGCGGAACTGCTGGTGGTCAGCGACGGAACGGTGCTCAAGCACATCCGCAACATCTTCGCGAAACTGGGACTGCCGGAGGACAACGGACACCGGCGGGTGCTGGCGGTGCTGGCCTACCTGAATGGGAAGAGGTAGCGCAGGCGCTACCGTGAAGTTGGGTGCTTACGGCCTGTTTGCGCCCTTCGCCGCTGCATAGTGTTCTCGGCATGGAGACTTCCCGAAGCCGCACCGCCGGCGGCCCTGTTGTGACTACCTTGCTGTGGCTGGTTTTTCTCGCCGGTGCCGCCGCCAACTCGATCGGCCAGTTCGCTGGCTTGGAGGCGACTTACCGGTATATCGGCGGCGGGATAGCGGTGGCGTGTCTGGTGTTGCTGCTCGTGCGTTACCTGGCGCGCCGCAAGGACTGACCAGGGTTGAGGGGCCGGGCAGCGCATGCCCGGCCCCTCAAGCCTCAGGACACCTTCGGCGTCGCCCGCGCGCCGAAGTGCATGTACGGCTCCCCCGTCGGCAGCGTGTAGAACAGCACCGGCGTCCAGAACTGCCCGCCCGGCATGCGGAGCAGGAACAGCGTGTCCGAGACCGCCACCAGGTCGAACTCCTGGACCTTCTCCGGCATCAGCTCCGCCAGCGGTCCGGTCGTCGTGTACACGACGCGCAAACCACCTTCGCGCTCCACCACCTCGACATGCGCGCCAGCCCGTTCGTACACCCCGACGTGGCGGCTCGCGTCCACCGTGACCGGCGTGGCCGGGGGTTCGAGCGGGCGCGGCATGGCGACGTCGGCGAGTTCGGCGAAGATTTCCCGGTACAGCTCGGTGTACAGGTCCCGAGCGTGGCCGCCGTTCGTCAGCAGGGTGACCGCGAGGCCCGCGTCGGGCAGCAGGCGCAGGAACGCCGACTGGCCGATCGTGTTGCCGTCGTGGCCGATGATGCGGCGACCGCCCCACTCGTCGCGGATCCAGCCGAGGCCCCACGAATCGCCGAGGGTGTGCTTGTCCGGGACGTCGGCCTGCTTGTCCGCCATGGCCGCGGCCGATTCCGCCGACAGGATCCGCGTGCCGTCCTCGGTCAGGCCGCCGGTGAGGTGCAGGCGGGCGAAGGCGAGAACGTCCTTCGTGCGCGACGTGATCAGACCGGCCGGTCCAGCCGAACGGGGCAGCTGCCAGACCGGAGCCGGAGCCAGTTCTTCGCCCTCCGGCGCGTCGTGGCCGACGGCGGCGCGGAACAGCAGCGCTTCCTCCGGCAGCGTGACGGTGTGCGTGAGGCCGAGCGGCGTGTACAGCTTGTCCCGCATCGCGGCGTCCCAGGTTTTCCCGGTGAGCTTCTCGATCACCCGGCCCATGAGGACGAAACCTGAGTTGCAGTAGGAGAAAGTCGCGCCGAGAGGATGGTTCTGCGCGGCGTCCTCCAGCAGGTCGACGAACTTCTCGACGCAGTCGTCGCCGCGGCCGGTGTCGGTGAAGATGTCGCCGTCGATGCCGCTGGTGTGCGTCAGCAGGTGCCGCATGGTGACGCGCTTGGTCACTTCCGGATCGGACAGCCGCAGTTCGGGCAGCACGTCGACGATCGGGGCGTCGAGGTCGAGCAGCCCCTCGTCCACGAGCTGCATCACCACGGTCGACGTCCACACCTTGGAGATCGAACCGATCTGGAACAGCGAATCCTCGGTGACCTCGACCTCGGTCGTCTTGCTCAGCACACCGTGCGTCGCGAATACCTCCTCGCCGGTGTCGACGCGCAGGATGCCCAGCGACGCACCGGGAACGTCGTGCTTGCGCGCCAGTTCCGCCAGGCGGCGGCTCCAGTGCGCGGCCTCGATCGGCACCCGCGAACCCGCGTACTGCTCGACCCAGTCGACCACGCGCCGGTTGTAGTCGACGCGGTGCGACGGCGGGCCGTCCAAAATGAACAGATGCGCGCCGCCTGGGTACAGCACCAGCCGGGACGGCACGTCGCGCTCGCGCAACGCGGTGAACCACTGCTCGGCCTGACCGACCGGGCAGCGGACGTCTTCGCCGCCGTGCAGGATCAGCGTCGGGGTGCGGACGTTCTCGACCTGCGCGTGCGGGGAGGAGTTCTCGTATTGACCCGACGAGAGCCCGGCGAATTCGTTGACGGCCATGAAGTGTCCGCCGTCGGACGTCCCGGCCAGGCTGGTCAGGTCACTGACCACGCCACCGGCCACCGCGGCGGCGAAACGGTCGTCACGGCTGGTCAGGTAGCAGGTCATGAAGCCGCCGTAGCTGTAACCCGTCACGGCGAGCCGGTCCGGGTCGGCGAGGCCTTCGGCGATGAGCTGGTCGATCGGTTCGAGGAAGTCCGGTGCGTCCGCCTGGCCCCACGCGCCGATCGCCGCGGTGTAGAACGCTTCGCCGTAACCGTCGCTGGCTCGCGGGTTGATCAGCAGCACTGCCCAGCCGCGTGCGGCGAGGGTTTGGTGGTACAGGTGGATCGAGTCCGCGGCACCGTTCCAAGCGTTGTGCGGACCGCCGTGGATGTCGATCAGCAGCGGCTGCGCGCCAGTGCGTTCGGTGTCACGGATGAGCCAGCCCTGCACGACGGTGCCGTCGCTGATGGTGAATTCGCGCGATTCACGGGAGAACAATTCCGCTTCGGACACTGCGTCGCCGTGCTTCGTGCGCACGTCGACCTTGCCCGTGGTGCGGTCGACAACGGCGACCTCGCCGAAGGAATCGTTGGTAGCCAGCACAATCGCGGCCCGGTCGCCGACCAAGTCCATTCCGGACACTACGTTGCCGTCGCCGGTCAGCACCGCGCGAGGCTCGCCACCGGCAAGGTCCACTTCGTACAGATGCGTGCAGCCGCGGTCGCGGATCGCGAACAGCACGACGTCGCCAGCCTCGGTCAACTGCGGCAGCGCGCCGGGATAGCCGGGGCCGCCGGGCATCACGTTGCGGTCGAGGCCGGCGGCCAGGTCGACCGTCTCGCCGCCGTCCAGCGGGACGCGCAGCAGGCCGAGGTGCCCGGTGGCGGTGTCGGTGCGGCCGACCACCAGGAGTGCCTTGCCGTCCTTGGTCCAGCCGGCCGTGCCCGCCATGCCCTTGTCGGTGCCGACCAGGCGCGGTTCGGCGTTCCGCTCGGTGACGTCGAGAACGTAGGCGGCGGAACGGAAAGTGAGGTCGGCGTCGGCGTCCAGGGCCGCGGTGAACGCGACGTGCTTGCTGTCGGGCGACCAGGCGGGCTGGCCCGCGTGCCAGTCGCCGGAGGTGCGCTGCTGGACTTCGCCGGTCGCGACGTCGAGGACGTGCACGTGGCTGCGGAGCGTCTTCAGCAGGCCGGGGCCGTCGGACTTGTAGTCCAGCCGCTCGGCGACGATCGGCGTGTTCGCCGGCGGCGCTTCGACGACCGCGGCGAGATCGATCGCCGCAGAGAACGCGATCTTGCTGCCGTCCGGGCTCCACACCGGTGCGCCCGCGCCGAGCGGCAGCTTGGTGAGCTGCTCGGCCTCGCCGCCGTCCGCCGGGAGGATCCAGATCTGCGGCGGGCCGTCCTGGGCGCGCAGGAACGCGAGCCGGGAACCGTCCGGGGACCATTTCGGCGCCGCGTCCGCGTTGCCGCGCGTGAGCTGGCGGGCTTCGCCGGAGGAGGCGCCGACCGTCCACAGCGCGTCGACGTTCCGGTCCTCCTCCCGGTCCGCGGTCCGGACCACGTAGGCGATCCGGCTGCCGTCCGGCGAAAGCGCGGGCTGGCTGGGCGCGGCGAGGTCGTAGAGGTCATCGATGCCGAGACGGCGGGTCATACGCTGGCTCCTTGGGAGATCGCGGGCTCGTGGCCCTCGGATTCGGCACTGTGCTGATCGTTCCTAATCCGGCCACAGCCACGGCCTAATGGCTTCTCAGCAACGGTTACGTGCCGAGTGGGGGGCGGCCTTCTTTTGGCCGGATTAGGAAATGGCAGGCCGATGCGTGCCGCCGGGGCGCGGCGTCCTCGGCCGGATCGGCCCGGAGGCAGAGCTCGCGGTCGCTGCGCACCAGCGGGCCGACCGGGCAGCGCGGGTGATACCGGCAGCCGGCGGGCGGATGGTGCGGATCCGGCGGTTCCGCGTCCGCGGTCGCGCCGGGCTCCTGGTCGAACAGCGACTTGTGCGCCGACGGGGCGGCGTCGAGCAGGTCGCGGGTGTAGGGGTGCTGCGGATCGGTGAGCACCTGCTCGGCCGGTCCGGCTTCGACGATCCGGCCGAGGTACATCACCGCGACGAAATCGCTGAGATACCGGATCACGGCGAGGTTGTGCGAGATGAACAGCATCGACAGGCCGAGCTGCCGCTGCACCGAACGCACGAGGTTGAGCACCGCGCCCTGCACCGAAACGTCGAGCGCGGAGGTGATCTCGTCGGCGATCAGCGCCTGCGGCTGACCCGCGAGCGCCCGGGCGAGCGCGACGCGTTGCCGCTGCCCGCCGGACAACTGCCCCGGCAGATGCGCGGCCCGTTCGGGATCGAGATTGACCAGTTCGAGCAGCCGGGCAACCTCGGCCGAGCGGTCCGTCCCGCGCGGCATCGCTTCGGCGATCGATTCGCCGATGGTCATCCTCGGGTTGAGCGAGGAATACGGATCCTGGAACACCATCTGCAGCGGACGCCGGCGCGGCAGTTTCCGCACGTCCACGCCGCCGAGCAGCACCCGGCCCGCGCTCACCGGCGACAATCCGACGGCCGCCTTCGCGAGCGTCGACTTGCCCGAACCCGATTCGCCGACGAGCCCGACGACCTTGCCCGCCGGGACGGTCAGCGACACGCCGTCCACCGCGGTGAGCCCGCGCCGCCCGCCGTACCGGACGCTGACCGAATCGAAAACCAGCTCGCTCATTCCGCCCCTCCCGCCACTGCTTCGTTCCGCCCGGCGCGATGGTCCGTGAAGGACTCATTGAGGGAATCTGATTCCCTCAATGAGTCCTTCACGGACCTTGGCCAGCGGAGGTCAAGGTCGGTCATTTCGTGCCTCCCGAAGCGGCGGCAACTGCTTCTTCCGACAGTTCCGCATCCGGATGCCAGCACGCCACCCGGTGTTCCGGCGCGAGCACGGTCAGTTCCGGGTCCTCCTCGCGGCACCGGTCGGTCGCCACCGGGCAGCGGCTCGCGAACGCGCAGCCGGACGGCATCTGGTCCGGTTCCGGCGGACGGCCGGGGATCACCGCGAGCGGCGCTTCCGGGTCCGTCTCCAGGTCGAGTGTCGTGGCCAGCAGCGCCCGCGTGTACGGATGCCGCGGCGTGATGTCCGGTCCGGCAGCGGGCAGATCCTCCACGATCCGTCCGGCGTACATCACCAGGATCCGTTCGCACGTCTGGGAAACGACCGCGATGTCGTGACTGATCAGGATGATCGCGGTGTCCCGTTCGGCGCGGGTTTGGGCCAGCAACCGCAACAGCTGCCGTTGCACGGTCACGTCCAGCGCGGTCGTCGGTTCGTCGGCGATGATCAACCGCGGGTCGCCCATCAGGCCCATGCCGATCATCGCGCGCTGCCGCATGCCGCCGGAAAACTCGTGCGGGTACTGCTTCGCCCGCCGTTCCGCCGCCGGAATCCGTACCGCGCGCAGCCGGTCGACGGCCCGCTCGAACGCCTTCACCCGCGAAAGCCCTTGGTGCTGCTGCGAAACCTCGGCGAGCTGACGACCGATTCGCCGGGTCGGGTTGAACGACGTCATCGGGTCCTGGAACACCATCGCCAGCGACGTCCCGAGCAGCGTCCGCAATTCGCGTTCCGGCGTGGTGAGCACGGGCGTCCCGGCGAAGTCCAGCCGGTCCGCGGTCACCGAACCGGGCGATTCGATCAGCCGCGACACCGCGAGCCCGGTCAAGCTCTTGCCCGAACCGGATTCGCCGACGACCCCGATCGCCTCGCCCGCCCGCACGGTGAAGCTCACGCCGCGCACCGGAACCGTCCAGCCCGTCGGCCGGGGGAATGCCACTTCCAGATTTTCGACGACCAGCACGGCATCGTCAGCGGAAACCGGGTCCACTTTGGACTTACGCCGCACGCGGGGTGTCAGCCGCGGCAACCGGGTCCGCACCCCGATCACTCCGGCGACGGTCTCGCCGAACAGGTTGAACGCGAGCCCCGCGAGGACCACCGCCACGCCGGGCGCGAGCGCCGCCGCCGGGTTGACGTAAATGCCGTTGAGACCTTCGTTGAGCAGCCGTCCCCAGTCGTAATCCGGGGCCTGCACGCCGATCCCGAGGAACGACAGGCCGGAGAACGCCAGGAGCGAACCGCCGGCGCCGATGGTGGCGTTGACGGCCAGCGGCTCCCCGATGTTCGGCAGGATGTGCCGGAACAGCAACCGGATCCGGCCCACTCCGGCGACGCGGGCGGCGGACACGAAGTCCCGTCCGGCCACCGAGGCCGACAACGTCTGGGTCAGCCGGGCGAACTGCGGGGCCAGCGCGAACCCGATCGCCATCACCGCGCCTTGGGTGCCCACACCGAAAATCACCGCGAAGAACAACACCAGTAGCAGGCCGGGGAACGCGACCGCGATGTTGATCGCCGCCGTCAGCAGTCTGCCGAGCGGACGCGGCAGCACCGCGGGCAGCATGCCGAGCACCAGGCCGGTCGCGACGCCGAGCGCCGCGGCGATCAGCGCCAGCAGCACCGAAAGCCGGGTCGCCACCAGCACGCGGTAGAAAATGTCGCGGCCCAGTTCGTCGGTGCCGACCAGATGGCCGGCCGACGGGCCCTGGCCGATCGCGTTCGTGTCGATCGCCGAAGCCGCGTCCTGCCACAGGATCGGGCCCAGCACCGCCACCGCGATCACCAGCACGAGCAGACCGGCCGAGAACGCGCCGAGCGGGGTGCGCACGGCGGCCAGCCACTGTTGTCCGCGCCGTTTCGCCATCTCAGTTCTCCCGGATCGTCGAACGCGGATCGAGGACCGCCAGCAGCAGGTCCACGATGAGGTTCACCAGCAGCACGCCGATGCCGTACACGAGCACGATTCCCTGCACCAGCGGGTAATCCTTCTGCAGAATGGACTGCGAGATCGTCGAACCGAGGCCCGGCCAGGCGAACACGTTCTCCACCAGCACGGTTCCCGCGACGAGGCTGGTGAGCATCAGCCCGCCGAGCGTCAGGGTCGCGGTCAGCGCGTTCGGCAGCGCGTGCCGCAGGTAGACGATCCGCGCGGGAAGCCGTTTCGCCCGTGCGGTGCGGACGAAATCGTTGCCCAGCACGGAAAGCGTCTCCACCCGGACGATCCGGGAGAGCGTCGAGGCCGGGCCGAGCGCCAGCGCGATGACCGGCAGCACGAGCGAACCCGCGCCGTCGTGGCCTGCCACCGGGAACCAGCCGAGCTGCACCGCGAAGAACGCCACCAGCGCCACCGCGACCAGGAACTCCGGGATGGCGGCGAACAGCACGGTGGTCGAGGTGAACCCGAGTTCGGCGCCGCGATGCCGTCCGCCGCGGGTCAGCACCGCGAATGTCAGGCCGAGCGGGATCGCGAGCCCGATGACCACCGCGAACGCGGGCAGCGCCAGCTGCAGCGTCGCCGGGAGCCGGTCGGAGATGACGTCGCCGACCGGCTGCCCGGTCAGCATCGACGTGCCGAAATCGCCGCGGAACAGCCCGCCGAAATAGTCGAGGTACTGCTGCCACAGCGGATGGTCCAGGCCGAGCGCGGCGCGCCGGGCGTTGATCAGCTCGATCGGCGCGGTCAGGCCGAGCGCCGAGCGCACCGGGTCGCCGGGGATCAGCTGGATCATCAGGAACGCCATGGTGACCAGCACCCACAGCGACACCACGAACCGCCCGAGGCGGCGGGCGCCGAAGGCCAGCCAGGGGCTGACCTTCGGGCCCGCGACGGCGATCGCGCCGGTCATCAGGCGTACATCCGGATGGTGGCCGGCTTGAGGTAGCCGTTGACGATCTCGAACTTCGCGTTGCTGCCGAAGGTCGGGAGCACCGAGTTCGCGAACTGCACGACGTCCTGCTTCTCGTACAGCGCCGATTCCGCGGCCAGCCAGTCCGCGCAACCCGCTTGCCCGGCCTGGGTGGCCGCCTTGGCGACCAGCGCGTCGTACTGCGGGTTCTTGATGTGCGCGAAGTTCGTGCCCTCCGGCGGCTGCGCACCGGAGATGAACGGCACCAGCTCGCTGGGCACGGTGAGGCCGAGCGGAGCCAACGAGATGTCCCACTCGCCGGTGGCGAACAGCGCCTGGCTGATCCCCGGGCTGTCGAGGCCCTTGAGCTGGACGTCGACGCCGGCTGCCTTCCAGCCCTGCTGCATCAGCTCCGCGCCGGGAGCCATCGTCGGACCGGCCTGTGTTCCATAGATCGCGGTCAGCGACAGCCGCTTCCCGTCCTTGACGCGGATGCCGTCCGGTCCCGGTTTCCAGCCCGCCTGCTCCAGCGCCGCCTTGGCCGCGGCGACGTCGAAGCCGGGCATCTTCCCGGTGGCCGAATCGCCCTGGCAGGGCCGGGGTTCCATGGTGACCATGCCCCTGACCGGAGCACTGCCGTCGCGGGTCAGCACCTTCGCGACCTGCGGGAGGTCGATCGCCTGGGTCAGCGCGCGGCGCATCGCCTGGTCCGCGCCGAACCGGCCGGGTGCCTGGTTGAAGAACATTTCGCCGAACGGGGCGACGATGTCGGCGTGGTACAGCCGCTGCGCCTTGAGCCGCTGCTGGTCCTGCCCGAGCACCTGGGCGGCGTTGACCTCGCCGGACAGCAGCAGATTGGTCGTCGTCGTCATGTTCGGGACGACCCGGACGACGATCTTGTCCGGAAGGCCCTTCTGCTTCGGGTCGAACTGGCCGGGGCCCCAGGTGTAGTCCTTGCGCCGGGTCAGCGTGTAGTGGTCGTTCGGGACGATCTCGGACATGGCGAACATGCCGGTGCCGTTCTCGCCCTTGGCGAGCGTTTTCCGGTCGGCCAGCCCCTTGGCGCAGACGATCGGCAGACCGGCGATGTTGCGGAGCAGGAACGCGTCCGGCGCACCGCTGGTGATCTTGACCGTGCCCTCGCCGGCGACCGCTTTGGTGCCGCTCTTCACCGTGACGCCCGCCAGCGGTGACTTGTTCGCCGGGTCGCCGATGAAGTTGATGTTCGCCGCCACGTCGGCCGCGGTCAGCGGGCTGCCGTCGGAGCAGGTGACGCCCTTGCGCAGAGTGAACGAAGCGGTGGTCGTATCCGCTTCCCACTTCTCCGCGAGCGCCGCCTCCGGCTCGCCCTTGGAGTCGAGATTGATCAGGGCGTCGTAGAGGAACCCGTCGAGATTGCGAGCGGCCGACAACACGGTGATCGCCGGGTCGAGCGTTCCCGGATCGGTCGGCAGGGCAAAGGTGAAAGTCTTGCCGTCGACCAGTTTCTGGTTCGCGGTCCGGTCCGTCCCGGATTGCGCTGATCCCCCGCACGCGCTCACGGTCAAGGCCACCACGCCCGCCATCGCGGCGGTGAGCCGGGCAGTTTTCATGGGATTTCTCCTACGGGGTCGCGCTCTGGAGGTGGTCGACAGCCAGCCGGGCGGCGGCGCCGATGGACGCGTCGACCGCGGGAAGGCGGTCTTCGAGAGAATGCGCGCGAGTGAACACCGCGACCGCGAACCGGCGGCCGTCCCCCAAGGTCACCACGCCTGCTTCGTTGCGGATTCCGGGCAGCGTCCCGGTTTTCGCCGCCACCGCCACCCCGGACGGGAAGCCCGACGACAGCCGGTGCGGCCAGATCTGCTGCGCCATGATCGTGCGGACCCGTTCGCACGCTTCGGGTTCGCCCGCGCGGTCGGTCCAGATCGCGTCGAGCAATTCGGTGATCTCGCGCGGCGTGGACGACGTGGTGCGTTCCGGATCCCGGACCGCCAGTTTGTCCAGCTGCTCCGGCGTGGCCCCGCCGAGCAGCGCCTCGAGATCGGACTCCGGCGTGCCGCCGAGATCGGAGACGACCGACGCGAACAGGTCCTCGCAGCAACCGATCAGCCGGGTGCGTTCGAGGCCGAGATCGGCCAGCACCCGGTCCACCGTTTCCTGGCCGAGCCGGTGGTAGAGCACGTCGGTCGCGGCGTTGTCGCTCATCGTGAGCATGAAGTGCGCGAGGTCGCGCCAGCTCATCTCGACGTCGTCGGCGCAGCCCGCAGTGCCGATGCCGCCGATCCGGTACCGCGCGGTCACCTTCGTCCGTTCGGTGTCGTCCAGCCGTCCGGCGGCGACCTCTCGGGCGTAGGCGAGCGCCACCGGGATCTTGAACACCGACGCGAGGACGACCGGGGCGTCCCCGCCCGCCGACACCTCCGGGCCCGGCACGCCGATTTCCCGGGCGTGCAGGAACCCTTCCGCGCCGGCGTCGGCGAAGACGGCCTCGATCCGCTCGCGGATCCCGCTCACTGGGAGACCCGTCGGTCCGCGCGTCCAGTGTGGAGGAACTGCGCGCGGCCGTTGCCGTCGTCGCCGACGAACGCGTGTGCCATGTAGACACCCGGCATCTGCTCGGTTTTCGCGACGAACGTGTCGCCCTGGCACGGCAGCAGTTCTTCCTTCCCCGAAGGCGCGCCGATCTCGGCGAAGATTCCCTTCGGGGTGCGCTTCATCCAGAGCTTGCCGTCTTCCTCGCTGACGACGGTGTCGGCGACCATGGACGAGTACTCGCCCACGTAGCGGGAAAAGTCGGCCGGGGCGGCCGCCGGGTTCGGCACGGGCAGCGGCGGGACCGTGACCCCGGCGAGCTCGTCGAGCAGCTTGCTGTAGATCTCGTGGTACACGTGCAGCGGGGCGCCGCCGTTGGTCAGCAGTGCGACCGCGACGCCGCGCTCGGGCACCACGCGCAGGAAGGCCGACTGGCCGATGGTGCCGCCGTCGTGGCCGATCACCTTGCCGCCGTCCCAGTCGAAGAGCATCCAGCCGAGGCCCCAGTGCGCGGCCATGATGCCGAGGTAGGGCACGTCGACCTGCGGTTCGCGCATCGCGAGCAGCGACTCCGGCTGCAGGACCTGGGTGCCGTCGTCGGCCTTGCCGTCGTTCAGGTGCATCCGGACGAAGGTCAGCAGGTCGCGCGGGCGCATCGCGAGCGTCGAGCCGGCGGGCGAGTTCGAGCGGGTGAGCGCCCAGACCGGCGCGGGCACCGGGTCGTCGCCCGGCTTCGGGTTGACGTGACCGATCGCGGCGCGGTAGCGGATCGCGTCGTACGGACCGGACGCCGCGTGGGTCAGGCCGAGCGGCGCGAAGAGGTGGTCGCGCACGCAGTCGTCCCAGCACTTGCCGCGCAGCACCTCGATGACGCGGCCGAGGACGCAGTAACCGGCGTTGTTGTAGGAGAACCGCTCAGCCGGCGGGAAGAGCTGCGGCACGTCGGACAGCGTCGCGACGAGCTTCTCCACACAGTCGTCGCCGGGTCCGGTGTCGGTGAAGATGTCGCCCTCGAAACCGGCGGTGTGACAGGTCAGCTGGCGGACGGTGATCGCCGCCGCGGCCTCGTCGTCGCCGAGCACGAACTCCGGCAGGTAATCCCGCACCGGCCGGTCGAGGTCCAGCTTGCCCTCGTCGACCAGCTGCATGGCCAGCGTGGTCGTCCACACCTTGGTGATCGACCCGATCTGGAATACCGAGTCCACAGTGGACTCCACGCCGGTGCCCTTGTTCACGACGCCCGCCGCGTGGTCGATCACCTCGCCGTCGGCGAGCACCGCGATCGCGGCTCCGGGAACCTGATGCTTGGCCAGCAAAGCGGCGAAATTCTCCTGAAGCCAGGTCTCGATTTCGGAAATTTTCGACATGTGCACCTTCTGTCCGAGGGATGGTGGACCGGCGTTTCGGAAATGCTAGGTCGGTGGCGGACGTCACTTGTTCGTCCGGACCGAGGAGAGCGCGGGGAAAGTTCCTCCGCTCCGACGAATCAGGCCGTGCGCAGCGACTCCACCGCCGTCGCGGCGGCGAAACCGATGAACGCGTCGCGCTCGGGCACCCGGGAGCGGGAGTCCTCGGCGCGGGTGAACACGGCGACGGAGTACCGGCCGCCGTCCGGGTACTCGACCACGCCGACCTCGTTGCGCACGGCGGGCAACGTGCCGGTTTTGCCGCTCGTGCGGATCCCGTCGTCCGGGAATCCGGAACGCAGGCGATGCGGCCACACCTGCAGTTCCATCCAGCGGCGGACGTCCGCGCACGCCTCCGGCGCGGCCGCTTCGCCGCGCCAGATCAGTCCCAGCAAACGGGTCATTTCGGCGGCGGTGGTGCGGCAGGACTTTTCCGGTTGCAGCGCGCGCAACCCGGAAACCTGTTCGTAGGTCAGTTCGGCGAGCGCCCGTTCGTCGTCCTCGTACGAGACGCCGAGATCTTCGCCGATCGTGGCGAGCAGTTCGCCGCAGTCCTGCGGCACGACAGTCTGCGTGAATCCCAGGCGGCGCAACGTGCTATTCACCGCGTCTTTGCCGACCTCGGCGAGAATCAGGTCGGTGGCGACGTTGTCGCTGATTCCGATCATCAGGATCGCCAAATCGTGCCAGGACATCCGGACTTCGTGGCGGAAGGTGGCGAGACCGTACGGGCTCGGCGTCGGGTGCCCGGGTTCGACGGTGACGGGGGCGCCCAGATCGAGCGTTCCTTCGGCGGCCTGCCGCGCCAGCTCCAGCGCGATCGGGACCTTGAACACCGACGCGGGGACGACCGGGGCGTCCTCGCCGATGCCGAGACTTCGGGTCCCGTCGACCTCGGCGGCGTGCAGCCGGACCTCGACGCCGACCTCCTCGGCGCGGCGGGCGATCGTTTCGGATGCGGTAGCCATGACCCTCCTGTCTACAGTGGACACTTCGGGCAGGAAGTTCTTGGCGTGAACCGGGAATCGCCGCCTGCCGGTCTCCCATTGTCTCGGCGGGGGCCGGGGCGGGGGTTGCTGCGTTCGCGGGAAGGTCGCGGTCCGTTTCCCGTCAGGAGAGCAAGACTCAGGCCTCTTCGGGCTTCTCGATGCGCGGCAGCAAGTGCAGTTGCACCATCGCCGCGAACCGGTCCCCCGGATCGTCGAGGTCGATCCCGCCGACCTCGGCGAGCCGGCGCAACCGGTACCGGAACGTGCTCGGATGCACGTACGCCGCCGCCGAAGCCGCGCTGATGTCCCCGAACGAATCGAGCCAGCACCGCAACGTGTGCACGAGCTGGGACTGATGTTTGGTGTCGTACTCCAGCAAGCGCGCGATCGGCCCCGTCGCGACGTCGCCGCGCGCCGCGGAAAGGTCGGCCAGCTCCAGCATCAGCGCCTCGATGTGCGCGTCCTCGGCGGCGATCACCCGCTTCGAGCCGCCGTTGGTGAGCAACACCCGCAACGCCCGGTCGGCCCCGTCGCGAGACGCGCGCAACCCGGATCCGTCGAGAGCCAGCGGGCCGATGCCGATCGCCGCCGCGACCCGGCGGCCGGTGCGCTCCAGGAAGGTCGACGCGACGCGTACCGAGCGTTCGCGGCAATCGCCGTGGTTCCCGGGCATCGGGACGATGCCGTAGGCGACGTCGCCGACGAGCGCTACCGCCGATCGGGGCTGGACCGCGCTGAGGTGCATGGCGAACGCGTCGGCGACCCGCTGGCGTTCCGCGACCAGCCGGAGGTCGTCGTCGGGCGGCTCGAGCAAGCCCATGGCGAGCACGATCGTCGGCTGCCCCAGCAACCCGAGCCGCGCGATGGCTTCCTGCGCCCCGGAACCGCCTTCGAGCGCGGTGCTGACCAGATCGGCCCGCAACCGGCGTTCGACGTCGGCGCCCGCGCGGAGCCGAAGCATATGCAGCGCAACGATTTTCGAAGCGTCGATCAACGCCGCGGTACGTTCTTCGCTTAGCTCTTTGTCGACAGCGGCCCAAATCGACCCGAGGACTTCGTCACCGGCCCGGACCGCGAGCGCCGCGCGCGGCATGACGATCTTCTTGTCGTAGCCGTCTCCCGGATAGACGTAAACCGGGCCCTGATCGCGGTAGAGCCGCTCGAAAACGCCGTCCTTCTCCAGCTCGCGAGTGAACCGTTCGGGCACCTGACGGCCGAGGATCGTCTCGACGCGCGAGGGGTCGGCCTCGTCCTGACGGCCGGAGAACGCGAGCACGCGCGAATTGCGGTCCTCGATGGTGACCGGTGCGTCGAGCAGCGCGGCGATGGCGTTGGCGAGGGCGAAAAGGTCGCCGGACGGCATCCCGCCGAGCGTCTGCGGGGAAACGTCGCCGACGTCGCCCTCCGCGAGCAGCGTGCGGAGCATGGCGGCCAGCTGTGCCCAGGACGCGCCGCTGGCGAGCCCGAGCAGCGCGACCCCGGAGGAATTAGCCGCCCGCACGAGTTCTGTCGAGGCGGCGACCGGCGAGCGCACGACCAGCGCGGTCGCCCCGCGCGCGGCGACGGCGTGCACGAGCTGCACGATCTCGTCGGATTCGCGGACCCCGACGCCGAGGACCACCGCCTGCGCCGGGAACTCCGCGTCGTCGTGCGGGTCGTGGATCACCACCCCGCCGAGGTGGCGGCGCGTGTCGCGGCCGACCGCGACCGGTTCGAGGAGCACGTCCCCGAGCGCTTCGAGGACGCGTCCCAGACTCGTGTGCGGCTTGCTCGGCACCGGTGTCAGCACCCCCCGAAGGTAGATCCGGCCTCGCCCGGACCGGCTGGTCCGATCCGACCAAATCTACCTCCGGAATTCGTAGCGGGCTACGAACCGATCCACACCTTTGCCGTGGTCACCTCGTCGAGCAGATCCGGAATCGGCGCCACGCCGAGTCCCGGTCCGGTCGGCACCGGCAGGTGCCCGCCGTCCAGCACGAAGGGCTCGGTGATGTCGGTCCGGTAGAACCGGCCGGACGCCGAGGTGTCGCCGGGCAGGGTGAAGTTCGGCAGCGAGGCCAGCGCGACGTTCGCCGCCCGGCCGAGGCCGGTCTCGATCATCCCGCCGCACCACACCGGGATTCCGTGCGCCGCGCACACGTCGTGCACCCGCCGCGCTTCCAGGTAACCGCCGACCCGGCCCGGTTTGATGTTCACGATCTGGACCGCGCCCAGTTTGATCGCGTCCGCCGCCGCGCGCGCCGACACGATCGACTCGTCGAGGCAGATCGGCGTCTGGATCCGCCGGGCGAGTTCGGCGTGGCCGAGCACGTCCTCCTCCTCCAGCGGCTGCTCGATCAGCAGCAGGCCGAACGGGTCGAGCTTGGCCAGCTGCGGTGCGTCGCCGAGGGTGTAGGCGGTGTTCGCGTCGACCTGCAGCAGTACGTCGTCGCCGAAGCGTTCGCGGACCGCGCGCACCGGCTCGACGTCCCAGCCGGGCTCGATCTTGAGCTTGATCCGCACGTAGCCCTCGTCGAGGTATCCGCCCACGACGTCGATCAGCTGCGGAATGGTGTCCATGATCCCGACGGAAACGCCGCAGGGCACGGAATCGCGCACCGAGCCGAGTTCGGCGGCGAACGACCGCTCGTGCGCGCGCAGTTCGGCGTCGAGCACCGCCATTTCCAGCGCGCCCTTGGCCATCCGGTGGCCCTTGAACTTCGCCAGCAACGGCGTCACCTTCGCCGCGGTGATGTCTTCCGCGGCCAGCAGCGCCGGGATCAGGTGGTGCTGCAGGACGTGTTCCGCGCCGTCGTTGTACTCCGACGAGTACACCGGCCCGGCCATCGTCACGCATTCGCCCCAGCCCTCGCCGGCCGGCGTGACCGCGCGCAGCAGCAACAGCTCGCGCACGGACTGGGTGCCGAACGAAGTCCGGAACGGGGCGACGAGCGGCATCTGCACCCGGCGCAGTTCCACACCGCTGAGTTTCACTGCTCCTCCTTGGAGATCACGTAGAAGCCGGCTCGGTCGAAGCCGGTCACCCGGCCGCCGTCGGCCATCAGCCCGCCGAGCGATTCGCGCAGCGCGGCCCGCCACGCGTCCGCCCGGCCGGGATCGGTGCTGCGCAAGCCTTCGATGTCCGGCGGGACGGCGACGAGCACCACCGGGGCGTCCGCTTTGCCGTCGGCCGGACCGCCGTCCGCGGCCACTTCGAGCGCTACTGCCGCGCCTTGGTCGAGCAAAATCTTCGCGTCCGTGCGGATCGGTTCGCCGAACGCGGCGGTCCGCACGGACGGACTGGCCAGGTCCCATGACACCATCAGCCGGTCGGTGTCGCCCGATCCGTTGATGCCGTCCGCCATCGGCCCGTAGAAGTCCCGCAGATAACGCACCGGGAGCGCGCCGAGTTTGCCGAGGTTGAAATAGGCGTTGCGGCGCACCAGCGGATCGAAGGTCCATTTGATCGCCGAGACGTCCTGCGCCAGCGCCCAGCCGCGCTGATGCAATTTCAACGCGTACCCGATTCCGCGACCGGCACCGGCCTTGGAAACTCCGGCGATGTGACTGTGCAGGCTGCCTTTTCCGGGATTTCCGAAAAAGCCGACGCAGGCACCGAGCATTTCCCCGTCGGCGAACGCACCTGCCACGTAATTCCCCGCCGACGACAGCGCGCGCAGCAGTTCCGTGGTCACCGGCCGGGTTCCTGGCGCGGAGCGCCAGATCGTCTCGAACAGCACCCCGACCGCGGTCATTTCCGCGATCTCGGTGATTTCCCGGACTTCGACCCCCGAAGCGGCGGCCGCCGCCTGAGCGGCCGCGACCGCTTCGTCGCACGTTTCCGCCGCGACGGGTCTTTCCGTGTTCATCGCAAGATTCGTCACGGGACGATCCTTTCCCGGTTTCCCCCGAAGAGTCACCGTCGTGCTCGACCAGAATCGTCCGCCGGATTCGTCGGAACCGACGGACTCCCCTTCGTCAGCACGTTCTCCACCAGGGCGGCCAGCAACGCCGTCCGCCGCGGCAATTCCTCGACCAGGACATGTTCGTGATCGGCGTGCGCGCCGCCGCCGACCGCACCGAGACCGTCGAGCGTCGGCACGCCGAGTCCCGCGGTGTAATTGCCGTCCGAAGCACCGCCGACGGCCGCCTCGGTCAGTTCCGGCAAGCCCAGTTCCACGGCCAATTCCTTGGCCAGACCGTACAACGCGGCCGACGAGACCGCGTCCAGCGGCGGACGGTTGATCCCGCCGGTGACCCGGACTTGTGCGTCTTCCAACACCGGTTGCAACGCGCGCACCGCACGGTCGACGCGAAGCTGTTCTTCTTCGTCCCACACGCGTACGTCGACCTCAACCGCGGCTGCGGCGGGCACGGTATTCACCGTGGTACCAGCCGAAAGCACCGTCGGCACGACGCTGGTTCCCCGCTCCGGACTGGCGAGCGCGGCGACCGCGAGCACCTGATGCGCGATCTCGATCCCGGCGTTGATCCCCTTCTCCGGCTCGAGACCGGCGTGCGAGGCGCGTCCGATCACCTCGATCCGGTAGTGGGAAACGCCTTTGCGCCGGGTCTTGATCGCGCCGCCGTCCGCCGAAGCCTCCAGCACGAACGCCGCCGCACAACCCTGCGCCTCTTCCTCGATCAACCCCCGCGATGACGGCGAACCCAGCTCCTCGTCGCCGGTGACCAAAATGGACAGTCCACTTCGGTCTGTCAGCGAAGCCGCGACGTGCAGCGCCATCACGACGCCGGTCTTCATGTCGAAGCAGCCCGGACCGCGCAAGACCCCGTCCTGCACGGAAAACGGATGTGTCTCCAGCGAGCCCATCGGCCAGACCGTGTCGTGGTGACCGAGCAGCAGCACCCGCGACGGACCGTCACCGAACCGCCAGCGCAGATGCGTCCGTCCATCCAGGACAATCCGCTCCGGTTCCACGCCAAGCAAGGCCTTGCCGACGCCGGTCAGCACGTCCGCGCTGTGCGCGACCGCGTCCAGATCGGACGATGGGGATTCACAGCACACCAACGTTTCGATGTCGGCGAGCAGAGCGTCCACATTGAACTCGGTCATCGCGGCTCACCTCGCAGCGGCTGGCCGGGGAACGCGTCGGTGAGCAGCTGCCCGTCACGCACCACCGGGGTGCCCGCGACGAACAGGTGCCGCACGCCGACCGCGGGCCGGGTCGCGTCGAAATACGTTGCGGTGTCGGTGATCGTGGCCGGATCGAGGACGACGATGTCCGCGTCCGCACCCACGTCCAACCGGCCCTTGGTCCGCGCACCGGGCGCGACCTCGTCGAGCACCCGCGCCGGCAGGTAGGAGCAGCGCCGGAACGCCTCCAGCCAGGTCCAGGCGCCAGCTTCGCGCACCATCAGCCGCAGCGACTTCGAGAACGTCCCCGCGGTCCGCGGATGCGTCGCCCCTCCCGGCGGCAACGGCCATTCAGTGGATTCGTTCGCCCCGTTCTGCCAGTACACCGGCATGGCGTCGCTCGCGACGATCGAGTCCGGGAAGGCCAGCGCCTGGTGCAGCAGAGTGCGGTCGACCGGGTCCTGCTCGTCGAGGAACTCCAGGATGCACGGCGCACTCGGCGTTTCGGCGCGGACCTGCAGCAACCGGCCCTCGTCCGCGATCCGCTCGCCGGTCTCCAGCAGGATCACCCGCGACGGGTTGAGGCCCTTCATCTTCAGCCGCTCCGGCGAGATGAAAGCCGCGCCGACCGCGGTGCTGCCCGCGCCGTACGGATAGGCCTCGACCGTCACCCGCGACCCGGCGGAGCGGCCCGACTCCAGCGCGGCGAGCACGCGGTCGATGTGCCGTCCGGAAGTGCTGTTGACGTGGCAGTGGTGCATCGCCGCACCGGTCTCGGCCGCGACGATCGCGATCTCCTCGGACCCGTCGGCAGGCGTGCCCGGATCGACCTCGACCAGCTCGCGGACGTGCGTGTACGTCGGTGCCTCGGCTTGTTTGGCGAGCTTCGCCAAGGCCAGGAACTCCGCCGGATCGCTGGCCGGCGCGTACCCGAGCAGCACGCCGACGCCGAGCGCGCCCGCCGCCAGCTCACCCTCCACAAGGGACAGCCACGCGGCCAGCTCGGTCTTCGACGACGACCGCTGCCAGGCCGGATTGCCGAGCACGGAAAGCCCGGTGTTGATGTTCGCGTCCGGCTCGATGCCCGCGAGCACCTTCGCCCGCGCGGAACCCCACGAAGCCGAGAAGCCGTAGTGCAGCGGACGCCCCGCCGCGGCGGCCTCGGCGTAGGCCCGCTCGACCGGCATCAGCCCGGCCTCGAGGTCGAGCGCCGTCGTGACGCCGTCCATCGCCTGCAGCCGCTGTCCCGCGATCGAATGCACGTGGCTGTGCAGATCGATGAACCCCGGCCCCACGATGTACCCGGCGACGTCGATCTCGACCTGGTCGTCCGCGCTCGGCAGTCCCGGTCCGACCGCGATCACCTCGCCGTCGGATACCAGCACGTCAGCCGTACCGTCGAAGCCCGTAGCCGGGTCGATGACGCGACCGCCACGCAGCAGTGTCCGCATGCTTGCCTCCTCGCCTCGCTGCTGGCGACCCTAGGAGGTTTCCCGGGCAGTACGTTCGTGCGCGCGGACGAATCCGGGGCGGCAGATCTATCCGCGCGCACAAACCGGAATTCGCTGGGCCGGGGTGCGCGCGGGCCTTAAGCTCGCGCACATGGCCTGCCGGATCACCGAACTCGTCCTCGACTGCGCCGACCCGCAACGGATGGGTGATTTCTGGTGCGAAGTCCTCGGCTACGTCGAACTCGGCTGGGACGGCGAAGACCTCGAGATCGGCCCGCCCGAGGCCGGTTTCGGCGGCCCGCAGCCCACCTTGATCCTCAGCCGCAGCACCGACCCGAAGCCGGCGAAACTGCCGCTGCACCTGGACGTGAACCCGACCGACCGGGACCAGGACGTCGAACTGGAACGCCTGCTCGCGGCCGGTGCGCGGCCCGCCGACGTCGGGCAGACCGGGGAGGAGTCGTGGCACGTGCTGGCGGACCCGGAGGGGAACGTGTTCTGCCTGCTCCGCCGCCGGGTCGACCCGGTACCCAGCTGAGCGGCTACTCCCGGTAGCGGAACTGCCCGGACCGGAGCAGATCGGCGGCGAACTCGAAGCCGTACCCGTTCCGGCCGCTCCGGACCCGCCCCGCCGAGGGGGCCGGGAAGTGCGTCGGGAGCAGGACCGAATCCTCCGCGGCGGCAAGCAGGCGGCTCCGGACCCGTGCCGCCTCCCCCGGATCAACGCAGTACCTCGTGCTCAGCTCCGGATGCCGGATCTGCACCCCGTGGTGCATCGTGTCGCCAGCAAGCAGCACAGTCCCGGCACTGCCGCGCACCCGCACGCACACGTTCCCCGGCGTGTGCCCAGCAGCGGGTACGAGTTCGGCGTGCTTGCCGACTACCGCATCCGGGGCGACAAAACTGAGCTGGCCAGCCTGCTCGATCGGCAGCACGCTGTCGGTCAGGTAGTCCCCAGTCCGGCGCATCGCCGCCCCGCCAGCCTCGCTCGACCAGTACCGGAACTCCTCCTCGACCACGAGATGCGGGGCGTCCGGAAACACCGGTTCCCGCTGCACAGTGACGGCCCCGACGTGATCGGTGTGCAAGTGGGTGAACACCACCGCGTCGACGTCCGCGGGCCGCAGCCCGGTCGCGAGGAACTGCTGCATCCACCGGTCCGGCAGGTGGTCGAACTCCGCGCGCTGGCGGTCCTTCCCCGCCCCGACGCACGCGTCGACCACCAGCACCTCGTCCGCCGAGCAGACGAGGAACGACTGGATGACGAAGACCAGCTTCCCCGCCGCCCGGTCGAACCACGGCTCCTGGGCGTACCAGTCGGACAGGTCCGGTTCGAGTCCCGGGAAGAACTCCCCGGGCTCGATCAGCAGCCGGTCGTCCTCGACGAGGGGAACGACCGCGACGTCACCGAGATCGAACCAGTGCGCCATCGCGCTCCCTCCTCGCCGCCGGCCGCACGCGGCTCAATCCCACCGCGCAAGCGATTGCGACCAGCACCGGAACGGCGGTCACCAGGACGATCGTCTGCGCCGACAACGCCAGCGCGAGCAGCAAACCCGCGACGCCCGGTCCGACGATCGACCCGATCCGCCCCAGCGCCGCGGCCCAGCCGACGCCAGTGGTGCGCGTGCGGGCGGGATAGATCGAAACCGCGAGGGTCAACTGGCCGATCTGCCCGGCCGTGACCCCGAAACCGGCACCGGCCAGCAGCACGAACAGCAGCGTCTCGCCGACCGGCACGGTCGCGACGAGAACCATGCACACCGCCCCGATCGCGGGCATGAGGATCAGCGCGCGGGCGATCCCGATCCGCGCGGCCAGCGGAATGAGCACCAGGCCGCCCGCGATGCCGCCCAGGGTGAGGAACGCGAGTCCCAGCGGGGCCTTGCCAGCCGCGAAACCGTATCCGGTGAGCAGCGTCGGAACCCAGGAAATCAGGACGTACGCGGTGATGAAGATGAGGAACGAGAACGCCCAGATGAGCGACGTCGGCAGGCGCAGTCCCGGTCCGAAGAGCCTGCTCACCTTGGCTTCCTGCTTCGCGCTGCTCTCCACCGACGGCTCGCGGGCGGGCAGCACCACGGCCATGACCGCAGCCAGCACCAACGGAGCCAGCCCGGCGACGTAGAAGACCCCGGCGGACCCGACGCTGTGCAGCAGTTTCCCGCCGAAGAACCCACCGAGGCTGCTCCCGGAAGCGAGCCCGAGGGTGACCGCCACGGAGACCAGTTCCCGGCGGCCTTCCGCGCTGTGTTTCGTCGCGAGCGACACCCCGGCGGGCAGCACCAGCCCGAGGCCCAGGCCAGTCACCAATCGTGCCGCCGCGAAGACCGGCATGGACTTCAGGTGCAGGATCGCGGCGGTCAGCACGGTCGCGCCCGCGAAGATCAGGACGCCGGTGAGCACGACGGACCGTGCCTTCATCCGGGCACCGATGTAACCCGCGGCCAGGTATCCCATGACGACCCCGATGTTGGTCAGCACCAACGGCAGGGTGAAGGCAGCCGGAACCGCACCCCACTCATGCGACAGCGTCGGGATCGTGAACGACAGTGCGGCGGTGTCGAAGCCGTCCAACAGGACAGCGAGGAAGCAGAGCAGGACGACGGGCCAATGAATGCTCTTGCTCATGGCGTGTTCTCCAGTGTCTGAAGGGAATTCCCGATCCGGACGCTGCCCCGCGGTCCTGGCGAGCCCGATCGCGCGAATTCCGTCCACCACAAGCGCATTTGGGTGCCGAGGCGTTCGACCTCGGCCCAGCTGGTGTCGCCCAGCATCGGGCTTCCCTGCCAGGATTCCGGAGTGCCCAACAGGAACGGCAGCTCGAGACAGTGGATCGCTCCGTAGCCGCCGTGTTCCGGAGCCCAGTCGAATTCGTAGGAGTACGCGCCGTATTGCTGTGCCAGCTCACGCGCCGGACGACCGAGAAGCGGATCGGTCTGGTCCAGGATCGCTTGCCGGATCCCCTCGTCCGGCAGCCCGATCGCGAACGCCGCACACTCCCGCGTGGTGTATCCGATCATCAAGTCCGGCAACGGATCGGACAGTCGCACGTCCAGATCGACCAGCCCGAACGGCGGCCGGGTCGACGTCGGGTCCTTCGCGGCGTTCCATCGGAGAGTGCGCAGCTGCGCGGCCAGTAATTCGTCCACCGAAGCGGTAGCTGGGTCGCCGTCGACCGCGTCGGCGAAGTACTGGCCGATCTCCAGCGCCGTCGCACGTTTCTGAATGATCCCGGGGTCCGGAGAACTCTGGACGATCGCCCGGCGAATCAGCGGACGACTGTCCGGTTTGGACAACAAGGCGAGCGTCGACAGCGCGCCCGCGGACTGCCCGAAGAGGGTGACGTTGCCCGGGTCACCGCCGAACGCCGCGATGTTGTCGCGCACCCATTCAAGCGCGAGCGCCTGGTCCGCCAGGCCGAGATTCCCCTCGCTGACGCCGTCGCAGACCAGGTAGCCGAACGCCCCCAGCCGGTAGTTGACCGACACGACGACCACGTCGCCGTCCGCGGCGAGCCGTCCCCCGTCGTACCAGGGCAGGGTGCCGCCTCCGCTCAGGAAACCGCCGCCGTGCAGCCACACCAGCACCGGACGTGAGCCGGTCAGCGCAGGCGTCACGACGGCAAGGTTGAGACAGTCCTCGGACTGCGGCGGTTCATCCCGCGGCGGCCCCATCGCGGCTTCCAGACGCGAGCCGAGCTGCGGGCAGATCGGCCCGGGCAGGCTGGCGTCGGAGCGAGGCTCGGCAGGCAGCGGCGGCTGGAACCGCTCGGCGGTGCCGTACCGCACGCCGCGGAACCGCAGCAAACCGTCGTCGCTGTGCTCGCCGATGACCGGACCGGACGGCGGCTGGGCAGTGACAGGCTGGCATTCGGTCATCTCGGCTCTCCTTTGAGCGGGTGTCCGGCACCTTCGACCCGCTGTCAGGCTAAGAAAGTCCGGAATGCCTGACCAATGCTCTTTGCCGCCCGAGACATGTTTGCCCGGCTATACCTCACCGCCCGACGCGGCTCCCGCCTCAGCGCGCACCACCCGCGGCGCGGGCTCGACCCGCTTGCCACCGCCGGAGAAGGCGTCCGAGAGCTTCCCGATCAGCATTCCGAGCAGCGGAAGCCAGATCGGGCACAGCATCAGCACCAGCAGTGGTCCCATGATCTTGAAAATCTCGAGGAATCCGTGCATGCCCTCACGCCTTCTCGGTCTCGGCCAGCAGCGTCGCGAGCGTGCGCACCGCGCGGTGCTGCAGCGCCCGGATGCTGTTGGGGTTCTTGTTCATCGTTTCGGCGACCTCGGCGACGGACAGTCCGGCGAAAAACCGGAGCCGCACGCACTCGCGCTGCGGTTCGCTGAGGTCGGCCAGGCACCGCCGCAGCGCCGCCGCTTCGATGCGGGCCAGCGCGAGCCGGTCGGCTCCGCCGCGGAGGTCCGGTCCGTCGTGGTCTTTCCCGTCGAGGAGTTCACGCCGGTAGCGGGCCGATTTGCGGTGGTCGCGCAGGAGGTTGTCGGCGATCGTGTACAGCCAGCCGGTGAACGAGCCGACGTCCGGCCGGAAGTCCGGCAGTTTCCGCCACGCGCGCAGGAAAGCTTCACTCGTCAGGTCTTCGGCGACCGTCGCCGTCGGCACCCGCAGCCGCAGGTAGCGGAAGACCGGTGGCGCGTGTTCCTGGTAGATGACGGCGAACGCGGCCTGGTCGCCAGACCGCGCCCGCCCGAGCAGCTCCATCTCCACCGGGCCTCAATCCTGCAGCCGCAACGCCGCGACCGGACACGCGCGCACCGCCGCGTCGACGAAGTGCCGATCCGCCTCGGACGGGGTCTCGTCGAGAACCTGCACCACTCCGTCGTCGCCGACCTCGAAGAACTGGTCGGCCATCGCCTCGCACATGCCGAGGCCTTCGCATTTACCGTGGTCCGCGACGATCTTCATCACGCCGCCTCCCGCACCACGGGAACGAAGTCGACCTTGTCGCGCACGCCGCAATCGGGGCACGTCCAGTCGTCCGGGATCTCCGACCACGCGGTTCCCGCGGCGAAGCCCTCCAGCTCGTTGCCCTCCGCGACGCGGTAGATGTAGCCGCAGCCAGGGCACCGCGCGGCGTCCACGTCGTCGGCCAGCTTCGCCCGCGTGTCCGCGACGGGTTCGTCCGCGGCAGCGGCGACGACCGGGTATTTCTTCAGCAGCGACGTGAGTTTGCCCGGCTGCACGTTCGCCTGCCGGATGTCGCCGTCGAAATGCCGGTAGACCCGCGGGTCCATCACCTTGCGGAACCACGCCGGGACCAGCGCGACGACCATCATCCCGGTGTAGCCGGTCGGCAGAACCGGGCTTTCCTTGAAGTCGCGCAAAGTCTGGAACCGGCGCGTCGGGTTCGCGTGGTGATCGCTGTGCCGTTGCAGGTGGTACAGCAGCACATTCGTCGCGACATTGTTGGAGTTCCAGGAATGCGCCGGAGTGACCCGCTCGTACCGGGTCTTGGCGCCGTGGGTCACCTGCTTGCGCAGCATCCCGTAGTGCTCCATGTAATTCACGATCTCCAGCAGCGAGAACCCGAACACCGCCTGAATCACCAGATATGGCAGGATCCCGACGCCGAGCCAGGCGATCAGCACACCCCACAGCACCACGCTCATCAGCCACGCGTTGAGCACGTCATTGCCGAGGCGGAATGGGTGAGTTTGCTTGCGGGCGTACCGTTTCCGCTCGACACCCCAGGCACTGCGCAGCGAACCGAAGACCGTGCGCGGCCAGAAACGGTAGAAGCTTTCGCCCAGCCGGCTCGACGCCGGATCCTCCGGAGTGGCGACGCGGACGTGGTGCCCGCGGTTGTGCTCAATGTAGAAATGCCCGTAGAAACATTGCGCCAGCGCGATTTTCGCGGCCCAGCGCTCGGTGCTTTCCCGTTTGTGGCCGAGTTCGTGCGCGGTGTTGATCGCGATTCCGGCGACCGTGCCCAGCGTGATTGCGAGGCCGATTTTACCGCCGACGGACAGGTCGCCGCGCGCGAGCATCCACGCGCCCGCCACGAAACCGGCGTATTGCAACGGCAGGAACAGGTAGGTGATCCAGCGGTAATAGCGGTCCTCCTCCAGCGCCTCCATCACCTCGTCCGGCGGGTTGGTGTGGTCGTATCCGGCGACGAGGTCGATCAGCGGCACGAGGACCAGCACGACGAGCGGGCCGAGCCACAGCACGGCGTCGGATCCGGTCGCGGCGTGCAGTCCGATCGCGCCGAACGGCAGCAGCGGCACCACGAGCCCGAGCAGCCACAGGTGCCGCTTCCGGTCGTGCCAGGCGGTTTCGCCGTTCGGTCCGGCGAGGCGGTACTTCTTCATGGCGGCCTCCACGCGGGTCTGTCGTTTTCCTGAAGGTAGGAATTCGCGGGCGGCGGGACACTGTGCGCGAAACCGAAACGCTCGGCTGCGTTGGGTCTCGGGCACGAACCGGGCGTACGGTGCTGCCTGTGACGTCGACGGCTGCCGCCACACTGGCCAAGGTCGCGGACTCGGTCCTGGCCGAGCTCGCGCTGCTCCGCGCGCGGATCGTGGCGGAGGTCTCCGCTGAACTGCCCTCGCTCGCCCCGGACGCGCAGGCCGCCGAGCTGCTGGACAGCACGGTCCGGGAGAACCTGGTCGCCGCGCTGAGCGTGCTGGGCGGCGCGACCGAACCGGTCGACGTCGGGGCGCCGCCGGTCGCGCTGGAGTTCGCCCGGCGGCTGGCCCAGCGGCGGGTGCCGATCACCGCGATGCTGCGCGCGTACCGCCTCGGCCAGGCGGCCTTCCAGCAGGAGATGATCGCCCGGATCGCCGCCGAGCCGGTGGAGGCCGCGGACGTCGCGGTCGCCGCCACCGAACTGTCGCAGGTCGCCTTCACCTACATCGACAAGATCTCCGAAGAGGTCGTCGAGGCCTACCAGCTGGAACGCGACACCTGGCTGCGCCACCGCAACGCGGCCCGGCTCGCGAAGGTGCAGGCAGCACTGTCCGGCAAGCCCGTCGACACCGCCGACGTCGAGAAAACCCTCGGCTACGCGCTCTCGGACCGGCACGTCGGCGCGGTGCTGTGGTGCGGCCCTGAGCTGGACGAAAGCACCCGGCTGACCACCCTCGAACGACACGCGGCCCTGCTCGCGAACGCCCTCGGCGCCACGCCGCTGGTCGTCGCCCCGGATGCCTCGACCGTGTGGGCATGGTTCCCGGCCGCGACGCTCGACCTCGACGCGGTGTCCGCCGCGCTCGCCGGCTCACCCGATCCGGTGCGCGTCGCGCTGGGCGACCCGGCGAGCGGGCTGGCCGGGTTCCGCACGACCCACCAGCAGGCCCGGCAAGCCGAAGCCGTCGCGCAGATGACCGAGCGAACCCAGCCGCGCCCGGTCACCGCGGCGGCGCAACTCGGACCGTTGGCGCTGGTCGCGGCGGATCCGTCAGCGGTCGCGGGCTGGGTCCAGTCGGTTCTCGGCGCGCTGGCCGACGACGATGAGGGACACCACCGGATGCGCGAGACGGTGTGGGCGTACCTGTCGAGCGGGAGCAGCCTGATGGTCGCCGCGCAGGAGCTCCACCTGCACAAGAACACCATCCAGTACCGGCTGCGCAAGGCCGAGCAGGAACGCGGCCGTCCCCTGTCCGAGGGACGGATCGACGTCGAAGTCGCGCTGCTGGCGTGCCGGCTGCTCGGTCCGGCAGTGCTCCGGCCGGTCGACTGATTTTTGTGCCGCGGGACCAGTCGCGTCCCGACCTCCCGGTCCGCGGACCGATGCCCCGCGCCTGACCTGGCGAGAAGACTCCGGGGCGACGAGTTCGCCACCGCGTCTGCGAGGACAATGATGAACGACCCCCGCGAAGAAACCGACGTCCTCGTGATCGGCTCCGGCTTCGGCGGCTCGGTGGCCGCACTGCGACTGTCCGAAAAGGACTATCGAGTCACCGTATTGGAAGCCGGCCCCCGCCGTACCGAGGAGACGCTGCCCAAAACCTCTTGGGATGTCCGGAATTTCCTGTGGGCACCGCGGCTCGGCTGCTACGGAATCCAGCGCATCCACCTGCTCCGAGACGTCGTCATCCTCGGCGGCGCAGGCGTCGGCGGGGGTTCCCTCAACTACGCCAACACCCTCTACGAACCGCCCGCACCGTTTTTCGAGGACCCGCAATGGGCGCACGTCACCGACTGGCAAGCCGAACTGAAACCGCACTACGACCAGGCCCGCCGGATGCTCGGCGTCACCCAGAACCCCACTGTCACCAAAGCTGACGAGGTACTCCGCGAAGTCGCGGACGACCTGGGCGTCGGCTCGTCCTTCCGGCTCACCCCAGTCGGCGTTTTCTTCGGCGACAAGAACACCCCCGCCGGAACCGCCGTACCAGACCCATTCTTCGGCGGCGCCGGACCAGCCCGCAAAACCTGCACCGAATGCGGTTCCTGCATGACCGGCTGCCGCGTCGGCGCGAAGAACACGCTAGACCGCAATTACCTCTACCTAGCCGAAAAACGCGGCGCGAACATCATCCCCATGACCACAGCGATCGACGTCCGCCCCACAGACGGCGGCTACCTCGTCACCGCAGTACGCACCGGAAAATCGCCGCGCCGCCGCAAAAACGTGCGCACCTTCTTCGCCCGCGACGTGATCTTCAGCGCAGGCACCTACAACACGCAGAAACTACTCCACCAAGCTCGCGAAACCGGCGCACTGCCCCGGATCTCCGCCAGCCTAGGCCGATTGACCAGGACGAACTCGGAATCCATCCTGGGCGCGAAATCGAAACGCAAGGACGTCGACTTCACCCACGGCGTCGCGATCACCTCGTCCATCCACCCCGACGAGCACACGCACATCGAACCGTGCCGCTACGGCAAAGGCAGCAACGCGATGTCGCTGCTGCAAACCGCCCTCACCGACGGCGGCAAACCAGTCCCGCGCTGGCTCACCTGGCTCGGCACGTTCGCCAAAAACCCGCGCAACCTCACCTGGTTCTCGCCGCGCCGCTGGTCCGAACGCACCATCATCCTGCTGGTGATGCAAACCCTCGACAATTCCATCACGGTCTCGAACAAACGCACCCGCACCGGACGGCACAAACTGACGTCCAGCCCCGGCCACGGAGAACCGAACCCCACCTGGATCCCCGCCGGAAACGATGCGGCCCGCCGCGTAGCCGAGAAAATCGACGGCATCGCCGGCGGCACCACCGGAGAAATCCTGAACATCCCCATGACCGCCCACTTCATCGGCGGCTGCACCATCTCCACCGACCCGGCAACCGGTGTCCTGGACCCATACCACCGCATCCACGGCCACCCAGGCCTCCACGTCGTCGACGGCTCGGCAATCTCCGCGAACCTGGGCGTCAACCCATCCCTGACGATCACCGCCCAAGCCGAACGCGCGATGTCCCTGTGGCCCAACCGCGGCGAGGAGGACCGGCGTCCTCCGCTGGGCGCACCGTATGCACGCGTCGAGCCGGTGGCACCACGGAATCCTGTGGTTCCGGCTGGTGCTCCCGGTGCACTGATGCCCTCGCATACGGTTGTCGAGTGACCGCTGGCAAGCAGCCGGACCTCGACGAGATCGAGGCACATTTCGTCGCGCTTCTCGAAGGACGCATGACCCGCGACGCTGTCGATCGATGGGCCTGCCGCTGGCTGACCGACGACAGTCTGTCGTGGGATGAGCTGAGCTGGTGGGCCTTGGACATTCTTTGCGGAATCGACCTGCGCCACGGCCCCGGCGACGCCTACCTGCACGACGACCGCCAGGTACGGGATTGGCTGGTCGAACTGCGGGGCCGCCGCGCCCGGTAACCGCACGATCCCCGGCCGGAACCGCTGCTCGTGGCTCGGCCCGACTATCAACGGCCCGAAAGACGGTAGAAACGTCTCGTGCCCCTACGCCCTCGATCCGCCGCCCGCCTCGCGGCATTGGCCCTCGCACTAGCCCTGACCGGCGGCTGCGGCCAGACAGCCCCCGAGGGTTACGCCCAACTGATGAAGCTCCCCGACATCGACCAGGCCAAAGCCACCTATGCCGCCATGACCGCCGCCATCCGTGACCGGCTCACCGCCGATTTCGGCCGCACCTGGGAACAAGGAGGCGAGCTCAGCGGAGGAACCTGCGGCAACGACTACCCCGGTCTCGACGCCGACGATCGCGAGTTGCGCCTGCCCCGCTGGGACTCGCCCGGCAACCTGCCCGACAACGACTGGTCCCGCGCCCAGGCTCTGGTCGGCCAGATCGCCGCGGGCTACGGCTTCAACTCCACGCCCAAGGTCTTCACCAACCAACCCGGCACCCACACCGTGGCCTACGGCAAGCCCGACGGCGCACTCCTGCACTTCGGCACCGGCAAGTACACCACTCTACGTGTGGAGACCGGCTGCCATTTGACGGCCGAAGCACACCGCCGCGGCGGCCCCAAGCCCGATTAGCAGCAAACCCGCCCGGCGACCGAACGCACCAACCGGGTGGTCCATACCTTTACCGACCAGGCGGCGCACACCCGGGCGCGGCGATAAACGGTGCCCCCGACGGGGTTCGAACCCGCACTGGGTCGATTTCCGGACGGCAGTGGGCGACGTTGATCGTCCACTGCCGTCCTTGTCTACTACCTGCGACATTAGCAAACGCAACTACTGGTTGATCGGTGTTGCCGGTCATCGCGTGGCGTCAAAATCCAGGGGTAAACCGTGGATTGATCTTGCCGCCGCGACGCACTCGGCCGAACAGGACGGCGTACCGCTCGGATGCGGACCCGACCTGCGACACCGGCTTTTGTGGATCATATTGGTTGACGCTAGGCGACAGTGATCAACCTGGGCCACTGCCAGCATTGTTTGCAAATGCGATTGAGTGTCGCCGGGCAACTTTGTTGGTCACTGGCACTCGTTTGGCGAGGGTAGAGCGTGAGCAGGTTGCCACAAACTAGCTGAAGCTGCGAACGGAGCCTGAGCGAAGACGCGGCGCAGACGGCTCACAACCTAGGGAACGAGACCTTCAGGATGAAGATTGAACCATTCAACATATCGCGGAATTATCTGCGCGAAATGACGTCTATCAACCGTCGCAATATCTTTTGTCCGATAGTTTTCCGCAGCCGCAACCACTGATGCATCAGTGCCGCCGAGCCCTTTGTACTTGCGCACAAGGTGGCTCATACGCTCCAGGTCAGAGCGACTCGGGGTATATAGCTTGAACTGCTGATCTACGCCTAGCTGACTGAGAAATTGGGCCTCGCCCTCATCGCCTAGAGGGCTTTCGTGCAGCCAGTAGCATACTTCAGCAACAACCAGACTCGACACCACGAATGGTCGCGTGCGGACAGAGGTAAGCCACTCTGCGCAAATTTCGTGATACTTATCAGTGCGGTCCAACGCCGCGTAAAGAACACCAGTATCGATAATCACAGGATTCCGCACAGCGATTATGATTCCTTGCTTCTAGGTGTCCCTCTTCGCGTCTTGGTAGCCAGCTCTGAAATGTCTTCGCGACCGCTTGACAAAAGCCCAATAATTCCCGGAACAGGGTAGTTTCTCGCCGCCGGTACAGGTTTCTTCGGCGCACGAGGAGTGGGTTGCGGGCTCGGGGGGAGCGCGGTGCCCCTCGCGATCGGCGCAGACGTCCTGCTCCGCAGCGCGTACACGCCGGTGACGGGTGCAGGCTTAGAGATGCCCATATCCCTCTTTCGAACACCCTTTCGAAGTCCGCGCATGATCGACTCATCGGGCGCGCGACCCGAGAGTGCATCCGGCTTCGCCTTGCGAGGACTCATGCAGACATTCTACGGGATCGAATGCGCCCCCGGAAACCGCAGGTCAGGGGCTTAAGCCGGGGTCATTCTCGCAACCACCTACTAGTGGGTGACCTCTCCGCCATCTCGTCGACCTGGCGCAGCCCGATCACGCCGGGTCAAGGGGGCACCTTCCTGCGGTCCGCAGCATGCCGGCCGAACTGCCCCCTTGACGCGGCGTGATAGCCCTCGGGGAGGTCGGCGGGATGGCGGCAGGTCACTCACGGACGCAACGTGCGCGCGGTCCCGACCATCTCGGAGACCTGCCCGTCCGGCGAGGACATTCTTTTCTTCTTGGACGCGGCCCCAGGTGCAGCCGCCGGGCCGGGTGCGTGGGTGCCGGAGGCGGGTCCCGCGTGCCCGGCCCGAAAGCGGCGCGGCCCCGCAGGGGCCGCCTTGAACAAGAAAAGAAACTCTGAACACAGTGGTCACGCCGTGCGGGGCGGCAACTCGTACGCAGGGGTGAACTCGGAACCGCAGCGGTAGCACTTCGACGCGGAGTAGGAGACCTCTGTGCTGCCACACTCGGGGCAACCGTGCAACCGGGCTGGCGTCACTTCGCCGAAGTCAATGAGAAGAGTCGGAGTCTCGGCACCGTAGGGGTGCTCGTGATCGACGGTTCCGTCGGTGTTCGTGGCGATAGGTGCATCGTCTGTTTCGGCATGATGCGGCATCGGGTGGCCAACTCCCTACTTAGGACGGTCCATCATGTACACGAACTCGTAGCGATCAGTCGGGAAGACGATGTCGGCGGCTTCGATGGGGACGAGGTCGTCAGAGTCACCTTGCGTAGCACGGACCGTCTGGCGAATCTCCATGACGGGCACACCAGGCGGGATCGCGAGTTCGACGCTTTCTGCGGAAGTGGGCTGCCGAACGATCAGGCGTTCTTCGATCTGGGACAGCGTCCACCCGATCGCGCGGAACCTTGCATTCAGCCCATGCGTGCCATGTGGACCTTCGTGCGGGTGCTCGATGGCAGTGCCACCGGTGATGCGGCGAGGTTCCCACGAGACGGAGGTGCTCATCGGCTGCCCGTCGGCAGAGATCTTGTACCGCGTCTTCGTAACGTCTTCGCCGGTTGGAATGTCCAGCCTTTGGGCCACCCAGTCTGTAGCTGCTTCGACAGTGGTGTGGTGGTCCGCGGTAGGCGTCCGCCCGGCGCGGCCCGCTTCGCGAACGTAGGTTCGCTCGTCCTGCTCGAAGTGGCGATAGGGCATGGTGCGCAGCATGACGTTCATCTGCGCGACGTAGGTGCCCTTGCCGTTGATCGTGTAGACGAGACCTTCGCTCTGGAGAACCTGCAGCGCCTTCTTGCTCGTGATCATGCTGACGCCGTACTGGTCGCACAGAGCCTTTGCACTGGGGATCGGGTCGTCGACGGCGAGGATGCCCTCGCGAATCTTGTGCCGGAGGTCCTCGGCGATCTGCATGTACTGAGGCAGGGCCTTCTGACGGGGTAGGTCGTTACTGGTCATTGGTCAGTGTCCTTAGTCCGTTCAGGTGAACGACCGGGTATGCTTTGACATACCAGGTATGGACTTGCATACTGGGTATGTCACACGATACCAGCCCGGCCTGCACCTGGAGGTTAGACATGCAAGACATCCCGTTCTACAGCGGCGGTTACAAGTTCCTGGTCACCGAAGCGCCCGTGATGAAGATGCGGGAGGTCAAGGGCGAGATGGTCCCTGCGGTGGACAAGCAGAGCGGTGAGGCGTCGTTCGTGGTGATGCTGTTCGCGAAGCCGCGCCAGGCTGGTCGCAACGGTCGGATCGGCAAGGGCGAGGAGATCAAGGTGACGCTGGCGACGGACCCGGGTGAGGGGTTCGACGAGGGCACCTATGTGGAGCTGGTCGATCCGGTGCTGAACACGTGGCAGACGACGAACGACGAGGGGCGGATCACGGGGTCGGGTCTGTGGTTCAAGGCTGAGGGGTTGAAGCCTGCCGGTGCTGGCGCGGTCCGCGACGCTGCCTGACCGGTTTCGCGACCGGCGGGTGTCCGGTCCCTCGGCGGCTGCCTCCCCGGCCGTGCGCGGATAACACCACCCTGGAGCCCTTCCCAAGTCGGTTGGCTGCCCGTTTTCGAGTCGGGCGAGGGCGCTTTTCGTTCATTGACAAATTCAGAGTGGGCCGATCCATGCCAAAAATACGCGCCTTTTGTGGTGGCGCGCCTCGATTCCCGGGTGCTTTTTGTCCGGGGGTCCTGGGGTTTCACCACGGATTCGCATTGCGGAAGGGAGAACGGCATGCACACGGTTTTCGCGGCTCGGGACGGGCTGTCGACGTTCGACCCGTACGGCCCGAAGCGGGGCTTGTGATGTCCGAGGACATGGTGCACATCGAGGCTGAACACCAGTGGTTGAAGGGTGTTCGCACGAGTCTGTGCGGGCTGGTGTTCGGGCCGGGGCAGCACGAGCGGGTGTGGTTCTTCGCGTGGGGCGTGCCCCGCTGTCAGGACTGCGAACGGATCGACGAGCGGGGCTCCTGATGGCCGCGCACGCGTGCACGGCGAAATTTTTCTTGTCGGCAACGGGAATCGCGACCTGTCAGGTCTGTTCCCGGCAGTGGCATTACTTCGAGAAATAGGAGGTTCAGTGATGGTGGCGAATTTCAGTCCGTTTCTGTTCTGGCTGGTGCTGACCGGCTGCTTGGCGATCGTGTCGCCGGTGCTGGCCGGGCTGACGGTCGCGGCTGCGGTGGCGACGCTGGTGCACCGGAGCAAGCGATGAGCCGCCCGGTGCGCGTCGGAGTCGTGATTCGGATGCTCGCGGCCCGGCTGGAAGCGCAGCGGGCGCTGGCGCTGGCGGAACCGGCGGACGACCTGGCATGGCAGGCGGGCTACTGCGAGGGCCTCAAGGACGCGCAGTCCGTGATCCGGAAGGACTCCTGACATGCCGGAAATCGTCGCCATCATCGAGGCCGCACAGACCGCTTACCGGCGGTTCGTCGCGGCGGAGCCCGACCGGGACATCCGGGTCGCGGTCGGCAACGCGGTCGGGTTCCTGACTGCGGATCTCACCACGGCGGCCGAACTGACCGCCGCAACACGGGAAGGGTGACGGACCCATGCAGGTGGGTTACCTGAATCGCCGGGCGCAGCAGCGCTACGGCACGTTCACCGCGGCTCTGGACCTTGTGGCCGAGGTGCTGGCCGAGGTCGACAAGCTCATCGACGCCTACGACGACGGGCACGAGGCGGAGTCGTGGACGATCTCGACGCGGGACGAGCTGAAAGCGTTCCGCACCAAGGCGTTCGACGAGTTGGACCGGTTGCGGACGCTGGGCAAGAAGCACGAGGCGGAACTCGTTTCGCGGGATTGGAGGCTCTGAGCCATGGCGCATCAGGTTGACCGGGTCGTGGACGACCTGCATTCGGCGATGAGCACGCTCAAGGACGCGATGCGCGGCATGCCGGTGCACCAGCACGGGTTCAAGGCCGCGCACGACAAGGCCGCCCGCGCGATGGGCACGCTGTCCACGGAGCTGCTGGACGCGCGCCCCGCGCTGACGCACTAGACCGAACACGCATTTTCGCACGAGACCGGCCCCGCCCTCTGTCCTTGCCGGACGAGGCGTGCGGGGCCGTTTTCGTGCTGCAGGAAGGGAGTACACCGCGATGAAGAACCGCATTCCGAAGTCGGACCGCCGGGCGGGTTTCGAGTTCCGGGGTCTCAAGTGGACCGCCCGGCACCCCGGTTCGGTGCTTATGCCGGCCGGATTGGCGACCTCGGGGCTGGAGCTGGGGTGGACCGCGACCGGCGGGATGGTCGGCGGGGCGACGCTGGGGCTGTGCACCTGGTACCGGGCGCACCCGGACACGTTCGACCACTACGCCGCTCCGCGGATCCGGGCTTGGCGTCGCCGCTGGTCGAAGTACTGCGGGCCGAAGCTGAACAAGGCGCTGCAGGCGTGCGACCTGTACGTCACCAACCGCCGAACCGGCAAGGCCGACTTCCCCCGGGTGGTTCGGGTGCAGTCGTTCTCGCCGTCGGTGGACACGGTGACGCTCCTGCTGCCCCCGGGCATGGGACGGCGCGCGTTCAACGACAAGCTCGAAGACCTCGCGGACACGCTGCGGGTGGAGCGGATCGCGCTGGAGCGGGTCAAGCCCGGCCAGGTGTCGCTGATCATCGAACGCCGCGAGCCGTTCACCGAGACCATCCCGGCCCCGGACATGCCCGAGGAATCCGGCGCGGTCGACCCGGGCGACATCTACGTCGGCGACACCGAGTACGGCACCGACTGGCGGCTGTCGGTCCTGGGCAAGCACACCTTCATCGCCGGGGCGACCGGGGCGGGCAAGAACTCGATCCCGCTGTCACTGCTGCGCGGGCTGGCTCCGCTGATCCGGGACGGCCTGGTCCGGCTGTGGATCTGCGACCCGAAGCAGATGGAGTTCCGCAAGCTGGAAGGGGTCGCGCACCGTTACGAGCACGACGAGGCGGCCTGTGCGGAGCTGGTGCGGGAGTTCATCGAGGACTTGCGCCGGGTGCAGCGGGACTTCGCCGCGACCGGCAAGCGCAAGATCACGATGTCGCGGGAGACGCCGCTGAACCTGCTGGTCGTGGACGAGATCGGCGCTCTGCTGGCCTACGGCGACGGCACGATCGCCCGCACGCTGCGCAAGGACCTTGCGATCGCCGTGTCGCAGGGCCGGGCGACCGGGCATTCCACGATGGCCCTGGTGCAGGAACCGACCAAGGACACCGTGCCGGTGCGGGACCTGTTCCCGGTCCGGATCTGCCTGCGGGTGACCTCGCAGTCGCATGTGGACATGGTGCTCGGGGACGGTGCCCGGCTGCGCGGGGCTCTCGCCGACGAGATCCCCGAAAGCGAGGACACCGCCGGAATCGGGTTCGTGATCCGGCCGCGTTCGCGGGTCCCGCAGCGCGTCCGCGCCGCGTACGTCTCTGACCGGGAGCTGGACGAACTGGTCGCGTTCATCCTCCGCGGCTACCACGCCGGTCCCGCGCTGTCGGTGGTCGCATGAGCTACCGCGAAGACCGGCACCAGGACTTCCTGGCCTGCCTGTCGGTCACGTCGGACCGGGCGGGGCTCTGGTGCGACGCCGTGCGCCAGGAACGGGAACGGCACCTCGGGGCCGTCGACACCGACACGCTCGTCGACGATCCGGAGTACTCCGCCGCGCTGGACGTGTTCGGCGCCCTCTCCGACGTGCTGAGCCTCGCCCGCCGGGTCGGCGCATGACTGTCCCCATCGGACAAGGAGAAGCGATGCAGCAGCTCGTCTACTACCCGTGCCTGGTGCACGAGACCTACTGGGTGGTCAGCTACCAACGCTCCGGCCTCCGACGGCAGAACTTCACGCAGATCGCGGCGCGCACCACCGACGAGGGCGAGGCGCGCGCCGCGTTCGACCGTCTCGCAGACGAGGGCCTGACTCCGGATCTGAGCCGCTACGACGAGGTGTTCTTCCCGCGCTGCGGGGTGTGCGGCGAGCGCCCGTACGGGGCCTCGGCGACCCGGCCGGAACTGTCCTGGGACGCGGTGCTCCAGGCGATCTATTTCGAGCCCGCCTGGGCGGCCACCTCCGAACAGCTCGTGTTCTGCCCGCACCACCGACCCGAAAACGCAGAGGAGTAAACCCATGTGGCGCATCGGCTTTTACGTGTGGCGGGCGTGGCTGTGGCTCAAGCTTGGCGCACCCGCCCTGCTCGTCCTGATCGTCATCTACGCGGCACAAGGCCCGTCGGCGCTGTTCTGGAGCACGCTGGTGGTGTTCGGGTGCATCGGGCTCGGCGTCGGGATCGCGGTCGCGGACTTCCGCAACCGGGAGTTCGGGCCGGTCGGCCGGGAGCGCGTCCGGTGACCCGCCGCGACCCGGCACAGCTCGGCCTCTTCGGCACCGTCGACACCGCCCCGGCTCCGCAGTCCGGCCGCCAGTGCCCGCCTGCCCGGGCCTCCCGCCGCAAGAACACCGGCGGGGGCACGAACCCGTCGGTCGCGAAGGACGTGCTCGCCGAAGTCCGCGACGGGCGTTTCGCGTTGCTGGACGACACGGACCGGGTGCTGGTGTTCGAGGACACCGACCGCGTCCGCGCCGCCCTGGACGAAGACGTCGTGCACCACCTGATCTCCGGCGGCTACGTCGCCCGGGGCGGCTCGCGCGACGTGGTGTCGGCGATGCACGGCGCGATCCGACGGCCGGTCACACCGCTCAAGCTCACCGCGCGCGGCCGCACGACGCTGCAGCGCTGGTCCAACCTCGCCCGCACGGAAGGGATCTGACCGATGGAGCACCACTTCGGCGAGAACATCGCCGACGCGTTCCGCCAGATACAGGCGGTCGTCGACGAGTTCCACGAGCTCTACACGCTGGAGCGCGGCATGCACGACGGCGAACCGTGGTTCGTCCAGCCCCGCCTGGCCGAGCTGTCCGGCGAGCTGGCCCGCTGGCTCGACACCTACGCCGGGGTGTTCCACCGCTCCGCGGAACGCTTCCGCACCGGCCGCGAGTAGAAGGAGGAAACCTCATGTCCACTGCGGACAGTGCGCACGCGGCTCGTCGGCTGGTGGACATCGTCCGTCTGCTGGTCGCCGCGACGCTCGGCCTGATCGGCGCGGCGGCCGGGTTCACCCACACCCACGACTGGGCCGTCCACCACGGACAGACCGGCTGGATCGCCTGGGCCGACGCCGTGGTCATCGAGGGCATCGTGATCGTGGCCGGGTTCGAGGTCCAGCGCGACCACCGCACCGGCCGACACCGCCGGTTCAGCTTCCCCCTCGGCGTCCTGGTCGCCGGGTTCGGCGTGCAGATGACCGCGCAAGTCGCGCTCGCCGAACCCACCCCGGCCGGGTGGCTGGTGGCCGCGATGCCCGCCCTCGGGTTCCTCGTGGTCGTCAAGCTCCTCATGCGCCGCGCCCCCGCCGAGCCCGCCCCGGCCGCACCACCGATCCCGGCACCGGCCGAACCCGCCGACGCAACGGCTCCGGCGGCAATGCCGGCAGAACCGGAGACCGCGCCCGCACCACCGGCACCAGCCGCACCGGCCGTGCGCCCGGCTGCCCGGCTGAAGCTCCCGCCGGAGATCGCCAGCCGCGTCCACGCCGCCGCCGACGCCGCCCGCGACGAAGGCCGCGACCTCACCGCCGACGACATCCGCCGCGCCGCCCGCGTCCCCGACGCCATGGCCGCCCGCATCGTCGCCGACCTGACCAGCCACAACGGACACCCGGTCACCGCATCCGCCTGACGAGACAAGGGAAAACCGACCATGCGCATCCGCCTGATGGGCACCGAAGCCGAGATCGCCGCCGTCGCGGCGCGCATCGCGACCGTGGTGGAAGTCCAGGAAGCCAGCGACTTTTACCCCAACCGCGGCACGTCGACCCTCGGCCGCGTCTACCTGACCGTCGCCGTGCCCACGGACCCCGGTCCGCTGCGCGCCACGGCCGAACGCGCCGACGACACGCCGCGCCTGCGAAACCGGCGCGAACTGGAGAGCTGAACCACCCCGCACCGACCGACGGCGCGGGAGCTGGCCCTCACCGGCTGGTTCCCGCGCCGTTTTCCATGCCCGCCCACGGAAAGGGCCACCGACATGCACACGTTGGACGACCGCATCGCCTACCGGGTCCGGATGCGCGACTACGACGAATGGCGCGCCAAAGTGCACGCCGTCAACGGCTGCGCCCGCCCGATCCGTCTCGGAGGCGCGCACCAGCTCCAGGACGCGGCCAGCGGGCAGGTGCTGCACCACCACGGCGGCGACATCTTCGTCCCGTGCGGCAACCGCCGCGAATCGGTCTGTCCGTCCTGCTCCGACCGCTACGCCGCCGACGCCTTCCACCTCGTCCGCGCCGGACTGATCGGCGGCCACAAAGGCGTCCCCGAGCACGTCACCGACCGCCCCCGCGCGTTCGTCACCCTCACCGCGCCCTCGTTCGGGCCGGTGCACCACGCCCGCACCAGCGCGCGCGGCAAGCGCATCCCTTGCGGCTGCGGGGAATACCACCTCGACGCCGACCCGCGCGTCGGCACCCCGCTCGACCCGGACACCTACGACTACACCGGATCGGTGCTGTGGCAGGCACACGCCGGGGTGCTGTGGCAGCGGTTCACCACCCGGCTGCGCCGCGAGATCGCCAAACGCGCCGGGCTCAAAGCCCGCGAGTTCGCCGAACAAGCCCGGCTCTCCTACGGGAAGGTCGCGGAATACCAGCGGCGCGGGCTCGTCCACTTCCACGCCGTGGTCCGTATCGACGGCCCGGACGGCGCAGCCGACCCCGCCCCGGCCTGGGCGCACCCGGACCTCCTGGAAGACGCCGTCTACGCCGCCGCCGGAGCCGCCTACGCCACCACCCACCTCCCCGACGGCACGCCGCTCGTGCTGACCTGGGGCGACCAGGTCGACGTCCGCCGCATCGAACCCATGGGCTCGGCCGAGCTGGAGGACGATGCCGGCCGAATCAGCGAAGCCCGCCTCGCCGCCTACATCGCCAAGTACGCGACCAAAGGCACCGGCAAAAGCGAAGCCGCGGACCGGCCTATCCGCTCCGAACGCGACATCGCGCACCTGCGGGTCTCCGACCACCACCGCCGCATCATCCAGACCGCCTGGGACCTTGGCGCGCTCGAACCCTACGAGGACCTGAACCTGCGCCGCTGGGCGCACATGCTCGCCTTCCGGGGCCACTTCCTCACCAAGTCCCGCGCCTACTCCACCACCTTCAAGGACATCCGCGGCGACCGCCGCCGCTTCCGGCTCGAGGAAACCCTGGAACGCCTCGGCCTCACCGACCGCGCCGACACCGTCGCCGTGGTCAACAACTGGACCTTCGACGGCGCGGGCTACAGCGACGACGCCGAACGCGAACTCGCCGCTGCCATCGCCTACCGCATCCGCGACGACCGCAAACACAAATACAGCAAGGAAAACGACCATGGACAACAAACTGCTCACCGTCACTGACCTCGCCGACTACCTCAGCGTCCCGGTCAACACCGTCTACCAATGGCGCAAGACCGGCAAAGGCCCGAACGGCTACCGCATCGGCAAATACGTCCGCTTCCGCGCCGACGAGGTCGACGCCTGGATCGCAGAACAGGCGAGCGCCTGATGGCCCGGCCACCGCTGGAGATCGGGACGCACGGCAAGATCCGATTCGAGGACACTGCCAAGGGTGTGCGTGCCCGCACCAGCTACCGGGGCTACGACGGGAAGGTGCGCGATATCGAGCGCACTGGGCCGTCCCGTCCGAAAGCAGAACGGGCGCTCAAGAAGGCGGTTAACGAGGCGCTGAAGGCACCGGGTGGCGGCGACATCGACCGCAACACCAAGTTCTCCGTAGCGGCGGAGAAGTGGCTCGTTCGCCAGGAACAGCGCGTGGACGCAGGTGAACGGGCACCCGGGACGCTCGACAACTACCGGAGCATGCTCAAGAACCACGTGTTGCCCGCGTTCGGCGAGCTTCGCCTTTACGAGGTGACGGTGCCGCGGCTGAGTGCGTTTCTGCCTGCGGTTCAGGCGAAATCAAGCGCGGCGCACGCTCGGACGGCACGCGCGGTGGTGGGTGGAGTCCTGGCGTACGCGGCTCAGGAGGGCGCTATCGGTGCCAACCCGATCCGCGATGCTGGCCGGATTGAAGGCGGAAAGCGGAAGAAACCGCGCGGGCTTGCCCCGGCCGAGCGAAAGGCTCTGCTGGAGAAGTTCGAGGCGGACAAGAAGGCGGCAGCGAAGGATCTGCCGGACCTGATGCGCTTCATGCTGGCCACCGGCGTGCGGATCGGTGAGGCTCTCGCGGTCTTCTGGGAGGACGTCGACCTGGAGCGGCGCACCGTCCTGGTGGATTGGAAGGTCGTCCGCATTCGGGGAGTCGGCTTGCGGCGCGTGCAGCAGCTCAAGACGGACGACGGGGACCGCAAGCTGCCTCTGCCCGAATGGGCAGTGTCGATGCTGCGGGAGCGGTGGCGGATAGCGCAGGAGGACGGGCGCGAACGCGCCAGCGCGGTGTTCCCGGACTCGTTGGGCGGACTCCGCGATCCCTCGAACACCCGGCGGGACATTCGCAATGCCCGTGGCACTGACGAGTTCGCCTGGGTCAAGTCGCACGCGTTCCGGAAGACCACTGCTACCGTGCTGGACGATGCGAAGGCCAGTTCCCGGCAGATCGCGGATCAGCTCGGGCACAGCAAGCCGTCGATGACGCAGGACGTGTACATGGACCGCACCACGGTCTCGCCGGAGAACGCGGTCGCGTTGGAAAGCATGTGGCTCGACCCGGGCTCCGGCAATTCCGGGGATAAACCGGGGGTTGATCTTGAACGAGCCTCGGAAGAGTCGTCCTGACCAGCAGAAACGGTGCCCCCGACGGGGTTCGAACCCGCACTGGGTCGATTTTAAGTCGACTGCCTCTGCCAATTGGGCTACGGGGGCCCACCCACCCTAGCGAACCCGCCCCCGGACACGACAAAGCCGGGCCGCCCGAAGACGACCCGGCTTCACCGGAAAACCGCTCAGCCCTTGCTGGCCCGGTTGAACTCTTCCTTCGGGTTGTTGATCTGCCCCAGCGAGATGACCTCGCGCCGGAACAGGCCGCCCAGCATCCAGTCGAACAGGATGCGGATCTTGCGGTTCCACGTGGGCATCGCCTTGAGGTGGTAGGCGCGGTGGAAGAGCCACGCCGGGAAGCCCTTGATCTTCAGGTTCAGCGCGTCCGCCACGCCCTTGTGCAGGCCGAGGCTCGCGACCGCGCCCAGGTTCTTGTGGAAGTAGTCCTTCGGCTGTCCGCCGCGGATCACCTTGATGATGTTCTTCGCCAGCAGGCGGGCCTGGCGGACCGCGTGCTGGGCGTTCGGCGGGCAGGTCGCCGTCGGGTCCTGTTCGGTGCGCGACAGGTCCGGGATGGCCGCGTTGTCGCCCGCGGTCCAGACGTCCGGGTGGCCGACCACCTGCATCGCGGCGGTGGCCTCGACGCGGCCGCGCTTGTCGAGCGGCAGGTCCGAGCCGGCGAGGACCGGGTTGGCCTTCACGCCCGCGGTCCAGATGATCGTGTCGGTGTCGAACTCGGTGCCGTCCGAGAGCACGACGTGGCCGTTTTCGAACGACTTCGCCGCGGTCGACAGGTAGACCTCGATGCCGCGCTTCTCCAGCTGCTGCACCGTGTACACACCCAGCGTCTCGCGCACCTCGGGCAGGATCCGCCCGGCCGCCTCGACCATCACCCAGCGGATGTCCGCCGGCTTGATGTTCGGGTAGTAGTTCTCGACCGCGAAGCGGGTCATGTCCTCGAGCTCGGCCAGCGCCTCGATGCCCGCGAACCCGCCGCCGACCACGGTGAACGTGAGCAGGCGCTTGCGCAGCTCGGGGTCGAGCGTGCTGGCGGCCTCGTCCAGCTTGGTCATGATGTGGTTGCGCAGGTAGATCGCTTCGCCGATGGTCTTGAAGGCGATGCCCTCCTCGGCGAGGCCGGGGATCGGCAGGATCCGCGCGACGGCGCCGAGCGCGACCACGAGCACGTCGTAGTTCAGCGTCTCGATGTGGCCGTCGGCCGCTTCGACCGTGACGGCCTTGCGCTCGTTCTCGATCTTCGTGACCCGCGCGGTCAGCACGTGGCAGCGCTTCAGCACGCGGCGCAGCGGCACGACCACGTGCCGCGGCTCGATCGCGCCGGCCGCCGCCTCGGGCAGGAACGGGGCATAGGTCATGTGCGGCTGCGGGTCAACGACGGTCACGGAGGCCTCGTTGGCGCGCAGCATCTTCTGAAGCCCGTACGCGGTGTACAGGCCGACGTATCCACCACCGAGGACGAGGATCCGAGTCGGTTCCGACTTCGCAGCAGCCATGTACCTATAGTCGCACTTCCGAAGCGGCTCCGCTCGGGTACCCCACCCCGCTGTGACCAGCATCGCCACGCTGGTTGTCACGATTCAGATGAGCCCGGCCGCCGAGGCCGCGGCGGTGAACGCGCTCACCACCATGGGCTGTGTCACACGACCGGTCTGGACATTGCGCGGTGACACGTGGTAGCAGCCGAACACCGCAAGGTCGCCGACCTGCATCCGGGCGCCGTGTGCGAAGGCCGGACGCGGTTTCGGCACCGGCCAGCCGGCGGCGGAAAGCACGGGCAGCAGCGCCTGCCAGCCGAACGCGCCGAGCACGACGATCGAGCGCAGGGTCGGGCGCAGCAGGTCCAGCTCGTCGGCCAGCCAGTGCCGGCAGTTGTCCCGTTCGGCGGGGGTCGGCCGGTTCTCCGGCGGCGCGCAGCGGACCGGCGACACGAGCCGGGTGCCGCGCAGCGTGAGGCCGTCGCCGATGGCGGCGGACACCGGCTGAGACGCCAGGCCGACCTCGTACAGCACGCGGAAGAGGAAGTCGCCGGACGGATCGCCGGTGAACATCCGGCCGGTGCGGTTGGCCCCGTGCGCGGACGGCGCGAGCCCGACGACGGCCAGCGCGGCGTCCTCCGCGCCGAAACCGGGCACCGGCCGCGCCCAGTACTCCTGCCCGGCGAACGCGGCCTTCGTCCCCGCCACGCCCTCGCGCCATTCGACGAGCCGCGGGCACGCGCGGCACCGCACCAGTTCCGCGTCGAGCTCGGCGAACGTGCGCATCGATCTCCTCCGCTTGGTGTGCTGCCACGGTAACGCGGGATAGGTTGGGGCCATGGCCGACACCACCGCGGACGAGACCGCCGAGAAGACCAAGGACGAGGAGACGAAGGCGGCGGAGCCCGTCGACGACCTCGTCACGACGCAGCACACGCTCACCGTCAAGCGGCGCAAGCTCGCCTACACCGCCCAGACCGGCCGGATCGTGCTCCGCCAAGAGGTCAAGAAGGACGGCAAGTCCGAGGGCCACCAGGCCAAGGCCGAGGTTTTCCTCACCGCCTACACCCTCGACGACGCCGACCCCGGCACGCGACCGGTCACCTTCGCCTTCAACGGCGGCCCCGGTTCCTCCAGCATCTGGCTCCACATGGGCCTGCTCGGACCGCGCCGGGTGCTGTCCGGCGACGTCAACGACCCGGTGCCGCCGCCGTACGGGCTCGAGGACAACCCGGAAAGCCTGCTCGCGCACAGCGACCTGGTGTTCATCGACCCGGTCCAGACCGGCTACTCGCGGGTGACCGAGGGCGGCGAATCCCAGCCGTACACCGGTTTCCAGGGCGACGTCGAATCGGTCGCGGAGATCATCCGGCTGTGGGTTTCGCGCAACCAGCGCTGGCTGTCGCCGAAGTTCCTGGCCGGCGAGTCGTACGGCACGCTGCGCGCGGCCGCGCTGGCCGGGCACCTGCAGGAGCGCTACGGCCTGTACCTCAACGGCCTGATGCTCATCTCGTCCGTTTTGGACCTCGGCACGCTGCGGTTCCACGAGGGCAACGACCTGCCGTACTCGCTGTTCCTGCCCACGTACGCGGCGATCGCGCACTACCACGGCCGGCACGGCGAACGGCCGCTCGACGACGTGCTCGCCGACGCCGAGGACTTCGCCTCGAAGGAACTGCCGTGGGCGCTTTCCCGCGGCGCGCGGCTGTCCACTCAGGACCGTACCGAGGCGGTGCAGACGCTGGCGTCGCTCACCGGGCTCAGCGAGTCCTATGTGGACCGGGTGAACCTGCGGATCGAGCACGTCCGGTTCTTCACCGAACTGCTGCGCGACCAGGGCAAGACCGTCGGCCGGATGGACGGCCGGTTCACCACGTGGGAACCGGACGGCGGCGTCGAGCACATGAGCGACGACCCCTCGGTGTCGCGGATCATCGGCGCCTACTCCGCCGGGTTCAACCACTACGTGCGCGCCGAACTCGGCTACGAGAACGACCTGCCGTACGAGATCCTGTCCACCGAGGTGTTCAAGGCCTGGTCCTACAAGGAGTTCGAGGGCCGTTCGGTGTCCGTTGTGGACACCTTGAGCGCGGCGATGCGGGCCAACCCGCACCTGCAGGTCCACGTCGCGTTCGGACACTACGACGGCGCGACGGCGTACTACGCGTCCGAGTACGTGCTTTCGCAGCTGAAGATCCCGGAGGAGCTGCGGGAGAACATCGACACGGCTTACTACCCGGCCGGGCACATGATGTACGTGCACGAACCGTCGCGGGTGCAGCAGTCGAAGGACTTGGGCAAGTTCGTGAAGAAGGCGTCCAACCGCTGACCTGGTGAAGTGCCTATGCCGGTGCTCACCGGCATAGGCACTCACAACCAGTCGTGCTCCCGCGCATACCGCGCCGCCTCGTGCCGCGTTCGCGTCTGCGTCTTCTGCATCGCGTTCGACAGGTAATTCCGCACCGTCCCCTCCGCCAGGTGCAGCTGCGTCGCGATGTCCGCGACCGAATACCCCTCCCGCGTCGCCCGCAGCACGTCGATTTCCCGCACGGTCAACGGACAATCGTCCACCACCGCGAGCGCCGAGACGTCCGGGTCGATCCAGCGTTTGCCCTCGTCCAGCGTCCGGATCACCGCCGCGATGTGCGCCGGTTCCGCCGATTTGCTGACGAACCCCTGCACACCGAGCTTCAACGCCTTGCGCAGCACGCCCGGCCGCGCGTGCCGGGTCAGCATCAGGATCACCTGCTCCGGCCGCTCCCGCCGGATCCGCGCGACCGCGCCCAGACCGTCCACATTGGGCATCTCCAGGTCGATCACCAGCACGTCCGGCCGATGCTCCACAGTGGCCCGCACCGCCGCCTCGCCGTCTTCCGCCTCGGCGAGCACGGTGATCTCGTCCTCCATCGGCAGCAACGCGGCCATCGCCTTGCGGAGCAGGGCCTCGTCGTCAGCTAGCACTACCGTCGTCATCGCTTCTCCGGGAAGGCCGCGGCCGTCACGAATCGGCCGTCCTTCTGCTCCACGGTCAATTCTCCGCCCTCATCCGCCAGCCGGTCCGCCAAAGTGGACAGTCCACTCAGTACCGGCTCCTCGCGGTCCGGAACGCCGTCGTTGACGATGCTGATCCCCGTTTCGGTCAACGTGATCCGCACCTGCCGGGCTTGTGCGTGCCGGAGGATGTTCGTGGTGGTCTCGCGCAACACCTGGCCAAGCAGTTCGTCCGCCCCCGAACCGGCCTCCGCGAGCCGTTCGACCCGCACGTGGATTCCCGCCGCCTCGAAGAGGTTCTTCGCGTTCTCCAGCTCCGCGGACAGATTGAGCCTGCGCTGGGCGTAAGCGAGTTCCTTGGTCTGCACGATGGTTTCGCCGACCAGGGTGTGCACCTCGCGCAATTCCTCTTGCGCGCGTCCGAGATCCCGGTGGAGCAGCTTCTCCGCGAGCGCGACCTTCAGCTTGACCACGTGCAGCGTGTGCCCCTGGATGTCGTGCAGCTCGCTGGCGAACCGGACGCGCTCCCGGACCACCGCCAGCTCGGCTTCCTTCTCCCGCGACTCCTCCAGTTCCACGACGAGGTCGTAAAGCTTCTGGCTGGCGAACATGAACACGGTCGACAACGCCGCGGCCAGGGCCGGGGCGACGACAAAAGCGAGCAGCCGCCCGCCGACCTTGTCGTCGTACACCAGCAGGTTCGTCGCGCCGATCGCGCCGGTCAGCACCGCGAGGCCGACCAGTGCGGCGAACCGGTGCCGCACCAGCGGCGGGATCAGGAACGACCCGACCATGGTCAGTCCGTAGAACGCCGCGCTCTTGTCGCTGAGCGCGCCGGCGAGCCAGACGAACGCGGTGAGCACCAGACACGGACGCGCGACGCGGAGGAAGTCGCCGGCGGTCCAGCGTTCCGCGGTCACCACGGCGGCCAGCAGCCCGATCACCTGGATGACGACGTGCCACCAGGTCTTCGACGCGAACACCACCAGCAGCAGCCCGACGAACACCAGCGGCGGCATCACCGTGATGAGGTTGAGCCGTCGCAACCGGTCCTGGACCACGCTGCTGGCCCAGGCCGTGCGGCGAGTCCACGGAGGACGGATCTCGATCATGGTGCTCCAGCTTCGGCCACGGAATTCGGTCCCAGCATGCCGCAGCCGCCAAGGGCCCACCAGTGACGCAGCGTCATGTTTTCGGCTGACGTGGCCGCACTACTCCCGACCAGCGGATCCGGCTGGAATCGGAGCATGTCCACGACCCCAGTCATCGAAGTCGACCGCCTGAATCTCACTTACGGCGACTTCCAGGCCGTGCGCGATCTGTCGTTCCAGGTCGCCCGCGGCGAACTGTACGCGCTGCTCGGCACGAACGGCGCCGGGAAGACCTCGACGCTGGAGACCGTCGAAGGCCACCGCAAACCCAGCTCCGGCTCCGTGCGGGTGTTCGGCAAAGACCCGCGCGACCGCGCTTCGGTGCGTCCCCGGATGGGGATCATGCTGCAGGAAAGCGGCTTCTCGCCGGACCTGACCGTGCGCGAGTCGATCCGGCTGATCGGCAGCCTGACCCAGCGCGACGACAACGTCGAGCGGCTGCTCGGCATCACCGACCTCACCCGCAAAGCCACCACCAGGGTGTCGCAGCTGTCCGGCGGTGAGAAGCGACGGCTCGACTTCGCGACCGCTGTGTACGGGACACCGGACCTGGTCTTCCTCGACGAGCCGACCACTGGTCTGGACATCCAGTCGCGCGACGCGCTCTGGGACGCCGTGGACCGGCTCCGCGAGGACGGCACCACCATCGTCCTGACCACGCATTACCTCGAGGAAGCACAGCAGCGCGCCGATCGCATCGGCCTGATGCACCAGGGCACGCTCAACCGCGAAGGCACCGTCGCCGAACTGACCCGGACGCTGCCCGCGACCATCCGCTTCGGACTTCCGCCGCATGCCCCGGTGCCGCCGCTGCAAGCGACCCGCGAAGAGGACGGCCGATTCCTCATCGAAACCTTCGGCCTGCAGAAAGACCTGCACACCCTGCTCGGCTGGGCAGCGGACTACGCCGTGGAACTAGCCGAACTAGAAGCCGGACCGACGCGGCTGGACGACGTCTTCCGCGCCATCAGCAACGCGTAATCACCGAAAGGCTTTCCGATGCTCTCCATTGCCCGCGGCGAACTGATCCAGCTCTTCCGGAATCGTCTGGTGCTGGTCACCTCATTGATCCTGCCCGTCGCGTTCAGCGCTTTCTTCATCTCCCGGCACGAAACCTTCGCTAAACTCGGCAGCCTCGGTTATATCGCAGCACTGACGCTTTTCTTCATTACCGCGATCGGCCTGTACACCACCACCGTCACTACTCTCGCCGCTCGACGGCAGAACCTCTTCCTCAAACGCCTGCGCTCCACCGCGGCGAGCGACTCCGGCATTCTCGTCGGCCTGCTCCTGCCGATCACCGCGATCACCACCATCCAGGTCGGCGTCATCCTCGCCGTGCTCGGCGCGGTCACCGGCGCACCGAAAAACCCGCTGCTGCTGGTCGTCGCGGTCGTCGCCACCATCGGCATGATGGTCGCGCTCGGCCTGGCCACCGCCGGCCTCACGAACTCCCCGGAGCACGCCCAGGTCACCACGCTGCCCATCACGGTCGCGGTTCTCGCGGTAGCAAGTTGGATCGGAATCACCGGAACCGAACAGCTGTCCCTGCTGAAACGCCTTCTTCCCGGCGGCGCGGCCACCGAACTCGTATTGAATTCCTGGAATGGCGGAAGCTCGGCAACCGACTCGCTAGTCCTGTTCGGCCCGATCGCGGCGTGGCTGATTCTCAGCGTCACGCTGGCGACCCGGCTATTCCGCTGGGAACCGCGCCGCTGACCCCTTCCGGTGCCGAGGAGATCGGAGTAACGTCGGCGGCGTTCTCGATCATCGACGCGGCCGGGGGTCGGCCTGACCAGCGGTCGAACCGTCCGCGAACACAGCTTTCGTGCATTTCCCTTCAGTTTCCTGAGTTCGCTTGTTCTCAGCAAAGGACGGAAACCCGTGCGAAAACAATTGCTCGCCGTAGTGGCGGCCGCCACGCTCACAGCGACCGCCGTTCCCGCCCACGCCTCCCCGGCGAAATCCACGGTGAACTGGGGCGCGTGCCTGGCCGACGTCGCGTCGCCCGGCTTGCAGTGCGCGTCGCTGGAAGTGCCGCTGGACTACCGGCATCCCGACGGGAAGAAGATCAGCCTCGCGATTTCCCGCCTGCCGAGCACCGACCCGGCCAAACGGCGCGGAGTACTGCTGTTCAACCCGGGCGGCCCCGGCGAACCCGGGCTCGCCTTCCCGCCGACCTGGGCGCGGATCGGAGTGCCCGCGAGCCTGCTCGCCGAGTACGACCTGATCGGCTTCGATCCGCGCGGGGTCGCCCACAGCACGCCGGTGAGCTGCGATCTCGCTCCGGAGCAACTCGCCTTCACCCCGAAATACGCGCACAACCGCGAAGAAGTCGTGCAGGCCTCGACGGCCGCCAAGCAGATCGCCCGGCAATGCGCCGCTTCGGCGTCCGCGGCGATCCTGCCCTACGTCACCACCGCGAACACCGCCCGCGACATGGACCGGATCCGCGCCGCGCTCGGCGAGCAGAAGATCTCCTACTTCGGCCTGTCGTACGGCACCTACCTCGGCGGGGTCTACGCCTCGCTGTTCCCGGACCAGACCGACCGCGTCGTGCTCGACAGCGTCGCCGGGCCGACCGGCGTCGACCTCACCACCGCCCGCCGGTTCGCCGAGGGAATGCAGGACCGCTTCCCGGACTTCGCGAAATGGGCCGCGATGCGCGATTCGACCTACGGACTCGGCAGCACTCCCGCCGAGGTCACCGCGACCTTCTTCAAACTCGCGGACAAACTCGACCAGCACCCGGCCGCCGGCCTCGACGGCTCGCTCTTCCGCCTGGGCACGCACAGCCTCACCTACCAGACGCTGACCTTCCCCAGGCTGGCCCAGACGTGGCAAGCCCTCCTCAACGACCAGTCCCCGCCCGGCTCGCTGCTGCCGCCCGCCACGGGGCAGGAACAGAGCGAGCGGGCGACCATGCTGTCGGTCCTGTGCGGCGACAACTCCTGGCCCCGGACGATTTCGACCTACCAGCGGAATGTCGTGGCGGACCGGGCCGCTTATCCGATGCTCGGCGGCGCGACCGCGAACGTCTGGCCGTGCGCGGCCTGGCCATACCAGCCCGTCGAACCGGCAGTGCAGTTCAGCGACCAGGGACCGTCGAACCTGTTGCTGGTCCAGAACATGCGCGATCCGGCGACCCCGCTGTCCGGTGCCCTCGAAACCCGCGAGGCGTTCGGCGACCGGGCTCGAATGGTCACTGTGGACCACAGGCGGCCATGGCGTCGGACTCCCGTACCTGAATGGCTGCGGTTTCAACGCCGTCGCTGACTACCTGGTAAACGGAATCCGCCCGGCGACGGACAAATTCTGCGGTGCCGAGGCGAGTGTCAAGTCACTTACTCCGCAGCAACAGGAGGCCGCGAGCAAGCTGGCAGAGCGGCTGCGGCAGTACTGAACCGCCGATCACCGGCGCACGACAGGAGGAAGGAAAACGTGCGAAAACAATTGCTCGCCGTACTGGCGGCCGCCGCGCTCACAGCAACTTCCGTTCCGGCGCACGCCTCCCCGGCGAAATCCACGGTGAACTGGGGCGCGTGTCCAGCCGACGTCGCTTCTCCGGGATTGCAATGCGCGGCCGTCGAAGTACCGCTGGACTACCGCAATCCGGACGGCAAGAAGATCAGCGTCGAAATCTCCCGGTTGCCGAGCACCGACCCGGCGAAACGGCGCGGAGTCCTGCTGTTCAACCCAGGCGGACCCGGCGGTCCGGGCCTGGCCTTCCCGCTCCAGCTCACCCAGCTCGGACTTCCGGCCAGCCTCCTCGCCGAATACGACCTGATCGGCTTCGACCCGCGCGGCGTCGACCACAGCAATCCGGTCACCTGCGACCTCGACCCTCAGCTGTCGATCGGGCCGAAGTACGCGCACAACGCCGCCGAGGTCAGCGAGGCCGCGGCGCATGCCAAGCAGGTCGCGCAGCAATGCGCCGCCTCGGGATCCGCGGCGGTTCTGCCGTACATCACCACCGCGAACACCGCGCGGGACATGGATCAGATCCGCGCCGCGCTCGGCGAGTCGAAGATCTCTTACTTCGGCCTGTCCTACGGCACCTATCTCGGCGGAGTGTACACGTCGCTGTTCCCGGAACGCACCGATCGCGTGGTGCTCGACAGCATTCTCGGGCCCGGCGGCTACGACATCACCGCAGCCCGGCGGTTCGCCCAAGGATTGCAGGATCGCTTCCCGGACTTCGCGAAATGGGCGGCAGCACGCAATTCTTCCTACGGCCTTGGCAGCACTCCCGCCGAGGTCACCGCGACCTTCTTCAAACTCGCGGACAAACTCGACCAGCATCCGATCGGGACCCTGGACGGATCGGCCTTCCGATACGTGACACACGGCCTGACCTATCAGACCACGGCCTTCCCGAGACTGGCGCAGCTGTGGCAATCAGCCCTCGCGGACCAGGCACCCGATTCACTGCCGAGCACGGCCGGTTCGGACCAAAGCGAGATCGCCACCATGCTTTCGGTGATCTGCGGCGACAACGCGTGGCCGCGGCAGATCTCGACCTACCGGCGGAACGTCGCGCACGACCGGGTCACGTACCCGATGCTCGGCGGCGCGACCGCGAACGTCTGGCCGTGCGCATCCTGGCCCTACCAACCACTGGAACCGGCCGTGCAATTCAGCGACCAGGGACCGTCAAACCTGTTGCTGGTCCAGAACATGCGCGACCCGGCGACCCCACTGTCCGGCGCGCTGGACACCCGAGAGGCGTTCGGCGACCGGGCCCGAATGGTCACTGTGGACCAAGGCGGCCACGGCGTCGGACTCCCGTACCTGAACAGCTGCGGCTTCAACGCCGTCATCGATTACCTGGTCAACGGAATCCGCCCGACGACGGACAAATTCTGCGGTGCCGAAGCGACCGTCAAGTCGCTTACCCCGCAACAACAACAGGCAGCCGACAAGATCATGGACCGGCTGCGGAAGTACTGAAACAGGCGGTGGGGCGGAACACCCGCCCCACCGCCGCTTTATCAGCGAAGGTACGCCGAACCCCGCGTCACCGCGGAATAGGCGTCCACCGAACCATGTCCGTAGAAACCGTTGAACGACGCGTCACCCAGGCAGGTCGCCGTGAACGAAGCGTCCCGGCCCTCCTTCAGGTAATCGACCGTCCGCGGCACGGGACACGCGATCGGCGCGGCCGTGCCTTCCAGCACCCGCTGCACCGCGTCCGGATCCATCGACGCGGAATGCCCGGTCTTCTTACCGTACTGGGAAACGATCAGCGCCGCGACACCAGTCGCATGGGGAGCGGCCATCGAAGTCCCTTGCAGCCACTGGTAATAGCCGACCCGGCCGTCCGCCGCCGTCGCCTTCTGCACGCCAAGCGCGACGCCAGCCGGAGTCACATTGCCCGCTGCGTCAATGTTTCCTTCCGCGACCCCCACATTGCGCGGGTACGTCGACAGGATCTCGTTCTCCACCGTCCGGTACCACGGCGTGCCGTAGCCGTCCCGGAAATACCCGCCCGGCGCGGAAACGGAGATCTGCTCGGTCCCGTAGTTGGAGTAGTCCGCCTTCGCCTGCGTCGGACCGAACGAACCGACACCGATGGTGTGCGGGCCTTCGACCGGCAGCGAGAAGCACGAAGAATTGTCGATCTTGCGCGGATGCGTCCCGTTCGCCGGATAGTCCGGGCTCGTGACGTCGTCGTGCGGCGCGGCCATTTCGTCGTGCTGGTTGCCGAGCGCGACCACCATCGTCACGCCCTTGCGGTGCGCGTAGTTCAACGCCCGCGTGGCCGCTTCGATGATCGTGCGCTGTTCCGCCTGCTCGGCAGAAGAATCCGCCGGGTTCGAACGGCAGTTGTAGAGCCACGGGTCCACGTAGAAGCTCATGTTGACGACGTCGAGTCCGGCGTCGCCGGAATACGTCAGCGCGTCGACCGTCGGCTGGAGGAAGAAGTACCCGGAATCCTGTCCGGCGCGGACGTTCACCAGGGTCACGTTCGGTGCGACCCCGGACACGCCGAATCCGTTGGCGGCCGCGGCGATCGTGCCGGCGACGTGCGTGCCGTGGCCGTTGTCGTCGTGGTCCACCGGGTCGACGCAGCCCCGGTATTCGCACGGGCCGTCGACGACGGTGCCGTTGACGTCAGCGACGATGTCCTTGGTGAAGTTGCGCGAATCGGCTTTGTCGAAGTTCGGCGCGATGTCCGGGTGACTGCCGTCGACGCCGGTGTCGATGATGCCGACCTTCACCCGCTTGTCGCCAGCCTGCTTGGTGCGCGCGAGGTCGGAGCGAGTGGACTTGAGACCCCAGAGCTGGTCGTCCAGCGGATCGGTGCCGACCGCCTTCTTCGCCGCGGCCTTGCGCGAAACGCTGCCGCGGCCTTCCTTCTCGACCGCGTCCGGCTTCTCCTTCTTGCCCGCCTTCGGCGCGCTGCCGATCGCTTTCGCCTTCGCCGCGCCGAATACCGCGCGGTTCGCCGAAACCCGCTCAGTGAAGCCGACAGCGGGCGCGGTGGCGGTGATGAGCCCGACCGCCGTGTTGGTCGCGACGATCGTGCCGCCGGCGTCGCGCACCGCCTGCTGCGCGGCGGCGACGCTCTGGCCGTCCCGCGCCAGCACGCTGAATTCCGTTACCGGTCCGGCCGGTTGGGCCGACGCCGCTCCAACGGCGACGCCGGACACCGCACCGAACAATGGCACCGCGAGTGCCACAGCGAGCAATCTTGGTCTTTTCACGAGTCCTCCTGACCGAAACCGACAATGCAACGTACATAGCGGACACTGCGCACGGCAATCGGCAAACCGGAGGAATCGCCAGGTTACGGAACCACCGACTTCTCCTCGGCGAAGTGACAAGCCGACAGATGCCCGTCCGTCCGCGGTTCCAGCTTCGGCACCTCGGTCGCGCAAATATCCGCGGCCTTCCAGCAGCGCGTGCGAAAACGGCAGCCCGACGGCGGATCGATCGGGCTCGGCACGTCGCCCTCCAACCGGATCACCTGCCGCTGCCCGCGCACCGCGGGGTCCGCGACCGGCACCGCGGACAGCAACGCCTGGGTGTACGGGTGAGACGGTCGCTCGTAGATCTCGTCCTCGGTACCGATTTCGACGATCTTGCCCAGGTACATCACCGCGACCCGGGTGGACAGATGCCGCACCACCGAGAGGTCGTGCGCGATGAACACATAGGACAGTCCGAACTCGCCCTGGAGTTCCCCGAGCAGGTTCATCACCTGCGCCTGGATCGAAACGTCCAAAGCGGACACCGGCTCGTCGCAGATGATCACCTTGGGCCGCAACGCCAGCGCCCGCGCGATGCCGATGCGCTGCCGCTGCCCGCCGGAGAACTGGTGCGGATACCGGTTCACGTGCTCGGGGTTGAGCCCGACCACCTCCAGCAGTTCCTGCACCTTCTTCGCCCGCGAACCCTTCGGCGCGACGTCGGTGTGGATCTCGAACGGCTCGCCGACGATGTCGCCGACGGTCATCCGCGGATTCAGCGACGTGTACGGATCCTGCAGCACGATCTGGATTTCCCGGCGCATTCGCCGCAGTTCCGCACCGCGCACCTTGAACAGGTCGCGACCCTCGAAGGTCGCGCTGCCGCTGGTCGGCTCCTCCAGGCGCATCAGCACCTGGGCGAGCGTCGACTTGCCGCACCCGGATTCCCCGACCACGCCGAGAGTTTCACCCGGCTGCAGGTCGAACGAAACGCCGTCGACGGCCTTCACCTGTCCGATGGTCCGTTTGAACAGCACACCGGTGCGCACCGGGAAATGCTTCACCAGTTCGCGCACACTGAGAATCGGCTCACCCACGGCTCTCCACCACCTCCTCGGCGAAGTGACACGCACTGACCCGGCCGAACCCGAGCGCGTGCGACGACGGCCGCTCGTCGCGGCACCGTTGCTCGGCTCGCTTGCAGCGCGGGTGGAACGGGCAGCCGGACGGAATGTCGAGCAGGCTCGGCGGCAGGCCCTTGATGGTTTCCAGGGTCTGTCCTTTGAGGTCCAGCCGGGGCAGCGAATCCATCAGCGCCGCGGTGTAGGGATGCCCTGGCGAACTGAACAATTCCCGCACGTCGGCCTGTTCCACGATCCGCCCGGCGTACATCACCGCGATCCGGTCCGCGACCTCCGCGACCACGCCGAGGTCGTGCGTGATGAGCACCAGCCCCATCCGCCGTTCCCGCTGGATGTCCGCGAGCAGGTCCATGATCTGCGCCTGCACGGTCACGTCCAGCGCGGTCGTCGGCTCGTCCGCGATGAGCAGATCCGGGTCGAGCGCGAGCGACATCGCGATCATCGCACGCTGCCGCATCCCGCCGGAGAACTGGTGCGGGTAATCCTTCACCCGCCGTTCCGCGGCCGGGATCCGCACCAGGTCGAGCAGTTCGACCGCCCGCTTGCGCGCGTCCTTTTTGGACATGCCCAGCCGGACGCGCAATTGCTCTTCGATCTGGAACCCGACGGTGAACACCGGGTTCAGCGCCGAAAGCGCGTCCTGGAAGATCATCGCGATCTCCGCACCGCGCACCTGCCGGCGACGGTCCGCCGACGCGGTGAGCAGGTCCTCGCCGCGATACCGGATCGATCCGCCGGTGATCACGCCCGGCGGGGTGTCGAGGATTCCCATGATGGTTTGCGCGGTGACGCTCTTGCCGGAGCCCGATTCGCCGAGCACGGCAAGGGTTTCCCCGGCGTGCACCGAATAGCCGACGCCGTTGAGCACGTTGGCCACGCCGTCGGAGGTGCGGAACTCCACGTGCAGGTCTTCGACCTCGAGCAGCAGCTCGTGCTCCGTCGTCGGACCAGGTGAACTGGACACTGTGGACATTGCGGCTACCTCGACTTCGGGTCGAGCGCGTCGCGGATACCGTCGCCGAGCATCACGAACGCGAGCACGGTGATGGTGACGAACGCACCGGGGAACAGGAGCATGTGCGGGACCGCGCGGAAATAGTCGCGCGCGTCGCTGATCATGACGCCCCACGACACCACGGGCGGCCGCACGCCGATGCCGAGGTACGCCAGCGTCGCCTCGGCGCCGATGGCCGCGCCGAGCGCGATCGTGGCGTACACGAGCACCGGCGCGAGCGTGTTCGGCAGCAGGTGCCGGAACACGATCCGCGGCGTGCTCGCGCCGAGCGCACGGGCCGCCTTCACGTAATCCAGCTGCTTGGCCACCAGCGTCGCGGACCGCATGATCCGCATCGCCACCGGCCAGGTCAGCACCGCGATCGAGCACACCACCTGAACGATGATGGTGACCTGTCCGGGATTCGTGCCGGGAGCGTTGAACGTGGTGAGAATGACGATCGCGCCCAGCACGAACGGCAGACCGGCGAAGATGTCGCCGAGCCGGGACAGCAGGCTGTCGACGATCCGGCCGTAGTAGCCCGCGACGATGCCGATCAACGATCCGAAAAGGACAGTCAGCAGCGTCGCGAAAACGCCGACCAGGAGCGATGCCCTGGCTCCGTAGATGGTCCGCGCGTAAACGTCGTAACCCTGGTTGTCGTAACCGAACCAGGCGTCCGCGGACGGGCCTTCGTTGGCGTGGGCCAGATCGTTGTATCCGGCGGGACGGTGCGAAAACAATCCCGGCGCGATCGCGATGAGCACGATCAGCAGGATGATCACCGCGGAGATGACGAACGTCGGCTTGCGGCGCAGTTGCCGCCACGCGTCGCCCCACAGACTGCGCGGCTTCTTCGGGCCGGCGTCGGCCGAGCTGTCCACATGCGACAGCTGTGCCGCGTCGACCCCTCCGCCGCCGACGAGATTCGGGTCAGTCATAACGGATCCTCGGGTCGAGAACGGCGTAGAGCAGGTCCACGATCAGGCTCATCAGCAGATACACCAGCACCAGCAGCACGACGACGCCGACGACGGTCGCGCTTTCCCGGTTCTGGAGGCCGCGGAAGATCAGCCCGCCGAGACCGTTGATGTTGAACACGCCCTCGGTCACGATCGCACCGCCCATCAGGGCGCCGAGGTCGGTGCCGAGGAAGGTCAGCACCGGGATCACCGAGTTGCGCAGCAGATGAATGCCGATGACGCGGCTGTTGGGCTGCCCCTTGGCGATGGCGGTGCGGATGTAGTCGGCGTGCCGGTTCTCCGCGATCGACGTTCTCGTCAGCCTCGCGACGTAAGCCATCGAGAGGCTGCCGAGCGCGATGCCCGGCACGATCAGCTCGCCGAAGCTCGGATCGTCCGAAACGCTGGCGTCGATGATGCCCAGGTTCACGCCGAGCACGATCTGCAGCACGATCGCGGTGACGAACACCGGCAGCGAGATCAGGAACGTGGTCGAGACCAGCACCAGGTTGTCGAGGAAACCCTTGCCGCGCAAGCCGGTCAGCACGCCGGCGCTCAGGCCGATGACCGCTTCGATGAGCACCGCGACGACCGCGAGGCGCAACGTGATCGGGTAGGAGGTGGAGATCAGTTCGCCGACCGAGGAGCCGTTGAACGTCTCGCCCCAGTCGCCGCTGAACAGGCTCCCGAGGTATTTGAAGTACTGGACGAACAGGTTGTCGTTGAGGTGGAACTTCTCGGTCATCAAGTCGATATAGGCCTGTGGGCAGGCTTGCTGACCGCATTTGCCGGAGAACGGGTCCCCGGGCACGGCCCACACCAGTGCGTAGATCAGGAAGGTGGTGCCGAAGAACACCGGGATCAACTGGAGCAGGCGGCGCAGGACGTAGCGAATCATGCGTGGTTCCTCAGAGTGCGCGCCGGGCTCGTGAGCGCCCCGCCTGCTTGTGGCGGGCGCGGACGCTCACGAGCCGCGTGGTGGAAACGGACGAGTCAGCGCATCACTTCTTGAGGACCTCGACCGACGAGTAGTCCGCGCGGCGGCGGAAGTCGAGGACCACGGTCTTCGTGTGCTTCGACTTGGCCGCGACGCCCTTCTCGTCCCACACCGGGATCGAGGGCAGGTCCTTCGCGATCAAGTCCTCGGCCTGCTGGTACAGCTTGACCGCGGCGTCCTTGTCCGCCGTCGAGTCTGCCTGCTTCAGCAGAGCGTCGACCTGCGGGTTGGAGTACGTCGAGTCGTTCGACGAGGCCCCGGTCCGGTAGAGCGGGTTGAGGAAGTCCTCAATGGACGGATAGTCCGCCGACCAGTCCGAACGGCCCATGCCGGTCAGCTTGTGCCCGGTCACGATGCTGCGCCACTGGCCGAAGTCGGTCGCGGGCACGAAATCGCATTCGACGCCGAGCGTGTTCTTGATGCTGTTGCACGCGGCCACCAGCGGTTCCTTGCGGCCGCCGTCGGCGTTCGAGGCGATGGTGAGCTTGCCCTTGAACCCGGACTTCGCGAACAGTTCCTTCGCCTTCGCCGGGTTGAACTTGCAGTACTCGCCGCACACGCCCGGCCGGAAGCCCGCGATGCCCTGGGAGACATAGCTGTCGGCGGGAACGTAGGTGTCGTGCATGACCGTCTTGGTGATCTGCTCGCGGTCGATCGCCATCGAGATCGCCCGGCGCAGGTCGAGGTTGTTGTAGCCGGGCACGTAGTACGGCACCGCGATCGTGCTGATGCCGAGCAGGTGCCCGGTGACCAGGTTGTCCTTGAGGTCGGTCTTGTACTTGTCCGCGGTGAGCGCGGACGGCGGCAACGTCTCGATGAAGTCGAGCTTGTTGCTCAGCAGGTCCTGGTAGGCGGTTTCCTGGCTGGCGTAGATCTTGACGTCCAGGTCCTTGAACTTGACCTTGTCCGGGCCCTGGTAGTCGTCGAACCGGGTCAGCTTGATGTCGACGTTCGGCGTGCGGCTGACGAACTTCATCGGCCCGTTGCCGATCGGGTGCTTCGCGAACGCGGCGGGGTCCTTGAAGAAGGAGTCCGGCAGCGGCGCGAACGCGGTGTAGCCGATCTTGGTGGTGAACACGGAGAACGGCGCGTCCAGGGTCACCTGGAACTCGTAGTCGCCCTTGACCGCCAGGCCGGACATCTTGTCCTTGGTCGGCTTCGCCGCCTTGTCGGCCGGGTGGACGTCGGCGTAGCCCGCGATGTTCTCGAAGAACGTGCTGTTGATCTGGCCGTTCGCCGAGTTGGCCCCGTAGTTCCAGGCGTCGACGAAGTTCTTCGCCTTGACCTCGGTGCCGTCGTGGAACTTCCAGCCGTGCTTGATCTTGATGTCGAAGACCTTGGAATCGGTCGTGGTGATCGACTCCGCCATCAGGTTGTACGGTTCGCCGCTGTCGCCCTTGTACGCGACGAGCCCGGAGAACATCGGGTCGACGGCCTTGGAACCGCCGAGCTCGTTGGTGTTCGTGGGGATCAGCGTGTTCTGCGGTTCCGTGCCGTAGACCGTGAAGGTCCCGTTCGGATCCGCTTCTCCCGACGACCCGCTGCTGGATCCGCCGCCCCCACAGGCGGTCAGGAGCAGTGACAAGGTTGTCACGACTGCGGCCGCGCTCCAGAGCCTGGATGAACCCCGCATGTCCCCTCCGTTTCTCGCGTCCGAATAGCGAGATGGAGGCTAGCTGGATCAGCGCTTCGTAACCGGATCACCGGGTTGCACCTGAATAACAACACCGTTCATCACCCGGTCAGCTCACAACTAACTGCGCTTGATGACTTTCGGTGGTTTTGGTACGGGTGCGCGCGGCTGGTGACCCCGGCGTTGCGGAGCGTTCAGGCGAGCGACAAAGCGATGCCGTCCAGGATGTCGTGCTCGCTGACCACCAGCTGGTCCGGACCACCGCGCGCGGCGAGTTCCTCCGCGAGCACCTGGACGACGACCGCGCCGCCGCCGATGACGTCGACCCGTCCGGGGTGGATCACCGGGTTCTCGGCACGGGTCGCGCGGTCGGCCGCAAGCAGCTGTCCGGCGAGCTGGTCGATCTCGCTGTGCGACAGTTTCGACAGGTGCACGCGCTCGGAGTCGTACTCGGGCAGGCCGAGCGAAACCGCTGACAACGTGGTCACGGTGCCGGCGACGCCGATCCAGGTGCGGGCCTTCGCGACGTCCACGACGTCGAACGCCTCGGCGAGGATGCCGCGGGCCAATTCGCGGGCGGCGGCGATCTCGTCGGCGGTCGGCGGGTCGCCCTTCAGCGCGCGCTCGGTGATCCGGACGCAGCCGATGTCGACGGATTTCGCGGCGATCACCTCGGCCTCGCGGCCGTTCCAGGTGCCGAGGACCAGTTCGGTGGAGCCGCCGCCGACGTCGACGACCACGAACGGCCCGTCGTCCGGGTCCTGCTCGCCGACCGCGCCGGTGAAGGACAGCCGGGCTTCCTCGTCGCCGCTGATCACCTCCGCCTCGACGCCGAGCGTTTCGCGGGTCATCGCGAAGAACTCGTCGCGGTTGCTCGCGTCGCGGGTCGCGGAGGTGGCGACCATGCGCACCTTCTCGACGCCCTTGCGCCGCGCGGCGACGGTGTAGTCCGCGAGCGCGGCACGGGTGCGTTCGAGCGCTTCCGGCGCGAGCCTGCCGGTGGCGTCGACGCCCTGGCCGAGCCGCACGATGCGCATCTCGCGGTGCAGGTCGCGCAGGTCGACCGTGCCGTCGTGGCGCGGCGTCAACTCGGCGACGAGCAGACGGATGGAGTTGGTCCCACAGTCGATCGCAGCTACCCGAGGCATGTCCCCGACCTTACTTGGTCTCCGGCGCTTCGCAGGCGAGGCGGGCATAGGCGGGCCCTATGCCCCCTCGCCGACATTTGGTCTTTGCCTTTCTCTCTTTTCCGGCCGTACGGTTGACGTGTTCGCCGCATTTCTGTTCACGGCGGTTTTTCTTCTTCTTTTATCGAAAGGTTTAGTGGCATGCCCGATTACGGGATTGTGGGAAAGCGCGCGGTAGTCACCGGCGGTTCCCGCGGAATCGGCGCGGCGATCGTGGCGCAATTGCTGGCCGCGGGCGCGACCGTGCTCACCACCGCCCGGTCGGCGGGTCCGGTGCCGGAAGGCGCGTCCTTCATCGAAGCCGACGTCCGCACGCAGGCCGGCGCCCAGACGGTCGCCACCGCTGCCCAGGAGGTCCTCGGCGGCGTCGACCTGCTGGTGCACAACGCGGGCGGCGCGCGTCCGCACCCCAGCGCGCTGGCGATCCCCGACGACGAATGGCAGGACGCGCTGTCGGTCAACCTGCTGGCTGCGGTCCGCCTGGACGCGCTGCTCGCCCCGGGCATGCGCGACCGCCGATCGGGCGCGATCGTGCACGTCTCCACCGCCGCGATCCGTCCGCCGTTCCCGCCGTTCCTGCACTACGTGGCGGCGAAAACGGCGCTGGAGGCCTACAGCCAGGGCCTGGCCGCTGAGCTGGCTCCGTCCGGCGTCCGCGTCAACACCGTGTCCCCCGGCCGGACCGCCACTCCCGGCGGTGTGGCGACGCGCGAGCAGTGGGCGAGCCAGTCGTCCGGCTTCGCTCTCCCCGACGTCCCGCTGGGCCGCGACGGCGAACCCGACGACATCGCCAACGCGGTGCTGTTCCTGCTGTCCGACCAGGCGAACTGGCTGACCGGAAGCGGACTGGCCGTCGACGGAGGCGAATACCCGCGATGAATGCTTATCAGGGCAAAACCGCGGTCATTACCGGCGGCAGCACCGGAATGGGTTTCGCCACCGCGAAATTGTTCGCCGACGGCGGAGCGCGGGTAATCATCACCGGCCGTTCCCAATCCCGCCTCGACGCGGCTTTGGCTCAACTCGGCGAGGACGCGCTGGCCGTCCGCGGCGATGTGGCGTTGCTCTCCGATCTCGACGCGCTGGCCGCCCAGGTGCCCGGCCCGGTCGACGCGCTGTTCGTCAACGCCGGGATGGCCCGGACGGCACCGTTCACGTCGGTCACCGAGGAGCAGTTCGATGCGGACTTCGCGGTGAACGTCAAGGGCGCGTACTTCACCGTGCAGAAGCTCGCGCCGCTGCTGCGTTCGGGAGCGGGCGTCGTGCTGACCACCTCGACGGCGAACGTCATGGGCCTGCCGGAAACGAGCGTCTACTCGGCAGGCAAGGCGGCGCTGCGGTCAATGGCCCGCACGCTCGCCGCCGAACTGCTCCCGCGCGGCATCCGGGTCAACGCGCTCAGTCCCGGTCCCATCGACACCGAGATCCTGGAAGCCGGGATGTCGGCCGAGGAAGCCGCGCAGTTCAAGGCCGCGCGAGCCGCCGCGAACCCGATGAAACGGCTGGGCACCCCCGAAGAGATCGCCCGCGCCGTCGCGTTCCTGGCCTTCGACGCCACCTTCACCACCGGCATCGAACTGGTCGTGGACGGCGGCGACACGCAGCTCTGAGCTTTCAGGCGGCCGGAGACACCGGCTGATACCAGGTTTCCTGCCGCAGAAACTCGAGCAACGCCATCTCCGCGGGCCCCGCCCCGGGCCGGACGGCCGCGACGACGGGCTGGGACACGACCGGAAACACCGGCCGGACGAGGTGCTCATGTCCTTCGGGCACCGCCGACGCCGGAACGAGCGTCACTCCCAGCCCGTGCGCGGCCCACCGCACCGCCGTCGAGGTCTGCGACACCCGCGCGACCGCGGTCGGCTTCAACCCGTTGTCGCGCAACACTTCGGTCAGGAACCCCTCGAGCGCGCTGGCCGGGTCGAACCTGATCCATTGCTCTTCTTCCAGCTCCCGCAACGCGATCCGGTCCTTCTTGAGCAACCGGTGGCTGGCGCCGAGGACGACCACGAACTCCTCGTCGCCGAGGTGGTGTCCCTCGTACAGGCCCTCGTCGCACGCCGAGCCGAGCAACGCGAGATCCAGCACCCCGCGCCGGGCAAGCTGCTCCAGCTCAGCCGGATTCGGCTCCTCGAACACGGTCACCGCCAGCCGCGGATACTTCCGCCGCAACGCAGCCAGCGCCCCCGGCAACTGCCGAGTCCCCAACCCCATCTGCGCCGAAACGAGCAACTCGCCGGCCAGCTCGTCCGCCCCCGCCCGCGCGGTAGCCTGCGCCCGCCGCGCGGCCCGCACCGCGACCTCCGCGTCCCGAAGAAACGCCCGCCCGACGACGGTCGGCACGAGCCCGGTGGGCGTGCGGGAGAAGAGCTGCACGCCGAGTTCCCGCTCGAGCCCCCGAATCTGCTGCGAAACGGACGGCTGAGCGACGTGCAGCACTTCAGCCGCAGCGGTCACCGACCCCGCCTCGGCGACCGCCAAGGCGTACTCGAACTGACGAAGACTCATCGTCTCCCCTGCGGTGTGGCGAGGTTTGTCATCGAGGCTACCTGTTCGTCAGCCAGGAGCGGTGGCACTGCTCGACGGGTTGCCGTTCGACGACGAGGTACAGGTCGAAGTCGTCGACGGCGGTGTCGAGGTTGGCGTCGTCGAGGTACTGGATCCGCAGGTCGGAGTGCTGGAGTCGGTACTCGGCGCACCGGACGTACTGCCCGGAGGCGTCCCGCTCGGACTGTTCTGCGGCGGCAACCCAGTAGGCGTCACCGACGGACCCCCCGTCGCAACCGGCGGCAAGTCGGTAGTCCTCGGCCGCTCCCCCGGACTCGCAGGCGGCGCGGAACTGGCGGTAGCCGGACCCGGACTGTCCGGCACCTGCGCGACCCCCTTGCGGTAGGCCTCGGCCCAGAGAATGACCGTGGTGACGTAGGCGTCGGAGTTGTTGTAGCGGTAGATCGCGGTCCTGAGCTGATCCGGATTGGCCAGGTCGAGCCCGCCGGAGCAGAGATAACGCGCCGCCGCGAGCGAGGAGTCGAAGAGATTGCCCGGGTCGGCTTTGCCGTCCCCGTTGCCATCCGCGGCGTAGGTCCGCCAGGTCGCCGGGATGAACTGGAACGGCCCCACCGCGCGATCCCACACCGGATCCTGGTCGAGAACGCCATGATCGGTATCGGGAATCGCCGCGAACGGCCCCGTGCCATTGAGCTGCGGCCCAAGAATCGGCTGAAGTGTGGTCCCGGCCGCGTCGACATACCCACCACGCGCGTGATCCGACTCGATCCGCCCGATACTCGCGACGAGCGCCCAGTCGATATGACACGCCGGCTGCTCTTTCCCCAGGACGTCGCCCGCATGGCGATACGCGGCAAGCGCAGTAGCCGGAATCCCGAGCGGCCCGTCTGGAAGGTCATACGCAGGCAGTGGAACCGGTGCAGGCGCGTCAGGCAACCGCCCGTCGACGGCGACGCCGCGAATGCCAGGGTCGTACCCCTGATCAGGCATAACGTCCGCCGAGTGCACGACGGGCATCCGCCCGACCCAGCCTACGACCACGCCCGCGCCTACGGTCGCCGGAAGCACTCCCAGCAGCCCGGTGAGCACTGCGACCGCCGTGCGATGCCGCGACGCCACCCGCCGAGCGCGATAACGCCCCCGCCGAGCCCGGATCCTCGCGCGGCCGATCAACCGCGCCTTCTCCGGCGGGGGTCCGATGAGGGGTGGGGTTCTTTTGGTTCGGGCCGGGTTCGCCTGAGTGGCTGCCGCTTCGCCGGTTTCTTCGGCGGTTAGTTCAGTGCTTTCGCCATCCGCCGCGTCGGCGATTGCTCCAGCAGCCACCTCGCCGTCGCTGCTTTCACCCCATGCATCGGCGGCAACCGCTTCGCCAGCTAGTTCACCGCCGTTGCCCGCGCCGTCGGCAACTGCCACCTCAACGCCAGCGCCCGTGCTCCCCGCACTGTCGGCAACCGCTCCGCCCGCGACCTCGGCGCCATCCACACTGTCGGCAACGGCTCCACCAGTTGCCGCGCCACCGCCCGCAGCGTCAATTGCTGATTCCGCCGCTACCTCGCCGCCGCTCGCGCCAGCCAATTCGCGACCAGCCGCCTCGTCACCGAGGCTTCTCCCGCCAACTGCCTCGCCATCAGCAACGCCGCCGCCAACCGATTCGGCGAGACCGACTTCATCACCAGCCACCTCAGCACCAGCAGCCGCCGCACCGTCGGCAATCCGCTCACCCGCGCTACCGGCAACCCGCTCGCCCGCCCCGTCCGCGGCCGGCTCGCCCGCACCCTCCTCGATCGGCCCGTCCGCTACGTGCGCGATCGGCCCGCCCCCACCGTCCGCGACCGACTCGACCTGACCGCCCGCAGCAGAAGACCCCTCAGTGCGCACCGATCGCCGAGATCTGCGTGGCACCCGCACTTTCCGCCCCTCCCCGGCCCGCCCGGCGGTGCACCCGGGCTCGCCTGCTCGGTGTGAAGCTCCGGTGCGCGCCGCGAAGCATTCCCACCCAGGCGGGCACCGGCCTCTGCTGTGCCTATCCGCGCCCGAGACCGGAGCGTTACCCGGCGCAGTCGCCCGTCGGCCAGCCCTGTTCGCGGACCCAGGCGAGGGTCTCGTCGCCGAACGGGTTCACCCCGGGTCCGGCCGCGAGCGTGTGCGCGAGGTGGACGTGCAGGCATTTCACCCGCCCGGGCATCCCGCCCGCGGTCACCTGCGTGCCGAGCGACTCAATGGCATCCCGCTCAGCGAGGTACGTCTCGTGCGTGCGCTGGTAGGCCGCCGCGAGTTCCGGATCGGTGGTGAGCCGTTCGGTCATCTCCTTCATCACGCCGGACGCTTCCAGCGTGCCCACCATCGACGTCAACCGAGGGCAAGTCAAGTAATACAACGTCGGGAACGGCGTCCCGTTCTCCAACCGCGGACTGGTCTGGACCACCGAAGGATGCCCGCTGGGACACCGCGCGGCCACCGCCCGCAAAGCCCGCGGCGGGCGTCCAAGCTGCTGCGCGATGACCTCCCGGTCGGCATCGGTGACGGGCTCGAATCGGGGTGTCTCCGTGCTGCTGTTCACGCTCTCCAGGCTAATGCCGCCGTCCGGCCACCCCCTCGCGACCTCCGCCGAAACGGCCGAGTTGTCCACAACCGGCACACCGTGTGGACAACTCGCCGCATCGCCCTCCGCTGCCCTCCCGATGTGGTTAGCGTGGAAGGCAGTCGAAGCTTCGCCACAAAATCAAGCCATCGGAGAGAAAGGAGAATCAGAAACGCCGATCGAAGATCAGAGCCGCAAGCACCGCGTGCAAGAACCGCACCCGGCCAGAAACCTCAGCCCCCGGAAACCTGCGCCCACAGGTTCTCGTACCAAGGCGCCTGCGGAGCGGGCTGCTGCCCAGGCTGGGCAGCCGTCGGCGAACCGGGCTGGTCCTCGGGCAGCTGGACCATCCACGGGGTCTCGCCCGGTTTCACGTACCGGAGCCGGCGGCGGGCTTCCGCCTCGATCTGGGCCGGGTCGCTCAGCTGGGCTTTGCGGTCGCGCAGCTGGGCGACCTCGTGCTGGAGCTGGGCGAGTTGCGCTTCCTGGTCGCGGACCTCGGAGCGCTGGGAGAGGTAGGTGCGCAACGGGACCGCGACGGTGAACGCCAGTGCGCACACCACGATCGCCACCACGGCAGCGCGCCGGGTGGTCGACATGCCGAGCACTTTGGCCGCACCGGAGGCGCGTTTCGCCGCCAGGCCGCGGCGTAGCCGGGCCCTGGTCGTCTCCGTCGTGCCCGCGCCGGTGCGGCGCCGGGCCGACGCGGGACGGCGGGCCCTGCTGGACCCGCTTCCCGCTGCCCGGCCGCCGCGGCGGCTGCGCGCCCTCCCCCGGTCGGCCATGTGCCCCTCAGGCCTCCGCGCTGAACCGCGGGAAGGCGAGGTCGCCGGCGTAGCGCGCGGCGTCCGCGAGGGTTTCCTCGATGCGCAGGAGCTGGTTGTACTTCGCGATCCGCTCGCCGCGGGCCGGGGCGCCGGTCTTGATCTGGCCGACGCCGGTCGCGACCGCGAGGTCGGCGATGAAGGTGTCCTCGGTCTCGCCGGACCGGTGGCTCATCATCGACTTGTAGCCGTACGACGTGGCCAGCGACACCGCGTCCAGCGTCTCCGACAGCGTGCCGATCTGGTTGACCTTCACGAGCAGCGCGTTCGCCGCGCGGCGGGTGATGCCCTCCTCGAGCCGGTCCGGGTTGGTGACGAACAGGTCGTCGCCGACGAGCTGGACCTTGTCGCCGATCTCGGAGGTCAGCTGGACCCAGCCGTCCCAGTCGTCCTCGCTCAGCGGGTCCTCGATGGACACCAGCGGGTAGTCGCGCAGCAGTTCGCCGTAGTACGCGGACATCTGCTCCGCGCTGCGCTTCGAACCCTCGAAGGTGTAGGCGCCGTCGGAGTAGAACTCGGTCGCGGCGACGTCCAGCGCGAGCGCGACGTCGCGGCCCGGCGCGTAGCCGGCCTTCTCGATCGCGGCGAGGATCAGGTCGAGCGCCTCGCGGTTGTTGGAGAGGCTCGGCGCGAAACCGCCCTCGTCGCCGAGGCCGGTGGCCAGGCCGCGGCTCTTCAGCACGCCCTTCAGCGCGTGGTACACCTCGGTGCCCCAGCGCAGCGCCTCGCGGAACGACTCCGCACCGATCGGCGCGATCATGAATTCCTGGATGTCGACGTCGGTGTCGGCGTGCGCACCGCCGTTGAGGATGTTCAGCATCGGCACCGGCAGCACGTGCGCGTTCGGCCCGCCGAGGTAGCGGAACAGCTCCAGTTCGGACGATTCCGAGGCGGCCTTCGCGACGGCGAGCGAAACGCCGAGGATCGCGTTCGCGCCCAGCCGCGACTTCGCGGGCGTGCCGTCGAGGTCCACCAGCTTCTGGTCGACGATCCGCTGGTCGACCGCGTCGACGCCGACCAGGTCCGGGCCGATCTCGTCGAGCACCGCGGCGACCGCGCGCTCCACGCCCTTGCCGTTGTAGCGGCCGGTGTCCCCGTCGCGCAGCTCGACCGCTTCGTGCTCGCCGGTCGACGCCCCGGACGGCACCGCCGCTCGGGCCAGCGTGCCGTCGTCGAGCGCCACCTCCACCTCGACGGTCGGGTTCCCGCGCGAATCGAGAATCTCGCGCGCGCCTACCTGCTCGATGAGAGCCACGCTCTGCTCCTTGGTGGGTCGTGCCTGCGGTGACGCCGCCCAGAGTAACCGCCCAGCGGGTTCACCCGTTGGAGGCCAGGCCGGTGCGGGGCCGTTCCGCTGCGTGTTCTCCAGCTCAGCCGGGCACTTCGCCGGTCTCCTCGGCCTCCTGGTCCTCCGGCCGGACCTCGCGCCACCCCGACGGCAGCTCGACCTGGTCGGTCACCTGCTGCCAGAACGTCCAGCTGTTGCCGCCCGGATCGGCCACGGTGAAGATCCGCGCACCGTAAGGCTGGTCCTGGGGCGGTTCCGGCGCGGCGTCCTCGCCGAGCGCCGCGGACACGCGCTCGTGCTGCGCGTCGACGTCGGTCACGTACACGACGTTCAACTGCCCGACCGGCCCCTCGACGCCCTTGGCCTCCCAGTATTCGGGACCGACCCCGGCCAGCTGCAGACGCGCGTCGCCGGCGCGCAGCGTCGCCTGGAAAACCTCGCCGGACCCGTCCTCGAAGCGGACTTCCTCGGTGAAGCCGAACACCCTGGTCAGCCACGCGAGCGCGGCGGTCGCATCGCTGTAGTAGAGGTACGGCGCCAGTCCCACGTAATCGGGTTCCTGATCGCTGCTCATGGCGGAACAGTCCATCACGACTCGTCTGACGGTCGTGCAACGCCCTCCGCGCCGGTATCGTGAAGCGACCATGACGGACGCCGCAGCAGCCCCCGAACCCGACGGCGAATCGCGCTTCCGCAGGTTCCGCAACGCCGAGCATCTGGTCGCGCGGCGACGTCCGCTCGACGCGCTCAAAGAGCTGGAACCCCTGCTCGCCGACGAGCCGGACAAGCCGAGCGTGCAACTGCTCGCCGGGCGCGCGTACTTCCACTCCGCCCAGCTGCGCCGCGCCGAACGCGCCTTCACCCGCGTCCTGGAACTGGACCCCACCGATCACTACGCCCGGTTCGTGCTCGGCCGCACCCTCCAGCGCCTCGGCCGTTTGGCCGAGGCGCTCGCACAACTGCGGATGGCGTCGGCGATGAACCCGGTGCCGGAGTATCTCGAGGCGATCAGCGAGGTCAGGGCGAGGATCACGCTGAGCGACCGCTGAGCCCGCGTGTCCCGAACGTGCACCCGCGGAGGCACTCGCGTGCAACCACCGGATCCAGCACGGCCCCGGCGCGTCTTCTGAAGTGAACAGGGCAACGGGGAAGCCTGGCCATCCGGCGACCCGGCTCGGCCAGTCGGCCGATCCGGGCAGACCGGGCGAAGCGCGATCCTTGGTGTCATCACAGAGAGCGATTAGAGGAGGCCGACATGACCGCGCTGACCGTGATCGGAGCGACCGCCGGGCTGCTCGTGCTGGTGCTGATGGCGCTGGCGCCGGCGCTCGTGGAATTCAACGAACGCCACCCGGTCCAGCCGCGCAAGCAGCCCGTGCGCGCCGAGGCTCTGCCGCAGAAGCCGGTGCGAGTGAGCGCCGCTCTGTCGACGCACTAACTGCCGATTTTGCCGAGCAGGCCACGGTTTCGGCCGTTCGCCGGGACCGGATTGTTCTGCGGAAGCACGCGACGGGCCCGGAGGCAGGGGCGCGCTCGACCGCTGAGCGTGCCAGCACGGAGTGCCGCGCGCAGACAGGCCACGGGCGAGCTGCTTCGGCCGCCGATCAGCGACGGCCAGCCAGACGGCCCGTGCCGAATCGAGGCAGGCTGGCCGAACCGCCACCGACCCAGGCAGCTCAACGCTCCACACTCGCTGCCGCACAGGGAACCGGCCGAAGTGAACAAGCCTCCGCCGACCCACCCAGCCAGCTCAATCCTCCACACGCGCCGCCGCACAAGGAACCGGCCGAAGCGAACAAGCCTCCGCCGACCCACCCAGCCAGCTCAATCCTCCACACGCGCCGCCGCACAAGGAACCGGCCGAAGCGAACAAGCCTCCGCCGACCCACCCAGCCAGCTCAGGGCGCCACGCTCTCGGCCGCGTACGAGTCCGCCGCGGTGAAGACGTCCTGCACGTAGTTGACCGCCGGGTTGTAGAGCAGCATCGCTTTCCACCAGCCCGCCGGGGCGCCCAGGTCGTCGTCGCCGGAGCAGAGGTAGCGGGCGGCGGTGAACGCCGCGTCGTCGAGGTTGCGGGGGTCCGCGGCTTTGCCGTCGCCGTTCGCGCGCTGGGCGTGTTTGTGCCAGGCGGCAGGCATGATCCGCAGCGGGCCGACGCGGTGGTCGGCGGTGCGGTCGCCGTCGAGTTTTCCGGTGTCGGTGTCCGGGCCTTCCGCGGGACCGGGCTTCACCGTCAACGTGCCGTCCGGGCCGGGTTTCTCCGCTCCGAAGGCCAGATTTCCGATCGCCGCGAGCGTCGCCCACGACAGGTGGCACGACGGTTTCTGCCGCTGCATCCACATTTCCGCGCGCCCGTACGCGGCGAGCACCCGCGCGTCCAGTCGCGTCTTTCCGGCGACCCGGGTCGCCCACGCGTCCAGTTCCGCTTGGTCGGACACGAGCGGGCGGTCCGGCGGCGCCGCCAAGCCGACTCGCGGGGCTTCGGAGCCGGGTTGCGGGCGCGGTTCCGCCTTGGTCGCCACCGGCGGCGGAGCGGCCGCGGCGGGAGGGGCGGGCGGGTTCGGGTTGCGGATCCCGATGGTCACCACCAGCACGACCCCGGTCAGCACCAGACCCAGCGCGAACGCGATCCGGCTCGGGTAGCGGCGCGGCGGAACCGCCGGAGACGGCGTAATAGTCGGCTGAGTGGTATCGGCCACTCGGACAGGTTACTGATGAACCCGCCCGGGGGACGCTGGACTGGGCGAATGGCAAGCGGATGGTTAACTCCCCGCTTGAGCCGCCCAGGTCACACAATTCGTTACGTGACCCGTCGGCGACGCTCTGACCTGCGGTTACCCTAACCTAACTCCCATCAGAACGCCGTTTTGCGCATTTTGCCGGACCCACTCAGCGAACTTCCCTCTGGACTTACAGGCAAGCCTTACCTAAAAACATCAGGTCAGGTAGTCGAAGGAGGGCTGAACAGTGGTGTTTTCCAGCGCGCTCATCGGGCTGCGCGAAGGCCTCGAAGCCGCGCTTGTGGTCAGCATCCTGGTCGCCTTCCTGGTGAAGACCGAACGACGGCACGCGCTGCGGTTCGTGTGGCCGGGCGTCGGCGCGGCGGTACTGCTGTCGGTCGGTGTCGGCGCGATCCTCACCTACAGCACCGCGCAGCTGAGTTTCGAGCATCAGGAACTGCTCGGCGGAAGTCTTTCCATCGTCGCGGTCGTCTTCGTCACCGCGATGATCTTCTGGATGCGCAAGGCTTCCCGGCACATCGCGGCCGAGTTGCGCGGCAAGATGGAGGACGCGCTCAAGGTCGGTCCGGCGGCGGTGCTGCTGCTGTCGTTCCTCGCGGTGGGTCGCGAGGGGCTCGAAACCGCCGTGTTCTTCTACTCGGCCGTGCAGACCGCGCAGTCCGACACCCTGCAGCCGCTGATCGGGTTCGTGATCGGGATCGCCGCCGCGGTCGTGCTCGCCTACCTGCTCTACCGCGGCGCGGTGCGGTTCAACCTGGCGAAGTTCTTCACCATCACCGGCGTGCTGCTGGTGTTCGTCGCCGCCGGCGTCCTCGGCTACGGCCTGCACGACCTGCAGGAAGCCGGGTTCATCCCCGGGCTGACCACGCTCGCCTTCGACGCGTCGAGCACGCTGCCGGAAACCTCCTGGTACGGCGCGCTGCTCAAGGGGATCTTCAACTATTCGCAGCAAACCACTGTGCTGCAAGCGATCGCGTGGGTCGCCTACGTGGCGATCGTGCTGCCGCTGTTCCTCAAGCCCGCCCGCAAGAACAAGACCGAGGCGGCTCCGGCCGCCCCGGCCGCCGCCAAGGAGTGATCGTGCCCCAGTTCCGCAAAACCTCGACGGCTGTGCTCACCGGCCTCGGCGCCCTCGTGGCGCTGACCGCCTGCGACAGCACGAACTCCGCGTCCGGTCCCTCCGGCGCGGCCGCGGGCGGGCCGATCAAGGTCGAGGCGTCCGACACCGCCTGCTCGGTATCGGCGACGACCGCCGCCGCGGGCAACCTGACCTTCGAGATCGCCAACAAGGGCAGCAAGGTCACCGAGTTCTACCTTTACGCCGAGGGCGACCGGATCATGGGCGAGGTCGAGAACATCGCGCCGGGGCTGAACCGGCGACTCATCGTCGAGGTCCCGGACGCGGGCAAGTACCAGACGGCGTGCAAGCCGGGCATGGTCGGCAACGGCATCCGCGGCGACTTCACCGTCACCGGCGGCGCGCAGAGCCAGAACAGCGCCAGCACACAGAAAGCCGCTGCCACCAAGAGCTACGCGACCTACGTCGAGAACAACAGCTCGGCGCTGGAGACCGAAACGGCCAAGTTCGTTGCCGCGGTCAAGGCGGGCAAGGTCGACGAGGCGAAGGCCGAGTACGCCCGCACCCGCGTGTTCTACGAGCGGATCGAGCCGGTCGCCGAGAAGTTCGGCGACCTCGACCCGGCCGTCGACGCGCGCGAGGCCGACCTCGAACCCGGCCAGCAGTTCACCGGCTTCCACCGGCTGGAGAAGGACCTGTGGAGCACCGGGCTGAAGCCGGACAGCCCGCAGATCGCGGACAAGCTGCTCACCGACGTGAAGGCTCTGGTCGCCAAGGCGAAGACGCTGCAGCTGAGCGTGCTGGACCTGGCCAACGGCGCGAAGGGCCTGATGGACGAGGTCGCCACCGGCAAGATCACCGGCGAGGAAGAGACCTTCTCGCACACCGACCTGTGGGACTTCCAGGCCAACCTCGACGGTTCCAAGGGCGCGATCGCCGCGCTGCGGCCGATCATCCAGGAGCGCGACGCGGCTCTGGTGTCCACTCTGGACAAGGAGTTCGCGAACGTGCAGGGGCTGCTGGACAAGACCCGTGCCGGGGACGGTTTCAAGTACTACAACGAACTCTCCCAGGACCAGATCAAGGCGTTCGCCTCGGCGGTCGACGCGCTGAGCGAGCCGCTCAGCAAGGTCGCGGAGGTCGTGTCGAAGTGACCGAGGAGGGAACGCAGGTTTCCCGCCGGAAGCTGTTCGGGCTCGCCGGCGCCGGGGTCGCGCTGGCGGGCGCGGGCGCGGCGGCCGGCGTGGGCTTCGACCGGCTCGGCGGCGACACCCCGGCCGCCGCCGCGACGTCCACTGTGGACTTCCACGGCGAGCACCAGGCCGGGATCGACACGCCGACGCAGCAGAACCTGCACTTCGCCGCGCTCGACGTGACCACCAAGGACGTCAAGAAGCTCCGCGAACTGCTGCGCACCTGGACGGCCGCGGCACGGCGGATGACCGCGGGCCAGGACGTCGGCCCGAACGGCGCGCTCGCCGGGTCCGCGCAGGCCCCGCCGGACGACACCGGCGAGGCGCTCGACCTGCCCGCGTCCGACCTCACGCTGACGATCGGCTTCGGCCCCTCGCTCTTCGACGACCGGTTCGGCCTCGCCGCGAAGCGCCCGCCGCAGCTGATCGACCTGCCCGCGTTCCCGAAGGACAAGCTCGACCCGGCCCGCAGCGGCGGCGACCTGTGCATCCAGGCCTGCGCGAACGATCCGCAGGTGGCGGTGCACGCGGTGCGCAACCTGGTGCGGCTGGGCTTCGGCGTCACCGAGGTGCGCTGGTCGCAGCTCGGGTTCGGCCGCAGTTCGTCCACCTCGCGCTCGCAGCAGACGCCGCGCAACCTGTTCGGTTTCAAGGACGGCACCAACAACATCAAGGCCGAGGACACCGACGTGCTCCGCGACCAGGTGTGGGCGCAGGCCGGCGACGGACAGGCGTGGATGGCGGGCGGCACGTACCTCGTCGCCCGCCGGATCCGGATGCACATCGAAACCTGGGACCGCGAAACGCTCGCCGGGCAGGAGCAGATTGTCGGGCGCACCAAGGGAAGCGGTGCCCCGCTCGGGCAGACCGGCGAGTTCGACCAGGTCGATCTGCAGGTCGGCGGCGCGGGCGGGACCCCGTTGATCGCCGAGGACGCGCACATCCGGCTGGCCTCGCGCCAGACCCGCAAGGGCGTGCAGATCCTGCGCCGCGGCTACAACTTCGTCGACGGCTCCGACGGAGTCGGGCACCTCGAGGCGGGGCTGTTCTTCCTCGCGTTCAACCGGGACACCCGCACGCAGTACGTCCCGATGCAGCAGGTGCTGTCGTCGAAGGACGCGATGATGGAGTACCTGCAGCACACCGGTTCCGCACACTTCGCGATCCCGCCTGGCCTCACCCCGACCAGCAACTGGGGTGACGGGCTCTTCGCCTGACCAGTACAAACCTCCCCGCCCCGCCACTGCGTGGGACCGGTTGCCGGTGCCTTCCGGGCAGGCGACGGTGACCGCGTTCATCCGCGCGAGGTGAGGAGTTCGGTCGTGGTCGCTGTGGCACAGCCGCGGTTCGGGGTGTGGGCGGTCGTCTACGGGTCGTGGGGCCCGTTCGATCATCCGGACGATCCGGTGGACGCCAGCTGGGAGCGCAACCGGCGGCTGATCGTCGAGGCCGACCGGCTCGGCTTCGATTCGACGCTCATCGCGCAGCACGTCGTGAACCCGTTCGGCGACGAACTGGACCAGCTGGAGACGTGGACGTCCGCGGCGGCGCTCGCCGCGCTCACCGAGCGGATCGAGATCATCGCGGCGATCAAGCCGTATCTCGTGCACCCGGTGGTGCTGGCGAAACAGGCACTGCAGATCCAGGAGATCAGCGGCGGCCGGTTCGGGTTGAACCTCGTCAACGCCTGGTACAGGCCGGAGCTGGCGCGGGCGGGCATTCCGTTCGCCGAGCACGACGAACGGTACGAGTACGGCCGCGAATGGATCAGCGTCGTGCGCGGGCTGCTGGCCGGCGAACGGGTTTCGTTCGAGGGCAAGCATTTCCAGGTTGACGGGTATCAGCTGCGACCCGCTGGTTCGGCGCCGACCGTGTACGTCGGCGGCGAATCCGACCCGGCGCGGGCGCTGGTCGCGGACAAGGCCGACGTGTGGTTCATCAACGGGCAGCCGAAGGAGAACGTCGCCGAACTGATCGCGGACGTCGCCGCCCGACCGCGCGCCGGTGCGCCAGTCCGATTTGGACTGTCCGCCTTCGTGGTGGCTCGCGAAACCGACACCGAGGCGGAAGCGGAGCTGGCGGCGCTGTGGGAACTGGCCGAGGCGGGCAAGGCGCGGTGGGAGGCGCTGGTCGCGGACGCCGATCCGAAGGCGGTGATGTTCCAGACGTTCGCGAAGTACCCGCACATCGGCACGAACGGCGGCACCGCGGCCGGCCTGGTCGGCAGCTACGACACCGTCGCCCAGCGGATCCGCGAGTGGGCTGACCTGGGAATCGAGACGTTTATGCTGCAATTTCAGCCCTTCGAAGCGGAGATGCGGCGGTTCGCCGAGCACGTGATTCCCCGCGTGCGCTTGACTTCAAGCAAGCTTGAACTTGCACGGTAGGTGCATGTTCACCGAAGCGGAACTCACCTACCTGGCCACCCAGCCGCTGGCCCGGGTCGCCACTCAGCAGCCGAACGGAACTCTGCAGGTCAGCCCGGTCGCGTTCACCTGGAACCCGGAGACGCAGACGATCGACGTGTCCGGGTACCACCTCACGAAAAGCCGGAAATACCGCAACGTCGAGGACAACGGCCAGGTCGCCATCGTGATCGACGACCAGCCCTCGACAAGCCCCATGCGCATCCGCTGCCTGGAGATCCGCGGCCGGGCGGAAGCGGTGCCGGACGCCTTCGAACCGGACGGTCACCTCGACGGAGCCGTCATCCGCATTCACCCGCAACGGATCATCAGCCTCGGCATCGAAGATCCCGACCGCGAGCCGCTGGAGGTGAAGCCGAACAACCGGAACGTCTGACGCCGCGCCGGTCCGCAGTCCCGCCCCTGCCCGGGGGAGGGACGGGACTGCGCCCGGCTCGACGTTCCGCTGGTTCATCTGCGCGCACCCGCCACCGTGTACGCCGCCGTTCCCGCCGCGAACAGCAGCCCGGCCGTCCACCACGCTGCGGCGGAGGCTGCCGTCGCCATCGGCCAAGCCACGAAGTCGTAGGCCTGGCCGACGGCGCTCGGGACGAACATCGCCGTCATCGCCCAGCCCAAGGGCAGCGTCCAGCCGAACTGGCCGCCGAACAGCGTGGCCGCCAGCCCGGTCAGGCCGATGAGCCCGGCTGCGTTGCGGAGGATCCAGCCGGATTCCATGGGATGGTCGACAAAGCCTTGTGCCGCAATCATTACTCCACCGGCTACCGCACCGATCAGCAGCAGGTGCCCGAGCCGTCGGGGCGGCCAGCGGAAAGAGGCCGTGCGGTCCAGGTCGATGTCCTGTCCGCTGAGACCCACGCCTGCCACCGCGACCGCGGCACCGAGGGTGAAGGTCGCGAAGAGCGTCGCCCAGTTGTCGCCCAGCAGCGGCGGGAGAACGACGGCACAGAGCAACACCGCCGCCAGCGACACTGCGAGGTGGCGCGAACGCGCGTACAGCGCTGTCCACCGCATCAGCGGGCACCTTCCATGAGGACCTTCAATGGGTCACCGGTGCAGGTCAGTTCCAGTTGCCGAGCGGCGGCCACGCGGGCGGTCTGCTCCGGCTCTGGTACTGCTTTGAGGGCTGCCCACGCTGGGTCCGTCCAGGCCTGAAACTCTGCGCGCGAAGACGGCGGAGAGTACGAGCCGGCCAGCCACTGCGCCATTACCCAGCGCGCGGCGTCCTCCCGGTCGTTTCGCTCACCTCCGTAGGACGCCGCGTGACATTGCGTTGTCCCGGCACCGCGAAGCAGCGTCATGGTGAGGCTGGGGCCGCTTTTGCCGTAGAACACGTAGTTGTCCTTCTGCATCAGCACCTCGGACGGATCTCGCGGGCCCACCTTGTTGTCCCGGTACGGCTCTGTCGATTCCACTACCCGAGTCGGGTGTTGCGGCAGTTTCTCCAGGCGCTGCAAGACTTCCTTGCCTGGACCGGCCACAGTGGACAACCAGGCCTCGTGCAAGCGCGTCACGCACACCGGACCGTCGCAGACGAGAGCGGCTGCCGTCTCGTCCGCGACGTAGTTTTCGGCCGACGACGCGGGGAAGAGCGGCAAAGCCACCGCCAGCCCGGCCCCCACTGGGAGCAGCGCGAGCACCCGGATCCGCGCCGAACGGGCCAGCAGCAGCACGATCCCGGCCGCGGTGATCCCGAGCAGCCAGGCCAGCTGCCCGATCTCCACCGCGGGCTTCGGCAGATCGAACGGGCCATGCGGCTCCACTTGCCCGATCCCCAGCAACGCCACCGCGTTCGGTGCCATCCCGTTCACTCCCGACACCTGCGTGAAGAGGCCGACTGCCAGCACGAGCACGGCCAGCGCCGGCGCGGTGATCGGATACGGCAGAAGCCGCCCGACGCCGAGCCCGAGCGCGACACCGGCGAGCACGGACAGCACCCCGAGCGCCAGTTGCATCACCCACGCCGTGGTGAACAATCCGCCCGTCGCCACGACCTGCCCGACCCCGGCGGCGACGAGCACCAGATAGCCCCCGGCCGCGGCGAGACCGAGGGCCAGGCCGAGCTTGGCGGCTCGCTGCCCGGCGGGCCGGGGCGTGGAGCCGAACAGTTCGACGACACCCGCGCGGGCATCTCGCATGCCCTGGATCGCCGCGGCTCCGACGATGATCGGCCACATCAGCACCAGCAGATAGCGAGGCCACCGCACCGCGGTCAGCCAGGTCTCGTTCCAGGCCGCGGAGCCGTGGCTCCACGGCCCGCGCGAGAACAGCAGCAGTCCCAGGCTGATCACGAGCATCGCGACGGGAACCCAGGGCGCGACGGTGCGCCGGAGTTCGATCCGGAACACGCTCATCACCAGGACCCCTTTCCCTGTGCGTGGCCGAGCAGCGCCGAATAGCCGCGCTCGATCGGGCTGTCGCCGACGTCTGCCTCGCTGCCCGCCGAGGCCAGATCGGCTGGCGTGCCTTGGAAAACCAGCTTCCCGTCGGCGAACAGGAGGACGTCCGAGCACGCCGCGGCGACGTCTTCGACCAGGTGGGTGGACACGACGACGGACGCGTCCCTGCCGATTTCCTGCAGCAGCTCCCGGAAACGCAGCCGCTGCGCCGGATCGAGCCCGGCGGTCGGTTCGTCGAGCAGCAGGACCACCGGGTCGTTCACGATCGCCTGCGCGATGCCGACCCGGCGGATCATGCCGCCGGACAGGGTCTTCATTTTGTCCCCGGCGCGTTCGGCGAGACCGACCCGTTCGATCGCGCGCTGGACCGCGCCCGGCACCTCGTGCTTGGGCATTTCCTTGAGCCACGCCATGTATTCGACGAACTCGCGGACGGTGAACCGCTTGTAGTACCCGAAGGTTTGCGGCAGATAGCCGATCCGGCGGCGCAGGCCGCGCTGGTCGAAGTGCCCCCCGACGGGCTCTCCGAGCAGCGCCAGCTTGCCTTCCGTCGGCCGCAGCACCGTGGCCAGGGTGCGGATCAAGGTGGTCTTGCCCGCACCGTTCGGCCCGAGCAGCCCGTGCACGCCCGTGCCGAGCGCGAGGTCGAGGCCGTCGACCGCCATCTTTTTGCGGCCGACCCGCACTTTTAGTCCCTGTGCCTGGATTTCCCAGGCGTAGGTCGCCGGAGCGACCTCGGCGGCTTCCACAGCCCGCATCGGTGTCCCCTCTCGTTTCCGTCAGTGATGCGCAGCAAGCTGCGTGAAGGTGTTCCGGCGAAGCACTACGAACACGGTCGCGACGACAGCGGCCGCCAGCCAGCCCGGCCAGGCGACGTCCTGCAGCAGGACCGAGCTCCCGAACGCGACGCTCGGCACCACCAGCGCGCCGAGCCACAGACCGACCAGGATCGACGCCGCCCAGGCGACGCCGATGAACGTGCCGAGCGCGAGAGTCCCCGTGGTGAACGCGAGACTCGGCAGCAGCCCGAATCCCATCCGCGCGCCGACCAGCCAGCCGGCGGCGAGCAGCACCGCCAGCATCGGCACCACGACCGCGGTGGTCCGGCGCAGGATCAGCTCCAGCCCGGCGCGCGGGGTGGCCGCGGTGAGTTCGTACGACGGATCGAGCCCGCGGGTCCACGCCGCCGCCACCCCGAAGACCGGCAGCACCGGGGAAAGCAGCTGCACGAACGACAGCCCGTCGTGCAATGACCGGTCGAGGTAGACCGACAGCGCGCCGACCACGAGGACCATCAACAGCCACGGCATCATCACCGGAGTCGCCCAGCAATGCAGCCACGCCGCGGCCCGGCGCGGCATCGGCTGCGGTGCCTGGGCGAGGTCCGGTTCCAGCCCGGCCCACACGGTGTCGAGCAGACCGGTCACCTCGGCGGTGGACGCGCCGGCGAGCCGCGCCCGGCACTGCGCGCAGTTCTCCAGGTGCCCTTCGATCGCCCATGCCTCGTCGCCCGGCAGGTCCTGGCCGGCGACGTAGCCGGCGAGCATCCGGTCGGATACGTGGTTCATGGCTTGACCTCCTTCAGACAGTCCTGGTTTCACGACAACGCCTCCCGCATCGCGATCCGGGCGCGGCGGGCCCGGGTTTTGACCGTGCCCTCGGGCAAGCCGAGCAGGATCGCGGTTTCCCGTACCGACAATCCGTCGAGCGCCATGGCTTGCAAGACCTCGCGCAGTTCGGGCGCGAGACTGCGCAAGGCGTCGCCCACCGAATCGCCGACCGTGCTCGCCAGCGCCTCCTCCTCGGCGGCGGGCGCGGACAGCGACTCGTGCACCCCGGGCGGCGGATGCGCGTGATGCGCCCGCCGCCGGAACGCGTCGATGAGCCGGCGTACCGCGATCGTCCACACCCAGCCCACGGCGGAACCGCCGGCGACGACGCCCGCGAAAGAACCCGCGGCGCGCCACACGGCGAGGTAGGTCTCCTGCATCACCTCCGCGATGATCTGGTCATCGGAGCAGCGGTGCCGCAGGCGTATCGCGAGCCACGGCGAGGTGCGGCGGTAGAGCTCTTCGAACGCCGCACGATCACCGCGGGCGGTGCGCCGGAGGAGGCGTTCCTCGTCCGGCTCCCTGGGTGGCTTGTGCTTCACACCCGGCAAGACGCCACCTCCGCGCTTACGGTTCTCTAAAATGAGTGATCTGGGTCACATTTCTCATCGGGCTGCCGGACATCATCGTGGCGCGGGGGTGGTGGAGGGCGTGGGTGGATGGGCGGGGCTCCGTCGTTCGAGTGAGGCGGATATTCGGCGGAGGGGTGGCCGAGGTGCGAGGTGCCGTAGTGGCGTGGGGGGTTGGGCGGGGAGCTTTGGCACGAGGGGTGTGGCTGGGGAAAGGCTGGTGGTCGCAACGGCGCAGGTGCGTGGGATGCGCGTGAGCAGAGGGCGCGCAGGGCTGAGGGGCTAGCAGCGCACGGCTGGGTTCTCGGGAGTATTGATGCCGGCTGGAAGCCGCGTCGGCATTCGCGGACTCCGGGCAAGGGGCATGAGCAGCTGTTGCGGGCACGGCACGGCACGGCACGGCACGGCACGGCACGGCACGGCACGGCACGGCACGGCA